>NZ_PPDL01000016.1 GCF_002994655.1 Corynebacterium sp. 13CS0277
CACACTCGTGTCATGCAAGCGTTGCGTCAGGGACAAGCAGTCCCCGGCAGCACAAACCATCGAACCAGCACAAAAAAACTAGTACATTGGTACACTATTGAGTTCTCAAACATCGTGCGTCAGTGCAGCTACCAACTTCCATCGGAAGCTTTCGCTCAAAGACTTGGATTTCGTCTGCGCTGTTTTCTTACCGCCTCACTAGCTCTTGGCCGGGGCGTTGTCGGTCGCGCTGACTCGTTATAAGTTACACACCCCCGCGACACTTCACAACTCCGCTGGTCAGAGCAGGTTTTTTACTCGCCGTATGCGCACTGCGTGCGTACGTCTACGGCGTTTACGTGCTGTCGTCCCGGTTGATGGCCACTTAGGGGCTGTTCGGCCGCTTCACCCCAGGGCCGTACCGACCGCTCGATCGTGTCCCAGGGCTGTATCGCTGCACCTGGCTATCGCTGTTCTCCTTGTGCGGCTCGGCGATCGCTCCTGTCGTGCGCCGCGCACCTGCCCTTGACTCGCGGCAGAGCTGCTCGCTGTTCTCTTCTTGTTTCCTCCTCCGGTTTCTTCCCCGTCGTTCCTTCACTTCCCGCCGCCACGCGCGGGGCACCCGTGGCTCCGCCCCGCGTATGCCTACTCCTTTGGTGATTCTCCCGCGGGGGTTGTTCTCCCGGGCGCTGTGCGCGGATCGCTGTCGTTGCTCGCGTCGTCCTCCCTTCTCTCCTCTACGTCTACGTCTCCCTCTGCTTGGCCGGCAGCCCCGAGCGCGGCACCACGCAGTCCCGGGTGAATCGTGGAACACGGTGGCCGCGGATGCGTTGCGCTGAGTAGTTGAGTAGTACTGCGTCGCATCCCGGAGTACGTCGACGCATTGTCGCCTCACTGTTATCTCTGCGCCTACCCCGGGCGCAGGGTGCTGCTTGGGCAGTGACACAATGGCGGAGGTGCCCCTCGATTCCCGACACGAAGGTCACACGCCTCACCTGGTGTTCACCGGGCGACCATGCGGTGGCCTCTGTTTTCGGGCACACTGTAGAGCACAGAACGCACCTTATTTAGCGATAGAAGAAACGGATTCCTAGGAGCCATGCTTGAACGCACACAGGTCTATGTCGACACCTCATACTTGCTTGCGAGCTTTTACAACTCGTGGGCGACGGGGGCGCGCGCACAGCTAGAGATCGATTTACCGGCCGTTGTCGCCACCCTGGGCGACATGATCGAAAACCAGTTGGGCCAGCCCATTCAGCGCCAGCTGTGGTACGACGGCATCCCCGATTCGGGGCCGCACCGCTACCAGCGGGCACTGCGCACCTGTGATGGGGTGCAGTTGCGTGCCGGCCAGCTCATCGAGTGGGGTGAACGCCGCACCCAGAAGGCGGTGGATACCCGCCTGGTGGCGGACATGGTGGTTGCTGGTTTGCGCCAGCAGTGCACCGACATTGTGTTGGTCTCTGGCGACGCGGACATGATCCCGGGTGTGCAGGAGGCGACCGCCGCCGGTATCCGGGTGCACTTGTACGGCTTTGGCTGGGACTCGATGTCCTCGGCGCTGCGGCATGCGTGTGATTCGACGACGATCCTGGATCCCCGGGAGGAGTTCGCGGAGTGTATGCAGCTGCAGGTCCTGGAGGGTCCGCTGCCGCCGAATATTCCGACGAAGCCGATCGGTGATGCGGAGCCCATCGACGAAGTAGGACCCACGGCCGTGCCGGGCCTGGTCCCCCAGGCACCCGCCACGACCCCCGCTGACGCGGACGCGGAGACCACCGACGCTGCGGCCACGGCAGCACCTGCCGCCGAGGACGCTGAGGCTGCCGCATCCGCGCAGGATGCCGACGCCCCCGCAGCAGGCGCCCAGGAGGCCTCCACCTCTCCCGTGGCCACCCCCGCAGATGTTGCCGCCGCAGGTCAGGGCACCACCGGCGGCACCGCCGCCGCGGACACCCCAGAGGTCGGCCTGCCGGCACCCGCTCCCACGCCGGCCCCGGCACCGGTGCGCTCCCCGGCGGTGGCTGGCGCACAGGCCGCCGACCTCGGCTGCACGGACGAGGACGAGCCGCGCCGCGTCAACGTCACCGCGGAAGCCACCCGCGTCGACGTCACCACGCCGGCCGGATCCGTGCGGGCGGAGGAAGAATCGTTGCGGATCTCCATCTCCTCCACGGAGCCCGAGCTGCCCGGCAAGCCGGACCAGCCGATCGCCGCACCCCGCGCCCAGGACACCATCTCCCAGGACACGAAGGACGAGCAGGCCCGCCACCTCGACGAGGAGCAGGACACCCCGCCGGCGCAAACGAAGAAGCCCGCCCCGAACCCCTCGATGATGGCTCCCCGCCGGAAGCTGCGCTCCCGGTACGTGCCGCTGCCGAACGAGGTGTGGGCATCCGCCGGGTTCCAAACCCCCTACGATGTGGGCCAACAGTACGCCACCTGGTGGTACACCAACGCCGCCACCCCGGAGCAGCGGGACAACGCCCACATGCTGTCCGGCGGCGGACTCCCCCCGGAGGTCGACCGCCCGCTGCTGCAGTTCGCCTGCGAGACGCTGCACGAGTACACCCTCAACGAGCAGCAGCGCGTCGCCCTGCGCGACGGCTTCCACTCCGGCATCCGTGCCGTGCTGCTGCACCACCGCGACTAAGCAGCACCCGCACACCCCCTTTCAACGCCACCGGCCGCCCCACACTCCCGCATCACCGAGGATGCGAAAAGTGGGGCGGCCGGTGGTGTTTGTCGTGCGCGCCGCGCATGCCAGCTTTTCTGAAGTCAGCGCTGCAGGCTCGCAACCCACGCGCGGCCCAAGCGGGGGCGAGGCCCACACATGCCTGCCCGCACGCGACAGGCTGTGCACGCCGGGGCTGCGTGAGCGCTCTCCCGGACTTGTGGCTACGTGGAGTGCTTCTCCGCGCTAGTTCTCGTCCTCCACCTCGGCGTCGACGGGCGCATCGTCTGCTGCCTTCTCCACACCGGCGGTGAGTTCGCCCGCGGTCTCCTTGGACAGCTGGGCGCGGATCTCCTCCAGGCGGGCAGAGGCCTTCATGTCGCGGCCCGCCGCCACAATGGAGGTCATCTGGTCGCCCACCGTGGACTCCACGAGCTCCTGCGCGCCCAAGGCGTTGGCGTAGCGGGCCTCAATCTTCGCGCGCACCGCATCCAACGTCGGCACCGCATCATCCATCTGGAAGGCCTGGAACTTCTCATCCGCGGCCATCGCAGTCTCCTGCATGGCGGCCTGCGCCGCCTGGGCACGCAGCTGCTCCGCCTCGGCGAGGGTGCTCTTCAGGCGGGCCTCGGATTCCTTGACCTGCTTCGCGGCCTCATCTGCGGCGGCGACAGCGGCCTTCCAGCTGACGGTGGTTTCCTCCACCTGCTGCTCCACCGCCACCAGCTGGGAGGCAAACACCTCAGCCGTGGCCTGCAGATCCTGTGCCTTCGCCGCATCCCCGCTCGCCGCGGCCGCATCGGCGGCCGCCAACGCCTGGCGGGCCTGCTCCTCCAGGCGGTCACGATCCGCCTGCATGCGGTGCAGCTTCATCTCCACCTGGTTGCGATTCCCCGCCACCACGGCGGCCTGGTCGAACACCTTCTGGTGCTGCGCCTTCGCCGCATCCACCGCCTGCGCGATCTGCACAGTCGGCGACGCATTCTCGTCGATGGCTTGCTCCATCGCGGTGGTCAGATACTTCCAGCCCTTGATGAACGGGTTCGGCATAGCAACTCGCCTTCTTTCAATCCCGCGACACTGCGTCACGGTCATGCGTTATCACCGGCGGGGAAAAACACCCGCCAGATACTTCATGACGCCAACTGTAGCTATGCCTGCCGCACTCCGCGCACCCAACACACCAGGACACGAAAAGAAAACCCCAGCAACAACCCCGATCGGCAGTACCCCGCAACCGGCACCCACCACCACGCCGCGCGTGCCCACGCCCCCACTGCCACACCGGCCACCCGGCCTCGGGTCCTGCGCTCCTCTGCCCACGGATCTGCACGCCACAGCGCAGGTGCAGACAGGCCACAGCCCCCGAGATACACCACAGCCCGCAGCACAGGCTGCGGGCTGAAAAAGGGTGTGGGGCGCACTGGCATCCTGCGGGGGCAGGAAGGGGCGGCGCGCCAGGCGGTGCCGGGCACCGCGGGTAGGGCGGCGACTACTCGCCGGCGGCCTCCGCCTGCGCCTTCGCGAGCTGCTCCTCGTAATCGGCGCGCACCTGCTCCATGTCGAGCTGCTCCACCTGGGAGTACAGATCCTCCAGGGCGGCCGCCGGCATGGCACCCGCCTGGCGGAAGATCGGCACACCGTCACGGAAGATCATCAGCGTCGGGATCGACTGGATCTGCAACACGCTTGCCAGCTCCTGGTTGGCCTCAGTATCCAGCTTCGCGAAGGTGGCCTCCGGGTGGTTCTCGGACACCTTCTCAAAGATGGGGCCGAACTGGCGGCAGGGGCCGCACCAGGATGCCCACGCGTCAACGAGGACAATGCCCTCAGTGTTCACCAGGTCGCCGAAGTTCTCTGCAGTCGCAGCAACAGTTGCCATAATGTGTTTCTCTTTTCTGTGTGTGTCTCTGGTTTGTCTCTGTGCGGTTTTTCGCCGCGCGCCCGCACCCCACCGCTGCCCACCCACCGTGTGGGGAGGCACCGCGGGGCTTGTCCTCGGGGACAAGGCCGTCGGGGGTGTGGCGCGCCGTTATCCCGCACAACTTCCCGCACGCGCATTTTGTTCCCACCGCACCCCACTGGGTACCCCGGACTCTTGGGACCCGCCCGGCGCGCTGCCGTGGGCGGGTGGGCGTTGATGTGGTCACACTCGGCCGGAAATACAACGCACTGTTTCCGCGCTATGCGTATAGTGACCTCACGTGCCTGCTAAGGCACACCTGTGCCGCGCTCGCGAGTGCCGTGGGAGCGCACAGCTGTTGTATTCGTCTTTTGTTTTTCAAGGAGCCCCGATGGTCAAGAACTACCAGGTTGCTGGCATGACCTGCGATCACTGCGCGATGAGCGTGACCGAAGAGATCAACGAGGTCGACGGCGCGACCGTCGTCAACGTCAATGTCGCTGACGGGCTCGTGACTGTGTCCGGCGAGGACTTCGCCGACTCCGATATCGCGGCCGCAGTCAAGGAGGCTGGTTTCAGCCTCGTCGACGCCGACTAATCTCCCCTGGGAGTCGCCCCCCAAGGGTCGCACCCGTGCGGCCCTATTCCGGGGTCGTCCTCCTGTTGTTCTCTTCCACACCCCCGGCCCCTGTGTGTGCCCGGCGCTTCGCGCCCCGGCATGGGTCCGGGGGTGTCGTGTGTGCTGCGGCGGGGCCGGCGGGGTGCACCCGGCCCTGGGCTTGGGTTGGTGGCCTGGGGGGCGGGCCTGCCCCTGCCCCCGGGTATGGGTGGGGCGGAATGCGGCGGGCGGGGTGGTGCGTTGTGTGAAGCATGAACGATTCCACTGATTCCCCCACCGCGGCCTCCGGTGTGGCCGCCGCGGCAGGTGTGGCGGCACCTGTGGCGCAGGCGGCGCTCGACGTGAAAGTCTCCGGCATGACGTGCACCTCGTGTTCGGCGCGGGTGCAGCGGAAGCTGAAGAAACTGCCCGGGGTGGATGCGGCGGTGAACTTCGCGACGGAAACCGCCCATGTCGTCTACGACCCGGCGACCGTCTCTGAGGAGCAGCTCCTGCAGACGGTGCGGGACGCCGGCTATGGGGCGGATCCCGCCACCACGGGCGGGGTGGATCCTGCGGCGGGTGACGATCGGGCCCAGGTGTCCTCCCTGGTGCGGCGCCTCGTCGTCGCCGCAGTGCTGGGGGTGCCGGTGATGGTGCTGTCGATGGTGCCGGCCGCCCAGTTCGACTACTGGCAGTGGCTGTGCCTGGCGCTCACAGTGCCGGTGTACGTCTATGGGGGGTGGCCCTTCCACCGGGCGGCGGTGGTGAACCTGCGCCACGGGGCGTTCACCATGGACACCCTCATCTCCTTGGGCACGACGGCCGCGTTGGCGTGGTCGCTCGTGGCACTGACAATTGGCCATGCGGGGCACCCAGGCATGCGGATGGAGATGGCGCTCACGGCGCGGCCCGCCCACGGCGGGCTGGGGGAGATCTACCTCGACTCGGTCGCCATGATCATCGTGTTCCTTCTCGTCGGCCGCCTTCTTGAGGAGCGCGCGAAGCGGCGCTCCGCATCCGCACTGGAGGAGCTGCTCAAGGTGCAGGCCACCGAGGTGCTCCTGCCCGACGGGCGCACCATCGATGCGCAGCTGCTGCTGCCGGGGATGGAGTTCCTTGTGACCCCGGGGACGACGATCGCCACCGACGGTGAGGTCGTCGCCGGCGCCAGCGAAGTCGACGAGCAGATGCTCAGCGGCGAATCCCTGCCCGTGCACAAGACCGTCGGCGACGAGGTCACCGGCGGCACCGTGAACACCACCGGTAGTCTCACCGTGCGGGCCACCCGGGTGGGCAGGGACACGGTGCTGGCGCAGATGGGGGAGCTTGTCGCCCAAGCCCAGCTCGGCAAAGCGCCCGTGCAGCGCCTCGTCGACAGCATCTCCCAAGTGTTCGTGCCCGTCATCCTCGGCATCGCCTTGCTGACGCTGGTGGGCCAGTGGGCGACCGGCCACGACGCGGCCGCCTCCTTCGCGGCGGCCGTCGCCGTCATCGTCGTCGCCTGCCCCTGCGCCCTCGGGCTGGCAACGCCGACCGCGCTGCTCGTCGGCACGGGCCGCGGCGCACAGCTAGGCCTGCTCATCAAGGGCGCGGAAGTGTTGGAATCCACCCGGCGCGCCGACGTCGTGGTGCTCGACAAGACGGGCACCGTCACCACCGGCACCATGAGCGTGGAGGCACACAGTGATGATGCCTCACTGCTGCTTGCCGGCGCGGTGGAGCGCCACAGCGAACACCCCCTGGCCCGCGCCATCGTCACCGCCGCCCAGGACCTCGCCGGCGCGGCCGGCGCAGGGGCAGATCCTGCCGCCGCACCTGGCGGCGTCCTGGCAGATGCCAGCGACATTGTTGCCACCCCCGGGGAGGGCATTAGCGGCACCATTGATGGTGCCCGCATCACCGTCGGCCGACCCCACCACGACGAGGCGCTCGCCGCCCAACACGCCCACCCGGAGGCGACCACCGTGGAAATCACCCGTGAGGGGAACTACCTCGGGTGGGTGGCCGTCGCCGACACCATCAAAGACACCTCCGCCGAGGGCGTCCAGCAGCTTGTTGACCTCGGGCTGGAGCCCTACCTGCTCACCGGCGACCACCAGGACGCCGCCGATGCTGTCGCCCGCGCCGTCGGCATCAGCCACGTCACCGCCGGTGTGCGCCCTGAGGACAAAGTCGCCGTGGTGAAGAAACTTCAAGACGAAGGCCACGTGGTGGCGATGGTGGGTGATGGCATGAACGATGCGGCCGCCCTCGCGCAGGCGGACCTGGGCCTGGCGATGGCCTCCGGGACGGACGTCGCGATGGCCGCCAGCGACATCACACTCATGCGCAATGACCTCCGGGCGGCCGCCACCGCCATCCGCCTGAGCCGGTCCACGCTGCGCACGATCAAAGGCAACCTCGTGTGGGCGTTCGGCTACAACGTGGCCCTCGTGCCGATCGCGGCCCTGGGGTTCCTCAACCCCATGTGGGCGGGCCTGGCGATGGCGTGCTCCTCGGTGTTCGTGGTGACGAACTCGCTGCGGCTGCGCCGCTTCCAGCCCACCACCGGCTAGGACTACGTCCCCCACGACGGTGTGACTGCCGCGCCGCGGCGCGGCACCACGAGGCACCACGCGGCACCACCAGGCACCGTGGCGGCCCAGCCACGGGGCGCGCCCGCGCAAACGCCCCGCATCCACGACAAACAACACACCCCCGCCTCCGGGGAGTGCACCACGTGCAGCATCAGCGTCACGGGTGCCCCTGGGGGCGGGGGTGTGTCACGTCGGTGGACGTGTCGGTGCAGCTATCGGTGAGGGTGTTGCTGAGGAGGACGGCCAGGATGACGGTGAGCGTCCCTCCCGCCGCGGGGTGCCCTGGCAGGGACTAGTAGGGACGGGTAGGGACAAGGCCTGCGGCGCGGTTTAGGCGCGGCGGGCAGCAACCATCATGCGGTCCAGGTCGTGCAACACCTCGTCCACGATGGCGGGATCCACGCCCGGCTCCCTGCGGGCGGCCAACACTTCCTCCTGGGCGGCGGCAAGGGCCTCCACGCGCAGGACTTCCAGGCGGCGACGCACCTCAGCAACCTTCCTGCGGGCCTGAGTGTCCTTGCACTCCACATCGTCCAAATCCTCGGTGCCGGTCTCCTCCGCAATCCAGTGCTGAATACCCGCCACCGCGTTCGCCGGCAGGTCCTCGGCGTGGGAGTGCAGCACCTCATTCGCGGCGTCGCGGGCGCGGCGGATGATGCGCTCCCGGGCGATATCGCCCTGGGCGTCCGGCCCCTGATCCAACGACAGTTTCGTCATGAGCCACGGCAGCGTCAGCCCCGGGATCACCATGGTGCACATGAGCACCACCAACGCTATGACGGTGAGTTCCTGCTGGAACGGCACATAGCCGTAAGGGATCGACAGCACCAGCGCCAGGGTCACCATGCCGCGCATGCCACCCCACGTCAGCAGCAGCACCTCCTGGAGCCGCAGCGGTGCCGCGTGCTTCTTCCCTCGGCGCACATTGTGCTTGTACAGCAGCATGATCCACGCGAAACGCACCGCGATCAACGCAACAGAGATCGCCAGGCCGACGAACACCCCGTGCCACAGCACGTACTCGGCCTCGTCGACGGCGGTGCGCACGTTGAGACCGATGAGGCCGAAAGCGACACCGGTGAACAGCATCTCGATGGTCTCCCAGAAGGCGTGGCCGGTGAGCCGGTCGGCGGCCTCCGCCTTGGCGCGGGAGTGCATCTCCACGGCGGCGATGACGATCGCAATGACCCCGGAGGCGTGCAGTTCCTCGGCGATGATGTACACCGCGAAAGGAATCACCCAACTAAACGCGTTGCGGGCGACGGTGAGCTCCATCCAGTCGGTGAGCTTCGCCGCACCCCAGCCCACCACGAGGCCCACGATGACAGCCACGACGGAGGAGTACACAAACGTCAACACCAACTCGCCGACGTGCAGGTCCTCCTTCATCACCAGCGCCGTCAACGCCACATGGAAGCACACAATCGACGAGGCATCGTTGAACAGGCCCTCGGTCTGCAGGGTGGCGATAAGCCGCCGGGGCACACCGGCGGGCTCCGCGACGGCGTCCACCGCCACCGGATCCGGCGGCGCCAACGCGCTCGCCAGCACCACTGCGCCCGCGATCGACAACCCCGGCATCAGCCACAGGGCAGTCGCCGCGCCCGCAATGACCGACAGGAACACCAGCAGCACACTGAGCGTCAAGATCACGAAGCGCTGCTGTTTAATGACCGCCCAACTACTGCGCCGCGCCATCGCCCACAGCAGTGGGGGGAGGAAGATCGGCAGGATGAGATCGGCGGGGATCTCCACGGCAGGGATCCCGGGGATCACCATGGTGCCGGCCGCCAGCAGTGTCAGCAGCACCGGCCACGGCAACCCAATGCGGTCGCCGATCGCGACGACGATGACGGTTGCTGTCAGCAATCCGATTGTGATGAGAAGAAATTCCATGCAAGCTCCTTCACGCAGGAAGATAGGCAGCCGAACAACACCACACCCCACACCCACACCACGCGGGCGCACAGCACGAGTACCCACACCGCTGGGGCACAGCCGAATGGTCACGATGCCGTGCAGCCACGCGACCACGCAGCGGTACGGTCACACAGCCGTACGGTCGCACAGTCACACGGCGAGGCGCGCAGGCCGACCCGCGCACAACAGACCACACAGGTGACCACACCAGGACAGTGGCGCCCTTGATGAGGCACCAGAACACTGGCCCCAGGGGAGAAGCTCCCCATCAGGCAGGCGCCGCCCGGTCACGCACCGCACCAGCACAGGCCGGTGCACAGCGTGGGCGCGCAGTATCGCGGCACAGCACGACTGCACAGCACCTCGGCACTGGCGGGGGAGAAAACAACGAATGAGGGGGTGTGCGAAGAAGAGCGAGGGAAGAATCGAAAAAGAGCCGACAACCACACGCCTCACAGGTGCTGCCGCCGAGGAGCAGGCCACACGAGCGTGAGGGCGTGAGTATCGAGGTTCGTTCTTCTAATCAACCACTTCGAGGGCACCCACCGCCACCCGGGCGCCCCGCCGGCACGCGGACTGAAGCACGAGTGCCGTGTGCGGAGTGCGCGAACACCGCACACTCACGGAAGCGTGGAGAGCAGGTGGCGGCCGCACATGGCATGGCAGGCGCAGAGGGGCCGCGCCGCCCCTGCGGCGGGGCGGCTAACCGCGGGCGAGGTTCGCGAAACGGGAGTAGTGCAGCTGGTGGGCGACACTCACCGTATCGATGGGGCCACCACGGTGCTTCGCCAGGATAATGTCGGCCTCACCGGCGCGGGCATCATCCTTATCCTGACTATCCGGGCGATACAGGAGCATGACCATGTCGGCGTCCTGCTCCAGGGAGCCGGACTCACGCAGGTCGGCCAGCTGGGGGCGCTTATCCGTACGAGACTCCGGGCCACGGTTCAGCTGCGAGATCGCAATGAGCGGAACATCCAACTCCTTGGCGAGCAGCTTGAGCTGGCGGGAGAACTCCGAGACTTCCTGCTGGCGGGATTCGACCTTCTTGCCGGAGCTCATCAGCTGGAGGTAGTCCACCACGATGAGGTCGAGGCCCTTTTGCTGGGCGAGGCGACGCGCCTTGGAGCGGATCTCCATCATCGTCAGGTTGGGCGAGTCATCAATGTAGAGGGGTGCCTCGGAGATTTCGCCCACCCGGTTGGCGAGCTTCGCCCACTGCTCGTCGGTCATGCGCCCGGAGCGCATGTCGGACAGTTTCACTTCCGCCTCCGCGGAGAGCAAACGCATCGCGACTTCCGACTTGCTCATCTCGAGGGAGAACAACACCGAGGTCTTGTGGTGCGTAATAGAGCAGGAGCGCATGAAGTCCAGTGCGAGCGTGGACTTACCGACACCGGGTCGGGCGGCGACGATGATCATCTGCCCGCCGTGGAGACCATTGGTGAGGTTGTCGAGGTCCACGAACCCGGTGGGCACACCCTGCGCGAGACCGCCATGGGCGGCAATCTGGTCGAGTTCGTCCATGGTGGGCCGGATGATTTCCGACAGGGGCGAGTAATCCTCGGCGGACTTCTTCTGCGCGATAGCGAAGACTTCCTGCTGCGCCATGTCGACGACGGCGTCGACCTCAGCGCCTTCGGTGCCTTCGTAACCGAGCTGCACCACCCGGGTGCCGGCGTCGACGAGGCGCCGGAGGATCGCTTTCTCAGCGACGATCTCGGCGTAGTAGCGAGCGTTCGCCGCCGTGGGCACCGCCTGCACCAGGGTGTGCAGGTAGGGCGCCCCGCCGACGCGGGTGAGGTCGTTCGCGCGGTCCAGCCGCGCGGAGACGATCACCGGGTCGACTTCCTTGTTCTCCGTGTAGAGATCGAGGATCGCACGGTAGATGATCTGGTGCGCCGGCTTGTAGAAGTCCTCCGGGGAGAGTTCTTCCACGATGTCGGCGATCGTCGAGGAGCTCAGCAGCATCGCGCCCAGCACGCCCTGCTCTGCTTCGTTGTCATGCGGGGGCTGCCGGCCGAAGTCCCGGCCCTCCGGGCCGGGGGGCTCGAAGCCCCGCCGGGAGGACACGAAGTCCTTCCCGGAGAAGCTATCCCGGCCGCCGCGGCGGCGGCCGCCACCGCCATTCCAGTCCGAGGAGCCACCGCCACCGAAGGCTGTGGTGGGCGCAAAGTCGGGGGAGTAGTCGGCCTCCGGGGGCGGGGCGTCGAGGTCGCCCGGCGGCACGTAGCTGTCGTCGTCGAAGCTGCTCGCCACGCCGGCCACAGCGAAATCTTCGCCCTCGGCGGGGGAAGCTGCAGCCGGGCTGGTACCGTCCGCAGCGGTCGAGGGGTCAGGGCTGGTGGGGTTCGTCATGGCGCACACACTCCTTGAAAGCAACAACCTACAGCGGCAAGCAGCAACCCGAGGAAAGCTCCAACGATCCCGGGTGGGCGCTGCCCCGGCTAGCTTACGCGGGGAGCACCGCAGAGACATTTACCGAGGGGGATTTGTCCACAGCAGAGCCACCCGTACCGCCAGATGGCCGCCTGAGCCGAACTGAGGGCCGTGCGCCCGGAATACAGCCCAACGGCACCACACTGCGATGCTGAATGATGAGCACGAAGCCCGCGTTAGCACAGGGCTCCAATTCCACGCAGTAGGCCTTCCACAAGGGCGCGTGACGACCTTCGGTGCCCGGTAACGAGACCTGAGCACCCCGCCACGGTGGACCCCCGCACGATACGTTCGATGCGGGGTGTCGTGGAGGGCTCATCACGCCTGGGGCCGCGCGCACTGGGCTATGGCGCTGCGCGGGCACAATTTCGTGGCCCCACAAAGCGAAGCAGCGGCGCGTGCGAAAGCGGCGGAGGCGCAGGCACAATGGCACCCAAGCTAGCTGTGATGGAAGCTTTCCACGACTGCGATTGCCAGCGGTGCGGCACAGGCGATGAGCAAGGCAATGGCGAGAACCAGAGAAACAATGACACGGAACCAGAACACAGGAAGCCTCCTTCTCAATGGGGACACCCTTGCGGCCACGCAGAGCGGCGGCGAGGGGTTCACCTGCCGGTGAAGACCCGAATCCTAATGGCATAGGCAGACTCGTCGCAATTTCTGCATAAAAACAAAAATGCAAGCCGTCACACTCGCCCCACACTGGGAAAATGCTGGGAACGCGACCACCCCCTCACAGCATCCACCTCACGGAACGCGCCCGTGAAGGACACGTGTCATCGTCACCGAAACGCAAAGTTCACAACCGACAGCACGGCCGCTGCACACGCACTACCCCATCCGACCATCACAACAACCCCCTTTTCTATAGCACGACAGTTACCCCCGTCATGTGTACTCACTCCGCCCCACGGGGGACCCCTGACAAACTGCCCGGCAGAATAAGCCGCATCGCCCCTGGCGGCCCACAAGCGCACCCAGAGCACAGGCCACAACGCCGCACAGGAACCACCCCACAGCGCACCCAAAGATGCAACAAGCCCCCGGCAAACAGCCGGGGGCTTGAATTACACACCCTCCCGCGCTGGGCGGGATGGTTGGGACCCTAAGAAACTAGGAGTTCTCGGGGTGGGGTGCACGTTCCGCGTCCTTCTTGTCCTCGTTGGAGCGACGCATCAGCAGCCAGAGGCGGATGATGGCACCGAACATGAGGATCGCGGATAGGATTGCGCCGCCGAGGAGGACGAACATCCACCAGGACCAGTGAGCCTTAGGCTCCTCGATCTGCTTGACGGCCTGCTCCTCAATATCGTCGAGCGGCACACGCTCGCCGGTGATGAGAAGACGGTGGGAGTTCACGCCATACGGGGTACAGGTGATCAGCGTCAGCAAGTCCTTGCCCTCCACACGGCCGAGGGTATCGACGTTCGAGGGCTCCACGACGCGGATGTCGTTGACGACGTACTTCAACGCGCGGTTCGCCGTGTTGAGGTAGATCGCGTCACCCTCCTTGACCTTGGTCAGGTTGTCGAACATCGTCGCATTCGGCAGACCCGTGTGACCGGTCAGGATGGAGTGGCTGGAATCGCCACCGACCGGAAGCGAGGAGCCGAAGAGGTGACCGACACCCTTCTGCAGCGTGTCGTCGAAGGTGCCGTGGTAGACCGGCAGGTTCACGTCAGCCGCAGGAACACGCACGAGGGACATCACGTCCGTGAGATCCAAGTACTTCAAGTACGCCTGGTACTGCTCCGAGTCGGGAGCAACGTCCTTGATGAAGGGATCGAGAATGACACCCTGGCGCAGGTCTTCGTTATACGTGTCCGCAGCTGCCAGCTCCTCTGCGAGAGTCTCACTGGGAATGCCGTTGACTTCGATGGAGTAGTTATTCGACTGCTGCTGCTGCACCACGTCGTTGTGACGGGTGGCGAACACCGGGTACAGCAACAGCGCAATACCGAGCAGCACACCCACGATCGGGATGTACAGACGGAAGTTCGACGCCCCCTTGTCCGGGGTTGCCTCCGCCGGGGCGGCCGGCGAGTTGTCGGCGACAGCGACAGCTGACGCGTCGCCGGGTTCTGCGTGCTTACGTTGGAAGAGGGCCACGAGTCTCCTTCGGTTCTTAAAGCCCCAAAGGGGAGGAGAACACTTTCACAAGCGTTCTCCTCCCCAGGGTGGTTTCAGACTACACCTCAGTGCACTCTGAGTTGGCCGTTACTTAGGCCTGCTTCTTGCGACGGGAAGCAGCAGCAACGTAAGCGCCAGAGCCAGCGATCAGCAGGCCACCGACGACGACCAGCGGTGCGATACCAGCGCCACCGGTCAGCGGCAGGTTGAAGCCGTTGTTCTTCGGCTGGTTCTTCAGGGTCAGGTCAGCGGTGGGGAGCTTCTCCTCGCCGCCGTTGAAGATGACGTTGCCGTTCTTCAGAACCTGGAACTTCACCTGAGCCGGGAGCAGCTCGAAGCCCTCGGGAGCCTCGATCTCCTTGAGGCAGTAGAAGGACTTGTCCTTCCACAGATCGCCATCGGTGCCGTTGACGAAGGTGGAGTTGTTACGGAAGTCGTTGACCAGCAGGCCGTCGATGGTGACGACACCGTTGGCGTCGGACTCGAAGACCTTCTTGTTGTCAACGCCGACCGGCTTGCCGGCCCACTCGCCGGTGGGCTGCATGTCAGCGTCGCACTCGTAGACCTCGAACTTAGCGCCCGGGAGCTTCTGCTCCTCGGTCTCGCCGCGCGGGGTACCGACCTTGGTGAACACCAGCTTGTTGTAGTAGGTGTCGACGGACGGGGTCGGCTCACCGGGGGGAGTCGGCTTCTTCGGATCCGGGGTCTCCGGCGGGTTCTTCGGATCGAAGGGGTTCTTCGGGTCCGGGGTGTTCGGGTTCTCCGGGTCCGGCGGGTAGTTCGGATCGGTCGGCGGGGTGCCTTCCGGAACCTTCGGCACCGCGATGTTGGACGCGATGTTGTAGATGTCGGTCAGGCCCTCGGTGTCCTTGGCCTCAACGTTGATGGTCCAGACGACCTCGCCCTCGGCGGTGCCCATCTTCTCGAGACCAGCCTTGGTCAGGCCGATGGTAACCCAGGTCAGGCCATCCTTCTCAGCCTTGATGATCTCGTAGTCGGTGTCCTTGACCAGCTCGGTGCCGTTCAGGGTGACCTTGTCAGCCTTGTCGCCGGCCTCGTCGCCCACGTAGGTGAGCTTGTCAGACAGCGGATCGATGAGCTGGAACTTAGCCCAACCGTTAGCGGCAGCCTTGAACTTGGAGGACACCTCGTAGGTGTAGTGGTTGTTCTCCGAGTTGGAGCCCGGTGCGGTGACGTCCTTGACGGTCTTGTTCAGCTCCGGCTTCTCAACCTTGAAGTTCTTCGGGTAGACGTGAACGTCGTAGTTCCAGCAAGCGCGGTTGGTCTGGTCCGTCAGCGGCAGGTTCACGAGGAACGGCTTGGACGGAGTAACACCCTCGGGGGTGTTGGACTCGGTGACCAGGTAGAGGCCCGGCTTGAACTTCTGGGAGACAACGCCGTCGGCGCCGGTGACCATGTCAACGGCAGCGCCGAGGGTACCGAGGGCAGCAGCGTCCTCGTTCTTCTTGTACTCCTCGGTCAGGCGGGCAGCTTCCTGCTGAGCCTTGTTCATGTCGCCGGCGTAGTCGACAGCCTCAACACGCTGGACAGAGAAGGTGACACCCTCGAGAGCCTCGCCGAGGCCATCTTCGCTGTCGAGCTTCTTGCCGTTGTTGTCGACGGTGCCGCCGTCGTTCTTCAGCTTCTTGTGCAGGGTGAAGTCGACGTCCTTGGTGGCGTCGAAGTCAGTCTGGGTGCCAGCCTCGCAAGCTGCCGGAGCAGCCGGAGCGGTGGTGGCGCCGTCCTGAGCGAAGGCGAGCGGGGTTGCAGCGAAGCCGAGGCCGGCCACTGCAGCGATCGAGAGGCCCGCGGTGGTAGCGCGGCCCATGCTCTTGCGGGTCATAGATTTTCTCCTAGGTATCCCGTAATGCTGTGAATGTGGGTCCAGGCGGATGCCCGGAACCATTCGACCGACCATGCAGCGCTCAACAACCCCCGAAGGGCCGTGTTGAATGCGTGCCAACTCTGGGTCGGCGGTACCCCCACCACTGGGGGGCGTATGGAGTTTGGCAGACAGTAGACGTCTCATGATGGCTAGTTCCTGCGACTCCGCTGGGAAAATCTTGGGATTCTCAGGAGCCAGTCATGCCCACGTCGGCCTGATGCCTTACAGAAACCTTAAAGGATTGGGTAGGGCGCAACAACTCCGACACGCAACTTTTTCTCCCCAACCACCCGTTCACACAGGTGAAGCCCCCACAGAAGCTTCCTGAGAAATTTCTAAGAGTGGCGCCGAATCTCCCATGCCCGGCATGGTATTTCACCGTTCCCGCAGGCAGACGTGTGGATGTGAAAATTCTCAGCACCTTGACAGGGAGCAGACAAGCGCGAGCTCCAGTCATGCCCGACGCGAATTTGTGTGTTGCGACACATGCCCCCATCCAGGGGTACTCACCCCGACCCTTTCGGGCGACAGTATATGTGCCGCTGGGCCTTCAAGCGATGGCGTCGTGACGCCATCACCACCCTGAAGACGCGAAACGCCCCCTCTGGACCACGATCACTCAATGTCAACGCGACCCACTGGTCCGACCTTTCGCTGCTATCAACCCCTCCGATGGATGAAAAACATGCAGCACGCTGTGAGATTTCGACGAGGTGCAGCTCCATACGCCTACACCGCTCTCGAACCGAGGGTTCCCGCCCACCCGGGATTGAATAGGGAGGGCTACAGCGGTCACTGATTCCTAGCAATCGGTATCGCCCTTTCGCGACCGCTGGAGGCAACATCGACGCTTTGAGAACACAAGTCCTGGTTCCGTCTCCGACGGCGTCTCTATCGGAGGCTGCGCGCCGTCAATCTCGGGCACCAACGTTCGTTACCGTCTCAGGATGGTCCAGCATCAGGGCAGATGACACCAACTATGTGTGTACCCTACGGGGCGCATGCGCAGCACAATGGGGCGGGATTCTTTGCGCGCTGCGTGGCTTGTCGCTTTGGTTGGGTAGCGTGGCGGAATAATACTGTGAGAGACAACTGCGCACGTCGCCGAGTCCAGGGCCGACGCCGCTAGCCGGCGTGTGTGCAGCCGGTGCCTATGCACCCCAGACTTTTCTCTTCCTTTTCTTCACCCGTGTGTGTTCCCACCTGTGCCGTGGTGGGTACACCTCCCCTTATCATCTACGACCCCGGCCGCCGGCAGGCGGCTGTGAGGATATGTGAGAACCGTGAGCAACGACCAAGACACCACCACCCCGCGCCGCCGGCGACACCGGCGCGCGCCCCGCAGCCGCAAGGCGAAGGTGCTCATCACGCTGGCCACCCTGCTGGCCGTGATGATCCTGGCACCGGTGGGCGCGTTCGCGATCGCCTATGCGGCGGCGACAGTGCCGCAGCCCGGCGAGTTGGTCACCAAGCAGGTGTCCAATATTTACGCCGCCGATGGCACCACCGAAATCGCCCGCATCGTCCCCCCGGAGGGCAACCGCGAGCAGGTGACCATTGACCAGATTCCGCAGTCGCTGCGCGACGCGGTTCTCGCGGCGGAAGACCGCGAGTTCTACACCAACCGAGGGTTTTCCGTCTCCGGTTTCGCCCGCGCGATTAAGGGCCAGCTGACCGGCGACGATTCGGCCGGTGGTGGTTCGACGATTACCCAGCAGTACGTGAAAAACGCCGTGGTGGGTAATGACCGCTCCTACAAGCGGAAGCTGAAGGAGTTGGTGTACTCGGCAAAGATGGCCAATGAGTGGACGAAGGATGAGGTGCTGCAGGCGTACCTCAACACGATTTACTTCGGCCGCAACTCCTACGGTGTGGCCGCGGCCGCCCAGGCCTACTTCGGTAAGCCGCTGCAGGATCTCACGTTCGAGGAGTCGGCGGTGTTGGCGGCGAGTATTCAGCGCCCCTCCACCCTGGATCCGTGGACGAACCGGGAGGAAGCCGAACAGCGGTGGAACTACGTGCTCGACGGCATGGTGGAGACTGGCGCACTGACCCCGGAGCAGCGCGCCGCCGCCGTCTACCCGGAGGTCATCGACCCGGCCCTCAACCAGGCGTTCACCCAGGCGGACGGCACCAATGGCCTCATCAAGAACCAGGTCATTGCGGAGCTCGCCGCGCACGGGATTAGCGAAACTGATGTGGAGACCCGTGGCCTCAAGGTCACGACCACCATCAGCCCCCAGGATCAGGACGCCGCCCTGGCGGCGGTGCACAACAACCTGGAGCCGCTGAAGCCCGAAACCCGCGCCGCGGTGGTGGCGATTGAGCCGAAGACGGGCGCGGTGCGCGCCTACTACGGCGGCGAGGACCCCAACGGCTGGGACTACGCCAACGCTGGCCTGCAGACCGGCTCCACGTTCAAGATCTTCGGCCTGGCGGCCGCCCTCCAGCAGGGCATCCCCCTGTCGCAGGCCTACTCCTCGGCGCCGGTGACGACCGGTGACGTCACCGTCACCAACGTCGAAGGCGACGACTGTGGCTACTGCTCCATCCAGGAAGCACTGAAGCGCTCCCACAACACCAGCTTCATCCGCTTGGAAAACGACCTGGAGAACGGCCCTCAGGACGTCGCCGACATGGCGCACGCCCTCGGCGTGGCACGGGAACTCCCGGGCGTCGGCGCCACCCTGACCGAGAACGGTGGGGAGCCCTACCAGGGCATCATCCTCGGCCAGTACCAGTCCCGCCCCTTCGACATGGCTGTCGCCCTGGCGACCCTGTCCAACGAGGGCGTGTGGCACGAACCCTACTTCGTGGAAAAGGTTGAAGACGCTACCGGCGAAGTCCTCTACGAGCACAAGCCCAGCGAAGGTGAACGCCGCGTCAGCGCCAACGTCGCCAACAACGTCGTCGCCGCTATGGGCCCCATCGCCGCCTACTCCAACGGCAACAGCCTCGCCGGCGGCCGCACCAGCGCCTCCAAGACGGGTACCGCCCAGCTCGGCGACACCGGCCAAAACAAGGACGCGTGGATGATTGGCTCCACCCCGCAGCTCGCGACCGCTGTGTGGGTCGGCACGGAAGACAACTCCCCGCTGCTCAACTCCTGGGGCGGCCTCATGTACGGCTCCTCCACCCCGGCGCGGATCTGGAAAGCCACCATGGACGGCGCCCTCGAGGGCGCCGACTACGAGGAATTCCCCACCCCGAAGGGCCTCGGCTACTCCTCCGTGCCGTACGTGTACTACGAGCCCACCCCCACCTACAACAACACCCCGGCCCCCGCCGACACCCCGGAGGAAGCCCCCGCCGCGGAAGCCCCCATCGAGGTCTACGAGCCGCCCGCACCGGCCGACGTCGAAATCGCCCCCGGCTTCGTCATCCCCGGCGAGCTCATCCCCCCGGCCCTCCAGGCCCCGGCCGAAGTCGCCGCCGAATAGCGGCACAGGCCACCACGGCACACCCCACCCGGCGAGCACCGCTCACACGCCCACCGGCGGCGGGATCATCATCACGGCACATACGGCAGCGCCCCTCACGCACAGCGGCAGGGGCGCTGCCCCTTTTTGCTTTGGGCCCGGTGTGGCAGCCTCCTGTGACAGCGTCTTCTGGCTTGGTTCACGCGGCTGAACTGGTAGGTCCCGCAGGTCGGGAACACTCGACCCAAACGGACAAGGACGACAGAACAAAACACAACAAAACACTGTCGACGAAGCAACCAGAAGGCCCGAAAGCATCAAAGCATCATTGTGCGCGGCGGCGGCAACCACCCGGGTGCCACACAACCGGCACGACGCCACCCGGCGGGCAATCATCTCTGCGCACTGCGCCGTAAGCCACCGAACGACACCCCACAGGCCACCACCCCCACTGGGAACAGAAGGGAATGAAGAAATGTGGGACAGTTAGAAGCGTGTCCAACACTGCTCTCATCATCACCATCACCAGTGTCTTCGCCGGCTTCGCCTGCTTCACCGGCAGCTTTTTGTCCTTCATGTACAAAAAGCCGAAGGTACTCACCTGGGGCCTTATGGTTGCCGCCATCATCCTCATCACGCTGATCCCGACGACGATCGGCGTGTTCTGGGCAACCCTCGGGGCGGACTAACACCCCGGCCCGCCGGGCAGCTGCCCGCCGCGGCAGTGCCGGCCCCCGGGCGCGCTCCGGGCGCGTCCGAAGACCTTTGAGATTTTTCGCACGCCCACGGTCCACCCGGGGTTCGCCCCGGAGTTGGGGTGCGACCCGGCCGCGGATGGTGCTGCCGAATCCAGCGATCCACTGGGCGGACGCGGCCACCCACGCGCTCACTCGACGCAAAGGCAAGACGGGGACCTCACGGGGAAACAGGGGAGTACGAGGGGAGTAGGCGCGGCTCGGTCCTGTCGGTCCCGCGCGCCCCGCGGCCTCTGGGTTGAACCACTCGGACCGCGTGTGAGCGAACGAAGGTCGCACGGGCGCAGGGTAACGGCACCTGGGGGAGAACGCAGCCATGGTCGCATCCGAGTCCGGGCCCGAGCTTGGGCACCGGTTGGCGATCCTCGAGGTGGGGACGAAGCATTGCTCAGAATTCTGGGGGAGCAACCCCAGGGCCGCCGAATGACAGCGCTGTCATTCACGAATCGGGGCCGGGGTGGGCGTTGTCGCAGGTAACCCGGTAGGTGGACTGTCCACAGGCCGCCGCGCGCCGAATCGACAACCGGGATGAGCTGGTGTATCTTAGACGGGTTGCTGACGCAACGACCCTCCTGCCACCACCACGAAGACCGGTGATGGCCGAAATCCAACTATCTAGACCACAGGAGGTGATGAGGTCCGTGCGTCATTACGAACTCATGATCATTGTCGATCCTAGCCAGGACGAACGCACCGTTGGCCCGTCCCTGGACAAGTTCCTCGAGGTTGTCCGCAAGGAAAACGGAACCGTCGACAAGGTGAACATCTGGGGCAAGCGCTCTCTCGCGTACCCCATCAACAAGAAGGGCGAGGGCATCTACGTCGTCGTCGACCTCAACTGCGAGGCCGACACCGTCCAGGAGCTCGACCGCCTGCTCAACCTGAACGACAACATCCTGCGCACCAAGGTGCTGCGGGTCGATCGTTAAAACGGGACACTTGGTGGAGTAACCCTCCGCCAGTGAAAAAACTCCAGTAGTTTTTGCCCCCACGAAAGGAACGACATGGCCCAAGGAGATACCCAGATCACCATCGTCGGCAACCTCGTTGCCGACCCGGAGTTGCGTTTCACGCCCTCCGGCACCCAGGTGGCTAACTTCCGCATCGCCTCCACCCCGTCCCGCTACAACTCGCAGACGGGCAAGTGGGAGGACGGCGAGTCCATGTTCCTCACCTGCAACGTGTGGCGTAAGGCCGCCGAGAACGTCGCCGAGTCCCTCACCAAGGGCATGCGCGTCATCGTGACCGGCCGCCTCCGCCAGCGCTCCTACGAGACCCGCGAGGGTGAGCGCCGCAGCGTGTTCGAGGTGGAGGTCGACGAAGTCGGCCCCTCCCTGCGGAACGCGACCGCGCAGGTTGTTCGCAACGAGCCCGGCCAGTCCGGCGGCTCGTACGGTGGCGGCCAGCAGGCCGCTCCCCGCCAGCAGGCCCCTGCCCAGCAGGGTGGCTTCGGTGGCGGCCAGCAGCAACAGCAGGCGATGTCCGACCCGTGGAACTCGGCACCGGCTACCGGTGGTTTTGGTGGCTCGGACGACGAGCCCCCGTTCTAACAATCTTTTCCACCAGTTTTCCTCGCTAGCCCCAGCCGCAACGCAAACGCGAAAGTGGGGCGGCAAGCACAACGAAAGGCAGGGATCATGAAGCTGATCCTCACCACTGCCGTTGACAATCTCGGTGTCGCTGGCGACATCGTCGAGGTCAAGGCCGGTTACGGACGTAACTACCTGCTTCCCCGCGGCATGGCCATCGTGGCTACCCGTGGTGCTGAGAAGCAGATCGAGGGCATCAAGCGCTCTCAGGAAGCTCGCGCAATCCGCGATCTGGACCACGCTCACGAGCTGAAGAACCAGCTCGACGCCCTCGAGGGTGTCACCGTTGCGGTGCGCACCTCTGAGGCTGGCAAGCTGTTCGGCTCCGTGACGGCTGACGATGTCGTCGCCGCCATCAAGGCAGCCGGCGGTCCCGTTCTTGACAAGCGCACCGTCGCCCTGAAGAAGGGCCACGTCAAGAGCACCGGTAAGTACCAGGTAGACGTCCAGCTGCACGACAACATTGCAGCTCACGTGAACTTTGAGGTCGTCGCTGCCTAAACGATAGGCACTGCGACGGCGGCCCACCATCCATCCGTGGTGTGGCCACATGACAACAGCACTCACACGACCCCCTAGCGGAAGCCACCGACACCATGTCGGGCCGGTATCTGCGAGGGGGTCGTGTGTTTTTGTGTGTCGCCGGCCGCCCACGCGGCAAGGCACTCGTCGGCGTACGTGCTGATGCCGGATCCGGCGCCGGCAACCACGCCTGCGGCCGCGACTATGCGCTCGGCCAGGGCAGGCACTTGGCGCTGTGCGTAGACCCGTCAGCACACAACATATTCATAGGGGGCCACGCGATGCCGGCCCACAAAGCCGCCGCATCCGTGGCTCAAGGGCTGTGCGGGCTACCCCATACATCGCCGCCATAAGCTCCCACCGCGGGCCACCCATTTCGCCAGGCCAGCGGCAGATTTTCCGCGCCGATTGCCGGCGGCGTCCCAGTCCGAACGGGGGTAGACTGGCAGCATTTGTGCAGTCGGCCACTTCCCCCCGGCAACAGATGTGTACAGTCGGCAGCACTCCCGGCAGCGAAACCCACTCGCGGTGGATGACGCGGTGGGGAGTATCAGGCATCCTGCCAATCCGCACATCTTTTTTCAGGAGGTCTCCTCATGCCCGCTCTTCCCCCTCTCCCGCAGATCCCGCAGCAGCTGCTCGCCCTCGTCGGCGGCCTGGTGGGCGTCATCGCCCTCGTTGCCGCCCTCGCCACCGGTGGCGCTGGTAGCTCCGCGTCCTCCGACGCTGAGCCGCCGAAGAAGGACGGCGTCCACGTCGTCGTGACCAACACCCTCGGCATGCCGGCCAAGGGCTGCGCCGTCACCGCGTCCTGGGATACCCGCGAGGTCGCCCGCTACACCAACAGCGACGGTATCTACACCTTCGACAACCCCGGTGCCGGGGAGACCGGTGAGCAGAAGATCACCGTCGAGTGCAACGGCCTGTTCAGCGGGAAGCGCACCGTGTCGATCCCGCTGCCGACCGAGTCCCGCACCGTTGTTCCGGTGAAGATGTAATTTTTCTACCCCCACTGCCGCAGTTGCCTGCGGCAGGCAAAGTACTGCACCCCGCGAGGAAGCCTTCTCGCGGGGTGCAGTGCGTCATGGGGTGGGGGCGTGCGTGGAGCGCGGCTGCCACGCAGCGTGGGGGAAGATTGCCGCACAGCGGAGCCGAGGAGACTGCCAGGCACCATGCCGGGTGCGCGTGCCGCAGTTTCACACCACACCCATGGGTGTCGGCTGCCTAGTCGTCGAAAGGAGTGGGAGGTGCCAGGGGAGAAGGCACAGGCGTCACTGCCGCGTTGGTGGAGGCCTCGTCGGTGTCGGCCGTCGCCGGATCGTTGGCCGCGGCAGTCGTGTCAGCACTTCCGTCGTCTCTTTCGCCGTCGGCGCTGCCCGCACTGCGCTCACTGCCGTTCCCGCCCACCGGCTGCTGGCCGTCGTCCATCATCTCGTGCTGGGCTTGCACCTTGTGCGCCGGCGCGGGCACCGTGCCGGCGGGGCGGGAATCGTCCGGCGTCGTCGCCCGCAGCAAATGATTCCACCGACACTCCGGGCACACCTCCACGACGTGGGTGGTGAAGATACTCCCATCCGCTGCGAGGCGCTGCCGTTCTTCTGCGGAACGCGCCGACCCCGAGGCCCCCTTGATGTTGTCGCCGTAAACCCACGACACGGTGCGCAAACTGAGGCTGCCACAGATCGGGCAAGGGTAGGCGGCCGGTTGGCCGTGGTACTCGCTCGCCGTGATGAGTAGCGGGTCCGCGTCACACAGGTCATCGCGCCGCAGGGCACCCTCCCGGTAGAGGCGGATGGTGTTCCTTCGCTGCCACTCATAGTTGATTTCCACCACGTCAGTCATACCAGTGTTCCGACCCGCCCGCAGCGCGTGATCAACCACAGTTGCACAGGTCGGCCGGATTGGCACCCACAACTTGTCGTTCCTGCAGGTCAGCACACTGCGCCACACACAAGTCAGGTCACTTCACCAGCGTTCAATTGCTTCTCAAGAACCTCTGAGGGTCACGCCTCGACATCAAGAGTTTCGCCGACTGCGCGCCCGCCACACCACGTCCGCCAAGCGCGGGAACGCGGCCCATGGACCGGTTCCCACCTTCGCAAGCCCCGCACCGGCCACGCCCATCACTGGCCGACCAACCGGCAGAGCACACTCAGGACTTGACCCTCAGGACCCACGAGAGGACATGAGGATCGGGGCGCGTGAGACCCCTCGCTGCCGCGAGAGAAATCGCCGACGTGAGGGATTCCCCATTCACACGCGCGACAGCAACGCGAAGCTCACGCGACAACCACCATCGCAGCAACCCACCACGGAACCGACCGTTCGCACCTCCGGGATGCCCGCCGCCCGGAGCCTTTCACGTCCGGATCACGGTCAGCGACCGTGCCACGCTCGTGGTGGGTAGCCTGCGACGTCTGCACGCCGGGCAGCAGGGGAGTGGAAGCGGACCACGCAGCCACACATTCACAGCTGCAAGAGGACAGAGGGCTGCGAGCTTCGGGGCTTTGCCGGGCAGATGCCCCCGCGAGCAGGGCGGGGGCAAGCCCAAGTGATACCCATTGCGGGGAGGGGTATCCGCACGCCGCACACGCCCCTGAGCAGCACATTCACTGTCGCCCGTGCGGAGGTTCCCCAACGCGAGTGCGGAGTGTCGTATTTTTTCGGCATTTTTTGCCGCCCGAATTCCGGCCCCTTTTCCCGCGAAGCCAATATCCGTGACATGTCCGTCGGAGCCGACACAGGCGTCCCGTCAGCCAACCCAGCATGGGCGTTGACCTGCGCCGAGGCCGCCTCTGACCCCACGCCAGCGGCAGCGTGAAACTATCCCGCGAAGCCCAGCCCGTCAATCCCGGATGGGGCAAAGGATCGGCAGGCTGCAGCGTCGCGATTCGCGTGCCTGCATACTATTTGGCGAGCAATACCCCCCACCCCCTCCAGGCGGGTGAGAACCCGTTGGTACTACGATTAATTCGCGGGCGCGAATTCGGCCCGTTCGCTCACAGCGCACACGCGGATGACTTTAGCCATGACCTATTGCAACCCATTGAATAGACCGGCAAATATTCAACGCGCCACCCCTTAGGGTGAACGCAACACAGCCCCGAGCGACCTGCGCAATCACGCGGCACATGTGGCGTGGTTCGCAGCCCTCACAGTGCTCGCTCGCCGCCCGGTAGCAGGTTTGTGGCATTTGGCTAACAGGCCCACAGGCTGTGGTTTTACTAACTTCCCGCCTTTTTTCTGCCCCTCGACTAGCTATGTGGGCTGGCAAAACGATACAATTCATGCCATGACAGCGACTCCTGAGGACATTGCAGCCGAGATTCGGCCGTCGATGACGAAGCTTTACGTGACCTACTTCCGCATGGCCAGCCAGTCGGACCTCACCGGCCCGCAGCTGACCATCATGACCCGCCTCGCCGAAAACGGCGCATCGCGCATTAGCGACGTGGCCCGCGAGGAGGGCATCCGGATGCCCACCGCATCCAACGCTCTGCACCAGCTCGAGGAGCGCGGCATGATTGAGCGCCTCCGCGACATCTCCGATCGTCGTGGTGTGCGCGTCCAGTTGACCGGTAAGGGCAAGCAGGAGCTGGCCCGCGTCGGCGAGGAGCGCACCAAGCACCTGGCCCGCATGCTGGAGACCCTGGACGAGAAGGATCTCGCCATCGCTGAGCAGATGGTGCCGGTGATTAAGAAGCTGGCGGAGGACTACTCCGCCGCCGCGTTCGCCAACCGTCGCTAGGCCGCACTCTCCTCGCATTCATCCGCCCCGGCGCGCCCCTGTGCGTGTCGGGGCGTCGGCATATCTCCACAACCCGCAGCCCGGCGCGCCCGCCGCGGCACCGCTTATTGACGCCCTGCAGCCATGGTGTGTTTGTTTGCTTCCAACGGCGCGTATATCGCCCCCAAGTGCCCCCACCCCCACGCGGGTGCAATACCCCGTGGGGGATAGGATGGGGGTGGCCGTGTGGCATTCGCGTGCTGCGGGGCTAGCCTGGAATAAGGACAGTGGCAGTAGCCGCACGATGGCCGTCTGTGGCGGCGCGCGCCCACAGATGTGGTGCTGTTGTTTCCTGCCGTGTTCTTTTTCAATGTTCTTCTTCAATCCCCGTCCTACTCTGTGTTCCCCAGTCCCCTGTGTGCTGGCTGCCCTGCCCCCGATGGCGGGTGTGCTCATCCGCCACGGTGGGGCGATGTTGTGGAGGTGTCCGAATTGACGAGCAATCAGTCTTTGCCGCACTGGCACCCGGAGAACGACCCCTGGGCCACGGACGAGGACTTCCCCGAGCACCTGCGCCGGGAACTCGACTTCGTCGACGATCCCCTCGCCCGCCTGGAGCGCAACGAAAACTCCACCCGGATGGCCATCCTGTACTGCGTGGCCATCCCGGTGCTGACGGGCATTGTGGCGTTCGCCGTGGCGCTCACGAGCAGGGCTGCTGGCGGCCCGCTGTGCGATGCGGGCGTGTCGTCCTGGTTGTGTTCCCGCACGTTTGAGATCCTCTTCCCCGTCATCCCTGGCTGTGTGGCACTGGGGGGTGTGTTGGGTTCGTCGTTTTTGACGTACTGGACGTGGAGGCAGGGGGTGCGCTGGCGGCCGTGGTTGGCGAGCATGTGGTTCCTCATGCCGTTCTTCCTGTTGTGGATGACGTCGACGGGCACCATCGCGATCCTGGGGCAGAAGTAGCACGCGCACACCCCGCCGCGGCGGCATCACACGCGGTGCGTCGACAGGGGTCACCTCCCCGGGGGTCAGGCTCCACAGCCTGGGTGGGCGGTGGCTTGTACAAGGGGGTCTCCTGCCTCGGGGGGCGCTTGAGGTTCTCAGCATCTGCGTGCTGCGGCGGCGCCCTGCGGGCACCGTGACGGTGCCCGCGCACCACGCGCCCGCGGTGGTGGGATTCTCGCTAGGCTGGGCAGCACAAGCCCCACCCGCCCCTGTTCCTCGCCCGCACGCAGAGGGTTGCTCCTCCGCCCGGGGAGCACCCCAGCGCACGGTAGGGCGCGCAGGGCGGGCCGAACCGCCGCAGGATCCCGGTGGCCCTCGCGCCACGATCCCCGGCGCCGTGCGTAGAAGGAGTTCCCATGAACGACACCCCTCGCTCCCCGCGCGCCACGCTGCCTCGCGAGGCGCCGACGGGCACGACGCAGACCTTCGCCACCGTCGCGGCGGCGGCGATGCCCTTCGTCCTCGCCGGCGCTGCCTTCGTCACGTTGTCGAACACGCAGCAGCACAACCCGGACATCGATGGGCTGGGGCTCTACCTCCCGTTCGGCATCACCTTGGCTATGAGCCTGGTCCTTATCGGCTACCAGGTGTCCCGCCACCCCAGCCGCCGCTATGTGGCTGTGTGCGCCGCCTTCATCGCCGTCATGCTGGTGTTGCTGCTGGGTGGCACTGTGGGCCGGCTGCTCATGATGGCGGCAACGCTGGTGGTGTGCTGGTGGTTCTGGCGGCGGCTGCCGCAGCAGGACGTGTGGATGCAGCGCCCTTAACAGCCGCAGGCGCTTTTCTAGCCCCACCCCCGGACGGCATCCTCGCCTCAGGGGCGCTGACCTCCTGAGCCCCAGTTCGGTGCCGCGCGCAGGCAGCCGCGTGCGCCCCTGCTGTCATCGCGACCCACGGCGTCCACACGTGTGGGCACGTCACCCTGCACGCCACGGCCCCCACGCACACCCGATACTGGGGAGCGTGGGGCCCGGTGTCTGCGGCGTGTGCCGCCAGACAGAGTGAGGGGAATCCCTCGTGGTTGGCGGGGGCGCTATGCCGAGGTATGCGCCTGGGTGTCGGCCGCTGCGGCGGCGCGGGCGACCTCCACGCACTCCGGCTTGCCGCAGTGGCGGGTCGCCGGGTTGGCGTAGCAATCAGCGCACATGAGCACCAGGTCGCGGCAGTTGTCCTCGTTGATGCAGTGCTCGAACTTGTTGGTGTCCTGCCCACAGTTCACACAGTGGCCCAGCTGGGTGTAGTTCTCGTCGTCGCCGAACTCCATGTGCATGCGCTTGTCGAAGACGTACAAGGAGCCCTGCCACAGGCCCTTGTTGCCGTACTTCTCCCCGTAGCGGACGATGCCACCATCGATCTGGTAGACCTCCTTGAAGCCACGGTTCTTCATGAGGGAGGACAGGATCTCGCAGCGGATACCACCCGTGCAGTAGGTGATGACCGGCTTATCCTTCAGGTCGTCGTACTTACCGGACTCGATCTCTTGGATGAAGTCGTGGGTGGTGCGCACGTCCGGCACGATGGCGTCCTTGAACTTGCCGATCTGCGCCTCCATGGCGTTGCGCCCATCGAAGAACACCGCATCCGGGCGGGACGCCACGAGTGCGTTGACCTCCTCCGGCTTCAGGTGCACGCCGCCGCCAATGACGCCGTCGGCATCGACTTTGAGCTCATCGGCCGCGCCGAACGCCACGATCTCCTTGCGGACCTTCACCGACAGCTTCGGGAAGTCGTTGCCGGTGCCCTCCGACCACTTGAACTCCATCTTTTTGAAGCCGGGGTATTCGCGGGTGATGCGGGCGTACTTCTTGCAGGCCTCCAGGTCACCGCCGACGGTGCCGTTGATGCCGTGCTCGCTAATGAGGATGCGGCCAGTCAGCCCCAAGGAGCGGCACAGGTCCCGCTGCCACAGCCGGATCGCCTCCGGGTCGGCCAGGGGAGTGAACACGTAGTACAGGAGAATCTTGTTGACAGCCACGGGCCTAATATTAGGCGCATGCCTGAAGGACACGTACTTCACCGCCTGGCCCGGGATGTGAACGGGGCGTTCGCCAACCGGCCGCTGGTCATCTCCTCCCCGCAGGGACGCTTCGACACGGACGGCCTCCAGGGGCTGCGGCTGGCCGCCGCCCAGGCGCACGGCAAGCAACTGTTTCTCCACTTCGCCACCCCGGAAGCCCTCGCAGCCGCGGGCGTGGCCCCGGGGCAGCCGGCCCTCGTGGCCGGTGCGGGCAACCACCCGGACACCGACGCCACCCAGGCCCACCCCGTGGAGGCCACCGCCATCGTGCACATCCACTTAGGGCTCATCGGCACGTTCCGCCTCGAGGAACCACTGGACACCCACGGGCAGATCCGGCTGCGGCTCGCCACCCCGGAGTGCGCCGCCCACCTGCGGGGGCCGCAATGGTGCCGGCTCATCAGTGACGTGGAGTTCGATACGGCGCGCGCCAAGCTGGGCGCCGATCCGCTCATCCCGGGGGAGGACCCCACGGCGGTCCTTACCCGGGCCCGCCGCAGCCGCAAACCGGTGGCCTCGTTGCTCATGGACCAGGCCCTGTTCGCCGGGGTGGGCAACATCTACCGGGCAGAGGTCCTCTTCCGGCACCACATCGACCCCATGACGCCGGGGAAGGAGCTCGACGAGGGCCGCTGGCGGGAGGTGTGGGACGACCTCGTGGGGCTCATGGATGTGGGTGTGCAGCGCGGCCGCATCGACACCGTCGATGAGGAACACACCCCTGAGGCGATGGGGCGGGCACCCCGGAAAGACGACCACGGGGGAGAGGTGTACGTCTACCGGCGTGCCGGGCAGCCCTGCTACGTCTGCGGCGCAGAGATCGCACTGCGCCCCTTCGAAGGCCGCAACCTGTTCTACTGCCCCGGCTGCCAAACCGACTAAGCCCCCCGCCCGCGGCACGTGAGGCGGCGGGCGGGGGCGCGCGGGCACAGGAGCTGCGGGCATATGGTGCGTCCATACGGTGCGGGCATCGGACGCACGCACCGCAGCCGGTGCCCGGACAAAAGACAACCCCCAGCACAACCGTCGGGCGGCTGCGGTGGGGGATGTCGGTGGTGTGGGGTGTGCTCAGCCCACTACCTTCGCGGGGTCACCCAGGCTGGGGCCTAAGTGCACCAGCACCCCAAACACCGCAGAGGCGGCGAGGATGCCCCACACGAACAGCCGCTGCAGCCACCGCTTCACCCGCATCGCCACCTGCCCACCCACGGTCGCACCCACGGTGTTGAGGATGACGTCGTCGATGTCGGAGTACCCCAACGCGAACAGATACTGTGCCACCTCGATAGACACAGACCCGAGGAAGCCCGCCAGCGCCACCCTGCGCAGCAGCCGCGGCATCCCCTGCCACAGCATCGCCAACAGCAACCCGACGGGGATGAACAACGCCACGTTGCCCACCGCGTCGAAGACGGGGCCGAAGATACTCTTCGCCCGGAGCAGCTGGCTGAAGGGCAACAGGTACAGGCCCCGGTGGTGGTGGGCCGCCGGGTTCCACAGGTAGCCGATCTGGTAGTAGGCCTTGAGCATCGTCAACGCCACCACAACCGCACCCCAGGCGAACAGCGCCACAGTGAGCAGGGGGCGGGGTTGGAGGCGGCGTCGGTAGGTCATGCGTCCCCACCCTACTGCACAAGATTGGCCCTGCTTGAAAGCCAGTTGGGAAAACACTGGCAACATCCGCCACACTCCACCTGCGCGCACGCCCACGCAGGCGTGCGCCCGCGGCGCGGTGCGCCGGACTTGGGGCACAACGCAGAAGCACCCCGCACACGTCCCGCACACCCGGCCCCACATCGGTGGGGTGGGGTGGAGTGTGCGGGGGTGGCGGGGTGCGAGGAGATCGGGCGAGCCCGTGGGCCCGGCCCGGGTGGGGTGGTTACTTCACGACGAGGTTGACCATGCGGCCCGGGACCACGATCTGCTTGACGATGGTCTTGCCCTCCACGTGGGTGGGCACGGCGGCCACAGCCTGGGCGACCACATCATCCTGAGCGGCGTCGACCGCGACCTGGATGCGGGCACGCACCTTGCCATTGACCTGCACGGGCAGCTCAATGGTGTCGTCGACAAGCCACTTCTCATCGAAGGTGGGGAAGTCGACGTAGGCGATGGTGCCCTCGTGGCCGAGGCGACGCCACAGTTCCTCGGCGATGTGCGGCGCCACCGGCGCGAGCATGACCACCAGGGGCTCCACGGCGGCCACCGGTGCGCCCTGCGGGTACGTCTTGGTGAGGTAGTTGACGTACTCGATGAGCTTCGCCACCACCGTGTTCAGGCGCAGGTTCTCGTAGTCGTCGGTCACACCGGCGATGGTGCGGTGCAGCTGCTTGGTGTCTTCCTCCGTGAGGGCGGCATCGGTGAGGCGCACCGCACCGGAATCCTCGTCGACGACGAGGCGCCAGGTGCGCTGCAGGAAGCGCTGCGCACCCACCACGTCCTTCGTCGCCCACGGGCGGGAGGTGTCCAGGGGGCCCATCGCCATCTCGTACACGCGCAGCGTGTCCGCACCGTAGTCGTCGCAGATCTCGTCGGGGCTGACGGAGTTCTTCAGGCTCTTGCCCATCTTGCCGTACTCCTGGGTGACTTCCTCACCCTGGTAGTAGAACTTCCCGTCGCGTTCCTCCACCTCGGCGGCCGGCACGTAGATGCCGCGGGCATCGGTGTAGGCGAACGCCTGAATGTAGCCCTGGTTGAACAGGCGGCGGTACGGCTCCCGGGAGGTCACGTAGCCCAGGTCGAAGAGCACCTTGTGCCAGAAACGGGAGTAGAGCAGGTGCAGGACGGCGTGCTCCACGCCACCGACGTACAGGTCCACGCCGCCGGGGTCGGCGGGGTTATCGGCCTGCGGGCCGGACCAGTAGGCCTCGTTGTCGAGGGCGCAGAACTGCTCGTGGTTGCGGGGGTCAATGTAGCGCAGCTGGTACCAGGAGGAACCGGCCCACTGCGGCATGACGTTCGTGTCGCGGGTGTAGGTGCGCGGCCCGTCACCCAGGTCGAGCTCCACCGTGACCCAGTCGGTGGCCTTCGCCAGCGGCGGCTGGGGGGAGGAATCCGCATCGTTCGGGTCGAAGGACACCGGCTTGTAGTCGTCGACCTCCGGCAGCTCGATGGGGAGCATGCTCTCCGGGAGGGCGTGCGCCACCCCATTCTCGTCGTAGACGATGGGGAAAGGCTCGCCCCAGTAGCGCTGGCGGGCAAAGAGCCAATCGCGCAGCTTGTACTGGATCTTCGCGGTGCCCAGGCCCTGGGCCTGCAGCCACTCGATGGTGGCGGCCTTCGCCGCCTCACGGGTCATGCCGTTGATGTCGAGGCCGTCGCCGTTCGCGGAGTTGATGGCCGGGCCGTCCTCCGTGTGGGCTTCCTCCTCCAGATTGCCGCCGGCGACGACCTGTAGCAGCGGCAGCCCGAACTCGCGGGCAAAGTCGTAGTCGCGGGAGTCGTGGGCCGGCACCGCCATGATCGCGCCCGTGCCGTAGCCGGTGAGCACATAGTCGGCCACAAACACCGGCACCTGGGCCCCATTGACCGGGTTCGTGGCGTACACACCCAAGAACACACCGGTCTTGTCCTTGTTCTCCTGGCGCTCCAGGTCGGACTTCGCCGCAATCGCCGCCCGGTACGCCGCCACCGCGGCCGCCGGGGACGACTCGCCGAACGTCCAGCGGGAATCCACATCCGCCGCGTACGGGGCATCCCCCACCAGGCGGTCGACGAGCTCGTGCTCCGGGGCGAGCGTCACATAGGACGCGCCGAAGAGAGTGTCGGGGCGGGTGGTGAACACGGTGATGGTCTCCGCGGCACCATCAGCGGCCGGCACCGCGAAGTCGACCTCCGCGCCCTGGGAACGACCAATCCAGTTCCGCTGCATCGACTTGACCTTCTCCGGCCAATCCAACACATCCAGATCATCAATGAGACGATCCGCGTAGGCAGTAATGCGCATCATCCACTGCGAGAGGTTCTTGCGGAACACGGGGAAGTTACCGCGCTCCGACTTACCATCCGCGGTCACCTCCTCGTTCGCCAGCACCGTGCCCAAGCCCGGGCACCAGTTCACCACCGAATTCGAGCGGTACACCAGCCGGAAGCTATCAACGACCTCCGCCTGGGCGACCGCATCCAAGGAGGGGTAATCCTCGTGGCCCGGCACCTCGCCCGCCTCCAGGCGGGCCACCAGGTCGGCGATCGGCTTCGCCTTCTGCTCCTCCACACAGAAGTAGGAGTTAAAGATCTGCAGGAAGATCCACTGCGTCCACTTGTAGAACTCCCGATCCGTCGTCGCCACCACACGGCGACGATCGTGGCCCAAGCCCAGGCGGCCGAGCTGGCGCTCCATGTTGTCGATGGATTCCTGGGTCTTGATCCGCGGGTGCGTACCCGTCTGGATCGCGTACTGCTCCGCCGGCAGACCAAACGCGTCATAGCCCAAGGTGTGCAGCACGTTCTTGCCCCGCAGGCGGTGGTAGCGGGCAAACACGTCCGTCGCGATGTAGCCCAGCGGGTGGCCCACGTGCAGGCCCGCCCCGGAGGGGAAGGGGAACATGTCCTGCACGAACAGCTTCGTGCGCTCCACAGCATCCGGCACGAAGGGGTTGACCTCCGCGAGCTCGCCGCTCGGGTTCGGCGCATTAAACACGCCATTGTCGATCCAGAAGCTCTGCCAGCGCTTCTCGATCTCGCTGGCGAGTTGGGGGGAATAACGGTGGGTGGGAGTTTCGACGCTCGTGCTCATGGGGATACAGCATAGCCGCCCACGCTGCGCATCCGGCAGGCCACCCGATCCCCCCGCCACGCCTCTTTCCCCACTCAGCCGCCGAGGCAACCGCCGGAGCGCGACCCCGCGCGACCCCACCACACTGCGGTGCACCTCAACCACCCCGCGAGAGCGCCCGTGGCGCTCGCGGGTGCGGCATCTCGCGTCGCCCGGGCCGAAAAACGAGGTCACTCCAGGGCGGCGAGCTTGTTATACGTTGTTATACATCGGCGATCTATAACAACGTATAACAAGCAGGGTCCGCGGTTACCCCACAGAATTATCGGCTACAGGTCGCCTTCCACGCCGTGAACGAACTCTGCGAACCCGGGAAGAGTGAAGGCAAGACACCCACGGGCGGGGGATTCCACGAGGCCCTTGTCGATGAGTCGCTGGCGCGTCACACCGAGCGCGGTCGTGGCGGTACTCAAGTTCGCCGCAAGATCCCGCACTCGCACCCACGGCTCCCCCGACACCGCCAGCGCCATCGCCAGCGCCCCCAGCATGTCGCGCTCATCATCTGACGCTTCGCTCCAGCACGCGCGGAAGAAGTCGTGACGTGCCGCGTCGAACGCAACCCGGCCGGCCTGCACATCGTCACGCGTGATGGTCGCGCCACCGGCACAGGTGGCGGCTGTCCACACCTCCTCACCAAGCAGGTGCAGGAAAGGAGGGAATCCGCCACAGACCTGCACCGCCTCATCCAGGGCGTCGTCCGACCAGCCAACGTTCCAACGCGCCGCCGGCTGCAACAACACGTCCCGGGCATGCGCGTCATCGAGGTAGGCGATCTCGTCGTACTGGAAGCGCTCCGCGTACGGAGCAACCTCAGTGACCACATCCAGCGCACAAGACAGTCCCGCGCAGAAGATCCCGAGGGGAAGGTCCGGGTGTTCCGACTGGATGAGCTGCACCGCCGTCGCGAAGGCCGCAAGGCCTTCGGCATCCGCGTGGTGAACGTCGTCAACGAAGACGATCACACCTGCCGCCCCCGCCCCTGTCGCCGCACGCGCAGCCGACACGAAGAGATCCTTCACCGTACGGCTGCGCGAACGGCCCGGCCCGCTAGATGCACGAGCCCCACGGTTCACCGGTGCGGGGCCACCATCCGCAGGGCTCAGCGCCTCCGCCAGCTGGACCACGAGATCCGCTTCTCCCGCCTGAACCCAGGCAGTCACAAAGTTCATCTCCTCCGCAGTCTCCTGCAGGGCCATAAGCACGGAGGTCTTGCCCACACCACGAGGCCCCAGGAAGAACTGCGGCCGCAGGCTCGGCGCTCCCGCCGCAATGAAGCTCATCTCTTTCCGGGCGCGATCCAGCTCGGACGCACGACCAACAATGGTGGCCGTCGCACGCCCCGGCGTGTACGGGCTTCGGCCTGTGGCAACACCTGACATTTCTTCCTCCCCGATCCTGGTTGGTGGACGTCAGCGATCTCTCTTCACCGATCGCACGTCAGCCTCACCACGTCATTGTTCCACACATTGCTCGAGTGTCTGCCGCTCTATAGGCGGCGGCGATTGAGACTGGGCTGCTGATCACACATACTCACCACCTGTATTGCCACAGGACATACAGTGTCAAGCTCCACGATGGGGTGCACCGCATCCCCACATGAGACGCGGCGAATTCATCCACACACTAGACCACATCCCGCGTGTATGAGTGATGGCAGTACAGGACCATCATGTTCGACGATGGACTTAAGACTCTTCACTCAGTAGCTCCACCACGGGCAGCGCGGACCCTAAGACCACCAGCAACACAATGCCGAGCGACAACCCCAGCAGGCCCATGCAGCAGGCAATCAGGTAGCCCATCATCCCGCATACCAACGTCGACCAGACAACCTTGCGCATCGGTTCCTCTGCACACGCAGCATCCAGCGCGACGCCCACGACCCCACAGATCGCACCCAGCACCAACACCGCCACAGCCACAGGAGGGTGCGGCACCTCAGCCCACAGGTAGGACCGGTGGACGCCACCCTCGGTGAGGGTCCACGCCAGGGACACCGCGGCCGCTGTGATCCCCACCCACGGGGCCACCAGGAGGGTGCGGCGCGCGCGGGGGTGCTGGAGCGCCCACAGGCGGAGGCGGGACGGGGGAGTGATCTCGGGGTATTCCAACCACATGCCCGCCAGACTGCCAGCTGTGGGCACCACTGTCCACCACAGCCCAGATCGCTCCCCCGCACGCACCCTGGCACACGCCGATGCGCGGCACGCGAGACCTCCCGACGGACGCCCGTGCGCCCCACATTCGCATCGCCCGGCGCGCCCGCGCAGTGGGAACGACCGGCTCATAGCGCGAGCTCAAGGCGAGCACGTCGACCGGCTCAGTCCTCTTTGGGCGTGAGGGAAGGGGTGCGGCACCTCCGGGCGTGCCCGCCACAGTCCGCCTCTTCGGCACGATCGCAACGTGCCACGCTTGGCGCCCTCGCCGGCCTTGCCGACTCATGTGGTCGCATGCTTGTCGGCGTTCACTCGACGCCTCGGCGCCTCGCCATGCGGCTGCAGGGCGACTCTCGGCGCGGATGTTTCACGTGAAACATCGCCGCAGCTTCACCTTCGTGGTTACCGCTAATTCCCGCACCCCCATGCGCCGGTGTCACGTTCGCCGGCATCGCGACATCCTGGCGTCGCGACTGCCCCACCCTGCCACGCACGCGCACGAGGCGGGGCGGGGTGGGTATGAAAAAACCCGCCGGGGGCAGGTGCCCTCCGGCGGGGAGAAGAGCCACACATTCAGTGCGGCAGAGCGTCACGCTAGGTGGTGACGGTGGTGTCCACGTCTTCCTCAATGGGCTCAATCTCGTAGCCCATCGGCGGCTCCTCAAGCTCCGCGCGGCTGATCTGACCCTTGGTCAGCTTGTTCACCACGAGAGCAATTGCACCGTCGCCGGTGACGTTGCAGGCGGTACCGAAGGAGTCAATCGCAATGTAGGCGGCGATCATGAGGGCCACCATGTCGTCGGTGAAGCCCAGGTTCGCGGCCAGCAGACCCGTGGCCGCCATGATGGCGCCACCGGGCACGCCCGGTGCCGCCACCATCGTCACGCCCAGCATGAGGATGAAGCCGAGCGCCATACCGAAGGACAGCGGCTGGTCGGTCATGTACATGATGGCGAAAGCGAACAGGGCAATCTTCATCATGGAGCCGGACAGGTGCGTCGTCGCACACAGGGGGATCGTGAAGCCCGCAACGGTGGGGGACACGCCGTTCTTCTTGGCGCACTCGTAGGTCACCGGGATGGACGCCGCCGAGGAGCTCGTGCCGAGTGCGGTGACGTAGGCGGGCAGCATGTTCTTCAGCGCGGTCAGCGGGTTCCGGCCGGCAATCGAGCCCGCCAGGAGGAACTGGATCGCCAGCAGCACCACCGTCATCACGACGGCCACGAGGAGCACCTTCGCGAAGGCCGACAGCGTGTCGGTGAGGTTGCCGTTCATGCCCATCGACAGGAACATGCCGTAGATGAACAGCGGCAGCAGCGGGATGATGAACTTCGCAATGACGCGCATGATGACACGCTCCAGATCGCGCACACCCGCGTACAGGGTGTCGGACTTCACCGACGTCATCGCCACACCAATGGTGAACGCCAGCAGCAGTGCCGTCATCACACCCATCGGCGGCGGCATCTCAATGTTGAAGTAGGGGCTCAGCGCGCCGTTATCAACATCCTTCGCGATGACCATGTCCTGGCCGGCGAGCAGCTTCGGGTACAGCAGGCGGGCCGCACCGAAGGCCAGCAGGCCGGAGAAAATCGTCGAGGCGTACGCGATGCCCGTCGTGACGGCGAGCCACTTGCCGGCACCCCGGCCAAGGCCGGCGATCGCGGGAGTAATCAGGGCAAAGATCAGCACTGGGATGAAGAATCCCAGGAAGTTGCCGAAGAAGCTGTTGAAGGTGACGAAGACTCGGGCGAGGTTCTCCGGGAAGAACAGGGAGGAGATGATGCCGAGGATGATCGCCACCACAATCTTGAACAGCAACGAACCGGTGAGACGTTTCACGTCCATGGTTGTTCTCTTTCGTGTGGGTAGCGGTGGGGACAACAACCGGCGGATGCCGGGGCAGGGGTCACGCACCGCCCCAGCACGGGTGGTGGCAACCCAGCGCCCCACACACCCACCCCAGCGGCACCACCCACGCGCACTGACGCGCACGTGGCGGCCACGCGGAAGACTAGGTCACGCGGGGACACTCCCAGCGACCACGCACACCACACATCCACACAGACGTCTGATGTCGTCGGTCGCCTGTGTGTAGCGTACCGGACTGATAAGAAAACATCGCCCCAGGTGGCACCCACAAACCCCACCCCCAAGCCCCGCCGCCGGGTGCGGGGGCTCTCAGGGGGCACACATCGGCCCCTCAGCCAGCGCACACGTGCCGCACATCTGCTGCGTGTCACCACGCTGCTTCCACACGCCCGCGCCTCACGGGCGGGAAGGTGGGCCACCAGGTGTCGGGACCCACTCGACGCACTGTGGGTGCCCGCGCGTCGGGCTCCACGGCAAAGGTTGCGGACCTCCCGGGCACCATTTGACCCGGGGTTTAGACTGGCCAGTATGACTATTTTGGCCTCTGTGTTGTTGGTGCTCGCCGCAATCCAGCTCGTCGTCGGCATCCTCGCCTGGACCGGCAAACTCCCCGGCAACAACATCATCGGCATCCGCATCCCGGAGGCCCGCTCCTCCGAGGAGATGTGGGTCCTGACTCACCGCATCGCCGGCCCGCTGTGGACCGCCGCCGGCGTGGCCCTGCTCTTCGCCGGCGTCCTCGGGTTCACCGCCCGGGGCTGGATGCTGCTGCTCGTCATGGTGGGTGTGCTCGCCTGGCTGGTGTTCGTCGGTATGGGTGCCGGCATGGCCGCCAACGCGGTGGCGCTCATTGACGCCTCGGAGAAGAACAAGCCTTCCACCACCCCGGCGGAGCAGGCCCCGAGTGCCGAGACTCCCGCGGATGCCGCCGACGCGGCGCCCAAGGTGTCGGTGGACAACGCCGCCCTGCTGGCCGCCGCAGCGCACCTGCAGGCACCCGCCGGCATGGACACCGGTGTGGAGATGTGCACCCCGGCTGGCTGCACCCCGGCCGACACCGCTGCCGGCGCCTGCGAGGAGGACGATCCCTCCAAGGATTGCGGCGTGACCGGCGGCTGCGGGTCCTGCGCCCTCAACGGCTCCTGCGAGGGCGGCGACGCCGCCTTCGCCGCGAAGGGCGTGGACCTCGACGCCCTGCAGCGCGCAGCCACCCAGCAGGACTAGCCACCGCGCGGGGCACCACCCCGCACGACCGCAATCTGCTCGCGGCCATCTCCCGCCTGCCCCACCGTCAGCCCACCAGGGCCGGACAGGGGCAGGCGGTTTTTTCTTTGCTCGCACTGGGCGCCAGCGGGCGTGGGGAGGGTTACGCTGGTGGGGGAGAGCGCGCCGCCTGCGTGGTTGTGTGCGTGTTCTTTCTTCCTCTCCCATCTTTTCTTTGTTGTTTCTTTCTTTGTCTTGTCGTTCGTGTCGTCTGTGGTGTTCCCCGGCGCGGGCGTCAACATCCCCGTCCCACCGGCGCTGGAGGCCCCATGGCAACGCCACCATTCATCACTGATCTGCGCACCCGCATCGGCCACGACCTGCTGTGGCTGCCCGGGGTCACAGCACTCGTGTTCCGTCAGGGCGAAAGCGGCCCCGAGCTGCTGCTCGTGCAGCGGGCCGACGATGGCTCCTTCACCCCGATCACGGGCATCCCGGACCCCGGGGAACAGCCCGATGAGGCGGCCCGCCGGGAGGCGCGGGAAGAAGCCTGCGTCGACATTGAGGTCACCCGGCTGCTCCGCGTGCAGGCAACCGACGAAGTGCAGTACGGCAACGGGGACCGCTGCGTGTACATGGACACCGCCTTCGTCGCACGGCTCGTCGACCCGGCGCAACAGCCCGCCGTCGGCGACGACGAATCCACCGTGGCGCGTTTCGTCCCCGTGGACCAGTTGCCACCGATGAAGCCGCGCTTCGAAGCCCTCATCGCGCAGGCGTTGGCGGGGGATTCCCGGCCCGCCGGGTGGGGGCGGGATACGGCGGCGTGCCCCAAACCACACCAGCCGGGGACGATGGTGTAGAATCCCAAACCATGACTGCTCGACGAAACATCTGGTGGTGGCGCGCACACAGTGCGGGCCGCCGACTGACCTGTTTCTCGGCACCCTGACGCGCAGCAGCAGCGCGTACCGCCCGCAGATACACCCCACCCGGGGAGGTATCGGCGGGTTTTTCTTATCTCAAGGCCCAGCCCGCACCCCCAGTGTCTGCCCCCACCGACCACAAAAGCCCCGAAGCGAAAGATTCCACCGCCGTGAGCTCACACCCCCAGGCGACGACGCCACCCACACACCCCGCCGACGACGCGCCCGCCGTGCAGGCGCATGTGGCCCGCCGTAGCGTGGCCTACCACGACGACGCCTCCGCACTCTTCGCCCACCTCGGCGGCACCCGCGCCACCGACAGCGTGCTGCTCGAGTCCGCGGACATCGAATCGAAGGTGGGGCTGCAGTCCATGGCCGTGCTGGCCGGCTCCCTGCGGCTCACGTGTGAGGGCGACACCGTGACCCTTGAGCCGCTCACCGACAGTGGTGCCGTCGCCGCGCAGCGTGTGGCCGCGCAGTGCCAGCAGTACCTGCTGGAGTCTGACGACGCGGAGGCAGCACCTGGTGTGGTGCGTCTGCGGGTGCCGGCGGCGGATGCCACCGAGGAGCGGCAGCGCCTCCTGCAGGACTCGACGGTGCTGCCGCTACGGCTGCTGCAGCGGCACTCCGGGTATTCAGACGGCCTGCTGCCGCTGCTGGCGGGCGGCTTCGCGTTCGACTACCTCGGCACCTTCGAAACCCTCCCGGAGGTCGCGGCCGGGGTGAACACGTACCCGGATTACCAGTTCCTGCTCGCGGAGGTGGTGCTGCGCATCGACCACACGGCGCGCACCGCGGAGCTTGTTGCCGTGAGCCTCGCGGGGGAGGAGGACGCCGCCGCAGTGGAGGCACGCCTCGACGAGTTGGCGGCCTGCATCGCGGACTTCACCGCGCCGGCACTCGCGGATCCCGCGCCGCAGGGGGTGAATGTGGCGGCACTCAACCGGGCCGCACATGTTGCTAGCGGGAATAATACAGCCACCGCACCTGTATCATCCACAACCCTACAGGCGGTGGCGTCGCGGAGCGACGAATCCTTCCGCGCCACCGTCACCGAACTCCAAGGCAACATCGCCGCCGGCGACATCTACCAAGTCGTGCCCGCCCGCAGCTTCACCATCGCCTGCCCCGACGCGTTCGCCGCCTACACCGCGCTCAAGCGCACCAACCCCAGCCCGTACATGTTCTACGTGCGCGGCATCGCGGGTGCCCGCGGGGAACGGCACGCCTACGAACTCTTCGGCGCCTCGCCCGAATCGAATCTCAAATACACCGAATCCACCCGCCAGGTAGAGCTGTACCCTATCGCCGGCACCCGGCCCCGCGGCCTGCACGCCGATGGCAGTGTGTACGACGAGCTCGACATCCGCCGCGAACTCGAACTCCGCACCGACGCCAAGGAAATCGCCGAGCACGTCATGCTCGTCGACCTCGCCCGCAACGACCTGGCGCGCGTCGCCACCCCCGCCACCCGACGGGTCGCACAGTTGCTCCACGTGGACCGCTACTCCCGGGTCATGCACCTCATCAGCCGGGTCACCGCCCGCCTCGCGGACGACCTCGACAGCCTCGACGCCTACCGGGCGTGCATGAACATGGGCACCCTCACCGGGGCCCCGAAAATCCGGGCCACCGAACTGCTGCGCACCCACGAAGGCACCCGGCGCGGCTCCTACGGCGGTGCCGTCGGCTACCTGAACGGGGCAGGGGACATGGACACCTGCATCGTCATCCGCTCCGCCTTCGTGCGCGACGGCATCGCCGCCGTCCAGGCCGGCGCCGGCGTCGTCCGTGATTCCCAACCGCAGGCGGAAGCCGACGAAACCGTCCACAAAGCATTCGCAGTCCTCGGCGCCATTGCCGCCGCCAACCACACCGACGTTGAGGTCGTCCGATGAACACAGCCACCACCACGCCCACGCCCCAGGATGCCCGCCCGGTGCGGATCGCGCTCGTCGACAATGAGGATTCCTTCGTCTACAACCTCGTCGACGCCTTCGCTGTCGCCGGCTACGACTGCACCGTGTTTCGTAACAGTGTCGACCCGGAGGTCATCTTCGCTACCGACCCCGATCTCATTGTGTTGTCCCCCGGACCCGGCCACCCGACCGAGGCGGGCAACATGATGACCATCCTCGACCGGGCGCTCGATCGCATCCCGGTGCTGGGGATCTGCCTCGGATTCCAAGCCCTCCTCGAGCACCACCACGGCACGGTGCGGGCCGTGGGCCCCGTCCACGGCATCAGCGACACGATGCTGCTCACCGACGAGGGTATCGCCTCCGGACTGTTCGACGGGCTCACCGTCGATGCCGGTCCGGACCTGCCGGGCAAGGTGGGCCGCCGGGTGCCGGTCGCCCGCTACCACTCGCTCGGCTGCACGGATCTGCCTCAAGGTCTCGTCGGCTTCGGCACCTGCACCTCTCAGGCGGGGGAGGTCACCATGGCGGCCGCGACCACCAACGGCACAGCGCTGGGGTTGCAGTTCCACCCCGAGAGCGTGCTCACCCCCTCCGGGCCGCACATCATCACCCGCTGCGTCGACTACCTGCTCCACAGCTAAGGGCACGCGCCCGGCGCACACACCCCACCACTGGCATTCTTCTTTCTCCTTTGCTCGTACACCCCCCACACCTTGGATAGCTAGCACCATGACGACACCCCCCACCACCCCGGCCGCGGACCTGCGCGCCCTGCTCAACGGCGCCTGCTTGGAGCCGACGGCATTGCAGGATCTGTTCCGTGCAGTCGCCGCCGGCGAGTTCACCCCCGTCGAGATCGCGGCCCTGCTCATCGCGCTGAAAACTCGGGGCGAGACCCCTGAGGATATCGCAGCGGCAGCGACTGCGTTCACGGCGGCCGCCACTCCCTTCCCCCGTACCGGGGCCGGCATCATCGACTGCGTCGGCACCGGCGGCGACGGGGCGGGCACGATCAACATCTCCACGGGCTCGGCGCTCATCGCTGCGGCCGGCGGCCTGGAGGTCGTCAAGCACGGCAACCGCTCGGTGTCCTCCAAGTCGGGCGCGGCGGACGTCCTCGAGGCCCTCGGGGTGCCGCTGGATCTCTCCCCGGAGCAGGCGGCCGCCACCCTGGAATCCCAGGGCTTTACCTTCCTCTTCGCGCCGGCCTACCACCCGGCGTTCAAGCACGTCATGCCCGTCCGCCAGGCCCTCGGCGTGCCGACGATCTTCAACCTCTTAGGCCCCCTGCTCAACCCGGCCCGCCCCGCACTCCAGCTCATGGGTACCGCCCGGGCGGAGCTCGGGCCCCACCTCATCGAGGTGATGCGGCAGATTGGTCGCGAGCGTGCGCTCGTCGTCCACGGCAGTGGCCTCGACGAGATTGCCGTCCACGGGCCGACTGAGGTGTGGGAGCTCCGCGACGGGGAGATCACCCACTACACCGTCACGCCCGAGGACCTCGGCCTGGGCACCCACACCCTGTCCTCTCTCGTCGGGGGCGATGGTCGCGACAATGCGCAGTTCATGATGGACGTCTTCGCCGGGCGCGGCAGCGAGGCCCACAAGGATGCGATGCTCGCGAGCTGCGGTGCCCTGTTCTACCTCGCCGGTCACGCAGACACCCTCGCCGGTGGTGTGGCCCGTGCCCGTGAGGTCATCGACTCCGGGCAGGCCGCCCGCTGGGCCGCCACCCACCTCACCCGCGCAGGAGAATTCGATGTCTAAGCCCACCGCCTCCGCCGCTGCGTCAGAGGACTTCCGCGGCGTGCAGCTGCCCGCGGGCGTGCCGACCGTCCTCGAGGGCATTGTGACGGCCCGCCGGGGTCACCTTGAGGGCATCCGCCGCCGCATCGCCCACGTCGACGTCGAGGCGTTGCCGCGCTCCACGCGCTCCCTCTACGACTCCCTCCAGCAGGGGAGGGGAGGGGCACGCTTCATCATGGAGTGCAAGAGTGCCTCGCCCTCCCTCGGGGTGATCCGCAGCGACTACCACCCTGGTGACATTGCTCGCCTGTACTCCCGCTACGCGGCCGGCATCAGCGTGCTCTGCGAACCGGAGCGCTTCGGCGGCGACTACGACCACCTGCAGACGGTGGCGCTCAGCACCCACCTGCCGGTGCTGTGCAAAGACTTCATCATCGACCCGGTGCAGATCCACGCCGCCCGCTACTTCGGTGCGGATGCTGTGCTGCTCATGCTGTCGATCCTCGACGACGACACCTACGCGCGGCTCGCCGCCGAGGCCGAACGATTTGGGCTCGACGTGCTCACCGAAGTCATCGACGCCGAAGAAGTGGACCGTGCCCTGCGGCTCGGCGCACGGATCGTGGGCTGCAACAACCGCAACCTGCACGACCTGAGCATTGACCTGGGGCGCACCCTCGAGCTCGCGCCGCTCATCCCGGACGACGTCGTCTACCTCTCCGAAAGCGGCATCCGCACCCACGCCGACGTGGTGGCGCTCTCGGGTGCCGTCAACGGCTTCCTCGTCGGCTCCCAGCTCACCGGCAGCGCGGACATCGACGCCGCAATCCGCTCCCTTGTCTATGGCCCGGTGAAAGTGTGCGGGTTGCGCAGCGCTGCCGCCGCCCAGGCGGCCCGCGCGGCGGGTGCGACCTACGGCGGCCTCATCTTCGAGCCCGCCTCCCCGCGCGCCGTTGACGCTGAGGCTGCGGCCGAGATCATCGCCGGCGAACCGAACCTCGGGTACGTGGCCGTGTCCCGGCAGACGTCCGGATACGACGAGCTGCTGCAGCCGGGGATCGTCGCGGTCCAGGTGCACGCGCCGACCGGCACGGTCGAGGAGGAACTCGCGCTCGTCGATCGCATCCGCACCGAGCTGCCCGAGGGCGTGGAGCTCTGGCGCGCGGTGAGCATGACGACTCCGCAGGGGCCCGCCGTCGCAGAGGCCTTGGTCGTCCACGGAGTCGATCGCCTCGTGCTCGACTCCGGCGTGGGCGGCACCGGCGAAGCCTTCGACTGGTCGCGGATCCCGGCCGCGGTGAAGGAGCACAGCCTCCTCGCCGGCGGCATTACTCCGGAGACCGTGCAGGACGCGCTCGCCACCGGGTGCGCGGGTGTCGACCTCAACTCCGGGGTGGAGTACCCCGGGGAGCCGGCGCACACGAAAGACTCGGCGGCGCTCGCCCGGGCCCTGGATAAGGTGCGCACGTTTCACGTGAAACACTGAGCGTCCGCGTGGGGGAGTGGTGATGTTTCACGTGAAACATCACGCCACCCCGGGCCTGCGGGCCAACCCGGCGTTGCGCTGGACACTAACTTATTCTTTTCACTTAGCCACCACAGACAACCACCACAGGAAAGACATCACCCATGACGACTGAGTCCACACCCACGGCACCGGGGACCGGGTCCCCCGCGGACGGCGGCCGCACGCTGCTGCCCGCCTACTTCGGCGAGTTCGGCGGCCAGTACGTGCCGGAGCTCCTCATCCCGGCACTCGACCAGCTCGAGCAGGCCTTCGTCGACGCCATGAACGACGACGAGTTCAAGGCAGAGCTGCGCCGCTACTTCACCGACTACCTCGGCCGCCCAACGCCACTGACGGAGTGTCAGAACCTGCCGCTGCCCGGCGAAGGTCGCGGGTACGCCCGCATCTTCCTCAAGCGTGAGGACCTCGTCCACGGGGGCGCCCACAAGACCAACCAGGTTATCGGTCAGGCGCTGCTCGCGAAGCGCATGGGCAAGACGCGCATCATCGCGGAGACCGGCGCCGGCCAGCACGGTACCGCCACCGCCCTCGCCTGCGCGCTGCTCGACCTCGAGTGCGTCATCTACATGGGCGCAGAGGACGTCGCCCGCCAGCAGCCGAACGTGTACCGCATGGAACTCATGGGTGCGAAGGTCGTCCCCGTCGACTCCGGGTCCGGCACCCTCAAGGACGCCGTCAACGAAGCGCTGCGCGACTGGACCGCCACCTTCCACGAGTCCCACTACCTCCTCGGCACCGCCGCCGGCCCCCACCCCTTCCCGACGCTCGTGCGCGACTTCCACCGCGTCATCTCCGAGGAAGCCAAGGCCCAGTTCCTGGAGCGCACCGGCGGCCTGCCGGACGTGGTGACCGCCTGCGTCGGCGGCGGCTCCAACGCTATCGGCATGTTCGCCGACTTCATTGACGAAGACGGCGTGGAGCTCGTCGGTGTGGAGCCCGCAGGTTTCGGCCTCGACTCCGGCAAGCACGGCGCACCCATCCACGCCGGGCAGGTCGGCATCCTCCACGGGGCGCGCTCCTACCTCATGCGCACCTCCGACGGGCAGGTCGAAGAGTCCTACTCCATCTCCGCTGGCCTCGACTACCCCGGCGTCGGCCCCCAGCACGCCCACCTCCACGCCTCCGGGCGCGCCACCTACGTCGGCATCACCGACGCGGAAGCGCTCCGCGCCTTCCAGATGCTCTCCCGCCACGAAGGCATCATCCCCGCCCTCGAATCCAGCCACGCGCTCGCCTACGCACTCAAGCGGGCCGCCGCCGCGGAAGAGGCAGGGGAGAACATCACCATCCTCGTGTCTCTGTCCGGGCGCGGCGACAAGGACGTCGACCACGTGCGCCGCACCCTCGAAGCCCACCCCGAATACGTCTACAAGGAGGCCGCCAAGTGAGCCGCTACCCCGCACTCTTCACCCGCCTGAATTCGACCGGCGAAGGCGCCTTCGTTCCCTTCGTCATGCTCGGCGACCCCACCGAAGACGACTCCGTCGCCATCATCGAAGCGCTCATCGCCGGTGGCGCCGACGCCCTCGAGCTCGGCGTGCCGTTCTCCGACCCCGTCGCCGACGGCCCCACCATCCAGGCCGCCCACATCCGCGCCCTCGACGCCCACATCGACGTCGACACCGCCCTGCGGATCGTGCGCCGCATCCGCGACGCCCACCCCGAGTTGCCCATCGGTTTGCTCATCTACGGCAACGTGCCCTTCGCCCGCGGGCTCGACTCCTTCTACGCCGACGTCGCCGCCGCCGGCGCGGACAGCGTCCTGCTGCCCGACATTCCCGTCCGTGAAGGCCGCGACTTCATCGCCGCCGCCGACGCTGCCGGCATTGACCAGATCTTCATCGCCCCGCCGCACGCCAGCGAAGCCACCCTCGAGGGCGTGGCCGCGAACTCCCGCGGCTACATCTACGCCGTGTCTCGCGTCGGCGTCACCGGTGCGGAACACGCCTCTTCCACTGACGGCCTCAAGGAGGTCGTGGACAACCTCACCCGCTTCGGTGGGGCACCCGTCATCCTCGGTTTCGGTATCTCCCGCCCCAAGCACGTCGCCGCCGCCATCGACGCCGGCGCGGCTGGCGCGATCAGCGGCTCCGCCGTCACGGACATCGTCGCCAAGCACTGCGTCGGCACCAGCCCCGCGCCGCGCACCATCGACGACCGTGACGCACTGCTCACCGAACTCACCGAGTTCGTCTCCACCATGAAGGCCGCCACCCGCGCATAGCCGCACCATCCGCCGCCAGGAGAGCCCTCAGGCCCCAGCCACGCCCCGTACGGGGACGGCTGGGGCCTGACACGTATCGCCAGCCTGTAAACCGCACAGCGTCGGGAGAGGAGCTGGGCGAGACGCCACCACGGCTGCTCATCATGCGGGGCACGTGTCACGCGCGCCCATCCCGCCCGCAGGCGGAGTGGAGTAGCAGTGGGTGCGCGAGGAGTCCCCATGTCCACACGGTTGCGGATCGGTGCGGCCCCAGCCGAATCCCACCGGATGTTTCACGTGAAACATGCGGTGGCTGCCAGTGCCGCTGGAGGCGCGCAGCCGTGAGCCACCCTTCCTCATCCATGCGCTGTGGGCTAGCCTTTCCTCCGCTGACAGCGGGGACAGAGCGGGGGATAATCACAGGCATGACCGACGCACCGCACACGCCCGCACAGCAGCGCAGCCACTGCAGCCGACGCACCTTCCTCGTCGCCACGGCAACCACCGCCGCCGGCGCACTCCTCGCCGCCTGCGGGGGCAAAGAGTCCGCAGCCGAGCAGATCGATGCCACAGACGTCCCTGTTGGCTCCGCGATCATCGTGGGCGACTACATCGTCGCCCAGCCCACCGAGGGCGTGTTCCACGCCTACTCGGCGCGGTGCCCGCACCAGGGTGCCAAGGTGTCCGTTGTCGACGGCGCAACGGTCGCGTGCCCGGCTCATGGTTCCGTCTTTGACATCACCGATGGCGCGCCCATCGCCGGCCCCTCCCGCAAGGGCCTTGAGGCAGCAGACCTCAGCAACGAGGGCAGCACCCTCACGGTCGGCTAACATCTCGATCTCCCGCTGCGGCGGCCACACCTCGCTCGTGTGGCCGCCGCAGCGCTTGTTATTCGGGAGTGAAGCGCCGCGAGCGCCTCGGGCGCGGCCGGGGAGGGGATGGGGGCTAGGGGACGCGCGAGCCGGGAATGTTTCACGTGAAACCGCCGACGGGTAGGAACGCGCGCTGCGCACACTCATTTGCCGGTGAGCCGACCGACTGCCTGACGGGTGAGGCAACCACCCATAGACTGGTTCCATGCCCAGACCACAGCTCAAACTCGATCCGCTCATCATGCTGATCCTCGGGGCGGTGGCACTCGCCATCGTGCTGCCCATTCAGGGCAGGCCCGCCGAGATCTTCTCGACCGCAACGAAGATCGCCATCGCGCTCCTCTTCTTCCTCTACGGCGCCCGGCTCTCACCCGCCGAAGCGCTCGCGGGGCTCAAGCACTGGCGCCTCCACAGCGTCATTCAGACCTTCACGTTCGTCGTGTTTCCGATCATCGGCCTCGCGCTCGCACCGCTGGCCCACATCTTCGGCCCCGAGCTCTATCGCGGAATCCTCTACCTCACGCTCGTTCCGTCGACGGTGCAGAGCTCCATCGCGTTCACCTCCATCGCCCGCGGCAACGTCGCAGGGGCCATCGTCAGCGCCAGTGCATCGAACCTCATCGGCGTGTTCGCCACCCCGCTGCTCGTCATGCTGCTCATGACCAACGGCACTAGCGGCATCACCGTCGACGGACACGTCTTCCTCGACATCGCGATCCAGCTCCTCCTGCCCTTCATCCTGGGTCAGCTCTCGCGCCGCTGGGTCAAGGAGATCGCTGCGAACAAGGCCACCAAGATCGTCGACCGTGGTTCCATCACCATGGTCGTCTACTCGGCGTTCTCTCACGGCATGGTCGAGGGAATCTGGGGCCAGGTCTCCGTGGCGAAGGTGCTCGGACTCATCGTCTTCTCGATCGTCCTCGTCATGGCGATGCTGTGGCTGACCCGCTTCACGGCAGAGCGGCTGCACTTCGACTCCGCTGACATGAAAGCCATCCAATTCTGCGGTACCAAGAAGTCGCTCGCTACTGGTCTGCCGATGGCTGCGGTCATCTTCGGCACAGGCGGCCTCGGCTTGCTCATCCTCCCGCTCATGATCTTCCACCAGGTGCAGCTCATGATCTGCGCGGCCGTTGCCTCCCGCTACGCCGCCGCACCAGACGAGAACGCGACACAAGGCTAGGATGGTGCGCATGGCTTCCTCCACTGCACCGATGTACGTTCGCCTCGACACCGTCGTTGACGGGATGGCCGGGCCGGCTCACGTAGCCGAGGTCGTTCCGCTCCCGGAAGGCCCGAACTGTACTTTCCAGCGTTACATCGAAATGGCCGACGGCCAGTCCATCACCGGCGGCAAGAATGGCGGCCGCTCCGTCAACCTCATGGCCGAGCCCATGGACGTCGTGCCGCACCCCGACACCTACGGTGACTTTGAGGGCATCAACGTCACCCCGCTCACGGCGGAAGAGTTTGAGGCATTGTGGCAAGAGGCCATCATGCTCCACCCGGAGCTCGCGGCCGAATAGCGCCCCGCGCACAACAGGCCTCCTTGCGGTCTTCGTTTCACTTGAAACGGAGGCCGCTTTTTTCGTGCCAATCACGGTAAGTCACAGACGCTCAAGGGACCGTCCCGAGTGCCGAGTTCTTTCCACACCGACACGCGCCACGAAGCACGCGCCGAACGGGTGCCGCCGGGGAAAATCCGGAACCTGAACCAAGAGAGAGTTCCGGAATGTCGGCGCCCACCCGTCACCATGCGAGGGTGGGAACAAGAACGAAGTTCACTCGGTGGAGCGATACGAGTCGGCCCGAGGGCACCAGGGGAGGGGACTCCGATTTGCCACTCGGAAGATGAGTTTTGGTCGACAGGAAATCCCGTGATCTTCATCGGCTCCAGGGGGTCAACATCGACCGTCGGGGGACGAAAAAGTTCCACCAGCGACCGGACGCTTTAACGTCACTGTTATTCAAGCGTGCCCACGCAACTGAGAAGAGTCGCATCGGGGAGAAGTGGCCCACGGAACTCCACCCCGGCTCCCCTTGGAGCAGCCTCCCATCCCTCAAGTCCGACCACCCAACCCGACTTCAAAGCCGTAGCGTTGCATACCGTGGCACAACATTGACAACAGCCGCACACAGGGGAAGCTCGGGAAATCTCCCACTGTCGAATGCATGAACGAATAGAAAGTCTAGTGCGCGACCCCGGCTCCGCACCATGTCGACGGGCAACTCGCATGCACAAGCCTTCCGGGCCCGCCGCCCGATGAGAGGTGGGGGAGCGCCTCATGCTCTTGACGCTCTAAACCCTCGGCCCCACCAAGTCGCAGCCTGAACCCACCACCTCCCACGGCGAATGTTTCACGTGAAACGCCACGACGGGGAGGGGTACCGATCAGCCCCACAACACAGCGAAACGACGGGGGCTCGAACTCCGCCGACGAGGCGGATGCCCGCTTGTAGAACTCACGCATCTCACGAGGGTGGACACTCGTGAGGCACCCCCACCTCACCAACACGCCGCCACCCGCCAACCACGAGCAGCCGGAGCACCCGTCCCAGCGTCCCGCTCGGGATGCGGTACCACCGCGGGACACTAAAGGGAAGGGGCTGTGACACGATCGGCCACGAGACGGGCGTACGAGTGCTTGACGTCCGTAACCAGGGACAATTTCACAAATCGCACAACGAAGCCCCATGTTTCACGTGAAACATGGGGCTTTGACGACGTTCGGGGACGCGGATCTAGTTCATGTCCAAGTCGGCCGGGAAGGTCGAGAAGACCGACATGATGCCCCGCTGACGGCGCAGAGCGCCGCCCCACACGTCGGCGTTCCTGCCGGCGAGGATGTCGCTGGGAAGCGCGGGCGTGACGAACCAATCGCCGCGTTCGATCTCCTCGTTCAGCTGACCGGGAGCCCACTCGGCGTAGCCGGCAAAGAGACGGAGCCCTTCGAGTTCGTCCTTAAATTCATTGACGGGAACGTGGAGGTCGACGTGGACCATGCGGGAACCGAGGTGGCGGAAGTAGGGCCGGTCCCCAGGGTTCTCCACACCGGTCTTAACGACACCCATAGCGAAGGCGGCGCCACGTTCAACGGGGCCGCCGAGAAAGACAGCCTTGGGCGGCGCGGCGATGGGATCGAGCTCGGGGAAAACACTTGCGATTGCAGTGTCGGAGAACTGGGTCAGGTCGACGCCATAGGTGCTGTGCTCGTTGTTTTCCACAATGAGGATCGCGGAGCGTGCAAAGCGGTCATCCTCGAGGTCCGGGGCCGCGAGCAGCAGCGTGCCAGGTTCGGGGTCGTTGCGTTCGAAGGCGTTGTAGAGCCGGTCGGCGAAGAGATCGTCCATGGGGTGTCTTCGGGGCTTCCTTGGGTGCTGGGTTTCGTCGAGGGGCTTTTAGGAGTCGTCGGCCGGCTTGTTGTCGGCCCACCATGCAAGCAGGGCCGCTTCGGCGTCCTCGGGGGACATGGGGCCGTTCTCCAGTCGGAGGTCCTTCATGTAGGTCCACGCCTTGCCGACGGTGGGGCCGGGGGATAGGCCGAGGATGCGCATGATGTCGCCGCCGTCGAGATCGGGGCGGACCTTCGCGAGGTCTTCCTTCTCGGCGATCTCTGCGATCCTGTCTTCCAGGTTGTCATATGCGCGCCGCAGGCGTGCGGCTTTGCGCTGGTTTCTGGTGGTGCAGTCGGCGCGCACGATCTTGTTGAGGCGGTCGAGCTGGCTGCCCGCGTCCGTGACATAGCGACGCACAGCGGAGTCGGTCCACGCGCCGTCGGCGTAGCCGTAGAAGCGCATGTGAAGGAACACCAAGTCGTTGACGTTCTTGATGACCTCCTTGGGGTAGCGCAGTGCCTTGAGGCGCTGGCGCGCGAGTTTCGCACCGACGACCTCGTGCTGGTGGAAGGTGACCCCTCCGCCGGGCTTGGCGGCCCGGGTGGCGGGCTTACCGATGTCGTGGAGAAGTGCGGCGAGCCGCAGCACGAGGTCCGGCTCGTCCTCCTCGAGGTCGCAGGCCTGCTGCAGCACCTTGAGGGAGTGGGCGTAGACGTCCTTGTGCTGCAGGTGCTCATCGGGTTCGAGTTGCAGCGCCGGAACCTCGGGCAGGAACTGCTCGCACAGGCCGGTCTGCACAAGAAGGTCGATGCCGGTGGCGGGGTCGGTGCCGAGCATCAGCTTGGTGAATTCCTGGTTGATGCGTTCCACCGTGATGCGCTCCAGCTGGCCGGCCATCTCGGTCATGGCTTGCTGGACGCGCGGGGCGACAGTGAACCCCAGCTGGGAGACGAAACGAGCGGCGCGCAGCATGCGCAAGGGATCGTCGTTGAAGGAGTCTTCCGGGGTGCCCGGGGTGTCAAGCACGCCCGCTGCGAGGTCACTGAGGCCCCCGAGGGGATCGAGGACCTCCACGGTGCCGTGGCCGTCGGCATCGACGCCGAGGCGGGCCGCCATCGCGTTGACGCGGAAGTCGCGGCGCACGAGGTCGTCCTCGAGGGTGTCGCCGAAACGAACCACGGGGTTGCGGCTCACGCGGTCGTAGGCGTCGGCACGGAACGTGGTGATCTCGAGCTGTTCTCCATCCTTCTCCCCGGAGATGGTGCCGAACTCGATACCGGCGGTCCAGACGACGTCGGCGTAGGCCTCCATGATGGGCTGCACAACGTCAGGAGTGGCGTCCGTCGTGAAGTCGAGGTCGTGGTTGACGTGCCCCAGCAGGGCGTCGCGCACCGGCCCGCCAACGAGGTACAGCGTATGACCCGCGTCGAGGAAGGCGCGCGTGAGCGCGACATGGCGTTCCGCGACGTCACCAAGGACCTTCTCGGCGACGGCGAGCGGCTGTGCGGGGGCGGGGGAGTTCTCCGGGGAAGTCACCCGCCTTACTCTACCGGCCCAGCCCCTCTGCCCGGCCGCCCCGCGCCCGGCCACTCACACGCGTACCTCGCACAGAAGTCGGCCGACGATGTTTCACGTGAAACATTCACCTCTGCCACGCACCTCTCCCACGGGATCCCAACGGCGCCGGGGCTCGTGTGCTCCTTCCGCGGCACCCAACCACCGGGGCTTCCACCCCAACTCTGGCAGTTGGCTGGCAAAGAGTGTGCACTCCCCGGCGAGGTTGTTCCCCTCCGAGTGGGTCAAGGCACTAGCATCAACACACGATGACTGAGACTTCTGGGGCCAACACCGGCCAATCGACGAGCGGCGCGCAACGTCGTTCCCGCCGCCGGCGGCGCGGACGCGGGGGAGATGCCTCCCGTGGTACTTCCGCACGCCCCCAGAACTCCGAGCGGCAACCCGCCCGCGAGGGCACCCGCGACGGCGCGCGCAGCACCGGCCGCGCAGGCGCCCAGCAGAGCTCTGCCCCTCGCGGCGAGAACCGCAGCGGCGCCAACGCTCAGGAACGCCCCAACGCCCGCGACGGAAAGTCCCGCAACTCTCGCCGCAGGCGCGGCCGGGGCCAGCAGCAGGGGCAGGGCAAGCGCCCCGAGGGCACGCGCACCCAGGGTGCGGACACGCAGAACGCCCCGCAGGGCTCCCGCGCCACGACGTCGCAGCAGCGTTCCTCCTCCCGTTCCGGGCGTCGCCGCGACGGGCAGCCCACCGCACAAGCACCGGTGTTCCAGCCGGCACAGAAGTCCGCCTCCGCACACTCGTCCGCCTCTGCGACCCCCGATGCGTCCGCAGCAGGCGCGCAGGGCCGCACTCCCTCCAGCGGGCAGGAGTCCCGCACCCAGGGCAACGCACCGCAGAGCCGCTCCGCGCAGCGCCGCAACCGGCGGCGTCGTCGTGCCCAAGGCGGGGACGCCACCACGCCGACGCAGCAGAAGCAGCAGTCCTCGCAGGAGCGTTCCGCCCAGGGTGGTTCCACGCGCGGCGATTCCTCGCGGGGCCGTGGCCGCCGCCAGGACTCCGCACCCGCGGCAACGCCCGCATCGACGGGCCGCGGCAGCGAAGGATCCCAGGATCAGTCGGGGCGCCGCCGGCGGACGACGACCGCACCGAAGCGGGGTGCCGGTCGTGCCGCGTCGCGTGGCACCGGCCGCACCACGACCCGGGGTCGGGATCGCTCGCGGGAGCGGCTGACGACCCGCCGCCGCGCGGGCGGACGCACCCGCCAGCCGGCCTTCTCCCGGCCGATGCCGCCGGAGGTCGCCGCCCTCGACGTGTCCTACGAGACGAGCGCCGGCGGCCTGGTTGTCAGCGGCCTCGCAGAAGCCGTGGGCCGGGACGGACGCGTCGACCTGTCGCGCGTGTACGTGGCGCTCATCGGCCGCCTCGACAGGCGAGGCCGCCTGCTGTGGTCGATGCCGAAGGGCCACGTGGAGGACGGCGAGGACATCGTCGCCACCGCGGAACGTGAAGTCTTCGAAGAGACCGGCATCATCGGTGAAGTGTGCGGCACCCTCGGCGAGATCGACTACTGGTTCGTCGCCGACGGGATCCGCATCCATAAGACGGTGCACCACCACCTGTTGCGCTACGTCGATGGGGAGCTCAACGACGAGGACCCGGAAGTCACCGAGGTGATGTGGGCGCCCGCCAGCCAGCTGGTGGAGAAGCTCGCCTACGCCGACGAGCGGAAGTTGGCGCGTGTCGCCCACGAGGTGTTGCCGAAACTGGCCCGCGCGGAGCGCGCCGCCGGCCGAAGGACACCCCGATGATCCCCTCGGGCGCACCAGGGGGGCGCGGGCGCACCGGTGTGCGCGCGGGCGCACTGCTCGCGGCGGCGGCACTGTGCATCGGCCCCTGGGGTGCGATGCCGCAAGGCTCGGCGCGGCCCACAACCCCGCAGTCGCCGACCGAGGAGGCCGTGGCGGAGACGTGGGCGAACCCGCTGCTGCGGCCCGCGGGCCAGGGCGCACAGATTGACGTCGATGCGCTGACGGTGGGCGGGCAGTCGGTGACGCGCATGGCCCCCGGCCAGGTGGGTGCGTTGACGGTGACGGTGCGTGGTGCCGCGCACCGCGACCGGGACGTTGCGGTCCAGTTGGGTCGGGCGGATGCGGTGGGCACCGTCGCCGATGGGCGAGCAGCGCTTGCGGCGGACGATGATCAGTTTGCCGCGTTTGGGGAGCCGATGCCCGTGGCGCAGCAGGTGGCGGCCGGCGCGGAGACAACCGTGACGCTGCCGCTGTCGCTGGAGGCTCTCGACATCACCGCGCCCGGCGTGTACCCCATCATGGTGGCGTTGGAGGCCGCCGGTGAGGACGGCCCCCGGGTGGTCGATTCGGAGCGTTTCCTCCTCACTGTGAGCGACACCCGCGACAGCAGCACCCTGGTCGGCGGCGCGCCCCGGGCGGCGGCGAGTGCCCTGGAGGCCGCGGGCGCGGCCAACGACACCGCGGACGATGCCGTGGACTCCGATGCGGCGCTGCCGGCGCGCATCACGCTGCTGTGGCCGCTGGCGGCCGCCACGCACATCACCCCCGGTGCGACGGGGGAGGCCCCCGACCGGGCGCCATTGATCCTGCAGAACGAGGATCTTGCCGCCGAACTTGCGCCCGGGGGGCGGCTTGATGTGCTGCTGCGGGCCTACGAGGAAGCGGTCGCCGACCCGCGTGTCGGTACGGCCGCCTGCTTGGCGTTGGATCCGGCGCTGCTCGACACCGTGGAGCGGATGACGCACGGCTACACCGTCTCCGCGACCCGCCCGTCACCCGTGGCGGAGAAGCTCCGCCTGCGGGACTCGTGGGGGCAGGACGCCCACGCCCACGCCGGCCGCGACGGCACCGGTGTGGGGGATGCGCAGCGCTGGCTGGCGCGCGTCTCGTTGGCGGCCCGTGGTGGCTGCAGTGTGGCGCTGCCGTGGGCGAACGCGGATGTCAACGCCCTGGCGGCGACGGGGTCGTCGTGGCTGGTGCGGGAGGGGATCTCCACGGGGGCGGACACCATCGTCCGCACCACCGGCGCGCAGCCGGTGCGGACCGTCGTCATCCCGGGTACCGGGTTCGTCGACTCCCACGCCGTGCCGGCGATGACGCTCGTGGGCGAGTCGGATGTCGCCGGCGACTGGGTGGCGAGCGCCGCGGAGGCCGCCGGGGCCGGCTCTGAGCGCAGTGCCCTCGACGACCCGACCCCGCCCGCCGCCGTCGGCGCGGCCGGGCTGGCGGGGAGTGCGGCGAGTGTCCTCGTCGCCGACAACACCGTGTGGGGCACGCCCCACGATTCGGCGACCGCGATCCTTTCCCCGGAGCTCGGGGTGACGGCGTCCCTGTACCCCTCGAGTCTGGCGGCGACGCTGGCGCAGATGGGCGACAACCCCGTCACGGTGCCGTACTCGAACCCGGCGACCCGTTTCGACTACCGCCGTGATTCGGCCGAATCACGGCGCCTCGACGCGGCGGCAGCCCTCGGATTGGCGGCCGGCGCGAAGGCGGGGGAGAACCTCATCGTGGTGCCGCCGGCGACGCTGTCGGGTGATGCGGATGCCCGCACCATCTTCCGGGAGGTCACCGACCTCATTGATAGCGGTGTCGCCGAGCCACAGGCCGCAGCGGCGGCGATGATTCCGGACGCTGCCCGCCTCGAGGGGCTGCAGGCGCCCGCGGATCCCGGCACCCCGGTGCTCATGGGGAGCCCCTTCGCGGACCCCATGTCGGTCACCGACCTGGAAATCCAGCGCGGCGCCCAGCAGGCCACCTACAGTGACGACTTGGCGCGGCTCATGGTCAACGACCCGAAGATCGCTCTCACCCCGTACCTGTTCATTGAGCCGCTGCTGCGGGACGTGGTCCGCGCCATGAGCCTGCAGGGCCGCATGAGTGCCAGCACCCACGTCGCCGCCACTGAGGAAGCCGACAGCATCCTCAACGCCAACCGGGACATGCTGCAAACGCTGCGCGGCAGCGTCACCCTGCTGCCGCCGGGCAATGTCTTCACCCGCACCTCGGACGCGTCCCCGCTGCCGATGGTCGCCCGCAACGGGCTGCCCCTGCCCGTCATGGCGTCGCTGCGCTACGCTGCGCCCGGCGGGGTGGAGATCGGCGTGCCGGAGGAACAGCTCATCCCCGCGAAGGGCTCGGTGACGGTGATGCTGCCCGCCAGTGTGCCGGACGAGGACGAACGCATCGAGATCAGCATGTGGCTCGCGACCCGCGCCGGGGCCGCCATCAGTTCCCCCGTGGAGCTCGTCGTGCAGACCCGCAGCAGCATGGTGAAGAAGGGTGCCGCCTACGCGGCGACCGTCACCGTCGCCCTGCTGGCCCTGGGTGCCCGCTTCTTCATCCAGCGCAAGCGCGCCCGCGAAGCCCGCGCCGCGGCCCGCCAGCAGCAGGACTAAGCAGCGCGGCGAACCCAGCGGGGGAGGGGCCGCGCGAGGCGAATGTTTCACGTGAAACCATCGCCGGCCCGTGCCCGCGATCCGGCCCCACGCCGCCCGGAGCGACAGCAGCACGGCCGGGGCAGCCCGTGCGGTGCGACACGGGCCGCACCCCACGACGTTCACGGATGGACGGGAATTCACGAGAGCGCCCCGAAAAACACACCGCCACATCCCACGGGACCCACAATTTCCCGCGAATTCTGTGGCGAGGGGCAATTTCTTCTCTGCGCGCCGGCGCACTATCCCCATTTTCCCGCTTCTGATTCTTTTCTTTGCCTTGAGCCTCGCGCCAGATCCCGCACGCCCATTCTTCCGCGCCGCCGTACTACACTCTTCGCCCTTCACCTTTCTCCTATTCTTATCCTTCCCCCTTTCTCCTTTCCCCCTTTTCTCTTTTCTCTCCCGCACGCACACGAGGCGGCAGCGAAGAGACGTCGACGCGTGGACGCGGGCCCCTCGACGTCGCGCGGGTGGGGGAGTGACGCTTGGCGCACTCTCATGGGTGATGCGCGGGGTGGAGGTTGCGGGCCGGTGCGGTCGTGCGGGCGGGGTGCCGACTGTGGTTGTGGTCTCGTCGCTCTCGTGGTGCGTTCGTGGCGTGTGCGGTGGGACTCGGGGCCACCTATCTGGCACCCTGACTGGGTGAGGGGCGCGCAGGCGCCCCCTAGTCATTCCTCCCTCGAGTGACACCACAGCCCTGGAGCAGATCTCCGGGGCGGGTGTCTCCGACGATGCAAGGATTCCCTCGTGAGTTCATCTCCCTTCTCTCCCGACCATCCCGCCCCGCCCGCGGGGCAGCGGGGTCGTATCGTGCCGCCGCAGCCGCCGGCGCCCGTGCCGGTCGCCCGGCCGAAGGCGACGCGGGCGCGTCAGGCCGTCGCGGTGTCGCTGGCGCCGCGGACGGAGTCCCCTGGTTCCGGCCCGGCCGGGCCCCGCCAGGGGGGCGGCCAGTCAGATGGGGATGTGGTGCGCTCCACGGGGTCGATGGCGATCGCCACCCTGGTGTCCCGCATTACGGGCTTCCTGCGGAACGTGGCCATTGGCGCCACGATGGGCCCGGCGGTGGGTTCGGCGTTTAACACGGCGAACACGCTGCCGAACCTCATCACGGAGATCGTCCTCGGCGCGGTGCTCACCTCCTTGGTGGTGCCGGTGCTCGTCCGCGCGGAGAAAGAGGACCCGGATCAGGGTGCGGCGTTCATTCGCCGCCTGCTGACGACGTCGGCGACGTTGCTCATCGGGGTGACGGTGCTGGCGGTGGTGGGGGCGCCACTGCTCACACGGTTGACGCTGGGGTCGGCGTCGAAGGTGAACCTCACGCAGTCGACCTCGTTCGCGTATCTGCTCTTGCCGCAGATCATGTTCTATGGGCTCTCCGCGCTCCTCATGGCGGTGTTGAACACCAAGGGCGTGTTCAAACCGGGCGCGTGGGCGCCAGTCGCCAACAATGTAGTGTCCCTCGTGGTGCTGGCCTTGTATTGGCTGGTGCCGGGCGGGCTGCTCGCCGAGGAACCGGCGGGCATCACGGACCCCCACATCATGCTGCTGGGCGTGGGCACCACCCTCGGTGTGGTGGTGCAGGCCCTTATCCTCATCCCGCCGGCACGGAAGCTCGGCATTGATCTGCGGCCCCTGTGGGGGATCGATGAGCGGTTGAAGCAGTTCGGCGGCATGGCGGTCGCCATCGTCGTGTACGTGGCGATCAGCCAGGCCGGCTACATGATCACCACCCGCATTGCGGCGGCCTCCGATTCGCGCGCCCCGATGCTGTACCAGCAGGCGTGGCTGCTGCTGCAGATGCCGTACGGCATCATCGGCGTCACCCTGCTCACCGCGATCATGCCGCGCCTGTCGCGTTCCGCGGCGGACGGCGACGATCGGGCCGTGGTGCGGGATCTGACCTTGGCGACGAAGCTGACGTACTTGGCGCTCGTGCCGGTCATCGTGTTCCTCACGGCGTTTGGCCGCCAGGTCGCCAATGGCCTGTTCGCGTACCTGGCGTTCGATAAGGCCTCGGCGGACCTTTTGGGGCTGACGTTGAGCTTCTCCGCATTCACCCTGATCCCTTATGCCCTGGTGCTGCTGCACTTGCGCGTGTTCTACGCCCGGGAGGAGGCGTGGACGCCGACGTTCATCATCGCCGGCATTACGACGACGAAGGTGCTGCTGTCGGCTCTGTCCGTCGTGGTGGCGAGCAAACCCTCGGATGTGGTGGTGCTGCTGGGCGCGGCGAATGGTTTCGGCTTCATCGCCGGCGCCGTCATCGGCGCGCTGCTGCTCAAGCGGAAGCTGGGGGATTTGAAGCTCGGCGACATTACCCGCACCACCCTGTGGGCGTTCGCCGCCTCCCTCGTCGGCGTCGTCGCCGCGAGCCTCATCGACTGGCTGGTCGGTATGGCGGCCGCCGGGCTGTGGGAGTCCCTCGGCTCGGTGGGGCAGCTCATCCGCGTCGGGATCTCCGGCGTGGTGTTCCTCGCCGTCACGGGCCTGGTGCTGTTCACCTCCGGCCTGGATGAGGTCAAGGCGTTCAGCCGGGCGATGGCCCGTATCCCGGGCCTGCGGCGCTTCGCGCCCACCACCGCGGCACCCACGGCCGCCGAAGCCCTGGAGGAAGCCAACCAGCAGGCCGCGTTCAGTGCCGAAGGCTTCGGCGCCTCCCCGGCGCTGCCGCCCATGTCGGCCGGTGTGGTCCGCCCCCCGCGCCTCGTGGCCGGCGCCCCCGTCCTCGGGGGCCGCTACCGGCTGCTCAAGCAGCACGGCGCGGTGCCCGGGGCCCGGTTCTGGCAGGCCCGCGAACAGACCACCGGCCGCCAGGTGGCACTCACCTTCGTCGACACGGCGGGCGCCCCGCCGCAGAAGGCCACGACCCCGGCTGCCGCCGCTGCCGCCGCCGCGGAGGTCGCCCGCCTCACCCGCAAGCTGGCGGCCCTGGGCCTGCCGGCCGTCGCCGACAACATCAGTGTCGTGACCTACCGGGCCGGCTGCCTCGTCGTCGCCGACTGGGTAGATGGTGCGGCCGTCGATGCCGTCGGCGACGTCGTCCCCGGCGCCGCCGCGGCCGCCCTCGTGCCCCTCGCGGAGGCCGCAGGTGCCGCCGCCGCGGGTGGCACCCACCTCGGCATCGACGCCACCAGCCGGCTGCGGGTGACCACCGAAGGCACCGTCACCCTCGCATTCCCGGCCGTACTGCCCGGCACGACCACCCACGGTGACCTCCGGGGCATCGGCACCGCACTGCGGGACCTGCTGGCGCTCGTCGACCGGGACGTCCACGACTCCACCGGCGACGAGTGCCTCGCCTGCCAGGTGGGGGAGGTGCTCACCGCACCCCACGGCACCGACCTGCCCGACGGCAGCATCCGGGCCGCCGCCACCCTGCCCGCGCCCACCGACCCGGACGCCGAGGGCGACGACGCGGAGGCCCAGCAGCCGCGGACCCTCACCGGTGACGAGGTCCGCAACGATCCCGCGGCGGCCGCCCGGCTGCTGCGCCGCGCCGCCGGCGACACCACCCTCGACGCCCCGCAGGAAGCCAACCCCCGCCCCGAAGACCTCGACTCCGGGTTCGGGTCCCGCAGCTACACCCGCCGCGGGCTCGCCGGCGTCGTCGCCGGCGTCGTGCTCCTCATGATCACCATCGCCCTGGCCGTCACCTACGTCATGGGAGTGATCTCCGGGGGCGCCCCCGACAGCCCCATCAAGCACGACGCCGTCACCAAGGTGCTCCCCGACACCGCCCACCGGCTCACCACCATCGGCGCCGTCGAATGGGAGGCCGGCACCCCCGCCCCCGGCACCGAAGACAACCCGGAACTCGCGGCCGCCGTCCTGGACGATGATCCCGCCACCGCCTGGCACACCGACACCTACATCAGCCAATTCGGCTCCACCGACACCATCAAAAGGGGCGTCGGCCTGCTCATCACCCTCGACAGCCCGATGCGGCCCACCGCCGTCGACATCACCGCCAGCACCCCCGGCACCGCCGTCGAGATCTACGGGGTGCCCGACCTGCAGCTCACCGACATCTCCCAGGCGCAGCTCCTCGGCGCCGGAGTCCTGAGCGAAGGCGACACCACGATCGAGCTCACCCCCACCGGGGAGGCCGTCGGCCGGGTCCTCGTCTACGTCACTCGGCTGCCGCTCCCGGAGCCCGCCGACATCCAAGACCTCGTCATCAAGGGCAAAAACCCCACACCCCCAACCAGCCAGCAGGCCACCCCGCCCGCAGGCGACACCTCCGAGCAGCCCGGGAACTAACCAGCCCCCTGCACACTGCACGCCGCGCGCACGACGCACCGCACCGGTTCACTCAGCCGAGGCGGTCTCGTGCCCGCGGCGTCGCTGTATCCACACCCCACGGGGCGGGGCGGACTGTGCACTAAATTGAGCCAAGTCGCGATCCCACGCGCGCACCCCGCGACGACGGCAGTACTCGCAGGAAGCCCTCGACACCCACCGCAGGCGGGGCCGGAGTGTGCACTAGCCTGAGCCAAGTCCAGATCCCGCGCGCCGGCCCGGTACCGATCCACCTGTCGAAAGGCCCCACCCCACCACGGCCGGGCCCAAGTGTGCACTAGCCAAGGCCCACGCCACCCGCACCCCTCGACCACGGCAGCACCCGCAGGAAGCACCCAGATGCCTCGTCTGGCGGGGCCGAACTGTGCACTAAATTGAGCCAAGTCGCGATCTCACCCGCAGATCGAGCATCGAGGGGAGACTGCGCGGGCGCGACGGATGCCTCGAATGGAGTCGTCCACGTGCTCCCGTTTCCACAGAGGAGAATAAAGGTGGGAAAGAGGCCAAAGGAGCATATTTCCAGCAAATCCATCACCGCTGTGGGAAAATTCCGCCTCGAATTCAATTCATTTCGAGGATGTGCGATGCGGGCACAATTTCCCGCCAATCCCCCCGTCTCAGCCTCATTTCTCATTCATAAGATCGCTGCAGCGGGAGAAGGAATCAAACAGTGGAGACATCTGTCGATCCTGCCCTTCCGCATGGGCCGAGAATGTGCGGCCGCAATTTTTGCGCATCGTTCGCCGATGAGGGGTGGGCGACCAGGGGAGGGGGAGGGGATCGTCGGTGTGCCGTTCGCGGGTGGCCGCGGTGGTGCCGTTCGCGTGCGGTCGCGGTAGTGCCGGCCGTGGGTAGCCGGCAGGGGAGAACACCCTTGGGCGACGACGAGTCACGGAACGCGGCCACCGCGTGGACCCCGCTGCGGGCGAGCTGTCAACAAATGACACGGATCGGATTCAGCAGCGTAACCCCCGCGCGAGTGCCGCGCACAACACGGTGTGCAGCATCCTGTGTGCGGGCCTGGTTAGCATGCGCCCACAGCTCCCCACGCCGCCCATGGTGTGGGGGAGCCGCCCACCACACACCTTCTACTCGGGGGAGAAACGTGACCACGGACGCTGCGGCAGTGGCCGCTGCTGTGAACCACCCACCTGCCGGCCCGGGGCATCACCGCCGGGGCGTGCCCGATCCTGCGCCTGCCGCGTGGGCGCGCGGCCCGCACCGCGCACCCGCCGCGACGCCGCCGGCTGATGCAGAAGCACCTACGGAGCCGCGCCTGTCGGGCTGCCCACCGGTGGAGTCGCCGCCGGCGCGGCCCCAGCCGGAGACTCTTGAGGAGGCTCAGCAGCAGCTCAAAGAGCTCATGAGCCGCATTGAGGCCGACTGGGCGCCGAAACCCACCCGGCCGGACAGTGACGAGGACTTGGTGCGTGCCTACGTCGAGGGCAACGAGCACGCCTTCGACAAGCTGGTGCACCGCCACCGGGAGCGGCTGGCCCGCTGGGCGGAGTCCCACGCCCGCGGGCAGGAGGACGCGGAGGAAATCGTGCAGGAAGCCCTGTTGAACGCCTCCCGGTTTCTGGACGGGTTCCGCTTCGAAGCGAAAGTGACGACGTGGCTGTACCGGCTGGTGCACAATTCGGCACGGAACTACTACCGCAACAAGGAGATCATCACCGAGTCCTACGATGCCCTGGACTCGGCGGCGGAGATCTTCATGCGCGGCTGGGGCCACGATCCTTTCGAGCACTTCGCGGAACACTTCGACGTCATGTGCGGGCTGCAGCACGTCCCCGAGGAGGTGCTCACCGTGTTGTTCGCGACGGATATCCTGGGGCACTCTTTGCGCGAGTCCTCCCGCATGTTGGACATGGGGCGCAAGCGGCTGACGCGGCTGCGCAACGTGGGCCGGGATGCGTTCCGCACCGCGCAAGCAACCGCGCCTGCGGTGCAGTGCCGGCGGCGGGGAATGAATCCGGCCGATGAGGGTTGTACTGGTCAGCCCCCGGGGAACACTTCCGGGTAAGCTTCCCTTACGCCCCGCCGTGGGGCACCAGCCGAATCAACCACCACCCCTGCCATCCACGTGTGAGCAGCATGGGTGTGTTTCCCTCCCCAAGGACGAAGATGAGCAGCACCGACCGCACCATTCACGACGTCGCCATCGTGGGCTCCGGGCCCGCCGGCTACACCGCCGCACTGTATGCGGCGCGGGCAGAGATGAAGCCCGTCGTGTTCGAGGGCATCGAGTACGGCGGATCCCTCATGACGACCACCGAGGTGGAAAACTTCCCCGGCTTCCCCGAGGGCATCATGGGCCCCGACCTCATGGAGAACATGCGCTCCCAGGCGGAGCGTTTCGGCGCGGAGCTGCGCCAGGAAACCGTCGAGGAAATGGACCTCACCGGCGAGGTCAAGCGTCTGGTGGCCGATGGGGAGGAGTACTTCGCGAAGACGGTGGTGCTCGCGATGGGGGCTGCGCCCCGCTACCTCGGCATCGAGGGGGAGCAGCGGCTGCTGGGCCGCGGCGTGTCCGCCTGCGCGACCTGCGATGGTTTCTTCTTTAAGGACAAGGACATTGCCGTCATCGGTGGCGGCGACTCCGCCATGGAGGAAGCCCTGTTCCTCACGAAGTTCGCCTCCAGCGTGACGATCGTGCACCGCCGGGAGGAGTTCCGCGCCTCCGCCATCATGCTGGAGCGCGCCCAGGCCAACGACAAGATCCGCTTCATCACCAACGCCGTCGTCGACGAGGTTGTGGGCGAGGACCACGTCACCGGCCTGGCCCTGCGCGACACCGTCACCGGCGAGACCTCCACGCTGCCGGTGGCCGCCATGTTCGTCGCCATCGGCCTCGACCCGCGCAGCGACCTCGTGCGCGACGTTGTTGCCACCGATGAGGCCGGTTACGTCACCGTCACCCACCCCGGCACCGCCACGAACGTCCCCGGCGTGTTTGCGGTCGGCGACCTCGTGGACTCCACCTACCAGCAGGCGATCACCGCCGCGGCCTCCGGCTGCCGCGCCGCCATCGACGTCGAGCACTACCTCGCCAACCAGGCTTAACCCACCCCGCACCCCGAGATCCCCTCACAGGAGAGTCGTTTTTCATGTCTGCCCCCATCACCGTCACCGCCGAGAACTTCCGCTCGACCGTCATCGACTCGGACAAGCCCGTCCTCGTCGACTTCTGGGCCGAATGGTGCGGCCCCTGCAAGAAGCTCTCCCCGGTCCTGGACGAGGTTGCTGCCGAACTCGGCGACGAGGCGATCGTCGCGAAGGTCAACGTCGATGAGCAGCGCCAGCTGGGCGCAATGTTCCAGATCATGTCGATCCCGACGGTGCTGCTGTTCGTCAACGGTGAAAAAGTCGCCGACATCGTTGGTGTGAACCCGAAGTCGAAGTATGTGGCTACGGTGCGTGAGCACGCCTAGCTGGTAGTCTGTGACGAATCGGCGGAAAGTGCACGCCACCTTTCGCCGGGTGAGAAAAGACGACACAAGCGCCGCCGGGGTGCCCACACCCCGCGGGCGAGGCAAACAATGTAGGAGGCGACCAGCGTCGTGTCGGAGAGTTTGCGGATAGGCGATAAGGACCCCCGTGTCGCGCAGGCCAGGGCCGCGTTGGCGGGGCTGGGGCTGTTGCCGATGGGAGCGGAAGACTCGTACCGGGACGCCGAATTGGTCTTCGACGAGGAGCTGGAGTCTGCCCTGCGGGCATTCCAGCAGTCCCGCGGCTGGGTGGCCAACGGCGAACTCAACGACGCCACCCTCCGGCTGTTGAAGGAAGCGTCCTACAGTCTCGGCGCCCGGGCCTTGGCCTACCACCCGAACAATGTGCTCACCGGCGACGATGTGAAGAGCCTGCAGGTGCAGCTCCACGAGTTGGGGTTCTACACCGGCCGCATTGACGGCTCCTTCGGCCCCGACACCCACGAGGCGGTGCGCAACTACCAGCTCAACTACGGCCTCAACGTGGATGGTATTTGTGGGCCGAACGTGGTGCGCTCCCTGGGCTACCTGGGTTTGCGCATCACCGGCGGCTCCCCGGCCGCCATCAAGGAGCGGGAACAGGTCCGCCAGGCAGGGCCCCGGCTCGCCGGCAAGCGTGTCGTCATCGACCCCGCGCTCGGCGGGGCGGATAAGGGCCAGATTGTCACCGGCCCCTTCGGCACCATCGCGGAGGAAGAAATCCTGTGGGATCTCGCCACCCGTGTCGAGGGCCGCATGGTGGCCGCCGGGATGGAAACCATCCTGTCGCGGCCGCGGATGTCGAACCCCACCTACGAAGACCGCGCGAGCATCGCCAACGCCTTTGGTGCCGATCTCATGATCAGCCTGCAGTGCGACGCCTACCCCAATGAGAAGGCCTCCGGCTGTGCCACGTTCTTCTTCGGGAGTGAGGATGGCGCCTCGTCGATGACGGGGGAGTCGCTGTCCGGGTTCATCCAAAGGGAGATCGCCGCCCGCACCAACCTGGTGAACTGCGGCAACCACGCCCGCACCTGGGATATTCTCCGGTTGACGAACATGCCGACCGTTGATGTGGTCGCCGGCTACCTCACCAACCCGGATGATGTGGCGACGCTGACGGACCCGGTGATGCGTGAAACGATCGCTGAGGCGATCGTCGTGGCCGTCAAGCGCCTGTACCTCCTGGAGGACGACGATCAGCCGACGGGTACGTACAGCTTCACCACGCTGCTCAAGGAAGAACTCCTCTAACACTCCCGGTGGGCCCCGCCCACCGTGTGGACAGCATCTGGCACCCATCTCGCGCCGCGCGCGGGGTGGGTGCCCTCGTCTGTAGAACCCGGGAACCCGCAGCGTCAGCGCCCAGGAGGGGAGCACTCACCAGAGGCACAACCCCTGGGGAAGCATTCCTCTTGAGGGCCCTCGGCGGGGACGTGGACGCCCACGGTGTGGGGCTCAGCGCCATACGCGTCAGACAAGTCAGGCGTAGCATAGGTTTCCTATGAGTCAGAATGAGAAGATTCTTGCGCTGCGCGGCCCCCGCCCCAGCCTTCGCGGGTGGTTCCACCTCGTCGCTACCCTCGTGGCCCTCGGGGTGGGCGCTGCACTGCTGGTGCGCACGGCACACCTGCATGACGGCCCCATCGTGGTGGCCGTCGCGATCTATGTCGCGGGTGTGGTCCTCCTCTTCGGGATCTCTGCCGCCTACCATCGGGGCCCCTGGACGACGGCCCGCGCGGTCGCCTGGTGGAGGAGAGCAGACCACGCCACCATCGCCGTGTTCATCGCCGCCACCTACACGCCCCTGTGCGCGCTCACGCTGAGCCGCACGCAGGCGACGTGGATGCTGGGGCTGGCATGGGCGGGTGCCGCCGCGAGCGTCATCATGAACCTCGTGTGGATCACCCACCCACGCTGGTTGGGCACCGCTGTGTATGTGGTGCTGGGGTGGCTCATTGTGCCGCTCATCCCGACCTTGTGGCGCACGGCAGGACCGCTGGTGGTGGGGCTACTTGCGGCAGGGGGCGTGGTCTATACGCTGGGCGCGGTGGTGTACGCGGCCCGCTGGCCGGGCCGGCAGGCTCGGGTTCTGGGTTTCCACGAGATCTTCCACGCCGCCACCATCGTCGCGGCAGCGCTCCACCTCGCGGCCGTGTGGATTGTGGTCGACGCCCACTAGCTGTGCGCCCCTCTTCGCGCCGCTGTGGCCGCGTGGGGCATGTGGGGGACAACGCACAACGCCCACGCACACCTCGTGAGGGTGCGTGGGCGTCGGTGCGGCTACAGGCCGCCGTGCGGGCTGCTGTAGCCCCTGGGGGAGTGGGGAAAGGGTGGGGTGTGAGGGTTGGTGGCTATTTGCCCTCGAGGATCGCCATGATGCGCTCGAAGTCGTCCTTGCCGGCGAACTCGACGACGATCTTGCCCTTCTTCTTCCCGGCGCTCACGGTGACCTTCGTGTCGAGGCCGTCGGCGAGACGCTCGGCGGCGGTGACGAAGAACTCCGGGGTGGGGGCCTTCTCCCGCTTCGCGGCGGGGGCGTCCCCCCGGTTGGCGAGCACGACCGCTTCCTCGGTGGCGCGCACCGACATCCCTTCGCGGATGACGCGCTCAGCGAGCGCCTCCTGGGCGGCGGCACCGGCGTGCAGCCCGAGGAGGGCGCGGGCGTGGCCGGCGCTCAAGACACCGGCGGCGACTTTGCGCTGCACGGGCACCGGCAGCTGCAGCAGGCGGATCATGTTGGTGATGACGGGGCGGGAGCGGCCAATCTTGTCGGCGAGTTCCGCCTGCGTCACGCCGAACTCCTCAAGGAGCTGCTGGTAGGCGGCGGCTTCTTCCAGGGGGTTGAGCTGCGCGCGGTGGATGTTTTCCAACAGTGCGTCGCGGAGCATGTCGCCGTCGGCGGTGTGCCGGATGATGGCGGGAATGCGCTTGAGCCCCGCCTTGGAGGCCGCCCGCCAGCGACGCTCACCCATGATGATTTCGTAGCCGTCTTTGGTGCTGTTGGGGCGCACCACGATCGGCTGCATGACGCCGAACTCCGTGATGGAGTGGATGAGCTCGTTGAGTTGCTCTTCGTCGAAGACCTGGCGGGGCTGCTTCGCGTTCGGCACGATCGTGCCGATGGGAAGCTCCTGGTAGGTCGCACCGAACTCGTCGACGTCGACGGCGTTGGAGGGGCGCTGTGCCCCGCCCTGGGGCGTGGAGCGGCGCTGGGCGCCGGGCTTCGCCGGCGTGGTGTTCCCCGCGCGCTTCGCGGCGACGGTGGCGGGGGAGGCGGTGTTGCTGAGCACGATGTCGGCCGCGCTCTGCCCCAGCTTGGGGCTGGTGGTGTTGGCCCCGATGAGGGCGCCGAGTCCGCGGCCAAGGCCGCCTTTGTTCGATTCCTTGGCCATGATGCTCCTAAGCGCGAAGAAAGACGTCGGTGAAAGACAAGGGGGTTCCGGCACGCGGCGCGCGCACCGGCGGTGGGGGAGACCCGCGAGGAATGGGCGTTGAGGGCCCGGCCGCGGGCTAGTCGGCGGGCTGCTCCGGGGTGGACTCCTCCGCGGCCGCGTGGGCGGCGGGCGGCACGCCCACGGGGGCGGACTCCGCGGTGGGGAGGTAGTCGCCGCGTTCCGCGAACTCCTGGGTGGCATCCAGGTAGGCGACCGCGCCCCGCGAACCCGGGTCGTACTGCAGCACCGTCTGCCCGTAGCCGGGCGCCTCAGAGACGCGGACGCTGCGGGGGATGACCTTGGAGAGGACGACGTCGCCGAAGTGGCCGCGGACTTCCTCGGTGACTTGCTCCGCGAGTTTGGTGCGGGCGTCGAACATGGTGAGCAGGATGGCGCTGATGTGGAGGTCCGGGTTGAGGTACTCGCGGATCATCCCAATGTTGTTGAGCAGCTGCCCCACACCCTCCAGGGCGTAGTACTCGCACTGGATGGGGATCAGGATTTCCTTCACCGTCGTCATCGCGTTGATGGTGAGCAGCCCGAGGCTCGGGGGGCAGTCGATGAAGACGTAGTCGAAGCCGTGGCGGGCGAGGAACTCGTCGTTAAGGGCGTCGGAGAGCCGGTATTCGCGGCGCACGAGGGAGACGAGTTCGATTTCCGCGCCGGCCAGGTCAATGGTGGCGGGGATGCACTTGACGTTCTCGTGGGCGGTGGTGTCCTGCATCGCGTCGTCGGCGCTGCATTCGCCGATGAGGACCTCGTAGGAGCTCAACGTGCCGGTGCGGTGTTCCACCCCGAGGGCGGTGGAGGCGTTGCCCTGCGGGTCGAGGTCAACGACCAGCACCTTGCAGCCGCCGACCGCCAGCCCTGCGGCCATGTTGACGCTCGTGGTGGTTTTACCGACGCCGCCCTTTTGGTTCGCGATCGTGATCGTGCGCGGGGAGGGCGGTTTCGGCAGGGTGATGGCGTTGGGTGTTTGTACGCGCGCGGCGCGCTGCGCGGCAGCGGCAATGGGGGTGTCCTCCCATGCGGTGGCGTCCAAGTGCTCATCCCCTTGATTGTGTGGTGGGTGGGTCGCAGCCGACGCGGATCGTGGGCCGGCGGCGATCGTCCAGGCACCCCGCGCGCGGGGTGCCGACAGTGCACGCTGTGGGTCCGCCCGGGGCTTCGCTTTCATTCACTCTAGTGGACGTGGCGGGCAGGCGCATCCACCCCGGCGTGCCCCTGTGGACAACGCGGCAGCGTTTAGCGGCGGCGCTCGATTTCGATGAGGGTGGTGGGTTCCGCGAGCAGGCCTTCGCCGACGGTGCGGATGACTCCGAGGTCGCCGCCGGCGCGCTTGATGAGGTCCCGATCACGGGCGAGCTCCTCGGTGATGGAGGAACCCTTCATCGCGAGCATGACCCCGCCGCGGCGGCACAGGGGCAGCGACCAGCCGGCCAGTTTGCCCAGGGGCGCGACCGCCCGGGAGGTGACGACGTCCATGCCGGGGCAGGCTTTGCGGATCTCCTTCTCCTCGGCGCGGCCCCGCAGCACGGTGACGTTGTCGAGCTGCAGCGCCTCGACGACTTCGCGGAGGTACGTCGAGCGCTTCAGCAGTGGCTCGATGAGGGTGATGCGGATGTCGGGCCGGGCGATCGCCAGCGGGATGCCGGGCAGGCCCGCGCCGCTGCCAATGTCGGCGACGCGCGCGCCCTCGGGGATGGCCTCACCGACGACGGCGCAGTTGAGGATGTGCCGCTCCCAGAGCCGCGGAATTTCCCGGGGGCCGATGAACCCGCGGATGGACCCGTCGGTGGCCAGGGAACGGTAGTACTGCTCGGCCAGCGGCAGGCGCTCGCCGAAGATGGTGGCGGCCGCCGGGGGCGCGGGCTGGAATTCAGGCTCTGGTTTCACGTGAAACATTCTAGACATCCCCGCCGCCAGGCCGCGCCGATGCCGGGCGGCCCGATGCCAGGTCGCTCCCGCACGATCCACCCACGCATGACGAAGGCCGGGCACCTCCACTGGAGATACCCGGCCTAAGAACTCGAAGGGGACGCAGCCTCAGCCCGCTGGTGGGGAGAAGCGCTACTTCTTCTTCTTTTTCTTCCCGCCCTCGGGGCGCGCGCCCGGCTTCGGGGCGGTGGCCCGCTTCGCGGCCTTCTTCGCCGCGATCTCAGCCTCTTCTTCCGCATCCATGCGAGCGAACAGCCACCGCTGCTGGAAGAAGGTCCACACGTTGTTGGCCACCATGTAGAACAGCAGACCGATGTGCCAGAACACACCGGTGATGAGGATCGTGCCCGGCATGATCCACACCATCATCTTGTTCATCATGTCCATCTGGGAGGCCATCATGTCGTTCGCCGGGGCCTTCGCCTTCCCGGACGCCTGACGGGCCTTCTGGCGGGTGATCGCCATCTTCGCGTTGAAGTGGGTCGCTACCACAACGATCGCGATGAGCGGCACCGCCACCACAGCGATCTTCGCCTTCGTCAGATCATCGACGGTGAACGCCTCGTACATGCGCTGCGGCATGGAGATGTACGCGCTCAGCGGCACACCGAAGAGGTTCGCGTCGAGGAAGGACTGCACGTCCTGCGGGGAGAAGAAGTAGTTCGCGGTCGCGCGGTTGTCCTCAATGGACATGCCCAGCTGGCCCGCGCCGTTACCGGTGCGGTTGAAGGAGCGCAGCACATGGAACAGGCCCAGGAACACCGGCAGCTGGATCAGCACGGGCAAGCAGCCGGCGACGGGGTTGACCCCCATCTCCTTCTGCAGCTTCCGCATCTCCTCCATCTGCTTCGGCTGATCGCTTTTGTACCGCTCCCGGATGGCCGCCATCGCGGGCTGCATCTCCTGCATCTTGCGGGAGGAGCGCATCTGGGAAATCGTCGGCTTCAGCAGCAGCAAACGCACCGTGAAGGTGAGGAACATGATCGCCAGCACCCACGAGACAGCCGACTCGGCGCCGAAGGGCACGGCGAAGATTTTGTGCCAGACCCACAGCACAAAGGAAATGGGCCAATAAATAAAGTTCAGCACGGGACTAGTTAATTCTCCTTGGTCGTGTGGTCGCAGGCACCGGGCACGGGATCAAACCCGCCGGGGTGCCACGGCCCACATTTGGCCAGCCGGACAACAGTCAGGGCGAGGCCACGGATCCCGCCGTGGGTGCGCACAGCATCCAAAGCGTAGGCGGAACACGTTGGTTCAAAACGACAGGTCGACCCCATCTTAAGTGGTGAGATGGCCACCTGATAGAACACCACACCCTTGAGCAGCACCCGCGCGAGCAGGCTCCGCCGCGGCCCGCTCATTGGGGGCCGCGCGCCAACGCCTTGGCGACGGCGCGCTCCAGGTCGGCGGCGAGCTCCGCGGATGTTGCGGTCGCGCTCGGGGGGAACGCCCGGATCACGACCTGACTGCCCGGGGGCAGCACGCCGGTTGCTGCAAGAGCCGCGAGGCAGTGCCGCAGTCTCCGGGAGGTGGCGTGGCGGGCGACGGCGTTGCCGACGGCCTTCGACACCACCAGTCCGAAGCGCGGCGCGCGCGGCACCAGTGTCGGCACGGTGTCGCGGGCGTGCGCAGAAAGCCCCGGCACCAGCACGTGAACCATGAGGGTGCGAGAACGGGCCGCGCGGCCGCGCCGCATCGTCGTCTTAAAATCCTGCGAGCTTCGCAGTTTCAGGTGTGCAGGCAGCATGACAGAGCTTGAAGCACCTTCACCCTCGCACCGCGTGAGCAGCACACCACGGTGATGACACCGTGGCAACCCGCCGTGCGGCAGTCCATGGTTCCCGGCTGGTACCGGGGCTTTCAACAAATATGCCCACCCACCGCCGCGGCGGTTGCGCAGCAGTGGGTGCGCGACCCGCATCACCGATGTCGGTAAAAAATGCGGGCCCTACAATGTGCAAACCACCCGCGTCCCCGGCACAGCTCACGCTGGCCGCTGTGGGAACACGGGTGGGACCTTGATCGGTGGGACGTGTGACACGCCCACCGGGTGCGCAGGAAGCGGTGAGGCTTCTTACGCGGTCAGGGATGCACGGCCCTTGCGACGGCGAGCCGCCACGATGGCACGGCCGGCACGAGTACGCATACGCGCACGGAAGCCGTGAACGCGTGCACGGCGACGATTGTTCGGCTGGAACGTCCGCTTGCCCTTAGCCACGGTGAACACTCCTAAAAGATAGTTGGTGCGGGGATGTGCCCTCGGCGACGACGATCACGCACGACGCACGAGCAAAGCACGCATGAGCGAGGAGATGACCCGACACACTCTCGCTGGGAGCACCAGCCGGCCGCCCGGGGGAGGCCGTTCCGAGTGATCAGCGGACTCAACAGGGCCGTTTACTGGCTCCCGCACAGCACCATGGCCGCGATGAGTCCACCCACCCGAGTCGCACGCGGGAGCAATACTCGCCGGTACTCGCAGGTGTTGTTAGGTTGTGTCGAAGACGTCTGCTGCTCATGCCGGCCCCCGGGTGGGGCCGAAAAGAGGTTCTTGATGCGTGTCACCTGGAGTCAGGCTCCACAACGTCAAGAGCACCGCCGGGGACAACTCTTGGGTGGCCGAATCGGCCCACACAGGGGGTTGCTGTGGCGGTGCAGCGCAAGCACACACGCGGTAGTGAGCCACGTCGGCCTGCGACAGACTCCGCCAAGAGTACGCCCCGGGCCCAGGGGAAACAAATCGACACGCCGGGGGCGGCACAGCTACCCCTGATATGACAAATATGTAATTTGAGCAGCGCCAAGGGGTGTTTTTTGGGCGTGTGCTGGGCCGAGTCGGCCCGCGCGGCGGGCTGGCGGGCGGGTGCCGCGACGCCGGGCGGGTGAATGACAAAAACCCCATGTGGACACTGTGTGCCGGGGCCGGTAAAACTGTGCATGGTTCCACCGTTTCCCACAGCCTGTGGGCAACAGGTACCTGTGCATAACTCGAAAGTAAAGGTTGAGACTTCCCCATCATCGCGGCAAAACCGCAGGTAGAGAAGCTAAATCACGCAGTTGTAGTTATCCACAGCCCAGTGGACAGCCTGTGGATAACCGTGGTAGAAAAGTTATCCACAGCTGTTGATAAAGCTGTGGAAGACCAGTTCACGCGGCAGATGCCGATGTGCACGACGTGGTGGACAACCTCCACCGGCGCTGTGAGATCACTGTGAGGATGACAGCCGTGTGATTTTCGCCGGAGACGGCGCTGTCACTTGGCCCTCGCGGGCAGCAACAGCGAAAGGACAAAAATCCTTGTGCGGATACCCCCGCAGGGTTGGTGTCCTCGGAGTTTGCCGCCGCGCGAAAAGCGGTTGCTCAACTGTCACATCTCGTCCCACAATGCTCAATGGTCACACCAGTCACAGTGTGCTGTGACCTGCACCATGGGCGCGACAGGGGCGCGACACGCCGAGTTATCCACAGGACAAATGAATATTTGGCGCAACAGCGGTAGAGAAAAAGACCAGGTCACGCGCGCACCCATCGGCACCCGGTGGGATGCGCACACCATGAGACTCGACACGCCCGCGCCACCCCGCGACACCGCAGCGCCCCACACGGGCACGACGAGGGTTTTCCCGGATAGCGCCTGTGTGAGGATGCCGCTGACGTGTGTGTCTGCCGCAGCACCCGTCGGCAGCGCACTGTCCTTCGTGTGTGCGCTTTCTTCTTCACCCTCTCTTCTTCCTCTTCTTCGCGGTGTCATATACCCCCTTTGTCGTCACCGCCCCGCCTGCGCCGTGCCACCCGGCACCGCCTGACCGTATCCCCGTTGTAAGGAAGTCCCGTGCCAGAGTCCACCACCATCGACAGCATCTGGCAGCACGTACTCGACGAGCTCAATGCCCCGAACTCGCCGTACCCGGAGCTGACCCGCAGCCAGCGCGCCTACCTGGCCCTGACCACCCCGGTGGGGTTGGTGCCGGGCTTCGCCCTGGTGACGACGAAGCACGCCCTGGCCCGCGACTTCATCGAGAAGGAACTCGCGCCCACGATCGAGAGCATCCTCAGCAGCCGCATCGGCCGGCCGACGAAGCTCGCGGTCTCTGTCGACGCGCACGCGGAGGAGCACCACGAGGACCCGGCCCCGGTGGCCGACGTCGCCGCCGCGGCTACGGCCCCGACCCCTGAGGCGCAGCCGACCTACACCCCGCCCGTGCAGCAGGCACCCCCGGCGCAGCCCGCGCCCCCGCAGATGCCCCCAGCGCAGCAGGCGCAGCCCGCCGCCGAGGAGCCGGCGTGGAAGCAGCAGGCCCGGGAGGCCGCAGCCCAACTCGACGCCGCCGCGGGTACTGCCCAGCAATCCCCGCAGCAGACCTACAACACCCAGGTCGCGCACCAGTACCCGCCGCAGGACATCCCCGCCCCGGAACCCACCTGGGCGGAAACCCAGCAGGTCACCCCGCCGGCCGCCCCGGTGCCCACCCCGCCGCAGCAGCAGCCCGCACCACCACAGCAGCCGTCGGCACCCCAGCAGCAGCCCACCGCGCCCCGGGATCCGCTGTACGTGCACCCCAACCAGCGGCTGTCGCGCGAACAGCCCGCCCACAACCCCGACCAGGAATCGACGCTCAACGCGAACTACACCTTCGAATCCTTCGTCATCGGGTCCTCCAACCGCTTCGCCCACGCCGCCGCCGTCGCCGTGGCGGAATCCCCGGCGAACGCCTTCAACCCCCTGTTCATCTGGGGTGGCTCCGGGCTGGGCAAGACGCACCTGCTGCACGCGCTGGGGAACTACTCCAAGGAACTGCAGCCCGGCCTGCGGGTGAAGTACGTCTCCAGTGAGGAGTTCACCAACGACTACATCAACTCGGTGCGTGACGACCGGCAAGAATCCTTCAAGCGGCGCTACCGCAACCTGGACATCCTCATGGTCGACGACATCCAGTTCCTCGTCGGTAAGGAAGGAACCCAGGAGGAGTTCTTCCACACCTTCAACGCCCTCCACCAGGCGAACAAGCAGATCGTGCTGAGCTCCGACCGCCCGCCGAAGCAGCTGACGACCCTGACGGACCGCCTTCGGACCCGCTTCGAAGGTGGCCTCATCACGGACATTCAGCCGCCGGACCTGGAGACCCGCATCGCGATCCTGTCGAAGAAGGCACAGATCGACCAGACGACCGTCGGCCGCGACGTGCTCGAGCTCATCGCGACCCGATTTGAGTCCTCGATCCGTGAGCTGGAGGGCGCGCTCATCCGCGTGACCGCCTACTCCTCCCTCATCAACCAGCCCATCGACATGCAGATGGCGGAGGTCGCGCTGCGCGACATCATGCCGGAGGCCGCCGACGTCGTCATCACCCCGGAGATGATCCTGGAGGCCACCAGCGAGTACTTCGAGTTCTCCATTGATGTCCTGCGCGGCAGCGGCAAAACCCGCGATGTGGTGCGGGCCCGCCAGCTCGCGATGTACTTGTGTCGCGAACTCACCGAGCTGTCGCTGCCGAAGATCGGTGAGGCGTTCGGCAAGGATCACTCCACCGTCATCCACGCCGTCCGCAAGATTGGTGACTCGATGAGTGAGGACCGCACCATCTACGACCAGGTGCAGATGCTCACCCAGAACATCAAAAACCGCGGCCGCGCGATCCCTTCCTAACCGTTCGGCACGGTTGATCCTCACAGCCGCCCCACGCACACCCGCGTGGGGCGGCTGTCGTCGTCTCAGGGGTCCGCGCCTGCAGCGGCATCGACTCCATGGGGAGACGGTGAGTGCGATGCGGCCGGCGAACAATCGGGACACCAGCAGGGGACAGGGGAGAAACGCGTACATGGCCGAAGCTGCCTGCTGCGCCGAGGCCAGCAGCCGCGTGATGGCCGTGTGCGGACGCACCGCGATGTGTCATTCGGGGTGCCTGTGGCGCGCTGGGGTACCACGGGTGCGGATTTTGTCATTCGTGGTGTGGGCGGGATTCGACCTGGGTTTTTGCGCGCGCGGTGGGTGGGTGAGCTGGGAAAAGGGGAGTTGTCCACAGAGTTACCCACAGTTGTGTAATTACAAAGATGTGCTTCCGTGATCTTGCCCATAGATCCGGGCCGCCAGGGACCTCCCGAGGCCTGTGCATAAGCCGGGTTTCGCGGTGGATGAACCAAGGAGAATCCGGGGACGAACTGTGCACAGATCGCGGCACGAGAAAGTTATCCACACCCGGGCCGAGAATCCCACACGTTGTCCACAGTGCTTCGCACAGCACGGAAACCGGCGATGACCTGAGCCGGAACCCCTCAATCCACAGCGTGAACAGGACTTACTGTAGTTACCAATCTTTTTCCTAAAGAGAAAACCTGGAGAAAACAGGGCGTGTGAACATCCACGGCGCGGCGCAGCCGCAGCCGGGATGAGCGAATGACAAAAACCGCGCTGCGGGGGTTGATGCGGAGGGGGTGGGTGACGGTAGTTTGTAACTTGTACTTCCCAGCCACGGCGCGACGGACCACGCGCGGCACCGGTGAACTGGGTTTTTTCCACTCCTGCAGGGTGGATGACCAGGTTCATGGTGGCCGTGAAGCCCCTTCGCTGCCCGACGCCGGGAGGATGAAGTTTTGTCATTTGCTCTCACCCCGACATCCCCGCCGAGACTGCCTTTGCGCAGCTCAGCGGCAGATCCGGGGGTAAATGACACAACTGGGCTTCGCGGCCGACCACCGCACCGAATGACAACGTGTGACACCGGGGGTGGCAGGCGCGCGGATCCCAGTGGCGAGCGCCCCAGTTTCCTGGGATGCTGGTGTACTTCCCCCGTCGCGGGTGGTTGTAATTTTGTTGTTTTGTTTTTTCATCGGTCCTCTCACGAAGGAGAACGCGCTCGCATGGACATCCAAGCTGTGTCGTTTCAGGTAGCCAAAGACGATCTGGCGCACGCGGTGGGCTGGGTTGCCCGCAACCTCCCCAGCAAGCCGGCCCAGCCGGTGCTGCGAGGCATGCTGATCACCGCTGACGACGAAGGCTTGGAACTCGCAGGCTTCGACTACGAGGTGTCCACCCTGGTGCGCATCCCCGCGGTCGTGCACACCACGGGCCGCATCGCGGTGGCGGGCAAGCTGCTCAGCGAGATTGTGTCCAACCTGCCGTCGAAGCCGATTGACGTGCAGTTGGAGGACTCGACGGTGATCTTCCGCTGCGGGACCGCCCGCTTCGAGCTGCCGTCGATCCCGCTGGAGGACTACCCGCAGCTGCCGACCCTGCCGGCGATCACCGGCCGGATCGATCCGAAGCTCTTCGTCGAGGCTGTCGGCCAGGTCGCGATGGCGGCGGGCCGCGACGAGACGCTGCCGATGCTCACTGGCGTCAACGTCATCATCGATGGTGGCAGCGTCACCATGGTGGCCACCGACCGTTTCCGTCTGGCGGTCCGCCAGCTGGAGTGGTCCCCGGAGCCCGGCATCGGGCAGGCCACCGTGCTGGTGCCGGCGAAGACGCTGCTGGACAACGCCCGCACCCTGGATGCGAACATGCCCGACCCGGTGGAGATCGCCATCGGTGCCGGGGAGAACGTGGGCAGCGACGGCCTGTTTGGCCTGCGGGTCGACGCGCGCCGGACCACCACCCGCCTGCTGGACGCCCAGTTCCCGAACCACCGCCCGCTGCTGCCGGCCACCAACAAATCGGTCGTCATCATGGACATCCCCTCCCTCGTGGAGGCGCTGCGCCGCGTGGCGCTGGTGACCGACCGCAACGAGTCGCAGATCCGGATGCACTTCCACCGCGACCACGTGGTGCTGTCCGCGGGCACGGCCGGCGGACACGCCGAGGAAACCCTCCCCTGTGAGCTGCATGGCGAAGAGGTGGCCACCGCGTTCCGCGCCAGCTTCCTCCGCGACGGCCTCGGGGTGCTCGGCACGGACCGGGTGCTCTTCGGCTTCACCGAAGCCAAGCGACCCGCGATCCTCGTCGGCTACGACGGGCAGGAGCTCACCCAGGATGAGGAAGGCGCCTACCTCACCCCGGAGAACGACTTCCGCTACGTGCTCATGCCGGTGCGTCTGCCCAGCTAACAGCCACCCGTGGCACGGTCCGCGCGCACCGGTGGTGCGGCGGGCCGATCCGGCACCCGGGATATCTGCAGAACATCCCCGGGTGCCGGCGAGCGCGCTGCGCGGTGGAGGTGCTGCGTGGTGGATTTTTTCGCGTGTGAAGCTGTGAAGGGAGGAGTGATTTTCCGGTGTATCTGCGCCGCCTAGTCCTGCAGGACTACCGCTCCTGGCCTGCCCTTGACATGGAACTTGGCCCCGGGGTCACTGTCCTCGTCGGTCGCAACGGGCACGGGAAGACGAACGTGGTGGAAGCCATCGGCTACGCCGCCCACTTGGGTAGCCACCGCGTCTCCCACGACGCACCCTTGGTGCGCGCCGGCCAGCCGCACGCGCGGATCTCCGCGACCGCGGTCAACGAGGGCCGCGAACTCACCGCCCACCTGCTCATCAAGCCGAAGGGCGCGAATCGGGCCTCCCTCAACCGGACGACGGTGTCCTCACCCCGGGAAATCTTGGGCGTGGTGCGCACCGTGCTCTTCGCTCCCGAGGATCTCGCCCTCGTGCGGGGCGAACCGGGGGTGCGGCGCGCCTGGTTGGACGATGTCATTGCGATGCGCACCCCCCGCCTGGCGGGGGTGAAAGCCGACTACGACAAGGTGCTCAAGCAGCGCACCGCGCTGCTGAAGACGGCGCAGGCCGCGCTGCGCAAAGGCTACCGGGATGCTGATGGCGCGTCCGCGTTGGCGACGCTCGACGTGTGGGATGGCCAGTTGGCGCAGCTGGGGGCGCAGGTTATCGCCGCCCGTGTGGAGGCGCTGGGGCTGCTGCACAGCCACGTTGTCGAGGCCTACCACACGCTGGCGCCCGAATCGCGGCCCGCGCACCTGGAGTACCAGTGCAGTGTGGAGCTCCCCGAAGGCGCGGGCTCGTTGGCGGACACCAGTCTCGTGGAGGCCGCGATGCTTACCCAGCTGGGGCAGCTGCGCAGCAAAGAAATCGACCGGGGGATGACCCTGGTGGGCCCGCACCGGGACGACATTGCACTGGTGTTGGGCGACCAGCCGGCGAAGGGCTTCGCCTCCCACGGGGAGACCTGGAGCTTCGCCCTCGCGCTCCGGCTGGGGGTCTACAGCCTGCTCAGCGCGGAGGGCACCAGCCCGATCCTCATCCTGGATGATGTCTTCGCGGAGCTTGACGCCCGCCGCCGGCGGGCGCTGGTGAGCATCGCCAAAGGCGCGGAGCAGGTCCTCATCACGGCGGCGGTGCCGGAAGACCTGCCGGAGAACCTCACCGAGGATGTGCCGCTGACGACCCACACCGTCACCGCGGTCGATGACGCGGGCGGCCGGTACAGCGTGCTTGATGCGGAGGCGACCCCGTGAGCGAATACCCCGAGACTGACCCGCGGGAGAACCCCGCGCCGCACCGCCCCGCGCGCGACCCGCAGGCCCCTGCTGGCCAGGCCCACCGGGCTGAGCCCGCAGGTCGTGACGATAGTGCTGTTCGCGACGGTGCTGCGCCGGGGGCGGTGGATGATCCGATCGCGGCCGCGTTCGCGAATATGCGGAAGCAGGCGCAGCTGCGCACGGGAAAGCTGCCCGATATGGCGCGCCCTGTGCAGCGCACACCCCGGAAGAGCGCGCAGGCGCCGGTGCGCCGGCTGGGCCGGCCGACGGGCCCCGATGGCCGGCCGCTGCGGAACCCGCGCACGCCCTCGGCGCTGGGTGGTCTCATCGATCAGGAGATTTCCTCCCGCGGGTGGGCCACCCCGATCGCCTCTGGGTGGGTGCACGGCCACTGGGATGAGGTGGTGGGCGAGAAGATCGCGCAGCACACCCGGGTGGAGATGTTCAAAGACGGCACTCTGTTCATTACGTGTGATTCGACGGCGTGGGCGACGAACCTGCGGGTGATGCAGCGGACGATTCTGCAGACGATCGCGCAGAAAGTCGGCCCCGGGGTCGTGACGAAGCTGAACATCTTCGGGCCGAAGGCGCCGAGTTGGCGCAAAGGCCCGCTGCATGTGCCGGGCCGGGGGCCGCGCGACACCTACGGATAGGGCCGTAGCGATAAATTTGGCCCTGACAGCGCTTCTGCGGCGTTTGTCCCTCGGCTAGGTGGGGGGATGCGTTTGCTGCGTCTGGTGCCCGGAGAACCCGCTGGGCCGTGTAGAATGGCAAGGTCTATATCTACGTAATTTAGGAGTGCTGCAGCAACGTGTCCGCAGAACATTCATATGATGCGTCCTCAATCACGATCCTTGAGGGTCTTGAGGCAGTCCGCAAGCGCCCCGGTATGTACATCGGCTCCACGGGTGAGCGCGGCCTCCACCACATGGTGTGGGAGGTCGTCGACAACTCCGTCGACGAGGCGATGGCCGGGTACGCGGACCGCGTTGATGTGACGCTCCTCGCCGACGGTGGCGTCGAGGTCGTCGACAACGGCCGTGGCATCCCCGTCGAGATGCACCCCTCCGGGGCGCCGACGGTGCAGGTCGTCATGACGCAGCTGCACGCCGGCGGCAAGTTCGACTCCGACTCCTACGCCGTCTCCGGCGGCCTGCACGGCGTCGGTATCTCCGTCGTCAACGCCCTGTCGACCCGCGTGGAGGCCGACATTAAGCGCGACGGCTACCACTGGTTGCAGAACTTCACCATGGCGGTGCCAGATGAGCTGCAGCAGGGTGGCAAGGCCCGCGGCACCGGTACCACGGTGCGGTTCTGGCCGGATGCGGACATCTTCGAAACCACCACCTTCAAGTTCGACACGATCGCGCGCCGCCTGCAGGAGATGGCGTTCCTCAACAAGGGTCTGACGATCACCCTGACGGACAAGCGCGCCACCGAGGAAGAAATCGAACTCGATGCCCTCGCCGAGGCCGGCGAGGATGCGGAGGCGATCACGATCTCCGACGAGGTGGAGGTCGAGAAGAAGCCGAAGGAAAAGAAGAAGGTCTTCCACTACCCGGATGGTCTCAAGGACTACATCCGGGACATGAACAAGACCAAGACGGCTGTGCACCCCACCATCATCGCCTTCGACGCCAAGGGCGAGGGCGAAGAGGTGGAGGTGGCTCTGCAGTGGAACACCTCCTACTCGCAGAACGTGCACACCTTCGCCAACACCATCAACACGCACGAGGGCGGTACCCACGAGGAGGGTTTCCGTGCTGCGCTGACGTCGCTGATGAACAAGTACGCGAAGGAACACAAGATCCTCAAGGAGAAGGACGGCAAACTCTCCGGCGATGACTGCCGCGAGGGCTTGGCCGCCGTGATCTCCGTGCGCGTGGCCGACCCGCAGTTCGAGGGCCAGACGAAGACGAAGCTGGGCAACACCGAAGTCAAGGGCTTCGTGCAGCGCCAGGTCAACGAGTACGTCTCCGCCTGGTTCGACGCCAACCCCGCGGAGGCCAAGGCCATCCTCAACAAGGCCGTGCAGTCGGCGCACGCCCGCCTCGCCGCCCGCAAGGCCCGCGAACTGGTGCGCCGCAAGTCCGCCACCGATCTGGGCGGCCTGCCCGGCAAGCTGGCGGACTGCCGCTCCAAGGACCCGGTGAAGTCCGAGCTGTACATCGTGGAGGGTGACTCCGCAGGTGGCTCCGCGAAGCAGGGCCGCGACTCCCTGTACCAGGCGATCCTGCCGCTGCGCGGCAAGATCCTCAACGTGGAGAAGGCCCGCCTGGATAAGGTGCTGAAGAACAACGAGGTGCAGGCCATCATCACTGCCCTCGGCACCGGCATCCACGACGAGTTCGACATCAGCAAGCTGCGCTACCACAAGATTGTGCTCATGGCCGATGCGGACGTCGACGGCCAGCACATCGCCACCCTGCTGCTCACGCTGCTGTTCCGCTTCATGCCGCAGCTCGTGGAGGAGGGCTACGTGTACCTGGCGCAGCCGCCGCTGTACAAGCTCAAGTGGCAGAAGGGGCAGCCGGGCTTCGCGTACTCCGATGCGGAGCGCGACCTCGAGCTCGCGGAGGGCCTGGCGGCCGGCCGCAAGATCAACAAGGACGACGGTATCCAGCGCTACAAGGGTCTCGGTGAGATGAACCCGAAGGAGCTGTGGGAGACCACCATGGACCCCGCTGTCCGCTTCCTCAAGCAGGTGACCCTTGAGGACGCCCAGGCGGCCGACGAGCTGTTCAGCATCCTCATGGGTGACGATGTGGTGGCCCGCCGCAGCTTCATCACCCGCAACGCGAAGGATGTTCGCTTCCTCGACATCTAACGCGCTGTCAAGCAACACACCCGCCCGGGGTGGCATTGCCGCCCCGGCGGGTACGCGAAGGCCCCGGCCAAGCACCAAGGAGATTCTTGGGTGCGCGGCCGGGGCCTTCACATGTGTGCATCACGGGGGAGAAAAATCGCCCGGCAGTGAACACGCTGCACGCGATGGGTGCAGCCCGTCACCGCCGGGCGACACGTCGCGACTCTTCCGCCACAGTAATTAACTGCAGTCACAACAGTCACAATAGTTTCATGCGACGTGGGCGGATGCAAACCCGCAGGCGAGACGCCCACGCAGCCCGCATAGTGGTGTGTCGATCTCGCGGCCAGACTCCAGGCGTCATCCGCTACGCTCATCCTCCTCGCGCGCGCTCGTGCTGGGGGTGCAGATCTGCGCCAGGGCCACGCCGAGGGCGTCATTGTGGGAACTCAGCGGCGCGAGGGCAGCCACCAGGTCCTCGAGGTAGCCCGGGGTGGGGGAGCGGTGCTCCCACACGGCGACACCGTGGAAGTGGGCGCTCGTGGCCGCCGCGCACGCCGCCAGGCGGCCGTAGTCCGCCACGTGGCAGCCGAACACCCGGCACACCTCGTCGGCGACGAGGAGCACCTGCTCGGCGGTCAAAGGCCGCATGCGTGCTCTCATCGCCCGGAGCGCAGACGGTACAGGGTTGCCGCATACGCCTCCACGTGGGTGCGCGCCAGCGCCCGGATCTCCTCGTCGGCCACCGTGCGGGCGGCCGCCGCCACGATGGCGTTGCGGGCCGCCTCCTGTTTGCTCGTGCCCTCGACGGCGGCGAGCAGGGTCAGTGCCCGATCTTGCTCCGGGGTCAGGCGTAGCGTCATCGCCATGGGAACTCCTCACAACAGTCTTGAGTGATACCGCAATGGTATCGGCTGGTGTGGTGTGAAGCCCACACGCGGCCCTGGGCGGGCCTCTCCGGGGGTGACCCAGCTAAAGTAGGGAGATACGACCGCGCGCCTAGACGCCAGCGACGACGTTGGCCTGACGCCCACGCCCCGCCGTGGACACTGTGGCGCGCCCGGCAAGAAAGGTCTCCCACACACCGTGAGTGACGAGAATCTGTTTGACCGCATCGAACCCATCGATATTCAGGAAGAGATGCAGTCGAGCTACATCGACTACGCCATGTCCGTCATCGTCGGCCGCGCCCTCCCCGAGGTGCGCGACGGGCTCAAGCCCGTGCACCGCCGCATCCTGTACGCCATGTACGACTCGGGCTACCGCCCGGACCGCGGCTACGTGAAGTCCGCCCGCCCGGTGTCGGACACGATGGGCCAGTTCCACCCGCACGGCGACTCCGCCATCTACGACACCCTGGTGCGCATGGCGCAGCCGTGGTCGATGCGCTACCCCATGGTCGACGGCCAGGGTAACTTCGGTTCCCGCGGCAACGACGGCCCGGCCGCCATGCGTTACACCGAGTGCCGCATGACGCCCCTGGCGATGGAGATGGTGCGCGACATCCGCGAGAACACCGTCGACTTCCAGCCGAACTACGACGGCAAGACGCAGGAGCCGACGATCCTGCCGGCCCGCGTGCCGAACCTGCTGATGAACGGCTCCGGCGGCATCGCCGTCGGTATGGCCACCAACATTCCGCCGCACAACCTGGGCGAGTTGGCGGAGGCAATTTTCTGGCTGCTGGAGAACCCCGACGCAGACGACGCGGAGGCGCTGGAGGCGTGCATGGAGCGCGTCAAGGGCCCCGACTTCCCGACCGCCGGCCTCATCGTCGGCGACCAGGGCATCAAGGACGCCTACACCACGGGCCGCGGTTCGGTGATCATGCGCGGCACCACCTCCATCGAGGAGGACGGCAAGCGCCAGATCATCGTCATCACGGAGCTGCCCTACCAGGTCAACCCCGACAACCTGGTGCACAGCATCGCCGACCAGGCGAAGCAGGGCAAGATCGCCGGTATCGCCGAAATCAACGACGAGTCCTCCGACCGTGTCGGCATGCGCATCGTCGTCACCCTGCGCCGCGACGCCGTGCCGCGCGTGGTGCTCAACAACCTGTTCAAGCACTCGCAGCTGCAGACCAGCTTCGGTGTGAACATGCTGTCCATCGTCGATGGGGTGCCGCGCACCCTGCGGCTGGACCAGATGCTGCGCTACTACGTCGCCCACCAGATCGACGTCATCGTGCGCCGTACCCAGTTCCGCCTCGACGAGGCAGAAAAGCGCGCCCACATCCTCCGCGGCCTCGTCAAGGCCCTGGACATGCTCGACGAAGTCATCGCGCTCATCCGCAGCTCCCAGACCGTCGACATCGCCCGCGAAGGCCTGAAAGAACTCCTCGAGATCGACGACCTGCAGGCCGACGCGATCCTCGCGATGCAGCTGCGTCGCCTCGCCGCCCTGGAGCGGCAGAAGATCATCGACGAGCTCGCCGAAATCGAGCTCGAGATCGCCGACCTCAAGGACATCCTCGCCCGCCCCGAGCGGCAGCGCGCCATCGTCCGCGACGAGCTCGCCGAAATCGTCGAGAAGCACGGCGATGAGCGCCGCACCCAGATCGTCGCCGCCATGGGCGGGGTGACGGAGGAAGACCTCATCGCCCGGGAGAACGTCGTCGTCACGATCACCTCCACCGGATACGCGAAGCGCACCAAGGTCGACGCCTACCGCAGCCAGAAGCGCGGCGGCAAGGGCGTGCGCGGCGCCGAACTCAAGCAGGACGACATCGTCCGCCACTTCTTCGTGTGCTCCACCCACGACTGGATCCTGTTCTTCACGAACTACGGCCGCGTGTACCGCCTCAAGGCGTACGAGCTCCCCGAGGCCACCCGCACCGCCCGCGGCCAGCACGTCGCCAACCTGCTGGAATTCCAGCCCGGTGAGCAGATCGCCCAGATCATCCAGATCCAGTCCTACGAGGACGCGGAATACCTGGTGCTGTCCACCGCGCAGGGCCGCGTGAAGAAGTCCCGGCTGTCGGACTACGACTCCGCCCGCTCCGGCGGCCTCATCGCCATCAACCTCAACGAGGGCGACTCCCTCATCGGTGCCGCCCTGTGCAGCGCCGACGATGACCTCCTCCTCGTCTCTGAGGAAGGCCAGGCGATCCGCTTCACCGCCAACGACGACACCCTGCGCCCCATGGGCCGCGCCACCGCCGGCGTGAAGGGCATGCGCTTCCGCGGCGACGACAAGATGCTGTCCATGTGCGTCGTCCGCGACGACGCCTACCTCCTCGTCGCCACCTCCGGCGGCTACGGCAAGCGCACCGCGCTTGAGGAATACCCCGTCAAGGGCCGCGGCGGCCTCGGTGTGGCCACCTTCAAGTACACCCCGAAGCGCGGCAAGCTCATCGGCGCCATCGTCGTCGACGATGACGACCAGATCTTCGCCGTCACCTCCGCCGGCGGTGTCATCCGCACCGAGGTGGACCAGATCCGCCCCTCCTCCCGGCAGACGATGGGTGTTCGCCTCGTCAACCTCGACAAGGATGTGGAACTGCTCGCCATCGACCGCAACGTCGAAGACGAAGGCGAAGCCGCCGCCGAAGAAGCAGCCGCAGGCGCCGATACGGCTGCCCCGGAGAACACCCTCGACACCCCGGCTGAGGACAACTAATGGCCAGCCGTAAAGTCACGCTCGCCGGCGTCAACGCCGGCAGCGTCTTCCGCGTCGCCGTCTACTTCGGCGTCGCCGCAGAAGTCGCCATCGTCCTCGCCACCACCCTGGTGTACCTCGCCATGGATGCCGTGGGCATCTGGGCGAAACTCAACGACATCATCAACGGTGCCGGCGGACAAGAAATCATCTCCCTCGGCCTGGCGGTCTCCGTCAGTGCTGCGGCAGGTGGCGTCTTCGTCATCGTCGGCATCATCCTCGCGCCCCTGGCCGCCGTGCTGTACAACCAGCTCGCCGGCCCCCTCGGGGCGATCGAAATGACGCTGTCGAACTAACACACCACACCAAGGAGCGCCCCCAACCCGCGGGGCGTTCCTTTTTGCGCCCCCTGTGTCATTGCGCATGGCACAGCATGCCAACTGAACAGGGGGTAGACGCTCGATGTGTGGCAGCCCCTGCGAGCGCCGCAGCAACGCGCACCCAGAATCGAGCGAAGCCTAGCGAGCGGCCTTCGGCGACGTCCGGCAGTGCCAGGCTCGGGTGACACCGCCACGACACATGTGCCCCGGGAGACAGACAGTGGGGGACAGCGCGGGCTCTGACACCGCCCACCGGTGCCGCGCGCACGTGGTGGCATCCGAACCCAAGGACCTATCCCGAAGCATGGTGGGGCCCGCACAGCACAGGTACCGCAGCGGCGACCCCTTGCGGCCAGTGTGTGGTGGTGTTTGTGCGGGTCACGCTGCGGATTTGTGAACCCTCAGACACATTGTGTAGAGTTCTAACTCGTTCCCAGGGCCTATAGCTCAGGCGGTTAGAGCGCTTCGCTGATAACGAAGAGGTCGCAGGTTCGAATCCTGCTAGGCCCACCAGGAACAAAGGGGCATTAGCTCAATTGGTAGAGCATCTGCTTTGCAAGCAGAAGGTCAGGAGTTCGATTCTCCTATGCTCCACAGGATGAACCCTGGTCACTTAGGTGCCCAGGGTTTTGTCATATCCATGTACCAGTGAGCTTGGTGAGGGTGTTGCACGAACGACGGAGGGCGATTCGTCACGAGAGCCGCCGACCCCCTCATAGCCCACGTTGCTATGGCCCACTGCAGCTGGGGCAGCACGTCGTCAAATGTCTACACATCCAGCACGGTGTGTGGGGGAGCCGACCATAGTGCAGGGAAGCGGCGCTGGAGCGGCTACGGGCACAACGACGACACCAATGGGCAACTGGCGGGCATTCGAACTGCGGATATAGGCCCATTCGCGTCTATGTCACTTGGGTTAGTGGCGGTGCACGAAACCGCCACCGCACTATGCGTCACATCCCTTGATCATGCGCCGTGATGCACCATAGACTGCGCTGCAATCGGCACCGCATTGCCGACTACTCCGGAAACCAAGCGCCCCACGGCGGATCGTTTCAACGACCGGGACGTAGCAGTCCCCCAAGCAACATCAGGAGAGATGCATGGAGGCGCACACGTCTCATGCGCTGAGCGCTGCCATCCCGGCCGCGCTGTTGGCGTCAAACTTCACCGCCCCGCACCCCGCCGAGGCGGCCAGCATCCCCGTCCCAGAATCCTTCAGGCTCGTCTACACCGGACGGGACACCCTAGGAGGTCACCGCTGTGTCTAACAACGCTAACAAGCCCAACATTGACCTCAATGCGGTGATCTGCGGGGTCTTCGGAGCCATCATTGCCGTATGGCTCGCGGGGTGTTGAGCGACACGATAGATTGCACACTCAGCGACACGAGAAAGTGCGCACCACGTAGACGGAGCGAGCCCTACCCC
>NZ_PPDL01000017.1 GCF_002994655.1 Corynebacterium sp. 13CS0277
AAGCCCACCTGCGCCGATGGTACTGCACACGGGAGTGTGTGGGAGAGTAGGTCACTGCCGACATTATATCTTCATAAAATATTGCTTCAAGGCCCCGAAAACCAGTAACTCTGGTTTTCGGGGCTTTGTTGCGTTTACAGGGGGTTTTGGGGGTTGCTAGTTTTCGTTGCGGGCCTGCCCCCGGGGAGGCGGTCGGTGGAGCACGTGGGGCTCTACCGGTGATCGCTATGGGGTTCACCGCCGGGGTGGTTGGGGCGGCCGATCCGCAAAAGACAATATTTCAGGCACGCCGGTGGCGTCGCTTGGCGCATGCTCGTCAACTCAGCCGCCGGCATGCGGCCCCAAGTGGGTGGCAGGTATGCGGCCTGTGCGACCGTGTTGTGGTCGTCGAAACCGCCACTGCGATAGCGCGTGCACTGGTACGCGCTCATCTCCAAGCAAGGCGCGCGCCTCGCTGTGAGCGCTCCGCGATCGCTCTCTTGAGTGTCGTGGCTTTCGCCCATGGCATTGCCATGCAGCTGTCTCAGATCGCTGTGTTTGGCTGTTCTACGGTGGCTGCTATCTGGAGGCCTCAAGGGGAGCTCCGACTCGCACGAGGGGCGCGACGCTCTTTCGCAGGCATCGGTTCGCCGGATGGTTGCACGGCCCCTATCACGTCGTCGCTGAGCACTTCTATCGACGAGCGCTCCCCGTGGGCCCAGCGCCTCAATCAATCACTGGGCTGTGAGCTCACGGCGTCATTATCCATACATCGAAGGAAACAATCATGAAGAAGATGACCCGCGCTACTGCTGTAGCAGGCGCACTCGCTCTCACGCTGGCGCTGTCCCCGGCTCTGCCGGCACACGCCGCTGAATCCGCCTCCAGTGGTGACCTGTACACCCAGCCCCTGGCGGGCTCCTCCGACTCCCTGGAGACCATCACCCACTACGGCGTGTGGGATTCGAAGAAGGACACCTGCGTAGCACCGCAGCCCGGTGACGCAGTCACCGCTGACGCACCGAAGCCGCCCTGCCCGACCGGTGATATCTCGTGGCTCACCTACGCGGGCGCGATGCTGCTGCGCCTTGTGGTGCTGCCCATCAACGCGCTGATCAACCCGGGCACGAACACCGCCTTCAGCAGCGCGCTGTCGAGCTAACCCCCAGCAACCCGTAGGCACTGTGGCTCGCCGGTGGCGTCGCTGTCGCTCACGTGGTGTCCGTGTGCTGCCGTGCGTTGCTTGTGTGGCCCCTTCACTCCCACGGCGGGGTGAAGGGGCCACAGCTGTGTGTGCTCGTGTCAGCGGGCCGCAGCCATGGGCATTGGCCCCCGTTGTGCGCGATGGCGGTGCGCGCCGGTGGGCAGAAGCTCCCCACAACCTTGGGCGTGAGGCTGTGTGCGCTGGGGGCCCCGTTGGTCTCCTGTTGGCGCGCCCAGGCTGGGGTGTGGCCGTGGTGTGGGGCGCGTGGGCCTCTGGGCGCACCCGGTCGCTTTGGCGCTGTGGGGGCTTGTTTGGCGCGTCTGTGGCGTGCGCTCCACGAGCCGGGCCCAACTGCACTCCCTGTGTGGCCTGACGCTGCGCTCTGGGGCGGTGTCGTCCGCACGTAGCGTGTCGCGGGTGTCGGGCCGTGTCTGCACGGTCGTTCAGGCATGCGAACGCCCCGGGCGGCACCTGTGGGTGCTACTCGGGGCGTCGTGGAGAGTGGGGGAGAAGAGAACGGGTGTGCCGTCTTCGCCTGCGGTGACTGGCATGGACGCGCGCGGGCGGAAGAAAAACAGCCTGCCTGCTTGAGCGACCCTGCCGGTGGCTGCCCGATGTGTGCGGGCGGCGGGGCTTGAGGTGCGCGCGGGGAGGAGGCTGTGGTGTTCTCGTCTGGGTTACTCGGCCTGGGCCTTGATGATGCCGTCCTCGATGGCGCGGATCAGAAGCTCTGCCTTGGAGCGGGCCGGGCGGTCGAGGGCCGCGTACTTGTGGCGGATGTGCGAGATGTGGCTGCGCACGGTGTCTTCAGCTACGCCGAGGATCTCAGCTGTCGCCGCTTTGGAGGGGTTCTCCAGCCAGGTGAGAAGAACTTCGCGTTCGCGGGGGGTCAGCTGCGGGCGCTGTTCGTCTTTTGGTTTTTGGAACGTGAGCGACATCTGTTTCTCCTGAGGGGGAGCGCATGCATGCGGCGGTACATAGATCTTCGGTCCGGTCGGCCCCTACAGCACAAACCGCACCCGGCGTACGAACCGAACGGCGGGGGGCGCACTGTGTGGGGGTGCGGACTGCGGTTCGGTTGTATGGGAGTGCGTTGTCGTAGGCGCGTGTGCCGGACAGCTTCGAGGTTTTGGCACTAAACCTTTCAGCTCTAGGCTAGTAGAGATTCGCGGGGTGTTAAAGCCCCCGGCGAAAAGTCGCTACCCCCGCGTGGCCCACCCGTTAGGGTGTCTGGCTACGGTGTCGGGGGTGTGGTGGGGCTGTTGTCAGATGAGTGCCCCCGGGCGCCAGTTGGGCGTTGTTTCCGCCTGTGCGGGTGACTCGCGCAGGCCCCGGATTGTTGCTGCACGTGTGCTGATGGGGTTGGTTTTTCTGCCCTGAGGGCCTGCGGTTCGGGCATCACTGGGGAGTGTGGCGCGCGCCCTCTGTCGCGGCTGGCCCCTGTGGTTTTCTCAGCATTTTTCGCATATATACTGCCGTTTCTTGTAATTTTCAATTGAGTCTCGTCGGCTCAATTCTTCCCTGTACATTGTTCGAGGGAGGTTTTTCTTGCGTGCGGCTCGCGCAAGGCGGCGGGTCCATCTTGGGCGCTGGGGGTGCCCTGCCGCCGGGGCGGGGGTGGTGGGCGATGTGGGGTGGTGTGTGTTTTGTTGACGCGTGCCAGGGTTGCCTTGGCTGGGCTGCGATGTGCTCATGTGTTGACCACCTCCCTACCCCGCACGGATTACGCCGTTTGTGAGGTATCTCTCATGAAGGGGGTGTGCTTTTTCTGGCTCACGCGCCGCGCTCGGGGTGTGTGCCCGGGAAATATGAAACGGCCCGGATACCCACCGGGGGATGGGTTGTCCGGGCCGTGACAGTATCGCGGGCTGCTAGAGCGGCAGCAGATTATTCGGGGTGGCCATGACCTCGTCGATGCGGTCGCGCATGCCTTCCAGGCGGGTCCACTCGGAATGGGGGATCGCCTTGGTGGCCTGGGTGACGATGGCCTTGTCGGGCGTTGCCCAGTCGACCGGCATCGGGGAGATCTGCGTGTAGTGGGTGTCGTGGCTGCGGGTGCGGCCCCGCATCGCCACGGACGGCACCCGGGTGCCCAGCTTCGGGGTGGCCCCGTTGATGCGGGTGACCGTGCGGCATGCGAGCGCCCACTGGGGTTCCGCATCCGGGTCCATGGTGGTGTTCACCAGTGCGAGCAGCACCCCGTCGCGGGGGGTAACTTTCGCGACGATCGCCGGCACGAGCGGGTTGGAGTTGTAGTTGTGCTCCGCATCGCCGACCGAGCGTCGGATCATCGGGATGACCGCGAGGCAGAACACCGCCCCGAGCCCGCAGAGCACGGCCAACATGGTGCCGGGCGTGCCGCTGGTGGTGTACGCCGCGCCCGCAGCACCGAGACTCAAGAGAATGGCCATGACGATGGCGGAGACCACGAGTCGTTTGGCGTCGCGGTAGAGCTCGTTGTGGGCGGCGTTGTAGCCGGCATCGACGGGGATGTGCATGGCGGGATCCTTACTTCTGTGTCGTGGTGACTCGCCCGGCGGGCGGGCAGAAGCGCTTAGTCGCGGTCGAGGTCGCCGGCGTCGACGATGCGGTAGGCGTAGCCCTGTTCGGCGAGGAAGCGCTGCCGGTGGGCGGCGTAGTCCGCATCCACACTATCCCGGGTGACCACCGAGTAGAAGTGGGCCTGCCCGCCGTCCCGCTTGGGCCGCAGCAGCCGGCCGAGCCGCTGGGCTTCCTCCTGCCGGGAGCCGAAGGTGCCGGAGATTTGGATCGCGACGGAAGCCTCCGGGAGATCGATGCTGAAGTTCGCGACCTTGGACACCACGAGGCAGGTGATCTCCCCGCGGCGGAATTGCTCGAATAGTGCCTCCCGCCGCGCCGTCGACGTGGACCCCTCGACCAGGGGTGCGTCGAGGCGGGCGGCGATGTCGTGCAGCTGCTCGATGTAGGCGCCGATGATGAGGGTGGGTTTGTCAGCATGGCGGGCGCAGAGTTTCTCGGCGACGGCGTATTTGGCCTCCGCGCAGGCCGCCAGCCGGTATTTCTCCCGGGCGGTAGCCTGCGCGTAGGCCATCCGCTCGTCGGCGGTCATGGTGCAGCGCACCTCCACACAGTCGGCGGTGGCGATGAACCCGTGGGCTTCGATGTCTTTCCAGGGCGCTTCGAAGCGTTTCGGCCCGATGAGGGTGAACACGTCGTCTTCGAGGTTGTCTTCCCGCACCAGGGTGGCAGTCAGCCCCAGCCGGCGGCGGGACTGCAGGTGGCTGGTCATGCGGAACACCGGGGCGGGCAGCAGGTGCACCTCGTCGTAGATGATGAGCCCCCAGTCGCGGGAATCAAACAGGCCCAGGTGGGCGTATTCGCCCTTCGTCTTGCGGGTAATGACCTGGTAGGTGGCGATGGTGATGGGGCGGATTTCTTTCTTCTCACCGGAGTATTCACCAACCTCGTCCGCGGTGAGGGTGGTACGCGCCAGCAGTTCGTCGCGCCACTGCCTGCCCGCCACCGTGTTGGTGACGAGGATGAGGGTGGTGGTTTGCGCCGCCGCCATCGCGGCCGCGCCGACGAGTGTTTTGCCCGCCCCGCAGGGCAGCACCACCACGCCGCTGCCGCCGGCGGTGAACGCGTCGGCCGCCTGCGCCTGGTAGTCGCGCAGTTCCCAGCCGTCCTGCACGAGGCTGATGGGGTGGGCTTCGCCGTCGACGTAGCCGGCGGTGTCCTCGGCGGGCCAGCCGGCGCGCAGCAGTTCCTGCTTGAGGCGGCCCCGCTCACTGGGGTGCACGGCGAGGGTGTGCTCGTCGATGCGGGCCCCCAGCATCGGCGCGATTCTTTTATTGCCGGCGATCTCGACGAGGATGGCGGGTTCTTCGCTGCTGAGCACCAGCCCGTGGGCGGGGTGCTTCGTCAACTGCACCCGGCCGTAGCGGCTCATCGTTTCCACCAGGTCGATGAGCAGGGACTGCGGGGCGGGGAAGCGGGAGTAGCGTTCCAGCATGTCGACGAGCTGTTCGGCGTCGAAGCCGGCGGCGCGCGCATTCCACAGCGCCAGGGGCGTCATGAGGTAGGTGTGCACGTGCTCCGGGGCGCGCTGCAGCTCCGCGAAGGGGGCGAGCGCGATCCGCGCCTCCTGCGCCAGCGGGTGGTCGACCTCCAGCAGGACCGTGCGGTCGGATTGAACAATCAGCGGCCCCGGGGTGGGTGCGGCTCCTTGTGTCACGTCGGCTGTTCTCCTCGACAAGGTGGGGGTGACGTCAAGCGTCCTATAAGACCCCACAAACTACACCACCACAGCCCACCCCGCAGCCTGCAGCCGCAGTACTGCCGGCCTTAGTCGCCGTCACCGGTGGGGCGTACGTGGGTGAGTCGGTGCACCGCGAAGCGGGTGACCTGGCCGGTGCTGGTCTGCACCGCGTCGAGGGTGCCGTGGTTGACGTGCAAAGGCTGGACGATGCTGTGCTGCGGCACGCCCTCCCGGGTGACGTACGACAGGGTGACGGTGCTGCGGCGCCGCGCCGCCGTGGCGAGCAGGTCCACAATGTCCTGGGGGCTTTGGGGCGCATCCTCCTCACTGGTGTCGGCGGCGCGCAGCGTGGCGATGATGTCGCGGACTTTCGCCGGGGAGGGCGTGCGGGGCACGTAGGCTGCGGGCAAAAACACGGAGGTGTCCTCCACGTAGGGGATGTGCACCGGGCCTGTCCGCCGCGGGGCCGCAGCCGCCTCGTCCCACGTGCTGGCTGCAGCGTGGCGGGAGCTGCTGCCGGCGGGCGCGGTGGTGCGCTCCACTCGGTGGGTGGTGCTGGTGATCTGGATGGTGTGGCCGAGATCGTTCTCCGCCGCCGGCTGGTAGCCGCCCTCCTGGAGCGCCTGGATGACTGCGGCCAAGGGTTTCCAGCTCACCGCCACGGTCGGCGCGATGAGCCGCAGGCCCGCCGCCCGGCCCGCAGGCGAGGCGACGGCTTCCGCGAGGAGTGCCTCGTCGTTGGTGCGGATGTAGCTGGAGGCCATGCCGGCCCGCAGTACTCCGTGGGTGCGGCCAATGTCGGCGATGAGGTACCGCATCGCCTGCGGTACTTCGCCTACGATGCTGCGCTCCAGGGTGGCGAGGATGGTCTCCGGGGTCTGCCCGGCGGACATCGCACGCTTGAGGCTGGTGTCGGTGATCCTCCAGGTGGTGGCCACCCCCGGGGACTCCAGCTCGGCGATGGTGCTGATGAACTCGTACACCGTGGGTTCCAGGGGGCCGGGGGCCAGCAGCGTCATATCTCCCTGGGGGATGAGCATCGTCGCCGCCGGCGGGAACAATTCCTGGGCGGCCGCGACGGCCTCGGCGGAGCCGAGCAGTTGCGGGGCCCCGAAGTCGGGGTGCTCGGGCAGCAGCTCGGCGATGGTGCGGCACAGGCTCACCGGCTGCCCGCCGGTGAGCAACCCGAGGAAGGTGGCATCGCTGAGGAAGTCCTCCACGGCCTCCCCGCGCGCCGGGTCCTGCCCGCCGCCTGTGAGCAGCGCCCGGCGGGGCCGGGCGTGGCGCAGCGCCAGACCCATGTCCTCATACCCGTGGCCTGCGGGGACTGTGGCCACGGCGGCGAGGAACTGCCGCTTGGTGTCGATGAACTCCTCCGCATGATCGGGGATGTCCCGCAGCCGCAACGCCGGCCCGTGCTCCGAGGCGACGTAGGCACTGGCCTGGTAGGGCGTCGACAGCCACGCCCCGACGAGGGTGAGCCACGCCTCCGCGAGCGACAGGGAGAGGAACTCCTCGGTGGCTTGCGGGGTGGGGGCCAGATAGTCCGGCACCTGCACCCGGGAGGCGGGAAGGTCCGCGCCCTCCGGGTGGGGTTCGGGCTCCCCCGCGGCGAGCATGCCGGCGGCCTCCAGGACGGCGACGAGCAGACCCAGCTGCGGCACCGTGATGCCGAGCTGCTTGGCCAGGGCGGCCGCCGGCCGCACCCCAATGACATCGCCCTTGAGCAGTCGCAGCGGGCTGCGGTCCAGGTGCCGCACCAGGTCCAGCGCCAGGCGGGTGGCCTCCGCGGCGGCGCCCGCGGCGCGGGCATCGGCCTCCGCCTGCGCGGCCAGCGGCACCGCCGGCAGCGGCGCCAAGGGGATGGGCGCCAGGCGCGGGTGCAGCGCCTGCCGGAACGCCGCCGGTACGAGCTCGACGGTGCGCACCCCATCACTGGTGAGGATGCCGGCGGCGATGAGCCGGGGGATCGGCAGCTCCGGGTCGGCGTCGGCGGCAGCATCCAGACTGGTGCCCACCCCGGGCCCCTCCGCGAGGCGAGTGACGACCCGCTGGCAGGTCTCCGGCAGTTCCTCGACGAGGGCGGCCGCCGCGGCGGCGGTGGCGGCGCAGCCGGGGTCGGGAAGCAGGTTCCACAGGCGCGGCAGCCGCGGCTGGGGTGTGGCCGTCATGAGGCCGCGGGGCCCCAGATCAAACACGAGGCCCTGCCCGGCGAGCTCCTCCACCGCCTCTGTGACCTCGTCCTCGGTGGGCAGGCGGTCGACGACCGGGTCCACCGGTCCCGTCGCGGCGCTGAAACGCTCCCTGATGAGCGCGTGCGCCTCCACCGCCGTCACGGGGGCGTGCGGGGTGCGCACGAGGAGGAGTTCTTCGAGCGCCGCCAACACGAGGAGTGCGGTGGCGCTGACGTTGTCGTAGGCGGCGCGCGGCACGTAGCCGACGGTGAGCCGGGTGGCCAACATCTCCAGGGAGGCGGGCCGGGGCCGCAGCACGTCCGCGCGTTGCGCCAACATCCGCGCGAGGTCGTGTTCATCCATGCTGCGCAGGTGTTCGGTGAGATATTCGGCCAGCTGCTCGTGGGAGAAATCAGTCATGATGAGCCACAGTGTAATGCCGCACCTGCCCCGCAGACCCGCGCGTGGCGAAGGTGTGCAGCAGTGCCCTTGAGGGCTGCCCGTGGTGGGGGCACCCGGGTGGGAAAGAAAGAGGTGACATGAACCGCGCGCGTCTGAAACAATGGGCACATGTCTAACGTTGAGAAGAAGTCCTATGTTGACCCGGGTTGGCCCTCTGAGGTTCCCGGTGGCGGCCACGCCGTCACCGAGCTGATCTCGAAGATTGCGGGCGGTTCCAGCCCCTACGGTGACGAGATGGTGTTCCCCGTCCCCGCCGAGAAGCTGGGGTACGTCCACCCCTACACTCGCGTCAACAAGTAACGCACTGCCTCCTCCCCGCGCACCCCGCGCGGGGAGGCTTCGGCATGCGTGACCCCGCGCGACCCCACGCACACCCCGCGTGTGCCGGCGCGCCGGGGCTTGTTCTCTACCACCGCGTCCTCGCGGTGGTTTTTTCATCCCCAGGGGGCATCTGCACACCTGCGTGTCTCAGGGGCGCCCCGCGCCTGTGCACCTGTGCACCTGTGCGCGTGTGTCGCCTCGAATAACGCCGACACCCCACCCGTGGCGCTGCTCGCGACGGGTGGGGTGTGGGGGTCTGTGGGCAGCGGCCCCGGGGGTGTGGGGCCGCTGGGGTGGGGGTTAGTGGCTGACGGCCTTTTCGACGCCGACGCCGGTGAGCGAGCGGACTTCCATCTCTGCGGCCTTCAGCGGCAGGTTGTCGGGCTTGCCGATGAGGGTGCCGATGATGCCCATGAGGAAGCCGGTGGGCACCGCGATGATGGAGGGGTTGGTCAGCGGGAACCAGGCGATGTCGATGCTGTCGCCGAGGAAGCTGGCGGGGGTGCCGGAGACGGCGGGGGAGAAGATGATGAGCACCACGGAAGTGATGAGGCCGCCGTAGATGGAGAACAGTGCGCCCGTGGTGTTGAAGCGCTTCCAGTACAGGGAGTACAGGATGGTCGGCAGGTTGGCGGCGGCGGCGATGCCGAACGCCAGGGCGACGAGGAAGGCGATGTTCTGGCCGATGGCGCCGATGCCGAGGACGATGGCGAGCACGCCGATGACGACGACGGTGATGCGGGAGACCCGCACCTGCTCCTCTTCGGTGGCCTCACCGTTACGGATGATGCTGTTGTAGATGTCGTGGGCGACGGAGGCGGAGGCGGTGATCGCCAGGCCTGCGACGACGGCGAGGATGGTGGCGAACGCGATGGCGGAGATGACGGACATGAACAGCGGGGTGCCGACGACGCTGGACAGCAGCAGCACGGCGGAGTTCACGCCACCGGGGGCGGCCTTGATGGTTTCGGGGCCGACGAGGGCGGCGGCACCGTAGCCCATGATGACGGTGAGGAGGAAGAACAGGGCGACGATCGCGATGGTCCACGTCACGGAGCGGCGGGCTTCCTTCGCGGTGGGCACCGTGTAGAAGCGCATGAGCACGTGCGGCAGGCCGGAGGTGCCGAAGACGAGGGCGATGCCGAGGGAGACGAAGTCGAGCTTGGTCAGGGTGGTCGCGCCGTACTTGAGGCCGGGGCCGAGGACGTCGGCGCCGTCGACGCCGTTGCGGAAGTCCTGGGCGGACTGCAGCAGCTCGTTGAAGCCGCCCTTGATGGTCCAGAAGGTCAGCACGGTGATGATGATGGAGCCGCCGACGAGGAGCACGGCCTTGATCATCTGCACGTAGGTGGTGCCCTTCATGCCGCCGACGAGGACGTAGACGATCATGAGCACGCCGACGATGGCGACGACGCCGGCCTGGGCGGTGCCGCCGGAAATCCCGAGCAGCAGGGCGACCAAGCCGCCCGCGCCCGCCATCTGCGCGATGAGGTAGAACAGCGAGATGCACAGCGTCGACAGGGCGGCCGCCATGCGGACGGGCTTCTGCTTGAGTCGGAAGCTGAGCACGTCGGCCATGGTGAACTTGCCGGTGTTACGCAGCGGTTCGGCGACGAGGACGAGGGCGACGAGGAGGGCGATGAGGAAGCCGACGGAGTAGAGGAAGCCGTCGTAGCCGTAGACGGCGATCGCGCCCGTCACGCCGAGGAATGCGGCGGCGGACAGGTAGTCGCCGGAGATCGCCAGGCCGTTTTGCCACCCGGAGAACGAGGCGCCGCCGGTGTAGAAGTCGGAGCCTTTTTGGCTGGTTTTGCGGGTCGCTTTGACCACCACGGTCATGGTGCCGACGATGAACAGCACGAAGACGGCAATGTTGACCCAGGGGTTACCGGTTTCGATGGTGGATTCCTGCGCGAGCAGGCTGGTCACTGCGGGGGTGTACATGTCCTAGTCCTCCAGGTGTTCCATGCGGTTGCGGATCGCGGCGGTCGCCGGGTCGAGGGTGTTGTCCGCGAAGCGGACGTACGCCCAGGTGATGATGCCGGCGGTGGCGAACTGGGCGAGGCCCAGGACCATGCCCAGGTTGATGGCCCCGTAGACGGGGCGGGAGACGAAGTCGACCGCGAAGGTGGCGGTGACGATGTAGAAGATGTACCAGGCCAGGAAGGCGACGGTGACGGGGAAAGCGAAGCCGCGGAAGGTGCGGCGCAGCTGCTGGAACTCCTGCGTCTCGCTCGTGGCGAGGAACTCCTCCGGGGTTGGCACGTGGGGAGTGGGGGCGGGACTAGTCATGGTGACCTTCCTCTGGTTGACATAGGGGGTAAGGGGTTCGTCGCAGGCGGCCCACGCACCTCGTTTCACAAGAGAAGGTCGAAGAGAAAACGAAAGCGTCTGTGGTGCGTGTGGTGCCACCACCGCCGTGTGAGCGGTGCGCGTCACCTCGCGTCCTGCGATGTGAGTCATTACATATGAAAACTTTGCGAATGTCCCAGCTTTCGCCGAAAAATTTCCGTTGTCTGACCAGTGAAGTTTTGCAAAGCGTGCGAGTGTGGCGGAGATTCGCAACCTTGCGAAGATGACAAAGCTGCAGCCCACATGGGGCGGGCATGCAAAAACCGCCCCACCCAAGAAGGGTGGAGCGGTCGAAGTGGGGGTAACCCCTTTCGGGGGTAGCCTTAGCGGCCGAGGAGGCCGTCGATGGTGCCGCGGTTCGCAGCGTAGAAAGCATTGAACTCGTCGCGGTGAGCGGTGTAGTGGTCGACGATGAACTGCGGCATGACGAGGTTGCGGGCAGCGAACTCCTTCTTCAGGGCGTTGAAGAGCTCGTCGACGGCGGTGAGGTTCTCAGAGGAGGTGGTGGCGGCCGGGGCCGGAGCCTCCTGCTGTGCCGGTGCCGGGGTGGAGCTCACGACCGGTGCGGAGCTGGCGGCGGGCGCGGTGCGCTGCGTCGGAGCGGAGTTCAGGCCCAGGCGGCGGGAGCAGGCCGGCCATGCGCCCCAGCCCTGGCCAGCCAGAACCTTCTCAGCGATGACGATCTGCTGCTCACGAGTGGCCTGGTGGGCATAGGGGGCGAACTGGGCACCGCCGAAGGCGCGCCAGGTGCTCGGGGAGAACTGCAGGCCGCCGTGGAAGCCGTTGCCGGTGTTGATGGACCAGTTGCCGCCGGCCTCACACTGGGCGAGACGATCCCAGTCGGAATCCGGTGCCGCGGAGGCGGTCGGGGCGAACAGGGTTGCAGATGCGCCCATGGCGAGGGTGCCGGCGGCGATCTTTGCCAGAGTGTTGTGGCGGGGTGCGGCGTGACGTGCCATATGGAGGGGGTCCTTCTCGAGTGTGTTCGGGCCGCCTGGGCGGCACAGAGACGTCAGAAATGAATGTCGGCCATATCTGGCCTGCTGCTCACCCACAGTAGCGCCCAGCTGTGGCAGTGTCACGCTGAGGGCGCGAAAAAGTAACAGTTTTATAACGGTTGCACAGTTCGTGCAGGTCACGCCCATAAAATTCGGCCACAATTCCTCTCGTGATCTCACTCACACACCTGGCGTGGCGCCGCATCTGCTTGTCAGACCTTCCCCCTGAACGGGGGCGTAGCCGTTTCGATGCCCCGATCCCGGCTGTGTATACTTCACCCCTTATGCGCGCGGGCCAGCCCGCCCGCGCCCACCCCAGACACACCCCGCCTGCGCGCCGTGCGCGCCGGCACACGAGACAGAAAGGACACCGTCCGGGATGCCCATTGGAAAAGTGAAATGGTACGACGCCGACCGGGGCTTCGGCTTCGTCGCCAACCCGGGGGCCGAGGACGCCTTCGTCGGCAAGGCCGTCCTGCCCGACGGTGTGGACGAGCTCTACCCCGGCCAGCGCATCGAGTTCGATGTGGCCGACGGCCGCCGCGGCCCCCAGGCCCTGCGCGTCGTGGTGCTCGACGAGGCACCCCGCCGGCGCTCGATGTCGAAGTACACCTCTGAGCAGCTGTCCTCGATGATCTCCGACCTGGTCACCATGCTGGAGACCACCATCCAGCCGGACCTGCAGAAAGGCCACCGCGTCGACCGGAAGACCGGCCGCCAGGTCGCCGAGATCCTGCGCGCCGTCGCCAAGGAACTCGACGCCTAACCCCTGCCAGCACCGCAGCGATCCCGTGCCAACCCGCGCCTGCGCGGGCGCTGACAGACGACGACCCCGCACCGGATGAACCTCACCGGTGCGGGGTCGTCGTTGCTTGTGTGGCGCGCGGGCATGCGCGTCGCCGCGTTGCTCTTTTACTGCGTCGCGGTCGCCGGGGCGCTCGTCGCCGCCGAGTCCTCATCCGGGCGGGAGGTGGCGGTGGCGAAAGGATCATCGGTGGCGATGGACCACACCACCTCGAAGGGAGCTTCCTCCCCGTCAGCCGTGTGGCCGACCAGCAGGCTGGAGATCTCCACGAGCACCAGGCGCGGGGTGTGCCCGTCGGCGGCCGGCTCAGCTTCCAGCGGCACCTGAACGGTCTTGGTGTCGGGGGAGGTGAAGTACTCCTCCCCGCTGGCGTCCGGCTCGTCGTAGACCTTGAGCAACGCCCAATCGTGGTCGTAGACCTCCTTCGGCAGCTCCAGGGTCAGCACCCCGTCCTTCGGCACGGCAAGCTTCGGGACGTCAGATTCCTCGCAGGTCGTACCGATCTCACAGGCGATGTAGGGGCCGGCGGTGATCTCGTCGACGTCGCTGCGGGCGGTGATGGTGACGTCGGTGGGCTCCGGGCCGGGGCGGGTGTTCCACCAGTTCTGGAACACGACGGAGACAGTCACCACCACGACGACGGCGGCGACGAGGACCAGGAACTGGGTGAGATTCTTGCGGGCTGCCATAAGTGTTAAGCATAAGGCCCCGCACGTGTGACCCGCGCCCCGGGGCACACCCACCCGCGGCACGCACCCCCGCCCGACTGCTTCTCCCCGCGGGCTTGCTTGAGGGGCGGGGACGGGGCAGTGGGGCGTGAAGCAGTGGCGTGTTAGTCGTGGCGGGGTGTGAACTCCACCTCGTAGAGGTCCGGCCAGCGTTTCCCGGTCAGCAGGAAACGATCACTGCCGGCGATGTGCGCAATGCCGTTGAGCACGTTGTTGGAGTCCACCGCCGCCCGGTTCGGCAGGCCGGAGGCGTCCACCACCGCTGTCACCACACCTGTGTCGAGATCGATGCGGACGATGTCGGTGCTCTTCCACACGTTGGCGTACACCACCCAGCGGCCGTGTTCTTCTCTGCAGTCCAGTTCGTTGAGCTGGTCGACCGGGGTGCCCTGGGCGCGCACGGTGACGCGGGAGCGTTCCTCAAAACTCTCCGGGTCAAGCAGCCGCAGCTCCGCAGTGCCGTCGGACATGACCAGGGCGCGGTCGGTGTGGCACAGCCCCCAGCCCTGACCCGGGTAGGTGGCGGTGTCCACGACCTCCAGGGTGTCGGTGGCCCGCCGGTAGGCGGTGCCCGCTTTCCACGTGAGCTGCCACAGGTGATCGCCGACGACGGTCATGCCTTCCCCGAATTGCTCCGCGGGGAGCTTGACCCCAGGGGTGCGGTCGTGGCCGTCGATGCTGGTGCGGTAGACCTCCGACTCGCCCCACCACCCCGTGGAAACCCACAGCGTGTCCTCGTCGAGTTCCAGCCCTTGGGTAAACGACGTCCGATCGAAGGGGTGGGTGGCCACGATCGTGGCGGTGAGCTGTTCTGGCGCGGCATGAGGATCCACCGACGGCGCCTCCGCACAGCCCACCAGCACCAGCCCCGCCGCGCACACAGCGCCGACCGTGCGCCGCTGCAGCGACCAGCGGGCGCGCCGCCGTCGGCGCGGCTGGGGCTGCGGTGCTGCGGGGCGCACGGGGGCGCAGGTTCGGTGCATGGGGTTCGGTTCCTTCCACACGCGTCGGGGCATCAGGCAGGCCACGGGGTGCGCGCGGCGCGGGGGAGTAAGGCCGTGACGATCACTGACGGGGGGTTTACGTTCCATCCTGCACCACGGGCGGGCATAATGTCAGAGTGCCCAGACGAAACGGACCCTTCTTTAGCCCAGCTGCCCTCGACGTGGCGCGCTCCGCGCTGGAGGACGTCGGCCAGGTCGGCCGCCATCTCGGCACCCAAGCGCACGGCCGCGACGCCGCCACCCTACGCTTCGAGGCCCACGAGCCCGGCTACGCCGGGTGGGAGTGGCACGTGGTGTTGGCCTGCGCGCCGGGCAGCGATCATGTCACCGTCAACGAGGTGGCCCTCATGCCGGGGCAGGAGGCGCTGAAAGCGCCCGAGTGGGTGCCCTACGAGGAGCGCCTGCGCAAGGGGGATCTCACCCCGGAGATGCTGCTGCCGCCCCGCGCCGACGATCCCCACCTGGAGGATGTGGGCGGGCAGATGCTGCTCAGCCCCCGCGGGTGGAAGGACGCCCGGGAACGCTGGCGGTCCGGCAAGTTCGGCCCCCAGTCTGTCTTCGCCCGCCACGCCGCCCACCCCTGCGGGACCTGTGGCTTCTACATTGAGCTCGAGGGCAAGCTGGACGAGTTCGGCATCTGCGCCAACGAGATCGCGGCCGACGGGCACGTCGTGCATGAGCGCAACGGCTGTGGGGCTCACACGTTGACGCCTGCGAAGGAGAAGGCGACGACGATTCAGCCCTTCGACGACGAGCAGTTCTAGGCGCTTGTCTCCCGTCACGCCCCTGGTAGGGGTGCCGCGCGGGCGGGGCACGCTGCCGTGAGGCTCGTGGCGCGGCCCGCCGGCGCTAGCTGTGCACGGGGTCGGCGTGCCGCCACAGGTAACGGTTAATGGCGGCGACGTTGAGGGTGGTGGGGCTGGCGAAGGTGGTGCCGTACTCCATCCGCCGGGTGACGTGCTGCGCGCCGTGGAAGGCATTGGTGAGGAGCAGTTCGCTGCGGCGCACCAACTCCAGGGGGAGGCCCTCTGGGTGAGATTGCACCTGCAGGGTGAAGTGGCCGGTGAGGTAGTCGAGCACCACGGGCCGGGTGGTGCCGACGAGTGCCCGGGGGTGGTCGCTGACGTGGATGGTGTGGTCCTCAATCGCCAGCACGGAGGCGTAGATGCACTCGATGACCCGGCCGGCATCGTCGACGAGGAGGGCCTCGTCGGCCCCGTGGGCCTGCACGGTGTTTTTCAGCCGCCCCAGCCAGTACAGGTCGGGGCCTTTGACCGTGGGGTGGGTGCGCTCATCGCGCTGGGGGTGCCGCCACAGGGTGATGGTGTCTTTCACGGGCCGGTCGGGCCGGTGGGTGACCTCGAAGGCCCCGGAGGCGCAGGTGATTTTCACGTTGTAGGTGCCCGTGGGGCGCAGGCTGGCGCGCAGGTGTTCTTCCTGCGCGGCACTCATGGGCTGGTAGGAGCGCAGCCGGTCGAGGTGGGCCTGAAAGTTCCGGACATGCCCATCGATCATGCGGAACGAGGTCACTTTCACGGCAGCGTGGCTCCTTGATATCCATGGTCGCCGCCGGCACACGCGGCGGGGGAGAAATGCTTACCCGTCTAGTGTGCCACGCGCGCCGCAAAACACCATGAAGGGCTGCATTTTCACGAGCACTTCGGCGAATTCTTCCGCCGGGTCCGATAGCCGGGTCACCGCCCCGCCCGCACCATAGGTGGCGACCCCGGTGGCGCGGTCGATGACGATCGTGCGGATGAGCATGTTGACGTCCATGTCGCTGCCCGCGACGTAGCCCATGACCCCGGAGTAGAAGCCCCGGGGTGCCCCCTCGAGCTCGTGGAGGATCTCCATGGAGCGTTGTTTCGGCGCGCCCGTCATGGAGCCGCCGGGGAAGGCCCGCAGCAGTGCCACCGCCGGCGGGCAGGTGAGCTGCCCGCGGATGGTGGACACCATTTGGTGCACCCGGGGGTAGCTGTACACAGCGGCCTGTTCCGGCACGGTGATGGAGTGCTGCGCGCAGGAGCGGTGGAGGTCGTTGCGCAACACATCCACAATCATGAGGTTTTCCGCATGGTCCTTGGTGCTGTGTGCCAGCTCCTCCCGGAGGGCGGCGTCCTCGGCAGGGGTTGCACCCCGGGGGCGGGTGCCTTTGATGGGCTGGGCGCGCAGCACCCCGTCGTGGGCGTCGACGAAGCGTTCCGGGGAGGCGCTCAGGATGACGACCTCGGGGGTGATGAGCAGGCCCGCCATGGGGGCCGGGGTTTGGGCCCGCAGCGCCTGGTAGGCGGCCACCGGGTCCAGCTCGCCCACCACCTGTGAGGTGGCCCGGGTGGTCAGACACAGTTCGTAGGAGTGCCCGTGGCGGATGAAGTCTTGGGCCCGCCGCACCGCATCCTCGTACTCCTCCCGGGTGCACGCCAGCTGCGGGGGCGTCATCCGCGGCCCCACTGCCTGACCGCCCCCGTCGGGGGCGGTGTCTGCTCGCGGGAGCAGCAGCGGCAGGGTGAGGAACTGCTCCGCGTGGAACAGTGCCGTGCGCTCGGCGTCGACGTCCTCGCTGCCGTCGACCAAGCCGGTCGCCTCGTACTGCATGGCCCCCACCACCGGCAGCGGGTCCCCGTGCTCCCCGCCTGCGGGTGCGACAGTGTCTGCCAGGGTGGCCGGCTCGTGGCCGGCCGCCAGGCGGGTGGTGCCCTCGAATTCGAGCCACGCGAAGAACGGGTAATCCCGCGCCCAGCCCAGCGGATCCATGGCCAGCACGATCGCGTCGGCAAGCAGCTCCGCGCCGCCGATGGTGCCGAAGGATTCGGGGTGGAATTGCAGGCCCACCTGGTTGCCGCGCCGCAGCGCCATGATGGTGCCGTCGGCGGCGCGCCCCAGGATCTCGACTCCCAGCTCCGCGAAGCTGCGCTCCGGCGGTGCGGTGACCGCGAGGGAGTGGTAGCGGGTGACCTGGTAGTCGCGCCCCCGGTAGGTGATCGGGCTGGTTTGCCCGTGCATGGGGTGGGCGGCCACATCGACGACCGCGCCCGCCTCATAGGCAATGAGCTGGTGCCCGAGGCACACGCCGACGACTGGCCGCCCGCTGGCGAGGGCGGCGCGCGCCGCCGGCAGCTCGTCTGCGGGGTGGCCGGGCCCGGGGGAGATGACGTAGCAGTCCGCGGCGGGCAGGAGGTGGGCGGGGGTGTCCCGATCAATGATCTCGGGGGTACAGCCCGTGGCGGTGTCGACGAGGTCGGCCAGCAGGTGGGTGAAAGAGTCGTGGTTGTCGATGAGGACGATGCGGGTCACGCAGGGGAAGTTTACAAGTTGGTGTTGCAGTGTGCGGGGTGGGATTGTTGTGCGTGGGCTGGACTGCAAGCCCTGCGTGTTTTTCTCATCATCCCCAGGAGTTGCTTATGAGCGCGTCTGCCGCGCCCACTGCACTGGACCGTTTCTTCGAGGTGTCGAAGCGCGGTTCCACGATCGGCACGGAGGTTCGTGCCGGCGTCGTCACGTTCTTCGCGATGGCGTACATCATCATTTTGAATCCCCTCATCCTTGGCACGACGGAGGATCGCACCGGTCACGTTCTCGGCATCCCGCAGGTCGCGGCCGCCACGGCACTGACCGCCGGTGTCATGACGATCCTCTTCGGCCTCATCGCCCGCTATCCCTTCGGTATTGCCACCGGCTTGGGCATTAACACCCTGGTGGCGGTGACGCTGGTCGCCACGGAGGGGTTGACCTGGCCGGAGGCCATGGGCCTGGTCGTCATCGACGGCATCATCATCGTGCTGTTGGCGGTCAGTGGTTTCCGCGTGGCGGTGTTCCGCGCCATCCCCGCCGAGTTGAAGTCCGCGATGGGTGTGGGCATCGGCCTGTTCATCGCGTTCATTGGTTTGGTGGACTCCGGTTTCGTGCGCCGCGTCCCGGATGCGGCGGGCACGACGGTGCCCGTGCAGCTGGGTATCGGCGGCTCGATCGCATCGTGGCCGACGTTCGTCTTCGTGTGCGGCCTGGTGATCTGTGGTGTGCTCGTCGCCCGTGGCACCCGCGGCGGGCTGTTCATCGGCATCGTCGCCACCACCATCATCGGCATGATTGTCGAAGCGCTCACCCACTCCGGCCCCTCCTTCGTCGACGGCCAGCCGAACCCGACGGGCTGGAACTTTGCGGTGCCGACCCTGCCGGAGAGCTTCGGCGGGCTGCCGGACCTGTCGATCGTCGGCAAGGTGGACCTGGTGGGCGCGTTCGTGCACATTGGCGCACTCAGTGCCGCCCTGTTGGTGTTCACCCTGGTGTTGGCGAACTTCTTCGACGCGATGGGCACCATGACGGCCCTGGGTAAGCAGGCGGGCCTGGTGGATGAGGAGGGCAACCTGCCCGAGATGAAGAAAGCCCTCGTCGTGGAGGGCATGGGTGCCATCGTCGGCGGGTCGACGTCCTCGTCCTCGTCGACGGTGTACATCGACGCCGCCGCCGGTATCGCCGACGGTGCCCGCACGGGCCTGGCGAACGTGGTGACCGGCTGCCTGTTCCTGGCGGCGATGTTCCTCACCCCCCTGTACGAGATCGTCCCCATTGAGGCCGCCTCCCCGGTGCTTGTCGTCGTCGGCGCGATGATGATGGGCCAGGTGCGCGACATTGACTTCTCCCGTTTCGATATCGCCCTGCCGGCGTTCCTCACCATCGTGGTCATGCCGTTCACCTACTCCATTGCCAACGGCATCGGTGTCGGCTTCGTGTCCTACGTGCTGCTGCAGGTCGCGGCCGGCCGCGCCCGCCAGGTGCACTGGCTGCTGTGGGTCATCGCCGCACTGTTCCTGGCGTACTTCGCCATCGACCCGCTGATGAGCCTGTCGGCATGATCATCCGCATCGACGACCCGGCGGATCCCCGCCTGGGCGACTACCGGGACTTGAACCACTCCGATAGCCGCCCCGATCTGCCGGGCGGCAAAGGCCTCGTCATCGCCGAAGGCCTGCTGGTGGTGCCCCGCCTCGTGGAGTCCCGGTTCCCGGTGCGCTCCATCGTGGGCTTCGGTCCCCGCCTGGAAACCTACCTTTCCACCCACGGCGACCCGGGTGTGCCCGTCTACGAGGTCACCCGGGAGACCCTGGCCGCAGTCGCGGGTTTTGATCTGCACCGGGGCCTGCTCGCGGCAGCCGACCGGCCCACCCCACTGGCTGTCGAGGAGGTCCTCGCCGCGGCGCGCACCGTCTGCGTCCTGGAGGGCGTGGGCGACCACGAAAACATTGGCAGCATCTTCCGCAACGCCGCCGGCCTCGGCGTCGACGCCGTCCTCTTCGGCGCCGGCTGCGCCGACCCCCTCTACCGGCGGGTGGTGCGCGTGTCGATGGGGCACGTGCTGCGCCTGCCGTTCGCCCACCTGCCGGGCACCCGCACCACCTGGCAGCGCAGCCTCGAGGATCTCAAACAGCGCGGCTTCACGGTGGTCTCCCTGACCCCCGACCCGCAGGCGGTGCACCTCGCGGAGGCGATGGCCAACCACGACAAAGTCGCCTTGTTGCTCGGGGCGGAAGGCCCCGGGCTCACGGAGCACGCGATGCGCGCCACCGATGTGCGGGCCCGCATCCCGATGGCCCCGGGCACCGATTCCCTCAACGTGGCCACCGCCGGCGCGGTCGCCTTCTACGAGCGGGACCGCGCCCGCCACATCCGCCCCTGAGGCACACTCCACACCCCACAAATCACCTCACCCCCAGGCACCAGCACGGTGCCTGGGGGTGAAGTGATTGTCGAGGAAACGCGCCACAACGCCGCGCAGCGTGCACACCAGCGCGAGGACGTACACCTAGTCGATGATGATCTCGTCGGCCGACGCGTCGTGGCCTGGGGCGGGGGAGGACAGCGTGTGGCGCAGCTTCTGCACCAGCAGGTTGAGGCGCCGCGGGTGGCGGGGCGTGTCAGCATCCCCGGCGGGGGTGCCCAGCGCCCCGTCGAGGGCGTCGCTGGGATCGTCGGGCGCGCTGGCGCGGACCCGTGACGTGCGCGGCTGCAACGGGGTCGCGGCGTCGTACGCGGACTCCGCCCCATCAGGGGTGCCTTCTGCCTGCTCGGCCGTGGCCTTGGGCGCGGCAGCCTCGACAGGGGTGGCCTGTGGGGCGGGGTCGTCCTGCGCGGCGGAGTCCCGCGGGGGCGCGGGCGTGCGGGAAGCAGCGCGCGTCCGGGCGCGGGAGGCGCGGGTGGGCGCCGGCGTGTCGTGCGGGGTGCCCGGGGTGGGGTCCTCTGCGGGGCTGGGGGCCGCATCACTGCCAGTGGGGCGCACGCTCGCGGCGTCGAGGTCGTGCAGGTCCTGCAGAGTCGCGTACTCGGGGTCGGGTGCCTCCGGGGTGCGGGGAGTCGTGCGCCGCTCCGGGGGCGCGGTGCCGAGCAGCTTCGCTGCGGCGCGGCGGGTGCGCCGCAGTGCGCGCCCCGCGCGGGCGGTCACGGACGCCGATTGTTGCTTCCACTCCCGGGCGGCGTGTTCCAGCCCGGCCTCCAGCTCGTCGAGCGGTGCGTGCTCGAAGTCCTCGTAGTCGTCGTAGTCGCGTTCCGGGGCGAGGCCCAGCTTCGCGGTGGCGGCACTGACCATGGTGCCCAGGTGGGGGCGCGGCGGGGAGGGCTGCTGGGTGCGGCCGTCGACGGCGAACGCCGCGACCGGCACCGCCGGGTGGGTGGCCTGCACATCGACGCCAATCCAGGCGGTTTGTGCGGCGAAGGCCAACTCGCTGGGCGCGAACGGCAGCGCGATGCGGGAATGCTGGCTGGGGTTGGGGTGCTCGCCCGCCCAGTAGGGGGCCTCGCAGGGGTCGGGCAGGCCGGTGTCCTCCAGCACGTGGTCCGGCAGGGCGCTGAGCGCCCGCTTGACGGTCGCGCCCTGCAGGTGGGCAAACGCGCCGAAGCCGTCGGAGTCCCGCCACGCGATGGCGTAGGTGTCGGCCGCCGGCAGGGAGGAGACGAGCCAGGCGGGCAGTTGGGAGATCCGCTCAATCGTCGGCAGGCAGGTGTGCACCACCGTCACCCCGGGGAAGGTGCCGATGTAGAACTCGCCCGGGGAGGCCGGGATGGAGCGGTTCATGACGAACTCGCCGATGGGGGTGATCGGCCAGCGGGGGTTGAGCATCGCTAAGTACTTGCGGCCGAACCCCCGATCGACGTGGGTGGCGGGCGCGGCGGCGATCGCCTCAGCGGGGTGGGCGGCGGTGACGAACCACACGGTGACGTGGGTGTCCTGCGCCCGCACCGGGGTGGGGTGGGAGGTGCGCTGCCCGAGGATGTCGGAACTCACGGGCGGCTACTTCCGCGGCCGCTTCGTGCTGCCCCGCACCCCGAGGAGCACATCCTCCCAGGCGGGGGCGGACACGGACTTCCGCTTCGCGGGCTTCTTCGGCGCCTGCGGGTGCTGTAGGAGGCTTTCGCCCTCCAGGAGGGTGTCGTCCTCCACCACGGGCAGGTCGTCGCGGGTGCGGTCGAGATCGTCGCCGGGTTCTTCCTCCGGGCGCAGGGCGGTGACCCGGCCGCCGCCGTGGCCGGCGGGGCTGATGGTGCGCACCGGGCGGGCGAAATCGGGGTCGATGAGGTCGGCGGCCAGCGAGTTGCGGGCCACTGCGGTCTCCGGGGACTGGCCGCGCCCGTGGTAGGACCACTCGGCGGTGTGCTCGTTGAGGCCTGCCGTCCAGGTGAGGGTGACGACCCACTGGTTGGCGTGGTCCCGGTAGGCGTCCCAGCGGGCGGTGGCGAGATCCAGGTCGCGGGCCGTGAAGGCGGTCGCGACGACCTCAAACAGGGTGAGCGCGGTGGGGCCGTCGTCGCGGACGGGGTGCGCCATCTTTGCCATGTCGGCGATGCGGGCGCGCTCCAGGAGGACGGGGTGGGCGAAGGGCTCGATGCGGGATTCCGCCACGCCCGCCTCCTGGGCGACCTCGGCGACCGTCTGCCCGCCGCGGATGCGGGCCTGGATTTCCCGGGGCCGCAGCGTCAACTGCGCGGTCACGCTCGCCGGCGCGGGTGCCGGCTCGGCAGCAGCCGGTGCGGGGGCAGCGGCGGAATTCGCGCTCGAGTCCTCCGCCGCGTCAGCGGAGTCCGCCCCCTCCTCCCCGGCGCCTGCAGCCTCGGACGCCGCTGCGGCCTGCTCGGCGGGGGAGTGGGGGTCGCTGTGGTCGCTCTCGCCCTCGGCGGCGTCGCCAGCATCAGCGTCGCCCGCAGTGTCCGCGGTGTCCGCGCCCGCGTCGCCCGCGGCAGCAGTAGCGGCGTCCGTGCTGTCGTCCGCCTCGGACTCCGCCTGCGCGGTGAGGTCGGTCGGGGTATCGGCGTCGCCGTCGACGACCCCGAGGGTGGTCACGGTCGCCTGCGCGTCGGTGGACTGCAGCAAAGTGCGCAGTGCTTCGGCGACCTCGCCTGTGACCTGCAGGAAGTAGGCTGCGTCCTCGTCCTCGGTGGCGCGAAACACCAGGGAGTGGGCGTCGGAATCATCGGCGACGAGGGTGAGCTCACGCATATAAAACTCCTGGGGGTTGGCGGGGTGTGCGGGGACGATCCAGCGGTGCGCGCGGATGCAGCCGCGCCGGAGACGCGTCTGCACGTTGGGCGCACGCTGGGCAGATGAATAACACCACTGTAACCGACAGGGGGGTGAATACGGCCGCGCCCCGGCAGCGGAGTGCTGCGCGGGGCGCGAAAAAAGTGGTGTCCCCTCCCCACCCACGCGGCGACGTGGGGCGCGCATGGGGCGCGCATGGGGCGCGCGTGGGGGAGGGGGTCGCTACTACGTGGTGGCCAGGTCGTTGTCGAGGCAGTAGTCGATGGCCTGGGTGAGGATCTCCACGTCCGAGGTATCGATGGCGGGGAACATGCCGATGCGCAGCTGGTTGCGGCCCAGCTTGCGGTAGGGCTCGACGTCCTTGATGCCGTTGGTGCGCAGCACCTTCGCCAGCTGGGCGGCGTCGATGGTGTCGGCGAAGTCGATGGTGCCGACGACCAGGGAGCGGGCGCTCGGGTCGGCGACGAAGGGGGTGGCCTCCGGGCGGGACTCGGCCCAGTCGTAGAGCGCGCGGGAGTTCGCGGTGGTGCGGGCCACCATGCCGTCGAGGCCGCCGTTGGCGTTCATCCACTGCACCTGGTTGTCCAGCATGAGCAGGGTGCCCACGGCCGGGGTGTTGTAGGTCTGGTTCTTGCGGGAGTTGTCCACCGCAGTCTGCAGGTTGAGGAAGGCGGGGATGAAACGGTCAGAAGCGTTGATCTTCTCGATGCGCTCCAGGGCGGCGGGGCTCATCGCGGCGAACCACAGGCCACCGTCGGAGGCGAAGCACTTCTGCGGGGAGAAGTAGTAGACGTCCGCCTGGCTCATGTCGACGGGCAGGCCGCCGGCACCACTGGTGGCGTCGATGGCGACGAGGGAACCCTCAGAGCCCGCGGGGCGGACGACCGGCACCATCGCGCCGGTGGAGGTCTCGTTGTGGGCCCAGGCGATGACGTCGCAGCCCTCCATCGCGACAGGCGTGGGGGCGGTGCCCGGCTCGCCGGCGACGATCGTCGGCTCACCCAGCCACGGGGCCTTCTTCGACGCCTGGGCGAACTTGGCGGAGAACTCGCCGAAGGTGAGGTGGCCGGAGGCGTTCTCGATGAGGCCGAAGGTGGCGGCATCCCAGAAGGCGGTCGCGCCACCCAGGCTCAGGACGATCTCGTAGCCCTCCGGGAGCGAAAACAGCTCGGCGAGGCCCTCGCGGATGGAGCCCACGACGTTCTTCACCGCCGGCTGGCGGTGGGAGGTGCCGATGATGGTCTCCGCGCCGTCGACGATCGCCTGGATCTGGGCGGGGCGCACCTTGGAGGGGCCGCACCCGAAGCGGCCATCGGCGGGACGAAGCTCGGAGGGAAGAGTGGGGAGAGTGTCAGACATTCGCAATCTTGGGTTTTCGCTGGGATGACAAACGGACCTGGCCTGCGCTGCGCGCCCGGGACGCAACACCCACGACGAGGTGTCGGCGGCGGGCGCCGCCCGCGCGGCCCGCGGGCCACCAGGGTTCACAGGTGGCCGCTGGTGTCCTACCTTAGTCCCGCCGAATCACTCCCAGGTGGTCGTAGGGGTAATCCGTGGGGGTGCGGCCGGGTCGCAGTCACGCAGTGGCGGGGCCTGCGCATGCACGAGGGGGCGGGTGGAGGCCGCCCCGCCGGCCGCTGTGGGGGTAGCGGCGGGGGTAGCGAGGGTGACGGGCGCTACCGCTGTGACCTGCGGCGATGGGACACTCATGCGGAAAAAACTTAATTGCAACCGTTATCTGTCGCATTCATCACATCCCTGGTACGCTGTGGGGCAACCCACGCACGTGCCAGGCAGGGCTACCTTGCTCGCGCGGGCGTGGCGCCGCGCATCGCATCGCCCGTGGCCGGCCCTGTGTCGCCCGGGTCGCATGCGACGCTGTCGCGTGTGGGTTCCCCGTGACCTGCACTCACAGGGTTTATGACACTGCAGTCATAGGCGCACCTCATTCGCCCATGTGGCGGGGGTGCGGCCCTGCCCGGTAGAGTCTCCGCACCACCCCGCACGCGCTTGTCAGACCATTGCGGATCACTGGTGTGTGTCGCAGTGGCGTGGCAGGCAACCCAGCGGACGCGCGGGCGAAAACAGCAACACCGGCGTCGCCACAGATCAGTGAAGTGATGGGGTCAGCGCCACCCTTTTGGGGGTGGCTGGCATCCATCGCCGCAGGTCGCAGGCGGGCGCTTCCGGCCAAGTGTGTGTAAGCCAACCTCAGCGGATAACATTTCCGAGCAATGACGGGTGTTGCACACACGCATCACAAATGAATCTTTTCGGACACTGGATGGCCCTCACACGGCCGGACAGGTCAACTCATAAACGCACCCCCACCGCGGCCGCCCACTCGGCGCCCGCACAGCACACACCACCCGCGGGCCACGCATCCTGCAGGGGCGAGAGCTGAAAGGGCGTGCACGGGTTTATGGGTACGGTGGGCCGCACACGGTTCACCGCACATCGAAGAAAAACTCCAGGCACCCCATGGACGTTTTTGATTAGCGAAAGGCACACGAAGTGGCATCTGAGAACAAGGACAAGGCAGTACTGCACTACCCCGGCGGCGAGTACGAGATGGACATCGTCCACGCCACCGAGGGCTATGACGGCATCGCCCTGGGCAAGATGCTCGCCGACACCGGTTTTGTCACCTACGACCCCGGCTATGTGAGCACCGGCTCCACCGAGTCGAAGATCACCTACATCGACGGCGATAAGGGCATTCTGCGTTACCGCGGCTACGCCATTGAGGACCTTGCCGAGAAGGCCACCTTCAACGAGGTCTCCTACCTCCTCATCCACGGTGAGCTTCCCACCCAGGAGCAGCTGCTCACCTTCAACGATGAGGTGCGCCACCACACCCTGCTGGACGAGGACTTTAAGAAGCAGTTCTCCGTGTTCCCGCGCAACGCCCACCCGATGGCAGTGCTGGCGTCCTCGCTGAACATTCTGTCCACCTACTACCAGGACGAGCTCGACCCGCTGAACATCGAGCACCTCGACAAGGCCACCGTCCGCCTCATGGCGAAGGTGCCGATGCTGGCGGCCTACGCCCACCGCGCCCGCCACGGCGAGCCCTACATGTACCCGGATAACTCGCTCAACGCCCGCGAGAACTTCCTCCGCATGATGTTCGGCTACCCGACCGAGCCCTACGAGGTCGACCCGCTCCACGTCAAGGCTCTCGACCAGCTGCTCATCCTGCACGCCGACCACGAGCAGAACTGCTCCACCTCCACCGTCCGCATGGTGGCCTCCGCACAGGCGAACATGTTCGTCTCCGTCGCGGCCGGCATCAACGCCCTGTCCGGCCCGCTGCACGGCGGCGCGAACCAGGCCGTGCTGGAGATGCTCGACGAGATCAAGGCCAACGGTGGCGACGCCACCGACTTCATGAACCGCGTGAAGAACAAGGAGCCCGGCGTCCGCCTCATGGGCTTCGGCCACCGCGTCTACAAGAACTACGACCCGCGTGCGGCGATCATCAAGAAGACCGCCCACGAGGTGCTGGAGAAGATGGGCGGCGACGACACCCTCGAGCTCGCCATGAACCTCGAGGAAATCGCCCTGGCCGACGACTACTTCATCAGCCGCAAGCTGTACCCGAACGTCGACTTCTACACCGGCCTCATCTACCGTGCGATGGGCTTCCCGACCGACTTCTTCACCGTCCTGTTCGCCATGGGCCGCCTGCCCGGCTGGATCGCCCAGTACCGCGAGCTCGTGGAGAATCCGGCCTCCAAGATCTACCGCCCGCGTCAGGTCTACACCGGCGAGACCCTGCGCCCCTTCATCCCGCGCGACCAGCGCGGCTAAGCGCCCCGGCGCGTCAGCCACAAGGCACGCGGTGCCTAGGCAATAGCTGAACCCAACCCGCACCCCCGTTGACTTCTGGGGTGCGGGTTGTGTCGTTGCTGGGGTGCGTCCCGCAGCCCTTCCCACGGTCGTCGTGCGGGGCGTGCGCGCCGGTGTGGCCAGTATCCCCTTGGGCGGCATCACTCCTGCTTGCGGGCGTTGGGGCAGCGGGGGTCCCGCGGGGTGGTATCTGCTTTGCTGCTGGCAAACCGCTAGGATGGTAGGGCATTCGTGCGCGGCATCGGCCGCGCCCAACGCCACACCACCGCCACGCACACGGTGCGGACTATCCCCCTGTGGGGATGTCGCGCGGTGGGTGTGTCGCAGAACTGTCACGCTGTGCGTGAGGGGCGCTGCGTGGGCGTTGGGTCCCTACGACCTAGAAGTGCTTGTACAAGCATGAGGAGTCAACAACATGGAAAAGCCTGTCATTGAGCCCAAGAAGGGCCCCGCACCGGAAGACATCGTCATCGTCGATCTCGTCGAGGGCACCGGTAAGGAAGCCACCCCGGGCAGCACCCTGACGGTGCACTACGTGGGCGTCGACTTTGAGACCAACGAGCAGTTTGACTCCTCGTGGGATCGCGGCCAGGCCATCGAGTTCCCGCTGGACGGGCTCATTGCCGGCTGGCAGGAAGGCATCCCGGGCATGAAGGAGGGTGGCCGCCGCGAGCTCATCATCCCCCCGGAGGCCGCCTACGGCCCGGCTGGTTTCGGCCACCCGCTCTCCGGCCGCACCCTGGTGTTCGTCATCGACCTCATCGAGGTGCACTAAGTCCGCGCACCGCGGACACTGACCCCGCGGGACAAGCCTGAGGGGCCGTCGCACGAGTGTGACGGCACCGACGTCCCGCGGAGAAGGTCCCGTGAACGACCGACGCCCACCGGCGCACAGAATATGCGCGCCGGTGGGCGTCGTGCTGCGTTGGGGTGGGGTGGATGCCCCGGTGCCCCGGGCTGTGGCCGCCCGGGGTCTGTGACGGCCCTTAGAGCGGGGTGTCGGCGAGCTTTTCGTAGTGGCGGAAGCGCTGCTCCCGGCCGACGCGCTGGGGCGCGTGGTCGAGCTCCCAGAGGGTGTGGTCGATGGCGCTGATGACGCGCTCGACGAAGGCGTCCTTGTCTTCCGCGGCGTCCGTCGCCTCGGGGATGAGGGCGTCGACGATGCCGGCGTCCTTGAGCGCGCGGGCGCCGACGCGCTGCTGTTCCATCATTTCCGGGGCGTGGGTGGTGTCGCGGTAGATGATGGCCGACGCGCCCTCCGGGGGCAGGGGCGACAGCCACGCGTTTTCGGCGGCGAGCACCCGGTCGCTGGGCAGCATGGCGAGCGCCCCGCCGCCGCAGCCCTGGCCGAGGATGATGGAGATCGTCGGCACGTCGACGTCGACGAGTTCGCCGAGGGTGCGGGCGATGGAGCCGGCCATGCCGTTTTCCTCGGCGTGCTGGGACAGCTCCGCGCCGGGGGTGTCGATGATGCTCACCAGCGGCAACTGCAGCTCGTGCGCAAGCGCAATACCGCGGCGCGCGAAACGCAGCGCCGCCGGCCCCAGCTCGTGGGGGCCGTAGGGCGGCTGCGCGTGCCGGTCCTGCCCGATGAGCACCACCGGGCGGTGCCCGATGCGGGTGAGGGCGACCGTGACGGCGGGGCCGACGCGGCCATCACCCGTGCCGGACAGTTCAATGAAGTGCGATGCGAGCTTCCCAGTAATATCCCGCAGGCCCGGGCGGGCGTCCTTGCGGGTCAGTTCGATGGACTCCCAGGCGCTGCGCTCCTGGGTGCTGTCCTCCTGCCAGGGCCCGAGGTCCGCATCCGGGTGGGCGGGCCGCAGCACGTCGATGATTTTCGTGACCGCCGCCCGCAGCCCCTCCGGGTCGAGGACGCCGTCGATGACGCCACAGGCGGCGAGATTCTCGCCGGACTGCACGCCCTCTGGCATCGGCGTGCCGGTCGTCAGCTCCACGACGCGGGGCCCGAGGAATCCCAGCAGGGCGTCCGGTTCAGCGAAGGTGAAGTGGCCCGCCGAACCCCAGGAGGCCATGACCCCGCCGGTGGTGGGGTGCCGCAGGTACACCAGGAACGGCAGGTGGGCGTCCTTGTGGCGGTACACCGCCGTCGTAATCGACACCATGAGCGCGAACGCCGGGGTGCCCTCCTGCATGCGCGTCCCGCCGGAGGACGGGCTGATGAGTAGGGGGAGCTTCTCCGCGGTGGCGCGGTGGATGCCGTCGATGATGCGGCGGGCGGTGGCCGCGCCGATGCTGCCACCGAGGAAGCCGAACTCGCTGAGCACGAACGCCACCCGGGTGCCCTGCACCGTCCCCTCGCCGGTGATGACGGCCTCGTCGACGCCGGACTTCTCCCGGGCGCGGGCGAGCGCGTCCCGGTAGTCGGCGGTGATGTCACCGTAGTCGGGTTCGGTGTCCCAGGAGCGGAAGCTGCCCGGGTCCAAAACGCTGGAAATCAGGTCGTGTGCAGAAGTACGGCTCATGCTCACCTACGGTAGTAGTCCGGGCGCGCGCGTGCCGCACAAACCCCGCATCCGGCACCCACATCCACCCCCATCGCCACCCCCACGCCTCGTCGGTGACTGCCCGCCACCGGCGCGGTGGAGCGAGGCCTACAGGGAAGGCACGACTGCGGCGGCGTGCGCCTGCCGCGATGGGCCAGCCTTCGTGTCCACGCCCCGGCAGGCGTCTGCATGCCCGTGCGTGCGCGCACGTGTGCCCCACGGGAGTGAAAACAGTGGGTAGGTGCCGGGGGTAGTGCACTGTTCCCCGGTGGGGGCGTGACCTGGGGGAATGCGGGTGGATGCACCTCTGCAGCAGCGCAAGGTCACCCCGGTCGTGTTCAATGGTGGTCATGACTGACACCACTGCGCCGCTGTCCACCCCCGCCACCACCGCCGCCGACCTGCACCGGCTGGGCCGGGAGGTCGTCCTCAACGACGGCACCCCCATGCCGACCCTCGGGTTCGGGGTGTGGCAGCTCGAGGGGGAGGTGGCCTACACCGCCGTCCGCCGCGCCATCGAGGTGGGCTACCGCCACATCGACACGGCCGCGATCTACCGCAACGAGGAACAGGTCGGCCGGGCCATTCGCGATGCCGTCGCCGCCGGCGATGTCACCCGCGACGAGCTGTTCGTCACCACCAAGCTGTGGAACGATCAGCACACGGAGCCGGAGCGTGGTTTCCAGCAGTCGCTGGAACGCCTCGGCCTCGACTACGTGGACCTCTACCTGTTGCACTGGCCCTGCCCCGCAGCCAAGACGATGGTGGGCGCCTTCGACGGCATGGCGAAGATGCAGGGCTTCGGCACCATCCAGTCGATCGGCGTGGCGAACTTCTTCCCCGCGGCCCTCGACGAGCTGATCAGCCGCTGTGGGATCACCCCGGCGGTCAACCAGGTGGAAATCCACCCCGGGTTCTCCCAGCCGGAGGTGCGGGCCGTGGACGCCGCCAAGGGCATCGTCACCCAGGCGTGGTCGCCGCTGGGGCAGGGCAAGACCCTGGAGCACCCGGTGGTGCGGGCCATCGCCGAGGAATCCGACGCCACCCCGGCGCAGGTGTGCATCGCGTTCGCGTTGGGCACCGGGTCCGTGGTGTTGCCGCGCAGCTCCCACCCGGAGCGCATTGAGGAGAACTTCCGCGCCCAGGACCTGGTGTTGACCGACGACCAGATGCAGCGCCTGCTCGACATGGACAGCGCGGACGGGCGTATCGGCCCGGACCCGCACACCTTCCCCGCGGCCTAAAGCCCCGCACAGCGGGAGGTCGCGCGGCAGGCCGTGCGGTGCCCCCGGTTACTTCTCTTCTTTTTCTTCTTCGCTTCGGTGTTTTTTCTCTTGTCTTCCCCCTTTTTCTCTTTTCCTTCGAGGAGGCCTTTCGATGACGCAGTCCACCCCCGATCACCCCACCCGGCACGCCGCGCACGAGGAACTGTTGGAGCTGCTGGCCCAGCACTCCAGCCCTGTGCTGCGCGCGGAGGTCGACGGCTTCGTGCTCATCCTCACCATCACCCGGGAGGAGAAGCGCAACGCGCTCAACGAGGAGACCTGCGAGGAGATCAGCCGCCTGTTGCGGGCGGTGGCGGCCGTCGACGGGCATGCCCCGGTGGATCCGCCGATCCGGGCGGTGCTCATGCGCGGCGAGGGGAAAGCCTTCTGCGCGGGCGCGGACCTGTCGGGCGCGGTCTATGGGGACACGTTCCACGACGCCCTGCACGGCATGCTGCGGGCACTGGTGGAGTTCCCCTACCCGGTGGTCGCCGACGTGCAGGGCCCGGCCGTGGGTGCCGGCACCCAGCTGAGCTTGGCGTGCGACCTGCGGGTGGTGGGGGAGCGTGGCTGGTTCATGGTGCCGCCGGCGAAGCTGGGCTTTGCCTTGGACAATTGGACGCTGCGCCGCACGGAGCATCTTGTCGGTGGGGCGTGGGCCCGCACCATCATGCTGGCCGGCGCCCGGGTCGGGCAGGAGGAGGCCCGGCTCAGTGGCTTCGCGTCCGCGACGGGCGATAGTGCGGCGGCGTTGGAGTTCGCTCACCAGGTTGCTGCGGGTGCGCCGTTGAGCCTCAAGCATTTGAAGGATGTTCTCAACGACGGCGGCTACGGTTTCACCCTCCCGGAGGCGCAGCAGCGCGCCTACGAGGAGTGCTGGGCGAGCGCGGACGCCCAGGAGGCGCGCGATGCGCGCGCGGACAAGCGTCCGCCGCGATTCCGGGGGCGCTAAACAGCGTTTACGATGGGAGGCTATGAGCCTTGCGACGCCGCTGACACTCACTCAGGACACCCCGACCGGGGGTCTGACCCCGCCTGAGGTGGCTGTGCGCCGCGCCCAGGGCAAAGCCAACGTCACGTCGCGGCGCACCGGCCGCACCGCGGGCGAGATCATCCGCGCGAACCTGTTTACCCGCATCAACGCGATCCTGGGGGTGCTGTTTGCCTGTGTCATGGTCACGGGCAGCATCGTCAACGGCGCCTTCGGGTTGCTCATTATCGTCAACTCGGCGGTCGGTATCGTCCAGGAGCTGCGCGCGAAGCGCACTCTCGACAAGCTGAGCATCCTCGCCGCCAGCCCCGCGGTCGTCCTCCGGGAGGGGGCGCGGCAGGAGATCCCCCAGGAGGGGCTTGTCGTCGACGACCTGGTGGTGGTGGCTGCCGGCGATCAGGTGGTCGTCGATGGGGTGGTGCGCCAGGCCCAGGGGCTCGACGTGGATGAGTCGATGCTCACCGGCGAATCGCTGCCGGTGCACAAATACCCGGGCGATACGGTGTGGTCGGGGTCGTTCGTGACCTCCGGGTCGGGGACCTACCAGGCGGTCGCGGTCGGCGCGGACTCCTACCAGGCGAAGCTCGTGGAGGAAGCGGGGAAGTTCCAGCTCGCCGATTCGGAGCTGCGCCGCGGCATTGACAAGATTCTGCGGGTCATCACCTGGCTGCTGGTGCCGGTGGGGTTGTTGACAATCTGGGTGCAGCTCACCGAGACGGGCGCGCCCCTGCATCGAGCGATCTTGGCGATGGTGGCGGCGCTGGTGCCGATGGTGCCGGAGGGTCTGGTGCTCATGACGTCGGTGGCGTTTGCTGTCGGCGTGGTGCGCCTCGGGAAGCGCAAGGCGCTCGTCAATGAGTTGCCCGCCATTGAGGGCTTGGCCCGGGTGGATGTGGTGTGCGCGGATAAGACGGGCACCTTGACGGAGAACACGATGCACCTGGCGCGCATCATCCCCGCGGATGGCGCATCCGAGGAGCAGGTGCGGCAGGTGGTGGCGGCGATCGCGGCTGCCGACGAGGCCCCGAACGATACGATGCGGGCCCTGCTGCAGGGCACCACGGGCGCTGACCACGGGGTGACAGCCGAGTGCGTGCGTCCTTTTGATCCGGCGGTGAAGTTCTCCTCCTGGCGGCTGCAGCCCGCGGTAGACGGCCCGGGGGAGTCCCTGCCCGCGGGGGTGGGCGCAGGCCAGATGGTTGTGCTGGGCGCGCCGGATGTGCTGCTGGGCGCGTGCCCCCTGGGGGAGCGGGCCCAGGCGATTGCGGCCGAGGGGCTGCGTGTGCTGGCGCTGGGGCTGGTGCCTGAAGACAGTGCCTGGGCGCGTGAGTCCGATCCCCGCCGCCCGGAGTCGTTCGCGGGCCTGCAGGTCGACACCCCGTTGGCGTTGTGCGTGGTGGAACAAACCATCCGCAGCGACGCCGCGGAGACGATCGAGTACTTCCGCCGCGAGGGCGTGGAGGTGAAGATCATCTCCGGCGACAATGCGGTCAGTGTGGGCGCGGTGGCGCGCGCCGTCGGTGTCGACGGGGAGGTCATCGATGCCCGCGAGCTGCCGGAGGCTGCGGCAGCGCCGGAAGAGTTCGCCGACATCATTGACCGGGCGCGCGTGTTTGGGCGCGTCACCCCGGAGCAGAAGCGCGACATGGTGCGTGCCTTGGACGCGCGGGGCCATACCGTGGCCATGACTGGTGATGGCATTAACGACGTGCTGGCGCTGAAGGAGGCGGCGATTGGTGTCTCCATGGGATCGGGCGCGGCGGCGACCCGGAGCGTGGCGCAGCTGGTGCTGCTCAACAACAGTTTTGCGTCCCTACCGCAGGTCGTCCGCGAGGGTCGCCGGGTCATCGGCAACATTGAGCGCATCGCGAACCTCTTCCTCACGAAGACGGTGTACTCGATCGTGCTGGCGCTGGTGGTGGGGTTGGCGACGATGAACTTCCCCTTCCAGCCCATCCACGTCACGGTGGCCGGCTGGTTCACGATCGGTATCCCCGGTTTCATCCTGTCGCTGGCCCCCAATGCGGAGCGCGCCCGCCCGGGGTTCGCGTCCCGGGTGTTGCGCCTGGCGCTGCCCAGCGGCGTCATCATCGGCAGTGTCACGGTGGTGCTGTGGTTGCTCATCAACCCGGGCGCCGATGCCCCGGAGGCGGCGCTGCTGCAGGCGTCGACGGCGACGTTTGCGGCGCTGATCATCATGGGGGTGTGGGTTCTGGGCGTGGTGGCCCGCCCGTGGAATGGGTGGCGGGCGGCCCTCGTCGCCGCCTGCGGTGGGGCGTATGTGGTCATCTTCTTCTACCACCCGCTGGCGCGCGTGTTGAAGCTGGATACGGGCGATCATCGCTTGATGCTCCTGGGCCTGGTGGCGGGTGCCGCGGGGGCGGCGCTCATTGAGGCGGCCTGGTGGATCGGCAAGGCCATTGGCGCCCGCCGGGGGACGCCCGCCGCGTAAGTCGTTGCCCGCGCCGCTGAGGCCGTCATGCACACCCCACCGCATGCTGTGCGGTGGGGTGTCGTCTGTGCGGGTATCGCCCGTCGGGGTTGCAAATTCGGGGTTTGCAAACTTTGCATGTTGCCGATTTGTGACAAAACGGGGGTGATGTTGGACGGATCAACAGTGCAGGTGAACGTGGTCGACGGGGGTGGTTTTGCAGAATTTGCTGAGCCTGAGGACTGAACTATTTACACATTGCAATGTGAGGTGAGTAACTTGGGCACTACGACAGCGTCACATGATGTCAACCACAGGGATTCGCTCCTCGTGGGTGGCATCACACTTCGGTGAAGAATTGTCCCCGAGTGCGACGCGCCACCCTCCTCGCGACTGCGAGCTGGCGGCACCCCCGACCAGCCGGAAGCGTCACAACCCGAAAGTGAGTTGAGCAGCAATGAGCGCACACGCCACGCCTGCGGACTCGCGCCGTGAACCCACGGCGGCAGAGTTCCGGGCCATGCAGCAAAGCCCCGAGTTCGTGGACCTGAAGTCCTCCTTCCGGAAGTTCGCCTTCCCGATGACCGCAGCGTTCTTCCTGTGGTACCTCCTCTACGTCCTGCTGGCGGTCTACGACCCGGGCCTGTACTCCAAGCCGGTCATCGGCAACGTCAACCTGGGCGTCTTCATGGGGCTGGCGCAGTTCGCCACGACCTTCCTCATCACGGCCGCCTACATCCGCTACGCGAACAAGAACATCGAGCCGCGTGCCACCGCGATCCGCAAGAAGATGGAGGACTAAACCATGAATACTCTTGTACTCCACGCCGCGGGAGAACCCACCAGTGTCGGTAACCCGCTGCTGAACATCGCCATCTTCGTCATCTTCATCGTCGTCACCATGGCCGTGGTGATGAAGGTCGGCAAGTCGACCTCGGAAGCCAGTGACTTCTACACCGGCGGCGCGTCCTTCTCGGGCAAGCAAAACGGCCTCGCGATTGCCGGCGACTACCTGTCCGCCGCGTCCTTCCTCGGCATCGTCGGCGCGGTGGCCCTCAACGGCTACGACGGCTTCTTGTACTCCATCGGCTTCTTCGTCGCCTGGCTGGTGGCCCTCCTGCTCGTCGCCGAGCCGCTGCGCAACACCGGCAAGTTCACGATGGCCGACGTGCTGAGCTTCCGGCTCAAGCAGAAGCCGGTCCGCCTCGCCGCGGCCTTCGGCACCCTCGGGGTGTCGCTGTTCTACCTCATCGCCCAGATGGCAGGCGCCGGCTCCCTGGTGTCGGTGCTGCTCGACATCCACGACAAGACCACCCAGGCCATCATCGTCGCCGTCGTCGGCGCCGTGATGATCGCCTACGTGCTGTTGGGCGGCATGAAGGGCACCACCTACGTGCAGATGATCAAGGCGGTGCTCCTCATCGCCGGCGTCGGTGGCCTCACCATTGCCATCCTCATCGGCGTCAAGGGCAACTTCTCCGAGCTGCTGCAGCAGGCCGTCGACAACCACGGCGGCAACCGCGCGGTGCTGGACCCGGGCCTGAAGTACGGCAAGTCCGCGACCACCCGCCTCGACTTCGTCTCCCTGGCACTCGCCCTGGTGCTCGGCACCGCGGGCCTGCCGCACGTGCTCATGCGCTTCTACACGGTGCCCACCGCGAAGGAAGCCCGCCGCTCCGTCACCTGGGCCATCGGCCTCATCGGCGCCTTCTACCTCATGACCTTCGTCCTGGGCTACGGTGCCGCCGCCCTCGTCGGCCCCGACAACATCAAGGGCGCGCCGGGTGGCGCGAACGCCGCAGCCCCGCTGCTGGCCCTCGAAGTGGGCGGCCCGATCGTCATGGCCCTGATCTCCGCCGTCGCCTTCGCCACCGTCCTCGCGGTGGTGGCGGGCCTGGCGATTACCGCCTCGGCATCCGTGGCGCACGACATCTACCACTCCATCATCCGCGACGGGCAGTCCACCGAGGAGGAGCAGGTGCGGGTCTCCCGCATCACGGTCGTCATCATCGGCATCGTCTCCATCATCCTGGGCATCCTCGCCATGGGCCAGAACGTTGCTTTCCTCGTCGCCCTCGCCTTCGCCATCGCGGCCTCGGCGAACCTGCCGACCATCCTGTACTCCCTGTACTGGAAGCGCTTCAACACCACCGGCGCGCTGGCCTCGATGTACACCGGCCTCGTCTGCGCCCTGGGACTCATCATCTTCTCCCCGGCGGTCTCCGGCTCGCCGACCTCGATGCTCCCCAACGTTGACTTCGCGTGGTTCCCGCTGAACAACCCGGGCATTGTGTCCATCCCGCTCGCCTTCCTCGCCGGCATCATCGGCACCCTGGTGGGCAAGCCCGACAACTTCGATGACCTGCAGGCCGAGATGGAAGTCCGCTCCCTGACCGGTGTGGGCGTCGAAGCTCCCGTCGACCACTAGATCGACGCACACCGGCACTGCCGCCGTGCGGCACAGGGCCCACGTGGCCCGCATGGACCGCGTGACCCACAGAACCTAGGTATCCGCCACGCCCCAGCGCTTCGTCGCCGGGGCGTGGTTGCATGCTGATGGGGCCAGTGGTGGCCGCGGGCAGTGGTGGTGGCCGGGCCTGTCGGGGCTGCGCACCCCGCCGATGCGGTGGGGTTGGTGGTGGGTGTCGGCACACGGTTTATGATGTTCTGCATGACGCTCGCCCCCGACGAGGGCACCCGCCCGCTGCACCACCACTGGCTGCTGAAAGTGCCAGTGGTGGTTTCTGTGTGCGCGCTCGCCAGCCTGCCGTGGGTCATCGCCCACGACAGCAACGGCACCCCGCCGGCTGCCGCGCCGACGACTGTGAAGACGCCGCAGGGCAGTAACGCCCCCAACCCGCAGGCGGTTCGCCTGTCGGACGAGAACCTCTCCCAGTTCGTCAACAATCCCACCGGCTCCCAGGTGTCCTACACCCGCCTGTCGGATGGGTTCCACACGGGCACGGCGACGGAGCGTTTCGCCCGCCCCGCCCTGTCGCTCATCAAGCTCTACATCGCCGACTACGTGCTGGAGGAGGGCGACCCGGAGGACGCGGAGGAAGCGATCGAGATGATCGAAGTCTCCGACGACCGCGCCGCGGAGGACCTCTACGCCCGCTACCCGGATGCGGTGGCGGCGACCGCCGAGCGCTATGGGCTGCTGTCGACGCGGGCCTCCGACATGTGGGGCTACAGCGTGACCTCCACCTACGATGTGGTCAGCTACATCACCCAGAAGCTGCAGCAGGACCCCACCTCCCCGGTGCTTGGCGCGATGCGCGCCGCCCAGCCGGTGGCCGCCGACGGCTACGCCCAGGATTTCGGCACCGTCATCCTGCCGGGGGTGAAAGGCTCGAAGTGGGGCTGGTCGAACGATCTGAGCCTGCATTCCTCCGTGTCCTTCGGGGAGGATTTCGTGGTCGCTGCGGCGGTGACGGGCACGGCGGATGATTTGACGAACCTGGTGCGCACCCAGCTGGGGCGCTATTTCAACCTGCCGACGACACTCCCGCCGGCGCCGCGCACGACTCGTGCGCTGCCGACGGGCCGCCCCCAGTCCTCCACGGCGCAGGCGACGTCGTCGTCGACGTCCACCTCCGCGGCCGGGTCCCCGCCCCCGGAGCCCACCACCCAGGAGCCCTCCGCGGCGACCCGCCCGCGGGCGACGAGCGTGGCGACGCTGCGGCCGCAGACGGACGAGCCCCACCGGGTGACCGTCACGCCAACGCGCCGCACCGGGGTTGTGGTGGGCCCGCAGGTGCCGCCGGCATCCCGTTAGCCGGGCGGGGGTACCCGGGTTGCGGGATTCCACCCATGCGCGGTGTGTGGTTGGTTCCTGGGTGGGTGGGGTGAAAAAATCCCAGTCATGACTTTTCTTGCCTCTGGTGCGTCTGTGGAGCCCGGCGTCATCGTGTCCATCATGTGGATCGCGGTCGCGGCACTGCTGTCGCCGCTGCTCAGCTTCCTCACCGGTAAACGTGTCCCCGGCGTGGTGTTCATGCTGGTGTTGGGGGTGCTCATCGGCCCGGAGGTGCTCGACCTGGCGCACTCGGACGGCTCCAATGCGCTGTTGCGGGAGTTGGGCTTGGGCATGCTGTTTTTGCTGGCGGGCTGGGAAATCGACCCGGACACCATGCGCGGCCGGCAGATGAAGCACGCCTCCGGGGTGTGGCTGCTCAGCCTCATGCTGGCGTTCGCCGGCTCCCTCGTGGTGTTCGGCACTGACGACATGCTCCGCAGCGTGGTCATGGCGATCGCGGTGAGTTCGACGGCGATGGGCACCCTGCTGCCGGTCATTAAGACGGCGGGGGTGTCGGATTCCCCGGTGGGTCGGGGTGTGCTCGTGCACGGCGCGGTCGGTGAGCTCGGCCCGGTGTTCGCGATGGCGTTGCTGCTGAGTTCCCGGGCGACGTGGCCGACGTTGGCGTTCCTGCTCATCTTCATGGGTGGCGCCCTGGTGGTGGCGTTCGTGCCGCGCACCGTGTCCCGGCTGGTGCCCTGGGTGGGGCGCGCCGTGCGCGACGGCGCTTCGCACACCTCGCAGACGGTGATGCGCGCGGTCATTGTGCTGCTCACGCTGCTCATGGCCCTGGCGAGTGTGTTTGAGTTGGATGTGGTGCTGGGCGCGTTCGCCGCCGGCATTATTCTCCGCGGGCTGGTGCCGGCCCGGGCGCGCAAAACGGTGGAGGCCCGCCTCGACGTCATGGGCTACGGCCTGCTCATCCCGGTGTTTTTCGTGACCTCCGGGATGTCGATCCACCTCGACGACGTCAAGGACGCCCCCTGGCTCGTCGTCATGGGTGTGGTGGTCATCCTCATGGCCCGCGGGCTGCCGATCTTCCTCGCGGAACGCTTCACCGATACCGGCTCCGGGATTACAGGCGTGCGCGATCAGCTGCAGATGTCGCTCTATTCGGCCACCGGCCTGCCGATCATTGTGGCGGTCACCGACGTGGCGGAAGCCCGCGGGCTCATCGACGAGGCGTTGGCGTCCATCCTCGTGTGTTCCGGGGCGGCGACGGTGCTGCTGTTCCCGATGCTGGCGCACCTGGCGGGCCAATACCTGCCCGGCCCTGTCGAGGCCGAGGATTCCCCGGAGGCGAAAGCCCACCGGGAGCACGCCGCCAAGCAGGAGCACGCGGAGTACAAGGAGCAAAAGACCCAAGCCGCTGCGAAGGCCGGGCAGCAGGCGCACCCCTCCAACAAGGCCACCGCGGTGGAGACCCAGGAGAAGAAGCGCCCGAAGTCCACGACGGGTGCCGATTCGGAGGTCACCCTCGACGACGATCACCCCTCCACGAAGTAGCCGCCGCGCAGCCCCCGCAGGGGCTCACGGCCCGATAGCGGCCACAGCAGGTGCCGACACACGCACACGACCACGCCTCCACATATCTGTGGCTGCGTGGTCGTGCGCGTTGTTGTTTAGGAGGAGAAGGACGAGCCCCCGCCGAGCAGCTTGCTCAGCGCCTGGCCGGCCCGCCCCAGGGCGGCGGTCTCATCGGGGGTGAGCCCCACGAGGTCGCCCACCTGCTCGAGGGGGAGCCCCGCGTCTGGCGCGGTGGGCGTGGTGCCCGCCCCGTGGGTGCCGGGGCGGCTGGTGGTGTCGGGCAGCACCACCGTCGGCAGGCCCGGGGTCCACTGGCCCCAGTCGCTGGCGTATACCTCGTTGACGTCGCACTGCACCCCATCGACGGTGACCTGCTTGTTCTGCGGCAGCTGGTGGATGTGCGCCTGCGGGTGCAGCCGGCCCTGGGAACCCCAGTCGTGCATCCAGTAGTAGGACCCCAGGCGGTCGGCCACGCACCAGTCGATGACGTTGTAGTTGCCGTACACGCCCAGAATGTAGCCCTTGGCCCGCAGCAGGCGATCGGCCTCCTTGAGGAAGGGGCGGATCTGCTGCTCGTATTCGCTGCGGGTGGGGTTCGCGTCGACCGCCATGTAGATGGGGCGGCCGGTGGGGCCGCCGGCCCGGATGTGGAAGTCGATCGCCAGCGGCACGTGCTTCGTGGCACCGGCGGCCCCGGTCTTCCAGTCGGCGGTGGGGCCCACCCCGAACTGGTACACGGAGGCCACCGCCAGGTTGTGGGCGGCGAAATCCTCGGCCTCTGGGCGGCGGATCGGTTTGGCGTTCATCCACTCCGCGCCGGGGCGGGGCGCGGATACGTAGCGCATCGCGCCCTGGTAGCCGGCCGCGCGGACGGCCGCGCCGCTGGGCACGTTGGCGGAGTAGTCGAGCACCCGGGCGAGGACGGGGCGGGCGTGGGCGGTGCCCGCGCCCACCACGCCTGCGCCGACGGCGAGGAGGGTGCTGGCGAGGAAGTGGCGGCGGCTGAGTGTCATTGGGGGCCTTCCATCGTGTGGGGCGCGCCCGGGGGTTGAGAAGAAAACGCCGGCACATGCGCCACAGAAGTGGATAGAGATAACTTCAGCCACTCTAGCAACAACTGTGGTGTGGCGGGGCAGAACAGGACGCCGAGAGCCACCCCAGAGCGCACGCCGCGGCCCGTCCCGCAGACGACAACACCCCTGCGGCGACACGCAGTCGCGGCAGGGGTGGGATTCCACGCCACCGCAGTGGCGTGGGGGAGTGGAGTGGTTTACTCGTCGTCCAGCATCGAGTTGCGGTCGTTCGGGGTGAGCTGACCGTTCATGTTGGAGAAGTTCTTCGCGATGGTGCGGGCCATGAACATCTCACAGGCGCCGAAGAGCTTCTTCGCGTCGTACATGTTCAGGGTCAGCAGGCGCTCCTTGGTGCCGTCGTCCAGAAGCTTGTCGATCTCCAGGTACTCGAAGTCGTTCTGGTCGGCCAGGGTGCACACAACCTTGATGCCGTTGATGTCGGTGAAAGTGGGCTTAACAGACATGGGGTCCCTCGAATCTGTGGTGGATAGACGTCGACGGTGTCGACGGCGGGCGCGGCGCCAGCTGCTGCCGCAACGATCACGCTGCCGGCGTGCGGGGTGGCGCACGGTTACCCTCCACCCTAGAGCGAAACCACGGGCCGCGTGTTCCAAACGTGCCCAAGTGTTTCCTGTTTCACCCCATCTGCTACCCCCGCGCAGCGGAAATGTGGGGGTGCTGCGCGACCAACCTCACACGGCAGGTGCCCCCGACGCTTCCCCTGCGGGCAGTGCTGCGTGCGCCCATCGAGGGTCGCACGCCCCGCACGTACGCCGGGTGCGGGTGATGTTGTACCCTTAGACGCGACGCATGCCCTAGTAGCTCAGTGGATAGAGCACGGCTCTCCTAAAGCCGGTGTCGGAGGTTCGATTCCTCTCTGGGGCACAACACCACAGCAACTGCGCCGGGTTCACGCTCATACGCCTCCCCCAGCCAGTAACGCCAGACCCCCGAGCCCTGCCAGGGTTCGGGGGTCTGCGCATGTGATCGGGATAGCCGGCACCCGCACTCCTGATGGGTGAGGAACCTCGCAGGGTGTGATTGTGGGCTAAAACAGGATCCCGTGCTCTTTCCACTGCGGGCGAAGACTTGTCAGGTCGGCTTCGTTTGTCAGCGGGCTGGCTGCCCAGGCGGTGAGAAGGGGAATGAAGAATTCGAGGTCGGGCGCATTCTCGAGTAGCTCAAAATGAGCGCCGTTGATGAGTTCCTCGAGGCTCAGTCGATGTGGTTGCGAGCAGTCAATCAACGTCTTCTTAGTGAGGAAAGGGTGTGACTTTGCCTCGAGGGTTACTGAGACATCACTGGCGCTGCAGTCGAAAGGCTTGAATATCCGATCGAGTTGATCGCGCGCCTTTTCTACTCGAGACGTCGCGTTGACCAAGAGGAAGTGCTCTGGGTCGGGTTTCCCGAGGACAAAAAACATGTGGGCCGTCTCCGAGGGAAACGGCGGATCCCCTTGGAATCGCAGGGATGAGCCAGCCACGCAACTATGAGTGAGCCATAGTTCCCTGCGTTTTCCATCAAGCCGTAGCATCTTCACGGGTATCTTGCGTGGGCTGCGTGATGAATTCGCGCAATGCATTGCGCTCGACAAAGTGTTCGCGCGCAGCCTTAAGTACCTCTGGGTCCACCTGGAAGTATTCGTCAGGCTGATTCTCGGGGTCATCGAAGAAGTCGATGGTCTGGATGCGGAACGACTTCTTCTCGGAATTCGGAACGAAGGCGCGCGTCCACTCGGGATAAACATGACTGATGTCGCATGCCGCTTCGAACGCGCCCTTCGAACGGAAGTGTTCGTATGCCTTCTCCAACATGAGAATGTCGGCCTTGGACAGGTGATCGGTGCCGGGGTCAGAAATGATCGCGACGTCGTAGTCGCGGGTTTCGAAATGTTCTTTCCACCACTGAGCGTCGACGATCGATGTCCACTTGGGATCAGGTACTTCGTTCGGCTTGCACGCACGAATGAGGTTGTAGGTCGACGAAGCGACCGGGCCGTATGTCAATGCAGCGTAGCGGTCTTCCGTCAACTCGGTTCCGAAGTTGCGCAGGCTGAAACGATCGGCGGCCCACAGCAGTTTGATGAGCTTCAGGTACTTCTTGCCGTCACGGCTTTTGCTGTCATCTGCGCTCTCCTTCAAAAAGAAGTTGAGCGCCTGGGCGGTTTTAATGGCAGAGAACGTGGGGACGGTTGGAGTGTTTGGCACGAGCGATCCTCTCGGCATAGCCGGAAGTGTCAACACTGGTCTCGTCTGGATCCTCGATCCGAAGAAACCTCTGGAACCTTGTGTCTGGGGAACTCACGATGGCTGACAGATGAGACGTCATCCATGGATGGCGGGGTGAGGGGTAGGCGCCGATGCTTCGGTCCCGACGGCATTTGTCGTCGGTGGCGTCATGTCGCTTTGTGGCCCCTTGCGGGATTGTACCCCCACTTTCGTGCATTTTTCCACAGATCGGCCAATTGTGCTACGTCAGCGCAGTCGCGCACCCATGCTCTACAACGACGACTGGGTCCCGCCCACACACATGTGAGGGGACCCGGCAGCGATGCGGCGTGGGCCTTAGGAGCTCAGCTCCTCCAGCTTGCGGCGCACCTCAGATGCCGGCGGGTTGGTGGCGTGGGTGCCGTCGGAGTACTTCACGGTCGGCACGACGCGGTTGCCGTCGTTGACGGACTCCACCCAGGCGGCGGCGTCGAGGTCCTGCTCCACGTCGATGTTGGTGTACGGGGTGTTCGTCCGGTCCAGGGCCTTGGTGAGGCGCTGGCAGAAGGGGCACCAGGTGGTGGTGTACAGGGTGACGTGGTTGCTCATGGTGGAGAGAATAAACCTTTCACTGGTGTGGATTCGCCACACCCCTGTGCCGTACTCACCGCGTGGGGGACAGTCGGGGTGTGGATGTGTGGGTGCTGGCCATGCTACCGAACCTTCCGGCCAGCGGGAGGGTGCGTGCGCTTACGCGGAGGGTGCCGCGGTGCGGGTGTAGGTGAGGAACCTGTAACGCAGCGGTGCTGGCGCGTTCTGCGTGCTGTGCGCCCCACCGCCAGCGGTGAGCCGGCCATCGGCGGAGGTGAGCCACGGCCCCGTGACGGTGGGGTGGAAATCCTCGAGCGAGGGGGCGTGCACGGCCTGCGCGCCGAGCACCTCGGCGAGCAGGACATCGATCTCGGTGACGATGACCTCGTCGACCAGCGGCAGCGTCGCCGCGTAGACTTGGCCGCCGCCCATGATGACGGCGTCATCGATCCCTGCGACGTCGTCGAGGGAGTGGATGACGTCCGCGCCGGCGGACCAGGAGCCGGGGGCTTGTCGGGACAGCACAATGTTGCGGCGGCCCGGCAGGGGGCGGAAGCGGGCGGGGATGGAGTCCCACGTCGCCCGGCCCATGACGACCGGGTGCCCGAGTGTGGCGGCCTTGAAGTGGGCTAAATCTTCTGGCAGGTGCCAGGGCATGTCGGTGCCGTCGCCGATGATGCCGTCGAGGGATTGTGCCCAAATTGCGCGAACCATGACAACCACCTTGCGTGAGAGAGCCACCGGACACAAAACGCCCACGAGCGCCCCAGCGCTGCGCGGTGCGCCCGGGAGGCCCCACGAGGGTCGTGGGGGAGAAACCGCACTCGGCGCGAGGGCTACTGGCGCACGGTACGCCACAGGCCGGCCGGTCCACCACCGCAAACCCTCATCGCAGCGCCTGACGGCGGTGCGAGGAGATCGTGGGTTGGGGGTGGGCCGGGCCGGCCTGGGGTCCACGCGTGCGCGTGGAGGGGGCGTGTGTGCTGTGCGCTACACGGCCACCTGGGCGCGGATCAGCGGGTGCGGATCGTAGCCGGTGAGCGTGATGTGCTCGAAGGTGTAGTCACTCATGCTGTCCGCCGGTGCGAGCTCCACCTGGGGGTAGGGGCGCGCCTCGCGGCTGAGCTGCAGTTCCACCTGCTCGCGGTGATTGTCGTAGATGTGGCAATCACCACCGGTCCAGATGAACTCGCCCACCTTCAGGCCCGCCTGCTGTGCGAACATGTGGGTGAGCAGCGCGTAGGACGCAATGTTGAACGGCACACCGAGGAACATGTCAGCGCTGCGCTGGTACAGCTGGCAGGACAGGGAGCCGTCGGCCACGTACAGCTGGAACAGCAGGTGGCACGGCGGCAGCGCCATGTTGTGCAGCTCGGAGACGTTCCACGCGGAGACGATGTTGCGCCGCGAATCCGGGTTCGACTTCAGTGTCTCGACCGCCTGCTGGATCTGGTCGATGTGCCGGCCATCGGGGGTCGGCCAGGAGCGCCACTGCACCCCGTACACCGGCCCCAGATCGCCGTTGTCATCGGCCCACTCGTCCCAGATGGTGATGTTGTTGTCGTGCAGGAAGCCGATGTTCGACTCGCCGCGCAAGAACCACAACAATTCGCCCACGACGGAGTGCCAGTGCACCTTCTTCGTCGTGATGAGCGGGAAGCTCTCCGACAGGTCGAAGCGCATCTGCTGCGCGAACAGGGAGGTGGTGCCGGTGCCGGTGCGGTCGTCCTTGTGGGTGCCTTCCCGCAGGATTTTCGCCAGCAGGTCTTCGTACGGGGTCAGGATCATGCGAAGCTGCCGTGGGCCTCACGGTATTCCGCGGCGTAGTCCAGGATGTCGTCGGCGAGCTCCGGGCGGCAGATCAGCACGTCCGGCAGGTAGGTGTCCTTGTTGTTGTAGGTCAGCGGGGTGCCGTCCAGGCGGGAGCAGTGCAGGCCCGCGGCGAGGCACACGCCCACCGGTGCGGCGGAGTCCCACTCGTACTGGCCGCCGGCGTGGACGTAGGCGTCCGCGTCGCCGAGCAGCACGTGCATGGCCTTCGCGCCGGCGGAGCCCATGGGGAGGGTGTCGAAGCCGAGCTTTTCCGCGACGAAGGAGGCGACCTCCGGGGCGCGGTTGTGGCTCATGACTACCTTCTTGGCCAGGGGGCCGCCCACAGCCTTGGATTCCTCGGAGGTGAACACCACACCGAGGTCCGGCAGGGCGACGGCGGCGTGGATCGGGGAGCCGTTCTCCACGAGGGCGATGTGCACGGCCCAGTCCTGGCGGCCGGTCGCGAACTCCTTGGTGCCGTCGAGCGGGTCGATGATCCACACGCGGTCCTTGGCGAGGCGCGCCGGGTTGTCGGCGGCCTCCTCGGAGAGCACACCATCGTCGGGGCGGTGCTGGGCCAGCACCCGGGCGATCCAGTTCTGTGCCAGGTCATCGCCCGCGTCGCCGAGGTTGCGGCCGCGGAGCAGGCCCACGTTGCGCACACCTTTGAGGATCTCGCCGGTGCCCTGCGCCAGGCGGCGGGTCAAAATAGCGTCATCAACTTTCGCAGTCATGCCTCCTAGAGTAGTTGGTTTTATGCCCGGGTGTGGACTTGTAAAGCCCGTTCAATAACACCCCGCCCCGGAGTATGGCTCAGGGGTGGAGTTCACGAGCGCCCCGCCACCGTTCGTGCCGGGCGTACACAGGGAACAGAGTCGGCCGTCCGCAGGGAACGAAAGGGGCCCGGGCGACAGTTATCCACAGGGCGCGCGGGTGGCGGTAGAGCTGATTCGCACTTGTGTTTTACAGTGGTGCACATGTCGACGCTCACCGAACGTTTTCGCCCGGAGGTCGCCACCTGGTTTTCGGAGGTGTTTGCGGCCCCCACCGCAGTCCAGGCCGGCGCCTGGGAGGCGATCTCCCGTGGGGAGAACACCCTCATCGTGGCGCCGACCGGTAGCGGTAAGACGCTGGCGGCGTTTTTGTGGGCGTTGAATTCTTTGGCCGGCCAGCCCGGCCAGCTGCCGCTGCCGGTGGAGGACCTGCCCACGGCCGGCGCGGCGGGGGCGCAGTCGGGCCCGGATGGCCAGGCCCGGCAGGGCGTGCGAGTGCTGTACATCTCCCCGCTGAAAGCGCTCGGCGTCGACGTGGAACGCAACCTGCGGGCACCGCTGCTGGGTATTGGCCAGGTGGCCGCCCGCCTCGGGGAGGCGGCACCCGATATTCGGGTTGCTGTGCGCAGCGGCGACACACCGCCGGCGGAACGGCAGCGGCAGGTGAAAAATCCCCCGGACATTCTCATCACCACCCCGGAGTCCCTCTACCTCATGCTGACAAGCAAGGCGGGTGGGATTCTGCGCAGCGTCGACACCGTCATCATCGACGAGATCCACGCGGTGGCAGGTACCAAGCGGGGCGTGCACCTCGCCCTGTCGCTCGAGCGGCTGGAGCACCTGTGCGCCACGCCCCCGCAGCGCATCGGCCTGTCCGCCACCGTGCGCCCCCTGGAGCGGGTCGCCCACTTCCTCGGCGGGGATCGGCCGGTGACCATGGTGAACCCGGAGTCGGCGAAGGCGTGGGATCTGCAGGTGCGTTCCGCGGTGCCGAACATGAGCGACCTGCCCACCCCTGAACTGGGATCCCCCATCGGGGAGGTCGTGCTCGACGACCGCTCCGGCGGCATGGCGGGGCTGGGGGCGATCCTCGACGAACACTTTCCGCACCCGCAGCAGCCCCAGGGCACGTCGCCCAGCCAGGCCGTGGAGGACGCAGCAGAGGACACCGTGGGTGAGGTCGATCCCGGTGCACTGTGGGGCACCCAGGGGCCGGTCCTGCTCCCGGCCGAGGACCCGAACTCGACGGCGGAATCGCCAGGATCGGTGCCGGCGGACGAGAAGGCCGCAGCTGCGGCCGCGCCTGCAGTGGGGGCTGCCCCTGCCGTCGACACCGCCGTAGTCGCTGGTCGTCTCGCCACGATCGAGGGTGGCGGCTGGGAGGAACTCCAGGGCACCACCCCGCAGCCCGGATCCATCTGGCCGTTTATCGAGCAGGCCGTGTACGAGGAAATCATGGGCGCGACCAGCACCCTGGTCTTCGTCAACTCCCGCCGCCAAGCCGAACGGCTGACCTCCCGCATCAACGAGCTCTATGCGGCCCAGTTCGCACCAGAGGAACTCTCCGCGAGCATGCGGCGCCTGCCCGCCAGCCTCGGCAAAGTCAACGACGTTGCCGGCACCGCGCCGACACTCATCGCCCGCGCCCACCACGGGTCGGTGGCCAAAGACGAACGCGCGATAACAGAGAACATGCTGAAAAGCGGTGAGCTGCGCGCCGTCGTCGCGACCAGTTCCCTGGAACTCGGCATCGACATGGGCGCGGTCGACAAGGTCATCCAAGTCCAGTCCCCACCGACGGTCGCCAGTGGTGTGCAGCGCACCGGCCGCGCCGGCCACAGCGTCGGCGCCACGAGCGCCGGCTCCTTCTACCCGCTGCACCGCAGCGACCTGCTGCAGACCTGCGTGGTGGTCTCCCGCATGGCGCGCGGCGAGATCGAGGAACTCGTGGTGCCGAGCAACCCCCTCGACGTGCTCGCCCAGCAGACCGTCGCCATGACCGCCCAGGGTGAGATCCACGCCGACGAGTGGTTCGACATCGTCCGCCGGGCGATGCCCTACCAGCAGCTGCCGCGGGAGGTCTTCGACGCGGTCCTCGACCTCGTCAGCGGCGTGTACCCCTCGACGGACTTCTCCGAACTGCGCCCCCGGGTCGTCTACGACCGGGTCACTGGGATGCTCAGCCCCCGGCCGGGCGCGCAGCGCATCGCCGTGACCTCCGGGGGCACGATCCCCGACCGGGGGCTGTTCGGCGTGTTCCTCGTCGGCGGTGACGAGGCAGGCTCCGCGCCGCGGCGCGTCGGCGAACTCGACGAGGAAATGGTCTACGAGTCCCGCGTCGGCGACGTGTTCACCCTCGGGGCGTCCAGCTGGCGCATCGAAGAGATCACCCGCGACCAGGTGCTCGTCACCCCCGCCCCGGGGCACACCGGCCGGCTGCCGTTCTGGACAGGCGACCAGGCGGCCCGCCCCTTCGAACTGGGCTGCGCAGTCGGCGCCTTCCGCCGTGAGGTGGCCGCCACCCCGGCGATGCTCGACAACCTGCTCGGCGGCCACGGCGAGATCGACCCCTGGGCACGCGACAACCTCCTGGCCTACCTCGAGGAGCAGCGCGAGGCCTGCGGCATCATCCCCGACGAGCGCACGCTGCTGCTTGAGCGGTTCCGCGACGAACTCGGCGACTGGCGGGTCATTCTCCACACCCCCTTCGGTAGGGGCGTCAACGCCCCCTGGGCGCTGGCCGTCGGCCACCGCATCGCCCAGACGACCGGCATCGACGCCCAGGCCGTTGCCGGCGACGACGGCATTGTGCTGCGCCTGCCCGACGGGGAGCACGAACCCGGGAGCGAACTGTTCCACTTCGACCCGGACGAGATCGCCGACATCGTCACCGCTACCGTCGGCGACTCCGCCCTGTTCGCCTCCCGCTTCCGGGAATGCGCCGCCCGCGCCCTGCTGCTGCCGCGGAAAAACCCCGGGGCCCGCGCCCCACTGTGGCAGCAGCGGCAGCGCGCCGCCCAACTCCTCGACGTCGCGAAGGCCTACCCCAGCTTCCCCATCATCTTGGAGACCGTCCGCGAATGCCTCCAGGACGTCTACGACCTACCCAGCCTGCAGAAAGTCTGCGCGGACCTGGCCAGCCACCAGATCCGCACCGCCGAGGTCACCGTCACCACCCCCACCCCCTTTGCCGCCAGCCTGCTGTTCAACTACACCGGCGCCTTCATGTACCAGGGGGACACCCCGGCGGCAGAAAAACGGGCCGCCGCCCTCGCCCTCGACCCGGCGCTGCTGGCCCAACTCTTAGGCACCGTCGCACTCAAGGATCTCCTCGACCCGGACATCGTCCTCGACGTCACCGACGAGGTGCGGCGCACCGCGCCGGCGCGCCGGGCGACAACACACGAGCAGCTGCTCGACGCCCTGCAGATCCTCGGCCCGGTGCCGTTGGACGAGCTGGATGAGTACGTCACCCCGGAACTGCTCGCCAGTGTCGCGCCCCGTGGCGCGCAGGCCGCGGGCGGAGCGCAGCCACAGGCGGATGCCGCCCGGCGGGCACTCGCCGATGCTGCGGTGGCGCTGCCGGGGCGGCGCGCCATGGTCGTCCGCATCGCCGGCCGGGAGCACCTCGCTCGCGCCGAGGACGCGCCCTTGCTGCGGGACGGGCTGGGGATTCCCACCCCGCCCGGCATCGCTGTCGATCCCACCCCCATCGATGATGCGCTCACCCAGCTGCTCTCTCGCTACGCCCGCACCCACGGGCCCTTCACCACCGCCGAGGCGGCACAGGCCTTCGGGCTGGCACACGCGGTGGCGTACAACGTGCTGCGGCAGCTGGCGGAGCGGGGGCAGCTGGTCACCGGGGCGCTGAGCCGCGATGAGGAGCAGTGGGCCGACCAGGAGGTCATCCGCCGGATGCGCAGCCGCAGCCTGGCGAAGGCCCGCGCCCAGGCGGAACCCGTCAGCCACAGCGCGTACGCGCGATTCCTGCTGGGCTGGCACGGGCTCGCACCAGTGGGCCGCGCCCCGCAGGCCACCGGCGTCGACGGGGTCTTCCAGGCACTCGAGCAACTCGCCGGGGTGCGGCTGCCGGCCTCCGCCTGGGAGAGCGTCATCCTGCCGACCCGGGTGCGGGACTACCAGCCCGGCATGCTCGACGAACTGTGCCTCTCCGGCGAGATCACCATCATCGGCGCTGGCAGCGCGGCCGCCCACGACCCGTGGCTCATGCTGCTGCCCAGCGACTACGCCGCCGAACTCGCACCCCTGCGCACCGAGAAGGAACGCGAGGAGCTGCCCCTGACTGCCGTGCAGGAACGCATCCTGGACACCCTGTCCGCCGGCGGCGGGTTCTACTTCCCGCAGATCGTCGCCGGCGCCAGCGGCGCCGACGAGCTGGGGCTAGAGATCCCCGGGGGCGGGGACGAGGAGACCGTGCGCCGCGCCCTCTGGGAGCTCGTGGAACTCGGGCTGGTCACCCCCGACGGTTTCGGCCCGGTGCGGGCGCGCCTGGCTACCCAGTCCAGCCCCCGGGCCGCGCACCGCGCGCCGCGTACCCCTGCCCGGGGGCGGCTGCGGATGGGGCGCACCAGCTTCGCGCAGGCCACCCGGGCGCGTAGCCACCCCCAGGACACCACCGGTCGCTGGGCACTGGCGGTGGCGGCGAACCCGGACGCGACCGCCCGGGCAATCGCCCACGGGGAGGCCTGGCTGGACCGCTACGGGGTGGTCACCCGCGGCGGCGTGGTCGCCGAAGACACCCCGGGTGGCTTCGCCCTGGCCTACAAAACACTGGCCACCTTTGAGGAACAGGGCCGCGCGGTGCGCGCCCACGTCATCGAAGGATTGGGCGCCGCCCAGTTCAGTACGGCTGCGGTCATTGATCGCCTCCGCGGGCAGCACGACTCGGCGGACGTGGGCGGCTGGCCCAGCGGGGCCACCGACCCGGAGACCTTCGTCCTGGCGGCCGCCGACCCCGCCAACCCCTATGGTGCGGCACTGCCCTGGCCGGAGGACATCCGCGGCACCCGCGCCGCCGGCGCCCTCGTCGTCATCACCGACGGGATCCTCCTGGCGTACCTCACCCGCGGCGGGAGGAGCCTGAGCCTGGCGCAGGACTCCCTGCCCACGGGGATCACCTGGGAGGACACCGTCCCGCTGGTGGTGGCCGCCCTGGCGGACGCCATCGGCCGGCGGGTGCTCGCACCGATTGTTGTGGAACAGATCAACGGCGAGCCGGTCCTCGGCGGCCATCTGCCCGGGGAACTCACTGCCCTGCTGCGGGGCGCGGGCGCAGGGCTGACGCCGAAAGGCCTGCGCATCACCGACCGCAGCCGCCCACAGTCCGCCTGCCCGGCAGCAGGCCGCGGGGGCGTGCCGCCGCGCGGTGGCCGGCGGGCCGTGGACGCGCCCCTCCTCGCGGAGGATCCCGGCCCGGATGCTGCGCCGGCCGGCACCCCGTCTGCCGGCGGGGGTGGTGGCCTGAGCTTCGACGATCACGCGGCGGACACTGACAACACTGGCGGAGAGCAGACCCACCCGGAGGATCCCGCGACCCCGCAGCGCACCAGCCCCTTCACGCCCCGCCCCCGCGGCGGTGCCGCAGGCCGCGGGCGGCGAGGAGGACGCAATGCCCGAAGGTGATTCCGTCTACCAGCTCGCCCGCAGGCTCCACCCGCTTGTCGGCCTCAGCGTCAGCCACACCAGCCTGCGGGTGCCGCAGCTGGCCACCGTGAGCCTCAACGGTCGGGTGCTGCGCGCCCTGTGGCCCTACGGCAAAAACCTCTACATGCAGTTCGACGAGCAGATCCTCCACACCCACCTCAAAATGGAGGGCACCTGGGCACTGCACCCCGTGGGCACCCGCTGGCGGGCCCCTGGGTTCTCCGCGCGGGTCGTGCTGCACTTCGACGCCCACCCCACACCCCTGGAATTGGTGGGCCACGACTTAGGGCTCGTGCGGCTCATGAGTGCTACGGACTACCCGGCCCACATCAGCCAGTTCGGGCCCGATGTGTTGAGCCCCACCTTCGACCACGAGGCGGCCGCCCGCAGGCTCCGCCGCCGCCCGGAGCGGGCCATCGGGGCCGCACTCCTCGACCAGAGCATGCTGGCCGGGGTGGGCAACGAATACCGGGCCGAGATCTGTTTCCTCGCGGGCGTCCACCCCGGAGTGCCCACCGGGGAGGTTGATGTGGACACCATCCTGGACATCACCCGCCGGGTGATGTGGGCGAACCGGCTGAGCCCCGTGCGGGTCACGACGGGCGTGCGGCGCGCCGGGGAAACCACCTACGTGTTCGGGCGGGGTGGGAAGCCCTGCCGGCGCTGCCGAACCCCGATCGTCAAAGACACCCTCGGCGGGGTGGATCGGGGCGGGGAGGTGGGCGAATTGGAGCGCTTCATCTGGTGGTGCCCCACCTGCCAGCCGACGCCGCCGCAGTGGCGGTGGGATTCCCGCCTGTCGGAGGCCAGCCGCTGGAACTAGGGGACACGGCGTGCTGCGGCCACACCCTGCGACCCCACTCCACCGGGCGCGACACCCGGCGGACTCTAACGGGGCACACAGGCCCCGAAAGCAGGAACCCCACCTGCCAGCCGAGCAGAGACGCGGCTCGGGGCGGTGGGGGATTCCTCGCGGGGCGCGCGGGTGCGTTACTCGGCGGCGGGCGTCGTCGCCGGGGCCTCAGGGGCCTCAGGGGCCGCGGGCGCTTCTGCTGCCGGTGCGTCCCCGGCGGCTTCCTCGTCGCTCATCGCGTCCGGGTTTTCGTTCTCGACGTTCGCGCCGTAGCGGGCGCGCGTGTTGAGCTCGTCGACGAAGAAGGAATCCGGTTCCAGGCTCATCCGCCACCGGCCATCGAGGTGCTGGAAGTCCATCGCCTGGGTGACCGGGTGGTACACGCCCGCCAGCACATCCGTGTAGCACAGGTCCACCTCGTCGGAGGGGATGTTCTTCAACTCGTACCAGTTGTCCTCGTTGGCGAGGATCAGCAGCTGCTCGCCTTCCTTCGGGCCGTCCTCCGGGTAGTCAGGCATCTCGAGCGACAGCTGGTATTCCATCGCCTGGCGGCCCGCGCCCGGGCAGCCGACCGCCCAGAAGTCGATGGCATTGTCTTCCGTGGAGTACAGCTCCGGGATCCGGTAGGTGACTTTCTCCAGCAGCGACGCGTCAGCAAGGGCGTCGGTGAAGGTGTTGTCGGTGGCCGGGCCGCGGGAGCAACTCGACAGCAGCAGGGCGGCGACACCGAGGGCGCACACCGTGCGGGTGGTGCGGGTAGAAGGCCGAGACGGGACTGCGCGCGCAAGCAAACTCATGGTGGCAGAGTTTAGCGCATGGGCTCTCTGGGGTGCTTCTCGAGTGCAGCAGGCGCGCCTGTGATCCTGCCTCGGAGGCGCGGCGGAGGATCGCTTATGCCGCTGTGATCCCCCGGGCGGCGAGCTGGTCTTCCACGTACACCGGCCGGCAGGCGAAAAAACCGCCGATGGCGACGACGACCAAGGCCGCGGTGGTGGCGGCGGTGGGCCACGCCCAGCCGGCGGCGTGGTCGTGCAGCAGGCCCACGAAGAACGGCCCACCGCAGGCCAGGGTGTAGCCGGCACCCTGCCCAAACGACGACAGGCTTGTCGCACCCAGCATGGTGCGGGCGCGAATGTTCACCAGGGTGAGCCCCATGGGGAACGCGCAGGGCCCCAGGGAGGACAGCACCACCCACACCCAGGGGGCGGACATGGGATTGGTGGCGATGCCGATGTTGCCGACGACGAACATGATGAGGAACGCCACCATCGCCGGGTAGGGGTTGGTGAAGCGCCCCACCAGCCAGGGGCCGATGAAGGCCAGTGATAGGCCCAGACCCGCCCACACCGACAGCATGAGTGCGGCGAACTGGGGTGTGGCCCCGCCGTCGACGTACATCTGCGGCAGGAAGAGCATCATCGCGTAGGTGGCGAAAGACGTGAACCCGAACATGGTGGCCAGGCCCCAGCCGACGGGGGTGCGCCACACCGGCAGGCTGGAGGGGGCGGCCGAGGCCTTCGCCGCCACCGCCGAACGCGGCATGCCCAGCAGTGGCAGCCAGGCGGTTGCCGCGAGCACGCCGAGGATGCTCCAGGCGCCGAGGCTGATGCGCCAGCCGTGTCCGCCGGTGGCGGCATCACCGGCGGCGGCCAGCGGCTCCGCGAGCAGCGGCGCCATGGACATGCCCACCTGCATGGTCACCAGGTACCCCATCGACCAGGCGGGCACCCGGGTGGGGAAGAAGGCACGCACCGCCAGCGGCACGAGCGCGTTGGCGATACCGATCGCGAACAGGGCGAGCAGGGAACCCGCAAACATGCCCGGCACCGTCGGCACGAGGACGCGGAGCAACTGGCCCAAGGCGGTGAGCACCATGCCGGCGCAGAGCGCCCGGGGGATGGTGAGGATTTTGAGAATCTTTGGGCTCACCAGGGCGGAGACCGCGAACATGGCGGTGGGGATCATGCCGACGAGACCCACCTGGGTGGTCGTCATACCCAGGTCGGCGGTGATCCGCGGCAGCAGTGGGGAAAGCCCCGTGACGGCGGCGCGCATGTTCAGTGCGGTGAGCACGATCGCGATGCCGGCGACAATGAGGATGCGGGCAGGCGTCGGCGCGCCGGTGGGCTGGGCTGGGGTAGACACGATGCCACATTGTAGGCCCCGGTGCGTCTTTCCCGTGCGCCCGGGGCGACAGTGAACGCGCGCAAACGCCGGCACCCCCACCGCAAGGATGCGGGTGGGGGTGCATGCGGGGCGTGCGTGGTGGGTCTAGTTCACCACGGTGCCGGTATTGGCGGTGGCTTCCGCCGCCGGCACGGGGGAGGCGTACCAGGCGCCGGACTTCTCGTCCTTCGTCAGCTTCAGCGGCTGGGTGATGTCGGTGACCTCCCAGGCGTTGGAGGACTTGCACAGGTCGAAGCGGTCGAGCGCGTAGGTGCGCAGCGTGGTCTCCCCACGGGGGGTGAGGAACACCAGCGCGGAGCGATCCGTGTAGCCGTCCTCCGGGTACTTCGCGGGCGCTTGGGTACCCAGCGTGCGGGCCAGTTGCTTCGCGGTGGTCTCCGGGCAGACCACCAGGTAGCGGTCCTGGTCATCCAGGTGGCCCAGGGTGACGGTGACCTGGGTTTGCTCGGAGTGCTCGATATCGCCGAACGCGAGATCCTTGCTCAGCTCCGCGCAGCTCACCAACCCCAGGGCGAGGCAGAGGAGGGCACCGCCCGCAGCAGCGCGGGCGGTGGTGCGCTTAGGCGCCACGGTGGGCACGGAACCAGGTGATGAGCTCATCGGTGGAGGCATCGCCGGAATCGACGGCAACGTCCCCATCGACGGCGGGCAGCAGGTCGCCGGCCTGCTTCTTGCCGAGCTCCACACCCCACTGGTCGAAGGAGTTGATGTCCCAAATGACACCCTCGACGAAGACGATGTGCTCGTAGAGGGCGATCAGGGAGCCCAGGATGAAGGGGGTGAGTTCCTCGGCGAGGATCGTGGTGGTGGGGCGGTTGCCCGGCATCACCTTGTGGGTGACCAAGTCGACCGGCACGCCTTCGGCGGAGATCTCCTGCTCGTTCTTGCCGAACGCCAGCACCTTCGTCTGCGCGAAGAAGTTGCTCATGAGCAGGTTGTGCATGCTGCCGGTGCCGTCGGCGGTCGGCAGGTCCTGGCGGGGGCGGGCGAAACCGATGAAGTCGGCGGGCACCATGCGGGTGCCCTGGTGCAGCAGCTGGAAGAAGGCGTGCTGGCCGTTGGTGCCCGGCTCACCCCAGTAGATTTCACCGGTGTCCACGGTGACGGCGGAGCCGTCGCGGCGCACCGACTTGCCGTTGGATTCCATGGTGAGCTGCTGCAGGTAGGCGGGGAAGCGGGCCAGGTCCTGCGAGTAGGGCAGCACCGCGTGGGTTTCTGCGCCATAGAAGTCCCCGTACCAGACGTTGAGCAGCGCCATGAGCACCGGCAGGTTCTTGTCGAAGTCGGCGGTGCGGAAGTGCTCGTCCATGGCGTGGAAGCCGTCGAGGAACCGCATGAAGTCCATGGGGCCGATGACCGCCATGAGCGACAGGCCGATGGCGGAGTCGACGGAGTAGCGGCCGCCCACCCAGTCCCAGAAACCAAACATGTTGCGGGTGTCGATGCCGAACTCGGCGACCTTCTCTGCGTTGGTGGACACCGCCACGAAGTGCTTCGCGACAGCGGCCTCGTCGCCGAAGGCATCAAGGATCCAGCGCTTCGCCGCGTGGGCGTTCGCCAGGGTTTCCTGGGTGGTGAACGTCTTGGAGGCCACGACGAACAGGGTGGAGTTCGGGTCGAGGTCATCGACCTTGGCGTGGAAGTCTGCCGGGTCGACGTTGGAGACGAAGCGGGCGGAAATACCTGCGGTTGCTTCGCAGCGCAGCGCCTGCACCGCCATCGCCGGGCCCAGGTCGGAGCCGCCGATACCAATGTTGACGATCGTCTTGATGGTGTGGCCGGTGTAGCCCAGCCACTCCCCGGAGCGCAGGGCGTGCGCGAAGTCCCGCATGCGGGAGAGCACATCGTGCACGTCCGCGGCGACGTCCTGGCCGTCGACCTCGAGGGACTGCTCCACCGGCAGGCGCAGCGCGGTGTGCAGCACCGCACGGTCCTCGGTGTTGTTGATGTGCACGCCGCCGAACATCTCCTCGGTGCGCTGCTTCAACCCGGCAGCCTCAGCCAGCTCGATGAGCAGGGCGAGGGTGTCAGTGGTGACGAGGTTCTTCGACAGGTCCGCGTGCAGGCCGGCGGCGTCGAAGGTCAGCTTCTCGGCGCGGGCGGCATCGGCGGCAAACAGGTCGCGCAGGGTGGTGTTCGCCATCTCGGTGTGGTGGGTGGCGAGCTTCTGCCACTGCTCAGTGGAGGAAATGTCAAAAGACATGTCAGGTTCATTCCTTACACATAAGGTGTTGTCGTCGTCGCCCGCGCGCCCCGACGCGCACAATCGCCACCCTGCCAGGTGTTCAGGGGTGTTCTCCCGGGGCGAGTGTGATGGAGGACCGTGAGAGGGGTGCTCCATGGGCACCCGCCGGGGCGGGATGGGTGTGGGATTGTGTGGGGTGTGTGGGTGTCGGCGGAGTCGACGTTGTCCGGAAACCAATCTAGTCGCCCAACCCACACGCGACCACCGCGCGGGCCCACACCGCGGGCGAGAGTGTGAGTTAGGCCAGTTCAGGGCGGGCCGGGGAGATGGAACACACATCCAGTGTGGGGGCGGCTGGCGGGGAGTTGCCGGTCGCCGCACTCCGGCACCAGACGCCTGCGCGAGTGTGGGAACGGGCGGAAAACCACACAACCGGACCTGCCGGTGGGGTGCGGGGGAGAAATGGGGGAGATCTCAGAGAAGGGGTGGTGCGTGCGGGGGTGGTGTGTCGCAGACCATTGACAGCGCCGCAGCGGGCGCGCACAGTGGTGGCATGAGTGCCACCAGCAATAGTGACCACACGACGTACCCCCTCGACTTGGCCCCGGAGTTGCTCGCCCAGCTGGAGGAGGCCGCCCGCGAACACCACGTCGCGGTCGCCGACCTCATGGTGGAGGTTTTGGGCGAATATGTGCGCTGGGAACGCCTGGCGCGCCTGCGCGGACAGTCTGATGTGACCACCGGCCCGCAGGACTTCACCTCCTGGGCGGAGCAGGTGGAGTTCTTCCACGCCCGCCTGCGCCAGCGCGCGGCCGCCCCCGCCGGCCTGCCGAACCGCGACCTGCCCGCCGTGGAGCCGGCGTCGCCGCCCGCCCCCGAGCACTAGCGACGGCGGAGGCGCGCTCCGAGCGGGGCGCGCCGCCGGATGCCGGGGTCTTAGGAGCCCAGCTTGCCGCGCCCCATGCGCAGCAACAGGTTCGCCAGGGCCGGACCCTCTTCACCAATTTCCTCCCGGAACTGGTTGATGATGGCGACCTCCCGGGTGTGCACGAGCTTCGTGCCGCCGGACCCCATCCGGGTGCGGCCAATCGCGCGGGAGACTTCACTGCGGCGCTTCACCGCGTCCAGGATCACCCGGTCGAGGCGGTCGATTTCCTGCCGGTACTGCTGGATCTCCGCATCAGACAAGGGGTCATCCGTGCCGGTGGGCATGCGGATGTCGAAAGGCTCCTGGGTGGCGGTGTCGGGGGTAGCGGTGGTGTCACCGTCGTGGGCGTTCATGGTGCACCATTGTGCCACAGTGTGGGCCCCGCAGTGCCCGATATTTTCCACCCGTGCGCTGCGGGAAACTGGGTGTCTCCCGCCCGTGGTGGGGCCCGGGTGGCGGGGCAGCGCACCCAGGTGTGTGCATGGTTGCGCGGGGCTCCTTCGTGGCGAGCAAGTCTCGAACGACTGTTCCCAGCTGTGAGGATGCCAATTGCGGCACAGACCTGTAGGTTTGATAATCACTATGGTGTCTCAGGATTCGAACTCCACCCCCTTCCGCCCGGCCCGTGCGCGCGACGCCGCCGACAATCCTTTTGCGGGCGCCCGCGACGGCGGCGCGCATCCTTTCGCCGCTGGGCGTCCGTCCGCCGCCGGCGGCTACCCGGGTGGGGAACAGCCCGGCGTGCGGGCCGTGCCGGTGGAGCAGCTCCTCGAGGGGCTCAACCCGCAGCAGCGCGCCGCCGTGGAGCACACCGGCAGCCCCCTGCTCATCGTGGCGGGTGCGGGATCCGGGAAGACGGCGGTGCTCACCCGCCGGATCGCTTATCTGTTGGCGGCCCGGGGCGTGGCCCCCTGGCAGGTGCTTGCCATCACCTTCACCAACAAGGCCGCCACGGAGATGCGGGAACGTGTCGCCCAACTCATTGGCCCCATCGCGGAACGCATGTGGGTATCCACGTTCCACTCGACGTGTGTGCGGATCCTGCGGCAGCAGGCGCACCTGGTGGACGGTCTGAACACCAACTTCTCCATCTACGACTCGGATGATTCGCTGCGGCTGATCAACCAGATCATCAAAGACCGCCAGCTCGACATCAAGAAGTTCACCCCGCGCGGCGTGGCCAACGGCATTTCGAATTGGAAGAACGAACTCGTAGGTCCTGAGGAAGCCGCCGGCGTGGAGGCCACGGGCGCGGACCCCTACCGCCGCACCATCGCCGAGATCTACGCCGACTATCAGCGGCAGCTGCGGCAGGCGAACGCCGTCGACTTCGACGATCTCATTGCTGAGGTCGTCAGTATCCTGCAGCGCCACCCGGATGTGGCGGAGTACTACCGCCGGCGGTTCCGCCACGTACTCATCGACGAGTATCAGGACACCAACCACGCCCAGTATGTGTTGGTGAGTGAATTGGTGGGCCGGGTGCCGACGACGAGCGGGCTGCAGCCCTCCGAGCTGTGTGTGGTGGGCGACGCCGACCAGTCGATCTATGCCTTCCGTGGGGCGACGATTCGCAACATTGAAGAATTTGAGCGCGACTACCCCCAGGCCCGCACGATTGTGCTGGAGCAGAATTACCGTTCTACGCAGACGATCCTGGATGCGGCCAACGCGGTCATTGCCCGCAATGATGGCCGCCGGGAGAAGCGCCTGTGGACTGCTGAGGGGGCCGGGGAGCCGATTGTCGGCTACGTGGCCGACAACGAGCACGACGAGGCCCGCTTCATCGCCGGCGAGATCGACGAACTGGCGGACAAGGGCATCGCCTTCGGGCAGATGGCCGTGATGTACCGCACCAACAGTTCCTCCCGCGCCCTGGAAGACGTGTTTATTCGCTCCGGGATTCCCTACAAGGTTGTCGGCGGCACCCGCTTCTACGAGCGGAAAGAAATCCGCGACATCGTCGCCTACCTGCGCCTGCTCGACAACGAGGAGGACACGGTGAGCCTGCGGCGCATCATCAACACCCCACGCCGCGGCATCGGCGATAAGGCGGTGTCCACGGTGACGATGTACGCCGACTCCCACCAGCTCAGCTTCGCGCAGGCGCTCAGCGCCGCCGCGGCCGGGCAGATTGATGGCCTGGCGACGCGCTCGAAGACGGCGATTGCGAATTTTGTGCAGATGATGGACTCGCTGCGCATGGCGGCACTGGCCGCCCGGGACGCCACCACCGGCTACCCGGATCTGGGCCAGGTCGTCACGGATGTTCTGGAGGCCACCGGCTACCGGGATGAATTGATGAAGTCCAACGATCCTCAGGACATGACGCGGCTGGATAACGTCAACGAGCTCGTGGCGGTGGCCCGCGAGTTCGCCTCCGAGGCGGCGAACCTGCGCGCCTACGAGGAGATGGACTCCGGTTCCCGGGCGGCTGTCGCCCGCGCCCTCGCCCAGGACGAGAACTCCGGCATCGCCCCGAGCGATGGTGCGGCGGAGGACTTCGTCGTCGACCTCGATGACGGGCAGCCCGAACCCGGCAGCCTGGCCGCGTTCCTGGAACGCGTGTCCCTCGTCGCCGACTCCGATCAGCTCCCCGAGGGCCAGGACCAGGTTGTCACCCTCATGACGCTGCACACGGCGAAGGGCTTGGAGTTCCCCGTCGTGTTCTCCGTCGGCTGGGAGGACGGCATGTTCCCCCACACCCGTTCCCTCGGCGACCCGGAGGAGCTGCAGGAGGAACGCCGCCTCGCCTACGTCGGTATCACCCGTGCGGGTAAGCGTCTCTACATCACCCGCGCCATGATGCGCTCCGCGTGGGGCAACCCCATGACGAATCCGCCGTCGCGTTTCCTGCAGGAAATCCCCACTGAGCTCATCGAGTGGCGCCGCGAGGAGCCCTACTACGACTCCGGCGACGACTGGGGCTCAAGCGGCTGGGGCGGCGGCTGGGGGAGTTCCTCCGGCGGCTACCACCGCAGTGGTTCCTCTGGTGGTGCGCGCTCCGGGTGGGGGCAGAAGCCCTCGGCGAGGAAGCAGCCCCGTGGCGGGATTCCGAAGGCGAACGTCGGGAAGCTGGATCTGCAGCTGGCCGCCGGTGATCGGGTCGTGCACGACAAGTACGGTCTCGGCACGGTGGAGGAAGTCAACCGTGGTGCCCCCGCCGATACGGCGGTGATCAACTTCGGTTCCTCCGGCACCATCCGCCTCATGCTGTTGGGTAACGTCCCGATCCAGAAGCTCTAAGCGCTCGAGTGCGGCTGAGTGTTGCCGCAGCCGCGCGCCGAGTGCCCCCTTCCCCGATGCCTGTGGGGCGTGGGGGAGTGTTCGGCGCGTGAAGCCCCTGGCGTGGGCCCTGTCGGTGCCCACAGGCCGCCTGGTCCGCCGTCTGGCTCAATTGCGCGAGGCGGCAACAGCGAAGGCCCCACACGCGGGGTGCGTGTGGGGCCTTGAAGCGTGAAGAAGCTGCTGCGGTGTGCGGGGGAACGTCTTAGACGTTGATGCCGCGCTCTGCGAGCCACGGCACGGGGTCGATCGCGCCGCCACCACCGGGGTGAACCTCGAAGTGGAGGTGCACGCCAGTGGAGAAGCCGCGAGAACCCATGCCCGCAATCTTGGTGCCGGCAGTGACCTGCTGGCCGACGGAGACGTCGATGGTTTCCATGTGGCCGTAGACGGTGATGGTGCCGTCCTCGTGCTGGATGCGCACCCACTGGCCAAAACCGGAGGCCGGGCCCGCGTCGATGACGGTGCCGTCCTCGACGGCGACGATCGGGGTGCCCAGCGAGTTGGCGATGTCGATGCCGGCGTGGAGGGTGCCCCAGCGCATGCCGTACCCGGAGGTCAGGATGCCTTCGGCGGGCTTGACGGCCTGCGGCGCGCGGGCGGCCTCGTCGGCGGCTTTGCGCTCGCCGGCGTACTGGATGGCCTTGGTCACCTGGTCGGCGAGGTTCGCGACCGGCTTAAACTCGGCGATCTCGAGGATCTGCGGGGCAGAGTCGATGATGATCTGCGCGTCGTCGGCGGCCAACTCATAGGAGGGGGCGACGGGGGCTTCGGCAGGAGCCTGGGCGTGGGCGACAGCTGCGCCTGCGGCGGCGGCAGAGCCGGCGGCACCGGTGGCGACGGCCAGCAGGGCTGCAGCGCCCTTCGTGGAGTGCGAGACGCTCGTCTTGCGGTGTGCGCCTGCACTGCTGCGCTGAGCCTGCTTCTGCATTGAAAGCCTCTTCCTCAGGTTCTTCACTACCGGGATCACGGTGGTTGTTGTCTGTGGCATCCGCCGGGTGTGACGTGATGCTGTCGAGTGGACCACATGCAATCGTGACCATCCCGTTATCTAACGAGAGTCAACGATAACGGTTTGGTTGCGGTCCGGCAACCCTTTTTGGAAAAAATGCGGCTCGAACTTCACGTCGTGGCGTTCAGTCTGAACGTTACGGTCGTTATCGAATTGTTATTGAACGTCGGGTGGGTGGCGTGCGTGTGGGTGTGGTGCGGGCGTGGCTGCGAAGTTGGTGACATCCTTGGGCACGCCTTAACCACAGGGCTGCGTCTGCGTGGCACAGTGGTTCGATGTGAGTAAGAAGACAAGCCCACAGGCACGTTCGGGACGAAGTCCGCGCCCCGTGGCGCGCCCCACGAAGGCGGCGCGGGCGCGCGCGAAAGCGGCCCGGGCGAAGGCTCCGGCAACCCCTGCGGCGGCCGCTGGCGGCTCGTGGAAGGCGTTGCTTCAGGGCTTCGCCTTGCCGTCCCTCATCCTCAATGTGATAGTGGTCACGCTTGTGATTGCTGTGGCTCTTGTGGCGTTGCTGGTCACCGGCTCGTCCTTCGTGGCGCTGCCCGCCACCATCGCGCAGCTCTTCCTCGTCACCATGACCGCCCCCGTCGCGAGCCGCGACACGGCCCTCGGGGTGGTGCCGCTGCTGCCGGGCCTCATCGTGTGCCTGGCGACCGCCCGCCGCGTGCGCGGCGTCATCGGGGGCCGCATCACCCTGCGGCAGTTGGGCGTGCTCATGGTGGCGACCATCGGCATCCCCCTGCTGCTCACGCTCGTGGCGGCGGGCATGCTCCTCGACGCGGCGACAGTGCTGCCCGTCGGCACCCCGCCCATGGGGCAGGCGCTGGGCCGCGTCGCCATCCTGGAGGTCATCGCCTTCGTTGCCGGCGGCGGGGTGAAACTGTGCGCGGCACTGGCCCGCAAGTTCCGCATCCCCGAGTTCCTCGTCCACGGCATCGCCCTGGGCGCGAAGTTCCTCACCGCGATGCTCATCGCCTGGTTCGTGCTCGCAAGCGTGGCGCTGGGGTTGCACTGGTCGGAGGCATCGACGTTCCTCCACGCCTTCAGCGGTGCTCCCGCCTGGGTCGGCAACATCGGGCTCGCTGCCCTCTATATCCCCACCGCCGCCGTCGTGGGACTCGTCCTCGGCAGCCTGGGCTACATCCTCGTCGGCGACACCTTCGTGGCCCTCGGACAGGAGACCATCCTCCAGGCCCCGCTGCCGCCGATGCTGTGGTTCGCCGCCGTTCCCCAGCACTCCTGGGAACAGTGGCAGCGCCTCGGACTGGCCGGGCTTGTCGGCGTCGTCATCGCCGCCGTCATCGTCTACCGGGCACCCCGCACCAGCCCCACCTGGGCCACCGTGCTTGGCCAGCTGTTCACCGCCCTGGTGAGCATCGTCGTCGGTCTCGGCGTGCTGTTGTTCTTCACCGTTGGGCAGATGGGTGTTCTCGGGACCCTGAGTGCGTCCTACTGGCCGGCAGCACTGTCCCTGGCGAGCTTCTTCGCTGCCGGTGCCCTCATCGCCCTGTTCATCACCATCGCCCGCGACAACCGCCGCACCACCACCGCAGCAGCCAGCACGGCCAGCGGTGCCGCCGCGACGGCCGCTGATGCCGCCGCTGAGGACGAGGACGTCGCGGTCGAGACCGCAGACACTGTCGACACCGCCGCCGAGGCGCGCGACGACACCGCAGCAGCCCCCACAGTAAGCGCGGAGAATGAGGACGTGAGCGTGGCCGACGCGGAGGCTCTCGCCGTCGACGACGAAGACGCCTCCGAGGCTCAGGCCAGTGAGCCCGCCGAGAACGCAGACGACGCGGACGATGCTGCTGCGGATAGCGACGCAGATGCTGGGGTGGAGGACCCCGATGCTGAGGTTGAGGCCGACGCCGACGTTGCCGCAGACGCCGGGGATGATGCCGACGCCGATGACGAGGTGCCTGGAGAGGTGTCCGCCACGGGCGGGGTCGACTCCGTTGAGGGCACCGCTGCCGATCACGACGCCGCCGAGGACATCGCTGCCGCTGAGGATGTCGACGACGATGCGCTGGCCGACGCCGACGCCGGCGGCGTGCACGCAGAGGCGGACGACCTGCACGACGCGGCGGAGGCAGCGGACACCGACTCCGGGGACCCGGATGCAGGTGATGAGGACTCCGAGACCGCCCATGACGGTGCGCCCGCAGCCACCCCGGAGGGGGCTGGCGAGCCCACTGCCGACGACAGCGAGTCGGAGATGGACGAGTCCGCGCCGCGCACGACCATCAAGGACGAACTCAACGCCCTGCGCGCCGCCCGCGAGCGCGCCGAGGCCCAGCGCGAGGACGAGTAGCCACCCAGCCCCCTCACCGGCTGGTTGTGCCCCGAGACATTAAGGCTGCGCGCCTGTGGTGCTCGGGGCACAGCTGTCTGCGGGGATCGTGGGGCGGGCCGCGGACTGAGCGACCTGAGATAGGTGCGGGGCGATATGTGCGGTGCTGGCTACGGGTGGCCGGTGTCGATCGGGGCACCGAGGTGGTGTGCGCTGTGGGATTTTTCCTCCCCACCGCACTGGGGTGACAGCACTTGGTGTGGGTGGCTGCTGCAGGGCCAGTGAGAGGCGCGCGCGTGGTGTGTGACGTGGTGTTTTGGCCCGTGGCTGCCGGGTGATTCGGCGGCCTTCGTGAGGGCACGTGAGGGGGTTGTTCGGGTGGTGCGGGGGTAGCCGCTGCCCCCGCCGCGAGTTTCCTGCTGGCCGTGTGTGCTCGTCTAGGATGTTGTCCGTGACCTCAGCGACGACAGGTGACCACCCAACCGCACAGACACCGGCTGCGCCCGCAGCCGCACCCACCGCAACCCCCGTGGCGGGCGACGTCGTGCGGGTCGTGATTCTGGCCTCCGGGGCGGGCACCTTGGCCGACGCCATCATGCGCGGGGCGGCCGCCCCCACCCCCGGCACCCGCTATGAGGTCGTTGGCCTCGTCAGCGACACCCAGTGCGCGGCCCTCGACAAGGCCGCCGCCCGGGGTGTGCCGACAGCCCAGGTGCCGCTGAGCGCGGGCGCGGATCGTGCCGCGTGGAACGTGGCGTTGGCGTCCGCGGTGGGGGAGTACCACCCCGACCTGGTGGTGTCTGCTGGTTTCATGCGGATCCTTGGCGAGGGGTTCCTCGCCGCCTTCGCACCCCGCATCATCAATACGCATCCCGCCCTGCTGCCCGCCTTCCCTGGCGCGCACGCGGTGCGGGATGCGCTGCATTATGGGGTGCAGGTCACCGGATCCACGGTGCATGTGGTGGACGGCGGGGTCGATACCGGCCCCATCATCGCCCAGCGCCCCGTCGAGGTGCTCCCCGGGGATACCGAGGAGGTGCTGCACGAACGCATCAAGGTCGTGGAGCGCGCCCTCATCGTCTCCGTGTTGCGCAACGACCCGCTGGCCGCCATCGCGGCGGCGACACGGCGGCGCGCACCCCAGTAGTTCTCCCACCCTGCTCACCCTGCTGCGGCAGGTGAGTGTGGCTGTGTTCCCCCCCCGGTCACCTGTGTCAGTCCAGGTCACCACCCCCATTCCTACGAAGTGAAAGCGACGGCGAGTAGAAGCCCCATGAGTGATGACGTGAAAGCCATCAAGCGCGCGCTGGTCAGCGTGTACGACAAGACCGGGCTGGAGGATCTGGCCCGGGCGCTAGCCGACCATGGGGTGGAGATCGTCTCCACCGGGTCGACGGCGAAGACGATCGCCGCCCTCGGGATCGACGTCACCCCCGTGGAGAGCCTCACCGGGTTCCCCGAGTGCCTGGAGGGCCGGGTGAAGACCCTGCACCCGCGGGTGCATGCCGGCATCCTGGCGGATACCCGCAAGGAGGATCACCTGGCGCAGCTGGCCGAGCTGGAGATCTCCCCCTTCCAGCTGGTGGTGGTCAACCTCTACCCGTTTACCGAGACGGTGGCCTCGGGCGCGGACTTCGATGCCTGCGTGGAGCAGATCGATATCGGCGGGCCGTCGATGGTGCGCGCCGCCGCGAAGAACCACCCGAGTGTCGCTGTGGTGGTCGACCCGGCCCGCTACGGGGAGGTCGCTGAGGCGGTGGCCGCGGGAGGGTTTACCCGCGCGCAGCGCACCCAGCTGGCGGTCGACGCGTTCCGCCACACCGCCGCCTACGACGTGGCGGTGGCGACCTGGATGGGGGAGCAGACCTCCACGGAGGAGTATCAGCCGTGGATGGGGATGAGCCTCAACCTGGCGCACACGCTGCGCTACGGGGAGAACCCCCACCAGTCGGCGGCGCTCTACGTCGACCCCGCGGAGCACGGCGGCCTGGCGTACGCCCGCCAGCTCCACGGCAAGGAGATGAGCTACAACAACTACACCGACTCCGATGCGGCGTGGCGTGCCGCGTGGGATCATGAGCGCCCCTGCGTGGCGATCATCAAGCACGCCAACCCCTGCGGCATTGCTGTGAGCGACGAGTCGATTGCGGCCGCCCACCGGGCCGCCCACGCCTGCGATTCGGTGTCCGCCTTCGGTGGCGTCATCGCCGCCAACCGTGAGGTCACCGTGGAGATGGCGCAGCAGGTCGCCGACATCTTCACCGAGGTCATCATCGCCCCCTCCTACGCCGAGGGCGCGGTGGAGCTGCTGGCGCAGAAGAAGAACATCCGCATCCTGCAGGCCGAGGCCCCGCAGCGGGCCGGCCGGGAGCTGCGGCAGGTCTCCGGGGGCATGCTCGTGCAGCAGCGCGACCTCGTCGACGCCGACGGAGACGCGGTCGCCAACTGGACGCTGGCCGCAGGCGAGCCCGCCGACGAGGCCACCCTGAAGGAGCTGGAGTTCGCGTGGCGCGCGGTGCGTGCTGTGAAGTCGAACGCCATCCTACTGTCCCGCGACGGCGCCACCGTCGGTGTCGGCATGGGGCAGGTCAACCGAGTGGATTCCGCCCGTCTCGCCGTGCAGCGCGCGGGCGAGGAGCGCGCCCGTGGCGCGGTGGCGGCCTCGGACGCGTTCTTCCCCTTCGCCGATGGCTTCGAAGTGCTTGCCAAGGCGGGCGTGCGCGCCGTCGTGCAGCCGGGTGGTTCCATCCGCGACGCCGAGGTCATTGAGGCCGCCACTGCGGCCGGTGTGACCATGTACCTCACGGGTGCCCGCCACTTCGCGCACTAAACACCCACTGGGCACCACACTGGTGCCACCCCCGGCCCCGGGCGCCGACCGGTGATGGCGCGCCCGGGGCCGTCGTGTGTGTACAGCCGCGTGCATCTCAGCACCGCTCACGGTGGGGCGGCGGCCTTCTCGCGGGGGTGCTGCGCGACGGGCGGGTGCGGCATACTGGGACCAGTAGTCCCTGCCCGCGCCAGCGGCGGGGACACCCCCGCCCGTCATCCGCCGTTGGAAGGAACCCCCTGGTGCCCACGATGAACCCCGGCCCCGCTGTCCTGTTCGCGCCCGCGAACCGCCCGGAGCGTTTCGCCAAAGCGGTCGCCGCCGCCGACACCGTGATCCTCGACCTGGAGGACGGTGCCGGGGCACACGATCGCGACACCGCCCGCCGGAACGTGGTGACCAGTGCCCTCGACCCCGACACCACCATCGTGCGGGTGTGCGGCCCCGACGACCCCGGCTTCGCCGCCGACATCGCCGCCGTGCGGGAAACGAACTACCACACGATCATGGTGCCGAAGGTGCAGGCAGCACTGCCGCCGGAGTGCGACGGCTTTGAGGTCATCGCCATGATCGAAACCCCCCTGGCGGTCCTTCACGCGGAGGATATTGCCGCCGACCCGCGGGTCGTGGGCCTGTTCTGGGGTGCGGAAGACCTCACCCAGTTCCTCGGGGGCACGCACTCCCGTTACCTGCCGGACGAAGGCGCACCGGCGGATCGGCCCGGCCCCTACCGCACCACCATGATGCTGGCGCGCAGCCTCATGCACCTGCACGCCGCCGCCCACGGCAAGTATGTGCTCGATGCGGTGCACGCGGACTTCCGCGACGAGCAGGGCCAGTTTGAGGAGGCCGCCGATGCCGCCCGCAGCGGCTTCATGGGCACCTGCTGCATTCACCCCGCCCAGGTGGCGACCATCCGCCGGGCGTACGCCCCGGACCCGGCCCAGGTGGAGTGGGCGCGCCGCGTGGTGGCGGGCGCGGCACAGCACCCGGGCGCGTTCAAGCTGGACGGGGAAATGATTGACGCCCCGCTCATCGCGCAGGCCCAGCGCATCGTGGCCCGCGCCGAGCACATGGCCTAAGCACCCAGGCGGCAGCCACACTCCGCCTCACGCAGCGAAGCGCCCCAGCAGGGACACGAGGAACGTGTTCTGGTGGGGCGCTGGCATGCGCGCACCCGGGACCCGCTGAGCGTGGGGTGCTGGTGCTACTGCGGGGATGGGGGTGTTACTGCTCTGCGGCCTCGGCCAGCACGCGCGTCGTCCACTCCACCCGCTCGGCGGGGTGCTCGGCACCGAGGACCGTCAGTGCCGCGTCGGCGAGCATGACCGCCTCCTCCGGCAGGGAGTGCCCGGAGACATCGAAGGGGGCGGTGCCGTTGTTGGGGCGCATCTCGGTCACCGTCTGCGACAGCAGGAACGGCAACTGGGCGCGCGTATCCCCGGCGCCCACGATCTCCTCCGCCAGGTCCGTGAACACGGCGGCCAGCTGGTGGCGTTCGTGGTGGAACTCCTCGAACTCCTCACTGACGGCAATCGGCAGCTGGTACAGCCGGCCCAGGTTCCAGCGGGAACTCATGAGCAGACGGGCTTCGGCGGCCACCAGGGCCCACAGCCGCAGCTCCGGGGAAGCATCCGTCGACGGGGCGGCGAGGCGCTCCGCGATCGCGAGGGAGGGCTCCGTGGTGGACTTCAACAAGGAGATGAAGATGTCCGCCTTGGAGGGGAAGTGGTAGTACAGGGAGGCCTGCCGAATCCCCACCGCGTCCGCGATCTGGTGCGTGGAGGTCGTGGCGTAGCCCTGGGTGGTGAACAGCTCCGCGGAGGCGTCCAGGATTTCCTCCCGGGCGGTGGACCCTTTGCGGCGGGGGCTGTGCTTGCGGGGGCGTCCGACGCTGCCGGCCATTAGTGCTCTCCCTCTGCGCGGGCATCAGCCGCGGCTTGCTGGGTCGTGGGGCCAGAGTGCAACGCACTGGCCACAGGTGGGGTGACGCTGGAGTGGTAGGTGGTCTGCGCCGTGGGCGCAGCACCCGGTGGGGCGGATCGTGCGGCGACGCTGCGGGCCACATCGGCCACCGCTCTGGCACTCGCACCAAGCAGAGTGCGCTGGATCGGCGGCAAGTCAGCAAACAATTGTTGCTTCACCGGCATGCCGTTGGCCCACAGGAACAGGTAGGTGTCCATGCCCGCCACCCACGCCTGGCGCAAGGCGTCGGCTTCCGCGGGTTCCACCACCCCGGCGGCGGCCGCGACCGCCAAGCGGGTGGGGGTGTGGGTGCTGCGGGCACCGGCGGCAAACCCCGCCCAGCGCGCCAGCCGGGCTGCGGGCACCACGAGGTGCTCCCGAATGTCGAACCACGACTCCTTGTCCGGCAGCCCCGATTTCACGACCACCGCCGGAGGCCGGTGCGCGAGCGCATCGTCGCGCAGGATCGTGGCCACATCCGCGACCCCGCAGGTTTTCTCTGCTGCGGCGTGAATAGCGAAGTTCCCCCAGGTGCCGGCATCGTTGATGAGACCGAGGGTTTCCGCATCGCGGGACGCCACCGCCTCCCGGGCGATGTCCTGCCAGCCGGCAGCAGTCGCCGCCGGCAGCGGGGTGCGGACCGTGAGCCCGGCGGAGGTCAACAGCTCGGCGGCGAAGTCCTGCGCCGCGGCAGTGCCCCACGTCAGCAGCCGCACGCGGGAGTCGACGAGGCCCTCCAAACGGCCGAAGGCACCGGAGGGGTAGAACTGGGTGCCGCAGCCCACGGAGGCAATAACGGCGGGGGAGTTGATGACATCGACGACGATGCGGGACAACCATGCACCCAGCTCCGTGGCGTCGCCCGCGTGGCGTGCCGACTGGCGCAGCACATCGTAGGCGTCCGCCAGCACCCCGCGTGCCATCGGCAGGGAGGAACAGGTGGGCGCCTCAGCGGCCAGCTGATACAAAGACTCGTGCAGCATGCGAAGAAACCTTTCACGAGAAGACAACGCGCGGACAGAGGCGGACGAACAAGAGAGCAGGGGTATGGGGGTGCCCGTGGCGGGAAAGGGCCGACACCGAACCACCCGAGCACGCACCACCGCGACGGGCGGGACGCGCTGGACGTCGGCGTGGTCGGCCGGTGGCAGTTCCCCATATCCTAGCGCCGCCTGGACGGGCAGGACGGCGGACGCTCTGTACGGCGGCGATGATTCCTGCTGCAGGCGCGAAGCAGCGGTGGGGTTGCGGCGGAGGTACCAAAAAACCCACCCGCCGAGAACACTCGGAGGTGGGTTGTTTGGGGTGGCATCAACACTGCGCACAGTGTGGTGGCAGTGGACGCCCGGCCCCACAATGTGGGGCTAAAAGGCTGTCAAAACTGTCCCTTTGTACAACCGTCGTGCTTAGCGGTTCGTGAACGGCAGGAGAGCCATCTCACGGGCGTTCTTCACGGCGGTAGCAACCTGACGCTGCTGCTGCGGGGTCAGGCCGGTGACGCGACGAGAACGGATCTTGCCACGATCAGAGAGGAACAGGGAGAGGGTCTCGGTGTCCTTGTAGTCCACCGAGGTGATGCCCTTGACCTTGAGCGGGTTCTTCTTGGGGCGGCGGGACTGCTCCATCCGCGCCTTCTTCATGTTGGTGCGCTTCATTAGAAAACTCCCTTACCAGCTGGACTTACGAACGCCGGGCAGCTCACCGCGGTGAGCCATCTCACGGACACGGACACGAGAGAGACCGAACTTGCGCAGGTAACCACGCGGACGGCCGTCGGCAGCGTCGCGGTTACGAACGCGCACCGGGGAGGCGTCACGCGGCTGGCGGTTCAGCTCGTACTGAGCATCCAGACGCTCTTCGTCGGTGGAGTTGGGGTTCTTGATGATGGCCTTGAGCTCGTTGCGGCGCTCCGCGTAGCGGGCGACGATTTCCTTGCGCTGCTCGTTCTTGGCGATCTTCGACTTCTTAGCCATGAATTATCGCTCCTCGCGGAATTCGACGTGCTTGCGGGCGATCGGATCGTACTTCTTCAGGGTCATACGGTCCGGGTTGTTTCGCTTGTTCTTACGGGTGACGTAGGTGTAACCGGTGCCAGCCGTAGACTTCAGCTTGATGATCGGACGAATATCGTTACGTGCCATCTGTTAGATCTTCTCCCCACGTGCACGGATCGCAGCAACGACAGACTCGATGCCGTCGCGGTCGATAACCTTCAGGCCCTTGGTGGACACAGTCAGGGTGATGGTACGGCCCTCAGAGGGCAGGAAGAACTTGCGGCGCTGCACGTTGGGATTCCAACGGCGGTTGGTGCGCCGGTGCGAGTGCGAGACAGACTTGCCGAAACCCGGCTGACGTCCCGTGACCTGGCAAATTGCCGACATGGACTTTCTTTCTCCTAGCCGCCCACGTGCAACGGTGGCCGCAGCCGCACCAGAGGAAAAATCATCTCCGGGGCGCGGCCATGCCAGCTGACGGGGCGTTAAACGAACATTTTGACAACAGCAAGGGACAACCATACAGGTATGCCCGAGCGTTTGCCTAATCGACCAAGCCGCACGTGGCCACGATCGGCGCCTCTGTCACTCGCCGTCCGTGCCGCGGGTGCGTGTTGCGCCATGTCGGCCGTGGCGAAAGTGACAACTGGGGGAGAAGTGTCGGTGGGGCAGTCCTTGGGAGGATGTCGTGCGGGACCAGTCCTGCGGGACGTGGTGGCGCCCGGTTGTGGGGACTGCGTGTGGGTGTGACCCACCGTCGAAACGTCCCTGAGCCTAAAGCAGTGTGTGTCCAAATGCTGCGCACAACACACCGGCGATGTCTGCCCGTGCCTCACGGGCAGTCGCTGGCGGCCGCCGGGGTGGCCTGTGGGGGACGGTCCCTTCGATGGGGCGTGGTCCCGCAGCGTTCCTATATATATGTGGCGCTCGAGGGGTGGCTATCGCGGTGTTGGAGTCGGGTGTTGGCTGAATTTTTGCTGCGCGGTCTCCGAGTGGTCGTAGTGTGCGCGCCCTGCCGAGTCTGTCGCGAGGTACTCGCGGCGATTGCTGTTGGGCAGGTGCTCACGCCGGCCGCGGTTGGGGCGAGTCGCTATCTCCATCGCCTTTTGCAGCGTCGGCGCGCCGCGCAACGAACCCGGTTGGTTGAGGTGTGCTCGTCCGCGCGCTGGTGCGCGCAATCCCGAAAGATGCGTTTGTTTTCTCGCTAGGGTCCCTCTCGTCGCGGTGCTGTCTGGGCGCTGCTGTGTTGGGCCCTGGGTGGGTCCACAGTGAGGCGCCCTGTCATCGCGCCACGGCGTTCACACTGTGTCAGGTTGCCGTGAAAAGCTCTGGCGTCGCCGTGTCGATGGGGTGTGTTGGTGGCCGGTTGGTGGGCGGCTGCGGGGTAGTGGGCGGGGGTGGGTTAGGTTTTTGCCCGCGTTGTCTGTAGGATTTCCAAGAGTTGCCCAACTTCTGGGCTCCGCTCGTAGACGCCTTTCGCGCGTTCACCAGTGCCTTCCCCGCTGAGTTCTCGTGCACACGCTCAGCTCGCGGGTCATGATGGTTCCCCGCTGACTTCCAGGGAGCTCGCTGGTGGCGAAAGGTTTTTGTGAATCCCGGCGGCTTGTAACAGGGATCGCTCTCCACATCAGGTGGATGAGGTCTACGGTAATGGTCAACCTTATTGAAGGATCGTTAATGAAGAAGGATATCCACCCTGACTACCACCCGGTGGTCTTCCAGGATGCCGGCACGGGTTTCAAGTTCCTGACCCGTTCCACCGCCACCTCTCAGCGCACCGTTGAGTGGGAAGATGGCAACGAGTACCCGCTGATCGTCGTGGACGTCACCAGCGAGTCCCACCCGTTCTGGACCGGCGCTCAGCGTGTCATGGACACCGCTGGTCGTGTCGAGAAGTTCCAGCGTCGTTACGGCAACCGCGCTCGCCGCGCGAAGAAAGACTAAAGGAGGGAAAGAAAAATGGCAGTTCCGAAGCGTCGCATGTCGCGTGCTAACACCCACTCTCGCCGCTCTCAGTGGAAGGCCGACAATGTCGCCCTCCAGGAGGTCAAGATCGACGGCCGCACTCACCTGATCCCGCGCCGCCTGGTCAAGGCAGCTCAGCTGGGTCTCGTCGAGGTCGAGCAGTTCTAAGACTTCGTGAGCCTGTCGCCTCCGTGTGAGGTGACACGAGTTCCATCGCAGCCCGTTCTCCCTTGTCTGGGAGGGCGGGCTGCGTGCATGTTGCGGTCTGTGGTGTCGGGGGTGGTGCATCAGTGGCACGTGTACCCGGATAGGGAGTGGGGAGTGGCGGGGCGCTGAGCGATCTTGATCGATGGTCAGTCTTATCAGGGGCTTCTTAAGTGCTGTTGAGGTTTTTCTTGGGGTCGTGGCTGTGGGTGTGGTGTACGCCTCTGGTGGGGGTTTTCTGGCAGGTTATCGCCGGTTGAATCGCTCTCAGTAGAGTAAGCTTTTCAGAGTCTGTTCTACCCTGCGTCAATTCGCATATGTCCGCTGGTGCTCTACCTGGGTGGAGTGCGGGCGGGGTGGAACCAGTGATGGTGTTTTCCGCGATGCGGGTGCGGCCGTGTCCGGCCACAGGTGTTGCCTGTGGTCCTTGCGCGCCGTACTGCCCTCCTTTGTGACCTACGCCCGTGTGCGGTTGATGCGCGCGGGTGCCGGGTTTTTCGTTTCTTTTCTTGGTACAGCAGAAGGCGCAATGAAGATTCTTGTTGTTGATGACGAGCAGGCCGTCCGGGAGTCCCTGCGGCGCTCGTTGACGTTCAATGGCTACACGGTCGTCCTCGCTGAGGACGGCGAGCATGCGTTGCGCGTGATTGATGCTGAGCAGCCGGATCTCGTGATCCTGGATGTGATGATGCCGCGCCTGGATGGTCTACAGGTGTGCCGGACGCTGCGCGGCAATGGTGACGACCGCCCGATTCTCGTGCTCACCGCCCGTGATGGGGTCTCTGATCGTGTGGCCGGCCTGGATGCGGGGGCCGATGATTACCTCCCGAAGCCTTTCGCCTTGGAGGAGCTTCTCGCGCGGGTGCGCAGCTTGCTGCGCCGCGCCGCGGCCGATGCGTCGGTGTCGTCGAATTCGGCGCGGCTGGCGTTTTCTGATCTGCGCCTCGACCCGGAGACCCGCAGCGTGACGCGGGGGGATCGGCAGATTTCGCTCACGCGCACGGAGTTCGCGCTCCTGGAGTTGCTCATGCGCTCGCCGCGGCGGGTGCTGTCCCGGGCGGCGATCCTGGAGGAGGTGTGGGGCTATGATTTCCCCACCTCCGGCAACGCGTTGGAGGTGTACATTGGGTACCTGCGTCGCAAAACGGAGGCGGCTGGTGAGCCGCGTCTGATTCACACGGTCCGCGGCGTGGGTTATGTGTTGCGGGAGACTGCTCCGTGATTTTGAGAAAGACATCTGGGCTGCAGGCCCCTGAGGCCCCGGGTAAGGGGTCTCGGCGGAGTTCGCTGCGGTGGCAACTGTCGGTCGTGACCGCCTCGATGGTGGCGCTGGCCGTGGTTGTGATGTCGGTGGTGGCGTATTGGACGGTGTCCGCGTCGCTGTCGAACCAGGTCGATTCTGAACTGGATGAGAAGGCGAACTCGCTGTTGAGTAAGTCCTTCGATCCGAATTTCCTCGTCAATCCCGGCGCGGAGATCGCAATGTTTAAGGTGTATAACCCGGACATTCGCATCGCCTACTTCGGGGCCGGGGCGGTGGCTGGTGTCGGCGATCCCATCGATTTCCAGGACGAGGCTGCGGTGCTGCAGAACGAGAAGGACCGCACCGTGCGCACCGCGGGTAACGAGCGCATCCTCGCGAAGCGGAACGCCGCGGGCGCGCGCGTCATCCTCGCCCAGGACATGGGCTCAACACACCAGATGATTAGCTCCCTGGGTATTGTGCTGCTGCTCATCGGTGGCTTGGGCGTGCTCGTGGCGATTGCTGCGGGTGCGGTGGCCGCGTCCGCGGGGCTGCGGCCGGTCAAGCGTTTGCAGAATGCGGTCGACTACGTGGCCCGCACTGATGACTTGCGCCCGATTTCGGTGGAGGGCACCGACGAGATCGCACAGCTGACGAATTCCTTCAACGGGATGCTCAGCGCCCTGCAGGCCTCCCGGCACCGGCAGACGGAGCTGGTGGCCGATGCCGGCCACGAGCTGAAGACGCCGCTGACGTCGCTGCGCACCAACATTGAGCTGCTCATGATGGTCAGCCAGGCGGGTTCCGCGCAGATCGCGGAGCAGGACCGCCGCGACCTGGAACGCGACGTCATCGCCCAGCTCGATGAGCTGTCCACCCTGGTCGGCGACCTCGTGGATTTGGCCCGCGAAGACGGTCCGGAGAAGGACTTCGAAGTCGTCGACCTCATGGAGACCGTCGAGACTTCCCTGGAGCGGGTGCAGCGCCGCCGCTCCGATGTGACTTTCGATGTGGCGTACCAGCCCTGGTTCGTCGAAGGCGACCCCTTCGCCCTGGGCCGGGCGGTGCTCAACCTGCTGGACAATGCGGCGAAGTGGTCGCCCGGGGATGGTGTCGTCCGCGTCGTCATGAAGGAGGTCGGCGATCAGCTGGTGCTGACGATCTCCGACTCGGGCCCCGGTATCCCCGTCGGCGAGCGGGAGAAGGTCTTCGAGCGTTTCTACCGCTCCATCCAGTCCCGCTCCATGCCGGGCAGCGGCCTGGGCCTGGCGATCGTCAAGCAGGTCGTCAACCGCCACAACGGCACCGTTGTCGCCGGCGAAAGCTCCGACGGCGGCACCATGATGACCGTGACGTTGCCGGGCGCCCCCAGCGCCGAGGATCTCACCAAGGCGCCGCAGGGGCCGAAGGGCGGCAGCGGCTGGGGTTTCGCCTTCGGCACCCGCGAGGCAGGCGCTGCCGCCCGCGAGCCCAAGAACTAACCGCACCGCCCGCGTGGCAACGAACAACCCCCGGAGGGCACCTCCGGGGGTTGTGCTGTGCGCCAGGCACCTATCGTGGGCGGCGCACGCGCAGGATTGTGGCCTGAGCTGGGCTTCTACCGTGGGTGTGGTAGAGGGCATATCCTTTCAGGAAATCGGAAACTTTCTCCTAAGCTCCTGCCGAACTCATCCCAGTGCCTGCGCAGACGCGCGGCGCATTCTAGACCGCATGAACGAGCACACCACGCCCATGAATCCCGCACACGATTCCACCACCCCGCAGCCCGCTGCGGCGCACCCCGGCCAGGTGCCGCAGCCGCACCCGGCGAACCCCTACCGCGACGCGCAGCCGACGCAGGAGATCCCGGTGGCTGACTTTGATACCCCGGCCAACCCTTACGGCCCGGCCGCCCAGGCCCCTCGGGAGGGCGCGCACCGCGCCCAGGAAGCACCCGCCGCGCTCATCCCGGAGGAGGCGGTCCCGCTCGCGGGTCCCGCCGGGGGTGTGGCCCAGCCTGAGGTGCGCCCGAAGCGCACGGTCGGCTTGGCGACCGCGCTGTCGATGATGCTCGTTGGGTCGATCGCCGCCGGCACGATCACTGGTGTCGTCGTGGCGGGGCAGCAGGACACCTCCTCCACGAACGTGGTTAACGCACTGGGGGAGCAGCCGCAGATTCACCGCACCGCCACCAGCACGCCCGGCTCGGTGGAGGAGGTGGCGGCGAACGTGCTGCCCACCGTGGTGAGCATCAAGGTGGCCTCCCCGCAGGCCGTCGATGAGGGCTCCGGGTCGATTATTTCCTCCGATGGGTACGTGCTCACCAACATGCACGTGGTGAAGAACGCCGCCGACGGTGGCCAGATGCTCGTGCAGCTCAACGACGGCCGCTCCTTCGAGGCGGACTTCGTTGCCGGCGACACCTCCTACGACATTGCGGTCATTAAGCTGCGCGGCGCGGAGGATCTGCCGGTCATCAGCTTCGGTAATAGCGATGAGGTGCGTGTCGGCCAGCAGGTCGTCGCGATCGGTTCCCCGCTGGGCCTGTCCGCGACGGTGACCAGCGGTATCGTCTCCGCGCTCAACCGCCCGGTGCGGGCCTCCGGGCAGCAGGGCGGCGAAAGCTCGCTCATTGACGCCATCCAGACGGATGCGGCCATCAACCCGGGTAACTCCGGCGGCCCGCTCGTCGATATGTCCGGCAACCTGATTGGCATGAACTCGGTCATCGCCTCCATGGCGCAGATCAATGGTGAGGCCGGCAGCATCGGCCTCGGGTTCGCGATCCCCGTCAACCAGGCCCGCAAGATCGCCCAGCAGCTCATCGAGGACGGCCACGTCACCACCCCGAAGATTGGTGTGCGCCTCGCCCCGGGTTCCCGGGTCTCCGGCGCGCTCGTCGGCCAGGTGGACCCGGATTCCCCCGCGGAGGAAGCGGGCATCCGCCCCGGCGACGTCATCCTCGCGGTCGATGACCGGCAGACGGACTCGGCCGACGCGCTCATCGCGGCGATTCGTTCCCACGACTTCGGCGACACCATCACCCTGAAGGTCGCGGATCGGGATTCCGGAAACGACATCCGCGAAGTCACCATCACGCTAAGCTAGAGCACACTGACCGATGATTGTTCCCCGGGCGCGTGGACTGCGGTGGATGCGCCCGGGACCCGAGTAGATGTTTCACCCTTTCCGATTGGATTGACCGCTATGGACACCACGCCCGCCACCCCCGTCGACCTGGATGCGATTGCCGAGCCCGATGATGCGGTGCTCGCCGCGATGGAGACCGGGCAGGCGGTGCGCCGCGCCCTCGTGGTGCTCGTGGGTGACTCTGTGGGGGATCCGCAAGACACCGCCCGCCTCGTGACGGAATTGCTCCTGGAGGCCGAGTTCACCGTCGATGCGGTACTCGGCGTGGAGCCGAAGATGAAGACCATCCGCAAGGCCCTGGAGACCGCCGTGGTGGGCGGCGCCGATCTCGTGCTCACCATTGGTGGCACGGGCGTGGGGCCGTCGAATAAGACCCCGGATGCGACGCGGGTGGTGCTCGACCAGATTCTGCCCGGCGTGTCCCAGGCGCTGCGGGCCAGCGGCCTGGCGTGTGGCGCGATCGATGCGGGCACCTCCCGCGGCATTGCGGGCGTGTCGGGGTCGACGATGATCGTCAACCTCGCGCCCTCGCGCTCCGCGATCCGCGACGGCATGGCGACCCTGGGGCCGCTGGTGCACCACGTGCTCGACCAGCTCGACCAGTGGACCTGCGAGTAGCACCCACCGATGGCTGACTCGCATGGACAACCCACGCCCCGCCGCCGGCAGCGCCGGGCCCCCTCCCGCACCGATGTCCCCCGTGGCGGCGACCCCACCCCGCCGTGGCTGGGGGAGACGCAGACGCGCACGGACGTCGGGTTATCCCGCAGCTTCTATGAGGAGAACACCCCGCCCCACCACGGCGCCTAAGCCGCGCACACAGACACACACCCGCACCGTCACGACTGCTCGTGCGACGGTGCGGGTGTTTCTTCGCCGGGAGAAGAAAAACGCGCCGCACCCGGTGCCCTGTGTGAAGGGCGGGTGCGGCGCTTAGCGGCGTCCTCGCGCTCTCACTACCGCGGCGGGTAGTGCGAGTGTGGGGGAGGTGCTTTAGACGTTGCGGGTCTTCAGCAGGTCGCGGATCTCGGTGAGGAGCTGGGTGTCGATGGCGACGGTCTCCTCTTCCTCGGCCTCGTCAGCGCCGGCGCGGGCAGCCTGAGCGGCCTTGACCTTGTTCATCGGGACGACGATGAGGAAGTAGACGATGGCGGCGACGATCACGAAGTTGATGGCGGCGGTGATCACGGCACCGAAGTCCATGAAGGTGTCCTTGTTGCCAGCAATGATGTAGAAGCCGAGGCCGTCGGCATTCGCACCACCGAAGGAGGCGATCAGCGGGTTGATCAGGTTGTCGGTGAAGGCGGTGACGATCGCGGTGAACGCGGTGGCGACGACGACGGCGACAGCCAGGTCGACGACGTTGCCGCGCATGATGAAGTCCTTGAAGCCCTTAAGCATGGGGTGTCTCCTTGTGAAGTGACCAAGGCCGGCACGCGCATGCGTGGGCCTAACAAAACGGGAGCAGTGGGCGCAAAGGTTGCGCCCGGCTCGTGGGTTGAAGCCTAATGGGCACACCAAAGGTAGCGGTAGTTCGGCACCTGGGCTTACCTGGCGGCGTGTGCCCGGGGCCCTGTGATGACAACCGCAAGGGGGGTGTGCAGTGCGGTGGCCGCCACAGCGCGCGCATCCGCCTCCGGCAGGGCCACGAGGATAGAGGATGTGCTACCCGTAGAGCCGTCGCCAACGGTGGAAATGATGGTTCCACCTGCGGCGATGACGCGCGGAGCGGGTTCGTTCTCTGCGGCGGTGACGATGTCGACGACGTCGCCGTGGTGCAACAAGGGGGCCAATGTCGGGTCCGCGAGTCGCAGCGGCACCATGTTGCCTGGCTGACTTTCCCCGATTTTGGTGTTTGTGCTCACAAAGGTGTTCGTCAGGTGGCTGCCCATGATATCGAGACCGGTGACAATGTCCCCGGCAACAAGCCCGTGGGCCGTAATCGCCCCCGCCAGGCCCTCCGCGTCCGGCAGGTCGTGGGGCGCCGTCCCGGCGGGCATCGCCCGCCACTCGACGTCCCCCATCTGCAGCTGGGTGCCGGCGGGAATCTCCCGGGTGGCCACGGGTACTCGCTCTACGCGGGAGCCGGTGGCAACCACCGCCGCCAGTGCCACGAGCGCGAGGGCGCCGAAGCGCCGCAGTCGCAGCCGCTGCCGGAAATCCGGGGTCGGCTCCTGCAGGCGGCGGGACAGCCGGCTGAGGAGAGAGGGGGTCGTGGTGGGTGCAGTGGCCTCGCGGCGCCAGGGGCTGGGGGCGGGATAGTGGTGGGTTGTATCGCTCATGTGTCAGTGAGATACGAGCGCCGCGAAAAATGGTTCCCGCGGCAGGATTAGGCCTCAGGCCGGCAGGGCTGGTGCATCTCCATCTCCAGCTGCGGGCCGCACCAGATCAGCCCCGAGGGGGTGATGATGCCGCACACCCGCATGTCGTGATCCTCGATGGGAAGCTCGTCGAGGACTTCCTCGTCGTAGAGCAGCGCAATCGTCGGCACGTTGCTGTCGCCGCCGAGCGCCCGGTCGTAGAATCCGCCGCCCTGCCCCAGCCGCAGCCCCTGCGGGGTGCAGGCGAGCGCGGGCACGAAGATGAGGTCGCAGGTCGAAAAGGAATGCCCGCCGGCGGCCGGCTCCTGCGCGCCAAAGTGGGCGGGGATCAGAGGCCCGTCCGCCCAGCCCAGGTCCATGGCGTGGCCCGGCAAGGTACGGGGGATCAGCGGCCGACACTGCCGAGACAGCGCGGGCAGCAGCGCGCAGCCGCCGGGCTCGCCCGCGGTGGGGTAGTAGGCGGCCACCTGGCTCGCGCCGTGCGCGATGCACGCGGCGTGGGCGGCGATGGCCTCGTCCAAATCCGGGCGCGGGTGCGCGGCGCGCCGGGCGCGGATCCGTGCCCGAATATTCTGTTTCGCGGCGGCCATGTCGGCGCGGGTAATGGATGGTGTCGTTGAGTTGACTCTGACACCCTTGCTTTGTGATGAGGTGCCCATACCCCCACTGTACGGCCCGTTGGTGCTATCTTTCACAATTTGATGCGTTTCCATCTATCGTTGCCGGCTCGATAATTGCAAAATTCCTGGTAAGCGCCCTACTCTGCGGAGCTAAAAACCCTAAAATCGGACCCATATTTTTCGCCGTTTAGCTAAAATCGGCGCATAGGTGTCGTCAAAAGTAGTCTCATCCCGCGCCGCCTCCGCCCCGTGTGTGCGTCGCCGGTGCGGAAATTCGGCTGTCGGGTGGGGCGGCGGGGGTGGTCTCGATGACAGCATAGATGACAGTCGCTGCCAGTGTGGGGCAAAACATGTCGGTGTTTTCCGCATACATTTCGCCGCCGGCTGGCGAGTCGGCGCGCATGTGCCAGCGCGGGTGCGGCGCTGCAGATGAGCAGCACATTGTCGCCGTGACGCCCCACCCCTCCGGGTGGCGCGTGGCGCCTGCTTTCGCGGCAGGTGTGCGCCCACTGTGGCGAAGATGATGCCCCAAACGTCCTCAAGGGCGTGCGGCCCCAACGGTAAAGTGAAATCTCATGAATCTTCCGATCGCTGACCACAAATGGTCCGTTAAGACCGTCGTCGTGCCGGCCGCCGGCATGGGAACCCGCTTCCTGCCCGCCACCAAGACGGTGCCGAAGGAACTCCTCCCCGTGGTCGACACCCCCGGCATCGAAGTCATCGCCGCGGAGGCCGCCAGCCTCGGCGCGAGCAAAATGGTCATCGTCACCGCCCCGAAGAAACAGGGCGTGCTCGCCCACTTCGACCCCTACCCCGAGCTGGAAACCCTCCTCGAGGAACGCGGCAAGGACGCCCAACTGGCGAAGGTGCGGCGCGCCCCCGGGCTCATCCAGACGATCCCCGTTACCCAAGACCGCCCCCTCGGCCTGGGGCACGCGGTGAGCCTCGCGGAAGAACAACTGAGCGACGATGAAGACGTCGTCGCCGTCATGCTGCCCGACGACATGGTCCTCCCGCAGGGTGTGATGGAAACCATGGCGGAAGCCCGCGCCCGCGTCGGCGGCAGCATCCTGTGCGCCTGCGTCGTCCCGGACGATGAGGTGAGCAACTACGGCATCTTCGACGTCGTCGACGACCCGGAGCACCCGAACCTCAAACGCGTGGTCGGCATGGTGGAAAAGCCCGCTGCCGCCGACGCCCCCTCCAATTACGCCGCCACCGGCCGGTACCTCCTCGACCGGGACATCTTCGACGCGCTGCGCCGCATCACCCCGGGCGCCGGCGGGGAACTCCAACTCACCGACGCGATCGCCCTGCTCATCGACGAAGGCCACCCGGTGCACATCATCGTGCACTCCGGTCCCCGCCACGACCTCGGCAACCCGGGCGGCTACATTCGCGCCTGCGTCGACTTCGCCCTCCGCGACCCCCAGTACGCGCCCGGCCTGCGCCGCTACCTCACCCAACGGCTGGCTGAAGACAACCCGGACGACGCCTAGATTCTCCCCGCGCAGGGACCCCGGGGCGTGTACGCCCAAACGCCGGCGGGAAAATCCTGCGATACTACAAGGCATGTGTCCACCGCCCGCGCTGCGGGCGTGTGGCTTTGGCCCTGTCCGATACACGAGCGGGAAGACGTCATGCGCTCCGTCGAAGAACAACTGGTGCACGTCACCAGCGCCCCGGTCACCCCTGAACCGGTGCGGATCGCCATCTCCGAGGCCCTTGGCCTCATGTGCGCCGAACACGTCGAGGCCACCCGGCCACTGCCGGGATTCGCGCAGGCCGCCATCGACGGCTACGCCGTGCGCGCCGTCGACGTCGGCGGGCAGCGCCCCCTGTCCGGCGCGGAGCCCCTCAACCCCGCCCACGTGTCCCTCCCCGTCGTCGGTGAAGTCGCCGCCGGCTCCTCCCAGCCCCTGCGGCTGCAACCTAAACAGGCCGTCCGCGTGCTCACCGGCGCGCCGCTGCCCTCCCTGGCGGACGCTGTGCTGCCCCTGGAATGGTCCGACCGCGGCACCACCCGCGTGCGCCCCACCCGACCCGTCCGCAGCGGGGAATTCATCCGCCGCGTCGGTGCTGACATCGAACCCGGCGACGTTGCCGTCCAGCCGGGCGACATTCTGGGCCCCGCCCAAATCGGGTTGCTCGCCGCCGTCGGCCGCTCCAAGGTGCTGGTCTACCCCCGCCCCCGCCTGTCCGTGATGAGCGTCGGCCGCGAACTCGTCGACATTGACCGGGAACCCACCCTGGGGCAGGTCTTCGACGTGAACTCCTATGCCCTGGCCGCCGCCGGCCGGGAAGCCGGGGCCGACGTCCACCGCGTCGGCATCATCGAGGGCGAACCCCGCAGGCTCCGCGACATCATCGAGGCGCAACTCCTGCGCAGCGAAATCCTGGTGATCTCCGGCGGCGTCGGCGGCGCCGGCTCCGAACTCATCCGCAGCGTGCTGGCAGAGATGGGCGACGTCGATACCACCCGCGTGGCCATGCACCCCGGCTCCGTGCAAGGCTTCGCCGTCATCGGCGGCACCCCCGTCTTCCTCGTGCCCAACAACCCCGTCTCCGCGCTCGTCATTTTCGAGATCTTCATCCGGCCCGTCATTCGCCAGGCCCTCGGCAAGCCCTCCACCCAGCGCCGCTACGTGCGCGCCCGCAGCGTCGGCCGCATCCAATCCCGCCTCGGTCGCCGCGGCTACGTGCGCGCCAAACTCATGCGCGATGCGGAAACCTCCGACTACCTCGTCCAAGGACTCTCCGGGGCCACGGGCGCACCCGCCCACCTGCTGGCCGGTATGGGCGAAGCCAACGCCATCATCCGGGTGCCCGACAACGTGGAACTCATCCAGCCCGGCGACGTCGTCGACGTGCTCTTCCTCTCTCAACGGGCCTAGGCGAGGCAGCCACGCGTGAACACCGTGCGTGATGTGCTGCGCCGCCTCGTCACCCTGCAGGAATCGCCTGAGCATCCCGGCTGGCCGGCCCGCACCTCCCAAGTGCTGCTGGGCTGCGGCGCCCACGTGCAACTGCGCCCCCTGGCGGCGAAAGATTATCCCCGCTGGCGGGACCTGCGCCTCGAGGACGAAAAGCTCATCCGGCCCGTCGAGCCCACGGTGGAGGGCACCTGGCGTGCCGCGCACAGCCGCAGCGCCTACAACCACCAGCTACTGACCCAACGCAGGCTCGCTGCCATGGGGGCACTGCTGCCGCTTGCCATCGATGTCGACGGTGCCTTCGCCGGGCAGCTCACCCTCGGCGGCATTGAACGCGGCACCTCCATGAGCTGCTGGATCGGATACTGGGTGTCCAGCAGAGTCACCGGGCAGGGAGTCGCCCAAGCAGCGGTGGCGCTCGCCGTCGACCACGCCTTCGACCGGGTGGGCCTGCACCGCATCACCGCCACCTACCTGCCGAATAACCCCGCCTCGGGGCGCGTTCTCCACGCCGTCGGCTTCCGTCACGAGGGGCTACTGCGCCGCAGCCTCCACATCGACGGCCACTGGCTCGACCACGTGCAGGTGTCCCTCGTGGACGACGACTACGCCACCAGTGCGGTGGCGCGCCTCCAGCGCCGCGGCACTCTGCGCTACTAAAAAGGGGCCTGTGGACCAAGGTTCGCGTCCCCTCCCACCAGCGCACACGGTGTGGGCGGGGTGGGTTATCCACAGGCAGAAAACTGACCCCTAGATTTCCGGGTTGCCGTGCTCTTAGGGTGTGCGGCATGGATTGGATCAGCCTCACTAAGGCCATGCCCAGCATGACCTCCGAACAGCGGCGCGCAGCGATGGAACAAGCGCAGCCGCAGCTTCGTGCTGCCCAACACCTCCTCGCCGAATACGCCTACTACGCCGATCAAGACCACGCCGGTGACGAGGTCGGCTCCCCGCGCACCGAGGACTACCTCGCAGAGCTCTACGCTGTGCCCACCCGGGAAGCAAAGAAGCTCATCACCCGGGGTGCGTCGATGTACAAGCCGGTGCGGAAAGACCAGCGCGCAGCGCAGGCAGAATTCCGCGACATGCACCTGGGTGGGCAGTTGAGTGACGCCACAGTGGACGACATCAATGCTGCGGTGGTGAAAGCCAATGAGGGGAAAACCACCCCGGAGGATCCCGCCGCGCGGTTGGAGTTGGCCCGCCTGGTGGCTGGCCGGCCGATCAAGGACGCGAAGCGGATGTTGAAGGAGCGGCAGGAGCCGGCTTCTGATCGTGAGCCTGCGAAGCCGGGGGCGGAAAGCTTGCACTGGAGTAGCACCACGGACGCTGATGGCTTGTACACGTTGACGGCGAAGTGTGATCCGACGACGAAGGGTCTGCTTGATGGGTTTATTGCCCAGGGGGAGGCCGTGATGAAGGGTGCTTTGCGGCACACCAAGAAATCAAAGAAGAAGAAGGATGATGAGGGCCC
>NZ_PPDL01000018.1 GCF_002994655.1 Corynebacterium sp. 13CS0277
TGGAGTGGTGGAGGTTAGGTGTTTTGGGTGGTGTTCGAATGTTGGGTGGGCATGTCAGGGTTGTTCGTGCTGGTCATGCTGTGAAAATCGGGGGTTCCAGACACACTTTCTGTCGTTTAACCCCGTTTCGCGTCTTCGGGGCCGGGGCGGGCGCGGTGTTGTGGCTGCATGCGATTGGATTCGGCAGGTGCGTGCGTGATAGCCTGGTCGCTTGTGCGCTGCGAAGCAAACGCGGTGCGCGCCCATATGTTTATCCCCGGTGGCTCGCGCAGGCGGGCATCCGGCAGGTGGCGGTGCAAGGCCCACATCGAGCCTTTCCGTCACCGACAACGAGGAAGTAGGTAATTCGATGCCTCCGAAGAAGAAGGTCTCTGGCCTCATCAAGCTCCAGATCCAGGCTGGTCAGGCAAACCCGGCTCCGCCGGTCGGCCCGGCCCTGGGCGCCCACGGCGTCAACATCATGGAGTTCTGCAAGGCCTACAACGCTGCGACTGAGAACCAGCGCGGCAACGTGGTCCCGGTTGAGATCACCGTCTATGAAGATCGCTCCTTCGACTTCAAGCTGAAGACCCCGCCGGCAGCGAAGCTGCTGCTGAAGGCCGCTGGTCTGCAGAAGGGCTCCGGCGTTCCCCACACCCAGAAGGTCGGCAAGGTCACCATGGCTCAGGTCAAGGAGATCGCCGAGACCAAGAAGGAAGACCTCAACGCCAACGACATCGAGGCTGCTGCCAAGATCATCGCCGGCACCGCCCGCTCCATGGGCATCGAGGTCGAGGGCTAACCCCAGCCCTTTCCCGTGGTAGGGCCAGCTCCGGCCCGCATCCACCACAATCCCACACCGCTGACACATCCGTGAGGACATTTTCATGAGCAAGCACTCTAAGGCCTACCGCGCCGCCGCCGAGAAGATCGACGCCGGCCGCCTGTACACCCCGCTCGAGGCTGCGAAGCTGGTCAAGGAGACCAGCTCCAAGAACTTCGACGCCACCGTTGACGTTGCGGTCCGCCTCGGCGTTGACCCCCGCAAGGCTGACCAGCTGGTCCGCGGCACCGTCTCCCTGCCGAACGGCACCGGTAAGACCGTCCGCGTCATCGTCTTCGCCGCCGGCGAGAAGGCCACCGAGGCCGAGGCTGCTGGCGCCGACATGGTTGGCTCCGAGGACCTGATCGAGAAGATCCAGGGCGGCTGGACCGATTTCGACGCTGCGATCGCTACCCCGGACCAGATGGCCAAGGTTGGTCGCGTGGCCCGCGTCTTGGGCCCCCGTGGCCTCATGCCGAACCCGAAGACCGGCACCGTCACCACCGACGTGGCGAAGGCTGTCGCCGACATCAAGGGCGGCAAGATCTCCTTCCGCGTCGACAAGGCCTCCAACCTGCACGCCATCCTCGGCAAGGCCTCCTTCACCGCTGAGCAGCTCGCCGAGAACTACGGCGCTCTCATCGATGAGCTCATGCGTCTCAAGCCCTCCTCCGCGAAGGGCGCATACCTGAAGAAGATCACCATGGCCTCCACCTCCGGCCCGGGCGTCCCCGTTGACCCGTCCGTGCTGAAGAACTTCGCTGGCTAAGTCTTCACCCGCTGATGACCCCCACGCACCCAGTGCGCTGGGGGTTTTCGCATGCTCGGGGCCGGGGCGGATTCAGTTGATGGTTCCACCGCGCAGAACTGAACGACCTATCCGTGAGCATGACGACGAGGCACGTGGGCGCTGGGTTGCGTTCGCGCCCAGGGGAGGGAAAGACCGCAAAGGGGGAAGAGGGGAAGGAGAGAAACAAGGGGATGGGGTGTGAAGGGGAGCAGGGGAGGAGCGCCACAAAGAATGCGTGGCTGTCCCGCGGGCACGTGCACACACGCGCACACATGTGGGCCGCACGGTCATACCGGGCGTGGCTAGGGTGGATGGCATGCGTATCGCGATCATTTCCCCAAGCTTTGCGGCGCCTGGGGCGTTCACCGAATTACATGAACAAGCGCTGCGGCGCATGCGGGGACTGGGGTGGGAGCCCGTGGAATACCCCACGACCCGTGAGGTGGGCGCCAGCCCTGCCGACCGCGCCCGCGACGTCACGGCGGCGCTGTCGGATCCGAGCATCGATGCAGTCTTGGCAAGCATCGGAGGCACGGATCAGATCCTGGTGATCACACAGATGACTGCGTCCCAGTGGGAGCAGATCGCCGACCGGCGGCCTCTGTTCTTCGGGTATTCGGACAATACGCACCTCCACAACGAGCTGTTTCGGCGGGGGATCCCCAGTGTGTACGGGGGTTCGACTCAGGTGCACCTCGCACCGGGGTCGGGTATTGACCCGCTGCACTTGGCGTCTCTACAGGCGGCACTCGCAGGTTCGGACTACCAGATGCAGCGTCCCGGTTGGTACGCGGACTTTGGCGTGAACTGGGAAACCCCGGAGGCGCTCACCCAGGACCCTGCCCACCTGCTTGCACCCGATTGGCAGTTCCGAGGCGGGCAGGACGCCGTGACAGCTGCCACGTGGGGTGGGTGCCTCGAGGTGATTGCCGACATTGCCGTCGCCGGACGACTACCCGCACACATCGACGGCCATATCCTGTTGCTAGAGGCATCAGAGGAGTGCACCGAACCATGGCGGCACCGGCGGCTCCTCCGGGCCCTCGGTGAGCGCGGGTACCTGAGTCATGTGGCCGGCGTCGTGGTGGCGCTGCCGCCGGGAGCAAACCTTGAGGGGAAGACCGTCGACGTCGAGGAATTCAATGAAGCCGTTGAAAGCGCCCTGCACGCCGCGTGCCCGGAAGTGCCGCGCGTCTATGGGGTGCCCTTCGGTCACACCCTGCCCCAGCAGGTCGTGCCATACGGTGGTGCCATGTCGATCGACCCCCGCGCCGGCAGCATCACCTGCCACTTCGGGACAGTCCACACGCGCGCCCGGTAGCACCAGCACATGTGGCCCCGTGCCGCACTGGGATCATTCATCTACCCCCTCAGGGCCGGCTTCCCGCGCGTCGAGCGCGCTCGGCGCCCGGCGGCTCGCGACGTGATCCTGCCCGCAGGGCACGGGTTCGACTTGTGCGCACGGTAAAGCTGCTGTAGGGTTTCGCAGGAACTTGAAAAAAGCGGGCCCACGAGCCCGCAGCTTGAAAAGTTTCACCGAAGACCGTCGGTCAGCGCACTCAAGGTGCGCTCGAAGGAATCCACCACCATGGATCGGCCCACGCAGGAGGACTTGGAAGCTTATCTCCTCAATGAGGATATTCGCGCCCTGTGCTCTTGCACGGGGCTTTTGCTTTGCGCGAAGGCCCCGGCGGAAACGTTTAATCGTACATTGAGGAAGGAGGCGAAGTAATGGCAAACGCTAAGAACACCGCTGCAGTCGCAGAGCTCAAGAAGCGCTTCGATGAGTCCAACTCCATCGTGCTGACCGAGTACCGCGGCCTCACCGTTGCTCAGACCACTGAGCTGCGTCGCGCGCTTGGCGCTGATGTCCAGTACTCCGTCGCCAAGAACACCATGATCAAGCTGGCTTTGGCTGAAGCCGGCGTTGAAGGTCTTGATGATCTCCTGACCGGCCCGACCGCTGTTGCCTTCATCCAGGGCGAAGCTGTCGACGCTGCGAAGGCGCTGAAGAAGTTCGGCAAGGAGAACAAGGCATTCGTGGTCAAGGGTGGCTACATGGACGGCAACGCCCTGAGCGCCGCTCAGGTTGATGCCATCGCCGAGCTGGACAACCGCGAGACCACTCTCGCGAAGCTGGCTGGTGCCATGAAGGGCAACTTGGCAAAGGCTGCTGGCCTGTTCAACGCTCCCGCTTCTCAGGTTGCACGCCTCGGCGCTGCACTGCAGGAGAAGAAGGAAGCGTAAATCGCACTCCGCGATTTCACCCCCATTTCACTTCGCGGTCTGCTGACGCAGGCCACACACAAACGAAAGGACTGCCATCATGGCTAAGTTCACCAACGATGAGCTCATCGAAGCTTTCAAGGAAATGACCCTCATCGAGCTCTCCGAGTTCGTCAAGCTCTTCGAGGAGACCTTCGAGGTCACCGCTGCTGCTCCGGTCGCCGTTGCCGCTGCTGGCGCTGGCGCTGGCGCTGGCGAGGCTGCCGCTGAGGAGAAGTCCGACTTCGACGTCATCCTCGAGGATGCCGGCGCTAAGAAGATCGGCGTCATCAAGGCTGTCCGCGAGATCGTCTCCGGCCTGGGCCTGAAGGAAGCCAAGGAGCTCGTCGAGGGCGCACCCAAGGCTATCCTCGAGGGCGCTTCCAAGGAGGACGCTGAGGCTGCCAAGACCAAGCTCGAGGAAGCTGGCGCAAAGGTCACCCTCAAGTAAGTCTTTCGACTTCGCCGGAAATCACCCCCACTCCCACTCGGGAGCTGGGGGTTTTCCCATTCCCGGGGGATGGCGTGCGGGGTTGTGTGTTAGCGTGGCGGCACGAGCGCCAGCCCGCCACCCCACCATCATCACCGCCATTCGGTCACAAGACTCTGTTATCTGGGGTGCGCGGGCTTATCCTGCAAACGATGAGGAGACGCCCATGTTCGGCTATACGCCATCCAGCGGGGACCACGATTTCTTCCCGCCCAACAGCAGCACTGTTCCCGCCGAGGGGTTGTTGCGCACCAAGGCCCGCTACTATCAGCTCGCCGTGTGGTCGGGGATCGCCGGCGGGCACGAGATTTTCCTCGGGAATCGGGGGAAGGGTTTCGGCTTGCTCGGGCTGCTGGCCTTCAGTGTGACTGCCGCGGGTCTGGGGATCGCGATGAGTATCGGGTGGTTCGCCTTCGTGCCGTTGATTGCGTCCTTCGCTCTGTGGTTGACGACGATCATGACGGCCGCGCGGGCGGACGAGAATGAGCCCCCGTTTGGCACGATGTGTCCGCGGGCGGACGTGGTGCTGTTGTACCGCATGTTTGCGTGGAATGGCTCGATGTGGGGCCACGAGTTCTGGGGCCGCACCACCCCGCCGCCCAACGCACACTCGTAGGCGGGGCGTGAGCTGTACGGTGCTGCCATGAAGGTGGCACTGTCAGCGGGGGCGCGGGGCGAACAAGCGCGAGGCATGGCGGCCACTATGATCCTCGGGGGTCCCGCGCCCGGGGGATAGGGCGCCATGCAGCGGGGAATTCCTTTGCCCGGTGGGTTCGCCCGGCAGGGTGAACAGGGTGCTGCAGTTGGGCTGACCTTCTTTTCTCCCCTTAGGATGAGGAGCGGAAAAAGACCACGTCCATCTGTCGCTTTTACAATCCATAAAGGATTCGTCATGAGACGTGTTTCCCTCGTCGCGGTGCTCGCGACGCTCGCGCTTGCCCTTGGGCAAGTTTTCGCCCCCGGGGTGGCCCCTGTCGCGCAGGCGGGGCACCGCTGCGGAATTTTGATCCCCGGCAATCAATGGCTTCAAGGCCAAGGTGTCGACGTTCGCGACAACTGTGTCCCTGGCGGCTACAACTTCACCGACCTCGACGTCCAGTGTGTCGAACTGCCTCAGCAGCGTCTGTACAAGAAATTCGGCTGGCCGGCTGTGTACGCTGCTGACGGCGGCGCAGCAACGATTCCTGAAGGTTCCCCCGGCTTGGAGCGGAAGCTTCCCGGGAGTGGGTATGTGCCCGTTCCCGGCGATCTGATTATCGAGAACAAAGGCCCTGGCAATGGCGGCTACGGGCACGTCGCCGTGGTCGACCGAGTCGAGGGCAATACGATCTGGGCCGTTGAGCAAAATGCAAGCGCCACGGGGTGGCACCGCTACCAGTACAACAATTCTGACTACAAGGGCGCGTACACGTCCGTGCGGATGATCTTGCACGCTCCGCAAAACCACTTCACGAACCCGTCTGGTCCGGCCCCGCAGCCGAAGAACCACGATCCGAAGGGCAACTTCGATTCCGCGGCCCACGTGGGCGACGGCAAGATTCAGGTCAAGGGGTGGACCTACGATTCGGATACCCCGAACGATGACCTCGAGGTCGAGGTGTTCATCGGTGGCGACTGGCAGGAGGCAGGCCGCGAAGGCCCGCACATCATCAAGGCTTTCCGCCCCTACCCGGGGAAGTGGACTGCTGGCTTCGACGAGACGATCCGCACCTCCCGCATCGGCGATCAGAAGGTGTGCCTCCACGCGCGGAACCGGGGCCCGGGGCAGAACCTGCAGATGGGCTGCAAGACGGTCCATATTGGTGGCGCGAACGCCACGGGCGGTTTCAACTCGGTGGAATCGGTTGAGCCCGGCACCGTGAAGGTGTGGGGCTGGGCGCATGACGATGACGATCGCAACACTCCCACCCCGGTGGATGTCTTCATTGGTGGCGAATGGAATGATCCCGCCGCAGAGAAGCACACGATCCGGGCCGACAAGGTCACTCCCGCCGGTGTGCGGGACATGTTCCTTGACACGCTGACGACCGCGAAGCGCGGGGAGCAGCGGGTGTGCTTGCACGCGATCAATACCGGCCCCGGCCAGAACCACGCCCTGGGCTGCCGCACGGTCAGCATCATGAAGGGCGACCCTGCCGTGGAGGACCTCAGCGTTAGCGCCAAGGGCAAGACGATCACGATCGACGGCCGGGCGTACAACGTGGAGGACACCACCGCGCCGGTGTATCTCACGATGCAGGTTGATGGCGGTACGGAGAACCTCTACGGGGTGACGCCTCCCGCAGGCGTGGGCCCCGGCGGTGCGGTGGATTTCAGCAGTTCCGCTGAGAGCACCCTCACCGGCGAGCACGAGGTGTGCGTCTACGCCAGCAACACTGCCCAGCGGCTCGGCACGAAGGTGGGGTGCGCCACGGTGATCCTGGGTAGTGCGGGTGGCAGCACCCCGGCACGCCCGGCGACGCCGACTGCGAAACCGACCAAGCCCTCCAAGCCCACGAAACCGGCCAAGCCCGCGAAGCCATCAAAGAAGCCGACGACCTCGCGCCCGGCGCAGCCGACCAAGCAGCCGGCCCCGGCGCCTGATCCCGGTGGGGAGAACTCCGGTTCCTCCGATGGTCTCGCCTGGATCTTGGTGGTCCTGGCCGTGATTGTGGGCGGCGGTTTCGCTGCGATGCAGCACCTGCCCGGCATGCCGCGGATCTAGCGCCACCCAGGCTGGGGCACGGCGCGCAGTCGTGTGCCGTGTGTCCTTTCTCTTCTTCTCTTTCTCTCTTCGTTTCTCTTCTCACTGTGTTTTGTCGTCTCTGACGCTCTGACGTCTGTGACGCTGAAGTTTCTCTAGGGTTTCTCTTCTTCCCACCCCGGGCGTGGGGTGGTGGCCGGCTGCGGCTGGCTGTGGACGCCCCCACCGGTGCTTTGCCGGTGGGGGTTTCTGCGTGGGGCGGGTGGTTTACGATTGAGGGCATGCTGCCTCGTTCCCGCCTGTTGTCCATCGCGCTGGTTGGCCTGGGTGCCATCGTGCTGAGCGTGGGGCTCGTGTTACCGATCTGGTTCCCGGCCTCTGACGCTTTGCCGCGCAGTATCTCTGGGTGGACGGTGCGGGTCACGGACCCGCAGGCCCGGGTGGGCCAAGAGGTCGTGCCGGTGACCCAGCAGCTGCACGTGGATCTGCAGCCCAGCGGCGCGGATGACGTGTTGGTGCGGGTGGGGCGGACCGTCATGCGGGATACACCTGGCGTGCCCGATGGGGAGCGCCTGGTGGATGCGCAGGTGGTGTCGTACCGCATGGATCGCGCCAGTGGGGAGGCCCTGGGCTCGGCAACGTGGTCGACGGTGCTGGCCACCCCGCCCCGCCAGGAAGGCATGGGTGGGGTGTGGTTGAAGTTCCCCGCCGATACCCACGCGCAGGAGTATGGCGTCTTTGACGAGGTGACCCGCAAGGCGGTGTTGGCGAAGCCGGTGGGGGAGGACACCCTGGACGGGCGCACGGTGCTGCGGTTCCAGCAGACGGTGCCGGACACCATCATTGTGGAGCCCGAGTCGGATGAACCGACGAGTGGCCTGGGGCCGCGCCCGGAGGTGGCGCTCAACGCGGCGGGGGATCCTGCCGCCGAAGCGGATGCGCAGGGCCTGCCGGTGGAGCACTACCAGGCGCAGCGGGAAATCTTCGTGGAGCCCGCCACCGGCATCATCATCAACGAGAAGGTGCGGAGCCACCGCTGGATGGAGTTCCCGGACGGCTCCAAGCAGACGGTGCTGGCCTTCCAGGGGGAGTTCCCGGAGTCCACCCGCGAGGAGATGTGGCAGCTGGTGGAGATGTTCCCGAATATCCACGCCCGGGCCCTCGTGGCGACGGTGCTGCAGTGGCTCGGCGGGCTGCTCCTCGTCGTCGGCGCGGTGACCGTGTTTGTGGGGGTGCGGCGCCCGCGGGCTGTTCGCCCCTAGCGACCGGGGCGCGTGTGCGCGCAGGGGCCCGGCTGTGGGCCCCGTGGTCGCAAAAGGTGCTGTGACCTGGCTGTTGTGTCGAGATCTTCGCGGGCTTAGCACAGTGCATAGCATGAGTGGGGCGCGCCACGCCAAAAAAGACTGGACACGGCAGGGGAAGACGTGTAGTTTTAAACGTTGCGCTGGAATCTCTTGACCCCGGTGCACACCATACGTTTCTTCTGCTGCCACCTTCGGGTCCACGCGATGAACACCCGCTTGACGCGTCTTTCTCCTCACGCCCCCGGTGTGAGAAGAGGGGTCGACGCCGGGCAGTGTGTGTCGCCCATGCCCGATTCACCATACACGCCCGGTCCGCCGGGCCGCATCGTTGTTCCCCTCAACCGTGGGGACGGCGCTGCATGTGGGGGTGCGGCGCCGCTGGCGGCGTCCGCGTTATTCAAGCCCCGGGGTGGGGGTGACAGTTGAGGGGGCTGCGGACGCAGTCGTTGCCGTGTGGTGTGTGGCGAGGGCAATTCAGGGGAGCACGTTTTACGTCAGCCGAACACGCAAAGCAGAAAAAACTTAGCGGACCCGGTGATCATATGGTGGATCATCGACCGCGTGAGGTGCTGGAAGGACGCATCTTGGCAGTCTCCCGCCTACCGAAGTCCCAGTCCGATATCCCCGGGGCTCCTGAACGTTATTCGTTCGCGAAAATTACCGAACCGATCGAGGTGCCGGGTCTTCTTGACCTGCAGCTCGACTCTTTTGCATGGCTGGTTGGCACGCCCGAGTGGCGTGCCCGCCTGCAGGAGGACACCGGTTCCACCGGCCCCGTGACCAGTGGTCTGGAGGACATCCTCGCTGAGCTGTCCCCGATCCAGGACTACTCGGGCAACATGTCCCTGTCGCTGTCTGAGCCTCGTTTCGAAGAGGTGAAGAACACCATTGATGAGTGCAAAGACAAGGACATCAACTACTCCGCGCCGCTGTATGTGACGGCGGAGTTCATCAACAATGAGACCAAGGAGATTAAGTCCCAGACGGTCTTCATTGGTGACTTCCCGATGATGACGGACAAGGGCACCTTCATCATCAACGGCACCGAGCGTGTCGTGGTCTCCCAGCTGGTCCGTTCCCCGGGCGTCTACTTCGACGAGACGATCGACAAGTCCACGGAGCGCCCGCTGCACTCCGTGAAGGTCATCCCCTCCCGTGGTGCGTGGCTGGAGTTCGACGTGGACAAGCGCGACACCGTCGGTGTGCGCATTGACCGCAAGCGTCGCCAGCCGGTGACGGTCCTGCTGAAGGCCCTGGGCTGGACGACGGAGCAGATTCAGGAGCGTTTCGGCTTCTCTGAGCTCATGATGTCGACCCTGGAAAACGACGGTGTGTCCAACACCGACGAAGCGCTGCTGGAGATTTACCGCAAGCAGCGTCCGGGCGAGCAGCCGACCCGCGACCTGGCGCTCAGCCTGCTGGAGAACTCTTTCTTCCGGGCGAAGCGCTACGACCTGGCGAAGGTGGGCCGCTACAAGGTCAACCGCAAGCTGGGCCTGGGTGGCGACCACGAGGGCCTGATGACCCTCACCGAGGAAGACATCGCCACCACCATCGAGTACCTGGTGCGCCTCCACGCCGGCGAGCAGACGATGATTTCGCCTGCCGGCATTGAGATTCCGGTGGAGACCGACGACATCGACCACTTCGGTAACCGTCGTCTGCGCACCGTCGGTGAGCTCATCCAGAACCAGGTGCGTGTGGGCCTGTCCCGCATGGAGCGCGTCGTCCGCGAGCGCATGACCACCCAGGACGCGGAGTCCATCACTCCGACCTCCCTGATTAACGTGCGCCCGGTGTCTGCGGCGATCCGCGAATTCTTCGGTACCTCGCAGCTGTCGCAGTTCATGGACCAGAACAACTCCCTGTCGGGCTTGACGCACAAGCGTCGTCTCTCCGCGCTGGGCCCGGGTGGTCTGTCGCGTGAGCGCGCCGGCATTGAGGTGCGCGACGTGCACCCGTCCCACTACGGCCGTATGTGCCCGATTGAGACTCCTGAGGGTCCGAACATTGGTCTGATTGGTTCGCTGTCGTCCTACGCCCGCGTCAACCCCTTCGGCTTCATCGAGACCCCCTACCGCAAGGTGGAAAACGGCCGCATCACCGACCAGGTGGATTACCTGACCGCTGATGAGGAGGACCGTTTCGTCGTCGCGCAGGCGAACACGCCGCACGACAAGGACGGCAACATCACCGAGGAGCGCGTGGTCGTGCGCGTCAAGGGCGGCAACATTGAGGTTGTCGGCCCGCAGGACATCGAGTACATGGATGTCTCCCCGCGCCAGATGGTGTCGGTGGCGACCGCCATGATTCCGTTCCTCGAGCACGACGACGCCAACCGTGCCCTCATGGGTGCGAACATGCAGCGTCAGGCCGTGCCGCTGGTGCGTTCCGAGGCTCCGCTGGTGGGTACCGGCATGGAGCTGCGCGCCGCCTACGATGCCGGCGACCTCGTGATCGCCTCCAAGGCTGGTGTGGTGGAGAACGTCTCCGCCGACTACATCACCGTCATGGCGGACGATGGCACCCGCGAGACCTACATGCTGCGCAAGTTCCAGCGCACCAACCAGGGCACCTGCTACAACCAGAAGCCCCTGGTGGAGATCGGCCAGCGGGTCGAGGCCGGCCAGGTCATCGCCGATGGCCCCGGCACCGACAACGGTGAGATGGCGCTGGGCCGCAACCTGCTCGTGGCGTTCATGCCGTGGGAAGGCCACAACTACGAGGACGCGATCATCCTCAACCAGCGCCTCGTGGAGGAGGACATCCTCACCTCCATTCACATCGAGGAGCACGAGATCGATGCCCGCGACACCAAGCTCGGTGCCGAGGAAATCACCCGTGAGATCCCGAACGTGAGCGAGGACGTGCTCAAGGACCTCGACGAGCGCGGCATCGTCCGCATCGGCGCCGACGTCCGCGACGGCGACATCCTCGTCGGTAAGGTCACCCCGAAGGGCGAGACTGAGCTCACCCCGGAGGAGCGCCTGCTGCGCGCCATCTTCGGTGAGAAGGCCCGCGAGGTGCGCGACACCTCCATGAAGGTGCCCCACGGTGAAACCGGCAAGGTGATCTCCGTGCGTCGTTTCTCCCGCGAGGACGACGACGATCTCGCCCCCGGCGTCAACGAGATGATCCGCGTCTACGTGGCCCAGAAGCGCAAGATCCAGGACGGCGACAAGCTCGCCGGCCGCCACGGCAACAAGGGTGTCGTCGGCAAGATCCTGCCCGCCGAGGACATGCCGTTCCTCCCGGACGGCACCCCCGTCGACGTTATCCTCAACACCCACGGTGTGCCGCGTCGTATGAACATCGGCCAGGTGCTGGAAGTGCACCTGGGCTGGCTGGCTGCCGCCGGTTGGACGGTGGATACCACCAACCCGGACAACGCCAAGCTGCTGGAGACCCTGCCGGAGGACCTCTACGAGGTGCCCGCAGGTTCCCTCACCGCCACCCCGGTGTTCGACGGTGCCTCCAACGAGGAGCTCGCCGGCCTGCTGGCGAACTCCAACCCGAACCGCGACGGCGAGGTCCTCGTCGACGCCAACGGCAAGGCCCAGCTCATGGACGGCCGCTCCGGCGAGCCCTTCCCCTACCCGGTGTCTGTCGGCTACATGTACCTGCTGAAGCTGCACCACCTGGTCGACGAGAAGATCCACGCCCGCTCCACCGGCCCCTACTCCATGATCACCCAGCAGCCGCTGGGCGGTAAGGCCCAGTTCGGTGGCCAGCGCTTCGGTGAGATGGAGGTGTGGGCCATGCAGGCCTACGGCGCCGCCTACACCCTGCAGGAGCTGCTCACCATCAAGTCCGATGACGTGGTGGGCCGCGTGAAGGTCTACGAGGCCATCGTCAAGGGCGAGAACATCCCGGACCCGGGTATCCCGGAGTCCTTCAAGGTGCTGCTGAAGGAGCTGCAGTCCCTGTGCCTCAACGTGGAGGTCCTCTCCGCCGACGGCACCCCGATGGAACTGGGCTCCAGCGACGACGACGAGTTCGACCAGGCCGGTGCCTCCCTTGGCATCAACCTGAGCCGCGACGAGCGTTCGGACGCCGACACTGCGTAAGTCATAGACGCAGCCGAATACAACACATTCACATTTTTGAAGGAAAGGGCTGTTTAAGCAGTGCTCGACGTCAACTACTTTGACGAGCTCCGCATTGGGCTCGCCACGGCCGACGACATCCGTCGCTGGTCCAAGGGCGAGGTCAAGAAGCCGGAGACCATTAACTACCGCACCCTGAAGCCGGAGAAGGACGGCCTGTTCTGCGAGCGGATCTTTGGTCCGACCCGCGACTGGGAGTGCGCCTGCGGCAAGTACAAGCGCGTCCGCTACAAGGGCATCATCTGTGAGCGGTGTGGCGTGGAAGTTACCAAGTCGAAGGTGCGCCGTGAGCGGATGGGCCACATTGAGCTCGCCGCCCCGGTCACCCACATCTGGTACTTCAAGGGCGTGCCCTCTCGCCTGGGCTACCTGCTGGATCTTGCGCCGAAGGACCTGGAGCGCATCATCTACTTCGCCGCGAACATCATCACCAGCGTCGATGAGCAGGCCCGCCACGCGGACCTGAGCACCCTCGAGGCTGAGATGCTCATGGAGAAGAAGGACGTGGAGGCCGAGGCCGACAGCGATATCGCCGAGCGGGCGAAGAAGCTGGAGGAGGACCTCGCCGAGCTCGAGGCCGCCGGTGCGAAGGCTGACGCGCGCCGCAAGGTGCAGAACGCCGCCGACAAGGAAATGACCCACATCCGCGAGCGCGCCGAGCGCGAAATCGCCCGCCTGGATGAAATCTGGGACACCTTCGTCAAGCTGGCCCCGAAGCAGATGATCGTCGACGAGTCGCTCTACACCGAGCTCGTCGACCGCTACGAGGACTACTTCACCGGCGGCATGGGCGCCGAGGCCATCCAGAAGCTCATCCGTGGCTTCGACCTGGATGCCGAGGCGGAAGAGCTGCGCACCATCATCAACGAGGGCAAGGGCCAGAAGAAGATGCGTGCCCTCAAGCGCCTCAAGGTGGTGGCCGCATTCCAGCGTTCCGGTAACGATCCGGCCGGCATGGTGCTCGACTGCATCCCGGTCATTCCCCCGGAGCTGCGCCCCATGGTGCAGCTCGACGGTGGCCGCTTCGCGACCTCCGACTTGAACGACCTGTACCGTCGCGTCATCAACCGCAACAACCGCCTCAAGCGCATGATCGACCTCGGCGCCCCCGAGATCATCGTGAACAACGAGAAGCGCATGCTGCAGGAGTCGGTGGACGCCCTGTTCGACAACGGCCGTCGTGGCCGCCCCGTCACGGGCCCGGGCAACCGCCCGCTGAAGTCCCTGTCGGACCTGCTCAAGGGTAAGCAGGGTCGTTTCCGCCAGAACCTGCTCGGTAAGCGTGTCGACTACTCGGGCCGTTCCGTGATTATCGTCGGCCCGCAGCTGCGCCTGCACGAGTGCGGCCTGCCGAAGCTCATGGCGCTGGAGCTGTTCAAGCCCTTCGTCATGAAGCGTCTCGTGGAGCGCGGCTACGCGCAGAACATCAAGAGCGCCAAGCGCATGGTGGAGCGTCAGCGCTCCGAGGTGTGGGACGTCCTCGAAGAGGCCATCGCCCAGCACCCGGTGATGCTCAACCGTGCCCCCACCCTGCACCGCCTGGGCATCCAGGCCTTCGAGCCGGTGCTCGTCGAGGGTAAGGCCATCCAGCTGCACCCGCTGGCCTGTGAGGCGTTCAACGCCGACTTCGACGGTGACCAGATGGCAGTCCACCTGCCGCTGTCCGCCGAAGCGCAGGCCGAGGCGCGCATCCTCATGCTCGCGTCGAACAACATCCTGTCCCCGGCGTCCGGTAAGCCGCTGGCGATGCCGCGTCTGGACATGGTGACCGGCCTGTACTTCCTCACCCTTGAGAAGAAGCTGGACGAGTTCGGCGGCCAGGGCGCCTACCAGCCCGCCACCGACGAGCACCCCGCCACCGGCGTGTACTCCTCTGTCGCCGAGGCCATCATGGCCTACGACCGGGGCGTGCTCGGCCTGCAGGCACCGATCAAGGTCCGCATCTCGCACCTGCGTCCCCCGGCTGACGTGGAGAAGGAATTCTTCCCCGACGGCTGGAAGCAGGGCGACGTGTGGCTGGCGCACACCACCCTGGGCCGGGTGAAGTTCAACGAGCTGCTGCCGTGGAACTACCCCTACCTGGAGGGTGTCATGGTTCGTAAGGGCGGCGGCACCGACAAGATCATGCTCGGCGACGTCATTAACGACCTGGCGGCCCGCTACCCGATGATCACCGTCGCGCAGACGATGGACAAGATGAAGGACGCCGGTTTCTACTGGGCAACCCGCTCCGGCGTGACCATCACCATGTCCGACGTGCTCGTGCTTCCGAACAAGGAAGAGATCCTCGACCGCTACGAGGCCGAGGCGCGCGAGATTGAGCGGAAGTACTGGCAGCAGGGCGCACTGACCCCGCGTGAGCGCTACGACCGCCTCGTGGAGCTGTGGAAGGACGCCACCGACACCGTCGGTAAGGCCGTGGAGGACCTGTACCCGGACGACAACCCGATTCCGATGATCGTGAAGTCGGGTGCGGCCGGTAACATGCGTCAGATCTGGACCCTGGCCGGCATGAAGGGCATGGTCGTGAACTCGAAGGGTGAGTACATCACCCGCCCGATCAAGACCTCCTTCCGTGAGGGCCTGACGGTGCTCGAGTACTTCAACAACTCCCACGGTTCCCGTAAGGGCCTGGCGGATACCGCACTGCGTACCGCGGACTCCGGCTACCTGACGCGTCGTCTCGTCGACGTCGCCCAGGACGTCATCGTCCGCGAAGAGGACTGTGGCACCCGCCAGGGCATCGACTGCCGCGTGGCTGTCGCCACCGAGCCGGGCAAGTGGGTCCGCGACTCCCTCGTCGAGACCTCCGTGGCGGGCCGCGTGCTCGCCAAGGACGCCATCGGCGCGGACGGCGAGGTTGTGCTGCCGGCCGGTACTGAGCTCGGCGAGCTCGACATCGACCTTCTCGTGGAGCACGGTGTGGAGACCGCGAAGCTGCGCTCGGTGCTCACCTGCCAGACCCCGACCGGTGTGTGCGCGAAGTGCTACGGCCGCTCCATGGCCTCCGGCAAGCTCGTCGACATCGGCGAAGCCGTCGGCATCGTCGCCGCCCAGTCCATTGGTGAGCCCGGTACCCAGCTGACGATGCGTACCTTCCACCAGGGTGGTGTCGGTGGCGACATCACCGGCGGTCTGCCGCGTGTCCAGGAACTGTTCGAGGCCCGCGTGCCGAAGAACAAGGCGCCGATTGCTTCCGTCGACGGCACCATCCACCTGGAGGACGAGGGCAACTTCTACACCCTGACCATCACCCCCGACGACGGTGGCGATGACGTGGTGTACGAGAAGCTGTCCAAGCGCCAGGGCCTGGCCTACATCAAGGCACCGATGGAGTCGAACCCGAACGCCACCATCGAGCGCGAGCTGCAGGACGGCGACCACGTCACCGTCGGCGAGCGTCTCCTGCGCGGCCCGGCCGACCCCCACGACGTGCTCGACATCCTCGGCCGCCGTGGTGTGGAGCAGCACCTCATCGACGAGGTGCAGGCCGTGTACCGCGCCCAGGGTGTGGCGATCCACGACAAGCACATCGAGATCATCATCCGTCAGATGCTGCGCCGCGGCACCGTGATCGAGTCCGGCACCACCGAGTTCCTCCCCGGCACCCTGGTGGACCTCGCGGAGGCGAAGATCGCCAACCGCGAAGCCGTGCAGAACGGCGGCCAGCCCGCCGAGCTCCGCAACGAGATCATGGGTATCACCAAGGCGTCGCTGGCGACCGAGTCGTGGCTGTCGGCGGCCTCCTTCCAGGAGACCACCCGCGTGCTCACCGACGCGGCGATCAACAAGCGCTCCGACAAGCTCATCGGCCTGAAGGAGAACGTCATCATCGGTAAGCTCATCCCGGCCGGTACCGGTATCTCCCGTTACCGGAACATCCAGGTCAAGCCGACCGAGGCTGCGCGTTCCGCCGCGATCTCCATCCCGACGTACGTGGACTCCATCTACCAGGACGACACCTACACCGGCCCGGCCGTGGCACTGGACGACTACAGCTAAAGCGCAAGCGCCAGCGCGGGCGCTAGCAGGCTGTGCGGCAGCCGGCTAGCCCCGCCGCCGCGCGGCTTGTCAACCGCTAACCCGAAACCTCGGCCATCTCCCGCACCAGGGAGGTGGCCGAGGTTTTTGCGTGCGTGTGGACCGGCTCGGCACGGCCGGCGCCGGCCTGTATGCCCCGCCCGGCGGCACCGTGTACACAAGGCGTCACGGACCGTCACCCCGGCAGCGGCGCAATTTCTTGTACGCTCGGCGGTATGAAGAGGCTGATAGTTGCGATGTTGAGCGCTCTCGGCGTGTGTGCGCCGTATCTCGCCTTGAACCCTGTGGCTACAGCAGTGGACACTGTTGCCGCAGAGAAAGTATACGAGGGCAACACGCTAAACACCGTGGTCCATGGTTCCCCGTGGACCGAACTTCCCTACGATAGCGAGGTTCTCCCGGACACTGAGGCGACCCGTATGTTGGCGGCAACAGCATCGCGGTCTGCTCAGGGCTGTAGGGTTATCGCACCCACCCCCCACGAACTTTGTGGTGCGATCCTGGCCAAATACGACAGCGTCGGGTTGATCAAATGGTTCGGTTTGCCGACCTCGGGGATGATCGTGAATCCCGACGGCGTTGGTATGCGCGTCCATTTTGAACGCGCTAGCATTTACTGGCATCCGCATGTTGGCACGGCCATCGTCCTGCCGGAGGCGATGGAAGCATGGGGTCGATCAGGTTACGAGGCCGGGCCTTTGGGGTATCCCGTCGCGGACGCGTTCGTCGTTGGGCCGAATCCCGGTGTGAAGCAGTTGTTCGCTAACGGCACCATGTATGGCAACCTCACGGGTGTCCATGTGGTCCGCGGCCGCATTCTTGATAAATATAACGAGTATGGGGCAGACCAAGGCAAACTCGGCTTCCCGGTGTCCGACGAGTTGGGGGTGCCTGACGGAATTGGGCGCTTCAACAGGTTCCAGGGTGGGATGGTGTATTGGACGCCACGAACCGATGCGCACCCCATCTTTGGCAAGATTCTCGATGTCTGGTCGTCTCAAGGATATGAAACGAGTTCTTATGGATATCCCATAGAGGATCCAGAAGATCGCGGCTTGTTCATCCTGAATCAAAAATTCGAGCGGGGCGAGCTCTCGGGCCTGGACAACTGGTTGGCGCCGTTAATTTACGACCCGACACTTGAGGTGCCCGAGGATCAGCTGGGCAGGGAGATCACCGTACCGTTTGGTGGTGGCTACCGCAGCGAGCTTGATCCCGGCAGTATTGACTGTGGCGGTACCTTTGGTGCGCCGCACCAATCGTCCCGTGCACTGAAGGCTGGGCGCCATGAGATCCATGCTCAGGGTAGGAACTTCTGTGATCCCTTCCCGAATTCGGAAGTTATGCTCGACGCCATTTTGCGAAAAAAGATAGGGTTTTTGCGCTGGTCTGATTTAGAAAATATTGGTAAGACTAATTTGCCAACCCGGAAAGTTGGGGCCACTAGCGCCAAGCCAAATAAAGCCGTCTTGGTGTCGACGTGCACCCCGGGCGAAAGGGCTGAGTATCGTGCTTTCTGGGGTAGCAGTGCCATAATTAACGGGCAGCCTGCCTTTGTTCTTAAGCCGGTCGTTGTCACGGGGCAGAAGAATGTGTACTGCGCGCCGGATGTCAGCAAGTATGAAGGGGCCGTTCAGTGATACGTCGCGCGATCGCCGGGCTGCTTATGTCAGCCACGCTCGTCGTCGCCGGCTGCGGCGGCCGAGATGGAACTATAACGGAGGAGGTCCCTATGGTCGGGCATGATGGGCAGGGTGCCGAGCTGGAAAGCCCTTTGGAGAGCCTGGGGGAGGGGGCCGATCAGGGTGAGTCCTTCGACGACCGTACTGGGTGGAAGGTCAAGGCCAGGGAAGCGCTTCCACCGCTGCAGATCCTCGCGGTGGAGGGCACAGCTCCGGAAGGTACCGAAGTAGTCGCAGACGTCTTGGGGCGCGAACTTAATCTGCATTACCTGGATAGCCTCGTGCTGGAGGAGGCACAGCAGACTGACGCAGAAACCGAGGTCTTGAAGACGACGCAAGGCGTGAGTGCAGCGCGTGTTACGGTTTCTGGACCCACCCACACAATCGCTTCCGACTATGCAATCTACGGGGAAGATGGGCTCGAAGATGCCGAGGCCGAGTTCTTGTTGTGCGATAACGCTAAAGATGAGCCGTACCCCGTCAGTGTTCGGATGTTCGCAATGTGGCAGCCTCAGCCAGAAGGCGTGAACTGCACAATCGGGCCGTCGGAAGACTTTCCAGGGGCCTTCGACATTACGTTCAGTAGCGACCGGCCAAAGGTGTGGGTTGTGAGCCTCAATTACCTTCGGATGGATGCGCCGAAGCTGGAATCTGTGTTGCCTGGCTTCGAACCCACCCCGAATGAAGCGCCCTACGAAACAACCACGATCGCTGTTGGTGCTCGAGTCGGCGGTATGGATACGGCGCTTAGCGCTGATCCCGTGTAAAGCGAGGCGTGGTCGGCCTTGCCGCCTGCTCTGATCCGCGGTGTCGCCTGGAGCACGTGTGAATCCCGCCCGTAGGGGCTTGCCGTGTGGGGAAATGAATGCCTACGGCGCCTCTGCGTTTGACTCCTCGTCTGCTGCGAAGAGGGTGGCGGCCAGAATGTGCTTGCAGGTGCCACGGCCTAGCCCGTGCGTGCGAAACCACTGGCAGTTGCACCACAAACCCTCGTCTGCCACCGGATCGTCTGTCTCCCCTGCGGTGTCGGTGGGGGCATCCCCGGTGGGGTCGGGGATGAGCACCCGGTACGTTTCATGGTCGCCGCGCACCGCAAATTCGCGCACCGCAGTCTGGTGGCCCCCGCGCGTGGCTGGGTGCACCGCGCCGGCGCGGAGGAGTTGTTCCGCGGCCTTCAAGCGCGGGTTGGTGGCTGCCACGTTGCCCTCGTCGTAGGGGAGCTCCCGGTGGAAGAAGCAGCTGTCGGCCATATCCCAACCGACCTTCCCTGAGGTCTGCAACGCCAGCAGTGCCGCCCGTACCCGCGCCTCGCTCAGGCCGGTGGCCGCCGCGAGGGCAGGCACCTCGAGGCGGGCGTCGAACGCCAGGTGCTCGTGCACGCGGGCCACATCACCCGCATCCGTGGCCCCGCCCGCCTGAGCCAGTCGGGTGAGTAAAGAGCCTTCGCCGGAAAATCCTCTCTCCGCCCCCGGGGAGAGCATTACCGTCAGCCGCCCGTGCGGCAGCGCGAGCTCTACCGCAGCAACCCCTGCCGCCGCGGCCCCGCGCCGGGTGCCCGCCTCCGGGCCGTACACCCTTAAGCTTCCCACCGGCAGTGCCTGCGCCCCCACCTGCGCCCCCGGCCGCGCGGCCGCGGTGTCCGCCGCCGGTGCCCCTGCCTGGGGTGCGCGGGCGGTATCGCCGCCTAGTGCTGCGACGAAGGGGCGCAGGATCTCCAGGCGGGGGTGGTGCACGACCTCCACCGCGCCGGGCGCCTGCCGCGCGCCGAAGATGAGTGCGCCCCGCCGGTAGCTGAGGTAGCCGCGGGCGCGGCGCCCGCTGCTGCTGGGCAGGGAGGCCACGAAGCGCCGCACCGCGGCAGGCGGCGCGTCGAATGCGGGCTGGAGAAATCCTGCGATCTCGCTGGTGTTGCCCAGGGCCTTGAGCCACAGCGGCGGCAGCCTAACCTGCCTCTCGCTCAGCTGCGCCACCCCTTGCGGGGTGGCGGCGGTGATGTCGAGGGCGTCCGCGCCGACGCTGATGGCTAGCGGTGCACCGGGCCGGACCTGCGCTAGCGCCGCCTGGGTGTCGGGACCGATGTCGACGTTGGTAGTGCCGAACCCGATGTGGCCCTGATTGAAGCCGCTGGCGAAAACGTCCAGGCGGGCGTACACCCCGGTGCATAGGGAAAACGACTCGATGCGCAGGCGGTCGCCCTGGGCGCTGATGATGGGGTCGGCGTGGTGGATGGTGCCCCGCGCCGAGGTGTAGCGCCGCCCCGCCAACGCCCCCAACGCCCTCAGCGCGGCGGCCACCAGGTGCGGCTCCCGCGCGATGCCGCGGAAAAACCGCGGCTCCGCCACCGGCCCATCCGGGGTGAGCGCCTGCGCGACAGCCAGCCGCAGGTGCCCGCCGTCGCCAGCCTCCTGCAGGGTGCTGTGCCCGTGAATGATCCCCGTCGTCATGCGCCCATCTAAGCACCGCCGCCCGGTTACGCGCAGCGTTTTCGCTCACAATCCGGCGGCCACCCCGGGTGCGCCGAGTGCCCGCCCGCGCCGTGCGCGCCCCGCGCAGGGCCGCACTCGAATGGATAAGTCTTTGGCAAAAGTGTGGGCCGAATCCGCTGCGGTGGCGGGGCGCTGCTGCTAGGTATGGGGTATGTCTGCCGATTTCGCATCAGAGGAACACGCCGCGGCCGGGGCGGGGGAGCTGCCCTTCGACCGCCGCTACGAGGAGCCGAGTTTTTATGCGGCGCTGCCCCCGGAGGCCCAGGCGGTGCAGGCCGGGGTGGACGACTACTTGGACCGGCTGGGTGGCCTCGGGTGGTGGGAGGACAATGCCACGGGCGTCCGCATGCCTGAGGTGTCCCTCCCACCGGGCTGGCAGGAGGGCTTCCGGGCGGCGCTGCGGCGGATCGACGGCCGGGGCTTCGCCACGCTGCAGAATGCGGTGCCGGTCGACCGGGTGGCCTATGACGGCACACCGCCCCCGCCGGGGGCGCTGCCGGTGGATGAAATTCGTCGCCTGCAGGCGGTGCGGGTGCTGCTGGTGCTGCGCTATGGGGCCTCGCCGTGCTTCCTGCTGGAGGGATTCACCTGGGGTGCCTTGAGGGACACCCCCGGCTACTTCGATGCGGAGCTCGCCCACCTGGGGCGGCGGGCGGCGCGGGCACTGTTTGACTGTGCGCAGCGCCGCGCCTTGGTCTGGGGACAGGGCGGCCGCAACCTCCTGTTCGGCCTGGCCGCCGAGTACGGCTTTACGATCCAGCCGACGGCACGCCTGTGCGTCAACTGGTTGGGCGCCGACTCCTGGTTTGTGACACTCGGCAGCGCCGCCGGCGAAGGCATCTGGCCTGTCCGCAACTTCGGCGCGGGTCCTGAACTACAGCGGTCTTGGGAGCAGTTGGGCAGGCACGAACGCCACCAGGCGCAGACCGCCTGGATGATCGCCCACCCCAGGCCCCGGTACGCCAGTTGGTCGCCCCTGGAGCGCAGTATGTGGAAGGACCTGTTCCTCGCCGGCGCGGCGGGTATGGCGTCCCGCAGCGCCAGCGAACCTTTCGACGGCAGCGTGCTGAGCGGGGTGATTGACCTCGCGATCGAGGGGGAGGTGTCCCCGCGCGACATTGAGGACGTGATGCTGCAGGGCCTGCAGCAGGTCACCAGCCCGCCGCAGCGGGCACTCGTGCTAGAGGTGTGGGACTTCCTCGGCGCGCACGGCGCCTCCACGGGCGGGGGCTACGGCCTGCGGGAGGAGTACGTGCGGGCGCACGCCACCGAAATGATCGAGGTCCTCGCCGCTGGCGGCAGCCGCCCAGTCGTCGACCGACTGCTGCCGGCGCTGCTCACGCAGGGGGAGGAGGAACCCCCGGGTGCCGCGGACGTGCGGCTGGCCGCCGTGGTCGCCGCGGCGGTGGCACTGCCCACCCAGATCGGGCTGCGGACCATCATCGGGCACCTTCACGCCCGCCCCGCCCCGGCCGAGCGTCCCACAGCGGTGGCGGCGCTGCGCCTGGTGGCGGAGGCCGACCCGGGCGGCCGGGTCGCCGGGCCGCTGGGCCGGTTGTGCGCCGCCTGGGGCGTGGACCCCGCGGAACTTGCACCCCCGGAAGAGGAACCTGCCCCGGTGGCGCTGTGGGGTCCGCAGCCTCAGCTCGCGCCGCCGGTGCCGACCCTGCCGCGCCTGCAGCCGCAGGCGGAGCTGAACGCCGGGGTTGAGGCCCCCGGCATGGAGTACGGGGTGGACGTGGAGTCTTTGCAGCGCGCCCTGGCGATCAAGAGCGCGTGGCGGAACCACGGAGGGGATATCACCGGCGAGGCGTACAGCTTCTACAACGCCGTCGAGAACGCCTTCACCTACGAGTTAGACGGGCTCAGCCCCACCATGCTGGACCCGGGTGCGCAGACGGATGTGTACGCCCTCCTCGAGGGCGTGCGCCGCCTGGGCGCGCACGACCCGGAGCGCCTCGCGAGCCTGCTGCGGGGGCCATTCACCCCCTCCCGGGAGCACAAGAAGACCCTCGAGCGCCACTACGCCGACGGCGGCGCTGGCGCACTGGTCGGCAGCCTGCAGGCGTGGCTGTGGCTCTACGAGCGCGACCCGGCCGGCGCCGGCCGGGTGGGTTTCCACGACCGTTGGAAGCACGCGTGGCCCCAACGCTACTGGTGGGTCATGCCGCTGGAAGAACGCGTGTTGTCGTGGCTGGCCGAGGGGCCGCCCCTGTTGTCCTGGGCCCAGGACTCCTCGGCTGTTATCGGCGTGGAGGAACTCATCGCCAGGATCGATGCCGCCGCCGGCCGCCCGGTGGAGGTCTACGACCTGGAGAAAGCGCTGAAGAGGGTGGACCTCGTGTGCTTCCCCGCGCGCGAACTCCCGGAGCACCTGGCGGAAGAACTTGATCGCCGCACCGTGGTGCTGTGGCGGCCCGCACACGAGCAGGTGGAAGAAAACTGGGCGAAGGACCCCTCGGGGCTGCGCGGTGCAATCGCCCGCCACCTGGACCGCCTGGAGGCCGATCCGAAGCACGCGGCCCTAGCCGCGGAACAGCTCGCACAGCTGGTGCCGGAGCCCTACCCGCCCGAGGAGTGCATCGCCCTCCCGGGGAGCGTGGCCCTGTACATGCCGATCGTGCGGCACCGTGCACGCCGCCAGGCAGACGCCGAGGCACTCGCCGCCGACGCAGCGAACGCCGCCGCGGCGCGCCGGGAGGCGGAAAACGGCACCTACGTGCACCCCGCGCCCCCACCGCGCCCCACCCCGGAAGAGATCGCCGCCTCTCCCACACCCATCCACTACAACCCACGGCGCAACGATCCGCAGTGGATGCGCCGGGTGACGAAAAGGCTGGTAGGGGATGCTCCCATGCACTACTTCGGCACCTCGGAAACACCGGGCGCCTGGGCGTATGCCGCCACCCCCTTCGACGAAGAGGCCGCCACCACGGCACTGGTGTGGCTGCGCGCCTGGCGCAACCGGCTGGACGACTACACCGAGGAACTCTTCACCACCTGGTACGAGCGCGGCATGTTTCGGGAGCACCTCCCCGCCCCAAGGCTCCTGCCGACCACGGACTCGGGGCGCTACCATCACCCCGGTCGCACCGCCCGCATCCTGGTGGACCTCGCCTACGACGCCGAAGCCTTGGCGTTCAGCTGGACGGTGCTGGCCGACATGGTGGAATACCAGGTGGGGTTCATGCCGTTGGGGGGTCTGGACGAGCTCCTGCAGGCCCTGCTGGAGCTAGCGCCCTCCCTGGGTGCCCCGGAAAACGCGGGCGCGGTCCCGCCCGACGCCACCGCGCTGCCGCTCCTGCGGCGCTGGGTCGCCGGCCTGCCCCGCAGGAAGAAGCCCACCCGTGCCGAGGCCCTCGCGCGGGAGCTGCTCGCCGCGCTGGACGCCTAGGTCCCGGCCACTCCCGTCATTCGGCCCGCGAATCGGCGGGCGGCGGGGATTAGGTAAACGCTGCGACCTGCGGTAGTGTGCTTAAGTCCCTGTCTTTTGGGATCAGTGTGCCCGCACCCGGTGCGGCGCATGCAACACGTAAACACGTAGAAGTACTGACCGGTCGGGCGCGCGGCGCGAGCCTTGTGCCCCGCCCGCGATCTAGTGGCCCCGCACCGTGGTGCGGCAGTCACGATGGACGAAGCTCCAGCACCACAGCCTCTTTTGGTACCCAGGTAGCTGTCTTTGTTGGGCCGGTCACCTATGAAAGATGGTTTATGCCTACTATCCAGCAGCTGGTCCGTAAGGGCCGCCACGATAAGACCGCCAAGGTCAAGACTGCGGCCCTGAAGGGCTCCCCGCAGCGCCGTGGTGTGTGCACCCGTGTGTACACCACCACCCCGAAGAAGCCGAACTCCGCTCTCCGTAAGGTTGCTCGTGTGCGCCTGACCTCCGGTATTGAGGTCTCCGCATACATTCCGGGTGAGGGTCACAACCTGCAGGAGCACTCCATGGTGCTCGTGCGCGGTGGTCGTGTGAAGGACCTCCCGGGTGTCCGCTACAAGATCATCCGCGGCACCCTCGACACCCAGGGTGTCAAGGACCGCAAGCAGGCCCGCTCCCGCTACGGCGCCAAGAAGGAGAAGTAAACCATGCGTAAAGGTGCAGCCCCGAAGCGCCCCGTCGTCAAGGACCCGGTCTACGGTTCCGAGGTCGTGACCCAGCTGGTCAACAAGGTCCTCCTGGACGGCAAGAAGTCCACCGCCGAGCGCATCGTCTACGGTGCCCTGGAAATGTGCCGCGAGAAGACCGGCACCGACCCGGTCGGCACCCTCGACAAGGCTCTGGCCAACATCAAGCCGGACCTCGAGGTTCGTTCCCGCCGCGTGGGTGGCGCCACCTACCAGGTGCCGGTTGAGGTTCGCCCCGGCCGTGCCAACACCCTGGCTCTGCGTTGGCTCGTCAACTTCACCCGCCAGCGTCGCGAGAACACCATGACTGAGCGTCTTGCGAACGAGATCCTCGATGCCGCCAACGGCCTCGGCGCTTCCGTGAAGCGTCGCGAGGACACCCACAAGATGGCAGAGGCCAACCGCGCCTTCGCTCACTACCGCTGGTAAAACGCACCTTTCCCCGCCCTCGATGTTTTCGCCGGCGGGGTTCGGTGTCTAGCCCGAAAAATCCGGCCCTGACAATCCTGGGGTTGGGTACATTTACATCTTTTAAGTTGGGAAGTAACAGTGGCACAAGAAGTGCTTAAGGACCTCAATAAGGTTCGCAACATCGGCATCATGGCCCACATCGATGCCGGTAAGACCACCGCTACGGAGCGCATCCTCTTCTACACCGGTATCAACCGCAAGGTGGGCGAGACCCACGATGGCGCGTCGACCACCGACTGGATGGAGCAGGAGAAGGAGCGCGGTATCACCATTACCTCCGCTGCGGTCACCTGTTTCTGGAACGGCAACCAGATCAACATCATCGACACCCCCGGCCACGTCGACTTCACCGTCGAGGTCGAGCGCTCCCTGCGTGTCCTCGACGGCGCTGTCGCCGTCTTCGACGGCAAGGAGGGCGTGGAGCCCCAGTCCGAGCAGGTGTGGCGTCAGGCTGCGAAGTACGACGTTCCCCGTATCTGCTTCGTCAACAAGATGGACAAGATGGGTGCGGACTTCTACTTCACCGTCCAGACCATCATTGACCGCCTGGGTGCCAAGCCGCTGGTTATGCAGCTGCCGATCGGTGCTGAGGATGACTTCGACGGCATCGTCGACCTCATCGAGATGAAGGCCTTCATGTGGCCCGGCAAGGTCGAGGCCGGCGCTGAGCCGCAGATCGTCGACATCCCGGCCGACCTGGCTGACAAGGCTGCCGAGTACCGCGAGAAGCTGCTCGAGACCGTGGCTGAGTCCGACGAAGAGCTCATGGAGAAGTACTTCGGCGGCGAGGAGCTGACCAAGGAAGAGATCAAGGCTGCCATCCGCAAGATGACGGTCGCCTCCGAGGTCTACCCGGTGCTGTGTGGCTCCGCCTACAAGAACAAGGGCATCCAGCCGCTGCTGGACGCCGTCATCGACTACCTGCCGTCCCCGCTGGACATCGGCGAGGTCCACGGCCACGCTGTCGGCGACGAGTCCAAGGAACTGACCCGCAAGCCGTCCGTCGAGGAGCCCTTTGCGGCCCTGGCGTTCAAGATTGCTGCGCACCCGTTCTTCGGCAAGCTGACCTTCGTGCGCGTCTACTCCGGCATCGTTGAGCCGGGTGCCCAGGTGGCGAACTCCACCAAGGGTAAGAAGGAGCGCATCGGTAAGCTGTTCCAGATGCACGCCAACAAGGAGAACCCTGTTGACGAGGCACGCGCAGGTAACATCTACGCGTTCATCGGCCTGAAGGACACCACCACCGGCGACACCCTGTGTGACTCCAACGACCAGATCATCCTGGAGTCCATGGACTTCCCGGACCCGGTTATCGAGGTCGCCATCGAGCCGAAGACCAAGGCCGACCAGGAGAAGCTGTCCAACGCTATCCAGAAGCTGGCCGAAGAGGACCCGACCTTCACCGTCAAGCTCGACGAGGAGACCGGCCAGACCGTCATCGGCGGCATGGGCGAGCTCCACCTCGACGTGCTGGTCGACCGCATGAAGCGCGAGTTCAAGGTCGAGGCAAACGTTGGTGCCCCGCAGGTGGCGTACCGCGAGACCATCCGCAAGCCCGTGGAGAAGCTCGAGTACACCCACAAGAAGCAGACCGGTGGTTCCGGTCAGTTCGCGCGCGTCATCATCGCCATCGAGCCCTATGCTCCGGAGGCAGACACCCTCGAAGAGGGCGAGTCCGCGATCTACAAGTTCGAAAACGCCGTCACCGGTGGCCGCATCCCGAAGGAGTACATCCCCTCCGTCGATGCTGGTATCCAGGACGCGATGCAGTACGGCTACCTGGCTGGCTTCCCGCTGGTCAACATCAAGGCCACCGTCCTCGATGGTGCGTACCACGAGGTCGACTCCTCCGAAATGGCCTTCAAGGTTGCTGGTTCCCAGGCCCTGAAGGAAGCTGTCGCGAAGGCAAAGCCGGTCCTGCTGGAGCCGGTCATGGCCGTCGAGATCACCACCCCCGAGGAGTACATGGGCGAGGTCATCGGCGACGTCAACTCCCGCCGTGGCCAGGTCCAGGCCATGGAGGACCGCGCCGGCGCCAAGCTGGTCAAGGCCAAGGTGCCGCTGTCCCAGATGTTCGGCTACGTTGGCGACCTGCGTTCCAAGACGCAGGGCCGCGCCAACTACTCCATGATCTTCGACTCCTACGCGGAGGTGCCCGCCAACGTGGCGGCCGAGATCATCGCCGAGCGTAACGGCACCGCTTCCTAAACGAAGCCCCACACTGCTCCCCGCGATCATGCAGGTCGCGGGGGCGGTTCGGTGAGTTTCTCGCACCGTGCACACCCCCACCCCGGGAGTGCGACATGGGCCCGCGAGGAACTGACCGGGCCGTAGACCCCTACCACGACAACAGCCGCTGGATTTGTGAATTCAGCGGGTGTGTCTCTAGTATCGGGTAACTGGCACAAATTTACCGCTACTTTTTCAAGCGGCCGCTTCCGCGGTTGTTGCCAAGTAGTACACCACCTTACGTGGCTGCGAGAGTCGTAGCCACCGCGAAGTCCAGGAGGACATACAGTGGCAAAGGCGAAGTTCGAGCGTACGAAGCCGCACGTCAACATTGGTACCATTGGTCACGTCGACCACGGTAAGACCACCCTGACCGCAGCCATCACCAAGGTTCTGGCTGACGAGTACCCGGAGCTGAACCAGGCTTTCGCCTTCGACGCCATCGACAAGGCGCCGGAGGAGAAGGAGCGTGGCATCACGATCAACATCTCCCACGTTGAGTACCAGACGGAGAAGCGTCACTACGCTCACGTCGACGCTCCGGGCCACGCCGACTACATCAAGAACATGATCACCGGCGCCGCTCAGATGGACGGTGCGATCCTCGTGGTCGCCGCCACCGACGGCCCGATGCCGCAGACCCGCGAGCACGTGCTGCTGGCTCGCCAGGTTGGCGTCCCCTACATCCTCGTCGCCCTGAACAAGTGCGACTCCCCGGATGTCGACGAAGAGATGATCGAGCTCGTCGAGATGGAAGTTCGCGAGATGCTCGCCGAGCAGGACTTCGACGAAGAGGCTCCGATCGTCCAGGTTTCCGCTCTGAAGGCCCTCGAGGGTGACCCGGAGTGGACCGCCAAGATCGTCGAGCTGATGAAGGCTTGCGACGAGAACATCCCGGACCCGGTCCGCGAGACCGACAAGCCGTTCCTGATGCCGATCGAGGACATCTTCACCATCACCGGCCGTGGCACCGTCGTCACCGGTCGTGTGGAGCGCGGCAAGCTCAACGTCAACGACGAGGTCGAGATTCTCGGTATCCGCGAGAAGTCCACCAAGACCACCGTCACCGGCATCGAGATGTTCCGCAAGCTGCTCGACTACACCGAGGCTGGCGACAACTGTGGCCTGCTGCTCCGTGGCATCAAGCGCGAGGACGTCGAGCGTGGCCAGATCGTGGCCGCTCCGGGCGCCTACACCCCGCACACCGAGTTCGAGGGTTCCGTCTACATCCTGTCCAAGGATGAGGGCGGCCGCCACACCCCGTTCTTCGACAACTACCGCCCGCAGTTCTACTTCCGCACCACCGACGTGACCGGTGTCGTGAAGCTGCCCGAGGGCACCGAGATGGTCATGCCCGGCGACAACGTCGACATGTCCGTCACCCTGATCCAGCCGGTCGCCATGGACGAGGGCCTGCGCTTCGCTATCCGCGAGGGTGGCCGCACCGTCGGCGCTGGCCGCGTCACCAAGATCATCAAGTAAGACTTTTTGACTCTTACTCGTGAGCCGCTGACCCCCAGGCGCTAGGCCTGGGCCTCAGAGCCCACACTGTTCCTACGCTTCGCACGACCCCCGCAGGTTTTTCCTGCGGGGGTTTTGCTATGCCCGGGTGCGGGCGAGATTCACGTGCCCGCAGCAATAGGGGGCGCGGAAGGCTGCTGCGTGCAAGTCTCTCCAGCGCGCGGCACCGGGCGGGCACGCTCACGATCCTTCACCCACGCCGGACGCTCGTTCAGGGGCGCCCACGTCCTTGCCGAAGGCATCCCGTCTGCGCTCGGCGTGCGGTCGACCGCACCGGTGCCGCTTGGGCCAGCGCTCAGCGCCTCGTCGATCAGGGTGCGGTCGGCGCCGTGGACCCTGCGGGCCCTGCACGCCGGTACTGACGTGCCCCCGGAGCCCCACCGCCTCTGGGCCCTGAATCGGCTACGCAGCTATGTGCCCGCTGGGTCCACGCAGAAGACCGCCCCCACGTGGTGTGGGGGCGGTCTTCGTGCTTGCGGGTGGCGGCGCTGTCGGGCGCTGCCACTGGTGCTCTGCCTGTGGGCGGGTTAGCGCTCCACGGGGCCGAGGTGGATGCGGTAGGAGCTGGCGATGTCCATGTCGCGGACCGCGCTGCGGAATGCCGCCTCCTGCTGGGCGATGGCCCGCTTGAGGCTGGCCAGATCGACCGTGGGCTCGGCCGTCACGGTGAGCTCCAGGGTCTTGACCTTGCGGTCGTTGACCACCTTCGCGTTCGCGCGGGTCACCTTCGGCTGGGCGCTGAGGCTCTGCGCCATGGCGTCGGCGATCGAGCCGACGTTGACGCTGATGGTGCCCAGCGCCGTGGTGGCGGAGGAGTCCTGTCGGCCGATTCGGCGGCGTCCCAGGTTCGCCAGCACAATCCACAGGCCGAGCAGGATGGCGGCGATGCCGCCGCCCAGCAGGCTGACGGGGAGGTACTCCCAGTCGTAGGCAGCCGGCCACTGGCTGAGATGCAGCCAGTCCGCGACCTGCTGGGCGTGGGGCTCGTCGAAGTAGAGACCAATGAAGAAGGTGCCCAGCACCCCGAGGGCGAGGCCCAGCAGGGCGGTCAGCAGCCGGTCGAGGCCGGCGAGTGCGCGACTCATTGTTCTCCCTTCCGGTTGAGCTTCACCTTGAGCTGCGGGGCGGGGTCCAGCTCACCGAGCATCGGCTGCAGCAGTGCCTCGAGGCGGGGCTGTAGGGTCGCATCACTGGGGTCGCCGGTGACGCTCACGGTGACGGTGCGCTGCGTGGCCACGGTGTGGGCCTTGAGCACCCCGGGGGCTTTTTCCGCGTGGGCGGTGCACAGGCGGGCCACATCGACCGGGCGGACGAAGACGTGTACGTTGCCGCGCAAGCGGCGGTGGGTCTTCGTGCGCGGCCGGACGGCCAGGTACAGCAGGAGCACGCCGACCATAACGCCGATGATGCCGGTGGGGAACATCCACGGCTCAAAGGACGCACGACCCGCATGGTCGAGGGTTTCCTTGAGCAGCGAGATGCCCTCACCGGAGTCGGTGAACAGCCAGTACTCGCGGATCGCGAGCACACCACCGACGACGAGGAGGAGGCCGATGAGGATCGCGATGTAGCGGGCGACGGGGCTCGCCGCCGGCGGACGCGGGGTGGGCGCTTCCCGCACGAAGGTGGGCACGTCCGGTGTTGCGACGCTGTGCGTCGTGTCAGCGTGTGCCGACACCGGGGCGACTGCCTCGGCCGGCTGGGTGGGGGTGTCGCTCACAGGTCACCTCCTTCGGCGAGACGGGCGGCCCGCGCGCGGGGCGCGGTCGGAATGATGATGGTGCGCTGCCGGGCGACGGGGCGGCGCAGCGCGCCGACCGACGGGCGGATCGTCACCGGGGTGGTGGGCACCGGCTGGGCGATGGAGACCGCCTTCGTGCCGCGCCGGCGGACCGTGACCGGAACGAGCGGCCGGCGGGCAACCTGCACCTCGAGAAGCGGGGTGTGCTGCGCGACGCGGGGGGTGATCGTCGGCACCGGGGGTGCCACGGTGACGGGCACCGGCTGGATGGGGGCGGGCGGGGTGATGCTCGCAACCTGCGGCGTGGTCGTCACAATCCGGGTGAGCGTACGGGGTGCTGCGACCCGAATGCGGCTGGCCTGACCGGCCAGCGGGAACACCTTCACCGGTGCCAGCGGCAGTGCCGGGGCGGTGACGACGGGGGTGTCGTGGAAGCGGTTCGGGGTGACGTCCACGCGGCGCACCGGCTGCCGGGGCGCAATCTGCGGGGAGGTCACCGCAACCTGGGGGCCGCGGTCGACGGGCACGAGCTCCATGGCGGGGGCCCGGTTGACGGACTGCACGTCCACGGTGCGGGCGACGGTGACGGGGGTGAGCCGCAGCGGCGGCTGCGTCACGACGTCCGCGACGGGCAGCCGGGTGGCCACCACGGGCACGGGGGTGGGCTGCGGGTCGAAGGCTGCAAGGGTCGCTTCTGAGACGGCCGGGCCTGCCTCAACGGGGCCGACGGCGACGTTGATGCGTACCGGGCGCATGCCCGTGAGTCGGCGGATCCACGCCTCCACAGTGGTTCGGACGGTCTCCGCGACGCTGGCGACAGGCGACGGCCAGGTGGCGGCCATGATGATGTCGCAGGCGACGGTGTCGTACTCGTCGTCGATCTGCACGTCGACGCGCGGGTAGGAGCGCGCAAACGTGGACTCCAGGCTCGCGGTGCCGGGGACCGAGCGGATCGCCGCCGTCACGAGCTTCGTGACGGCTTTCTCCGAGTAGGCGTTGCGGCCCCGGCGGGACTCCGCCTCGCGGGGGGAGGCCGCGGCGGGCGTAGTGCCGTCCGGGTCGGGGGCCACCGGTGGGGTGGGGTGTACGTCGGTGGTCGTCATGGGCACCTAGCCCCTGCCGCCGCGACCCAGGGAGCTCAAAGCCTGACCCAGGTCAATGCGGCCATCGAGGTGGGCGCCCACCACGCCACCGATCACGGCAAACAAAGCCACGATGAAAAAGCCAAACAGCCCGTACGACAGGGTGGCGAAGGCGAGGATGCACCCGGCGAGCACGCCGAGGGTGGTGTTGGTCGTAGTCAAGGGGATACCTCTATGTGGTGGTGTGCGCGTCGTCGAAGCTGACGAGCACACGGGCGGCACCGGCATCAAGCGCGAGCGCTTCAACGTCGGCGGCGGTGTCGAACAGGTTCCGCTTGGCGGAAAGATCGGCGACGAGGTGCACATCGAGCACCCCATCAACGTCCCGCAGGCCCTTCACCCGCTCACCGGGGAAGGGGAGCGCGATCTCCCCGAAGCGGCCCCCGGACATTCCCGCCACCCCACTGGTGGCGAGAATGGCGTCCCGGAGGGCGACAGCGGCTGTGTGGTCGAGCATGGACTACTGGACGCGCGGTGCGCGCTCCTCGACGACCTCGGTGTCCTCTTCGTCGCCGAAGTCGAGGTGCACGTCGTGGACGTCCACGTTGACCTCAGTGACCTCGAGGCCGGTCATGCGCTCCACGGCGTAGATGATGTTCTGGCGGATTGCGTCAGCCAGCTCGTTGATGGCCACACCGTACTCGGCGACGATGGCGACATCGACAGCGGCCTGGGTCTCGCCGACCTCCACGGACACGCCCTGCTGGACGTTGGTGCGGGAGCCCGGGATGGACTCGCGCAGCGCGCCCACCATGCGGGCAGCACCGCCGCCGAGGGCGTGGACGCCGGAGACTTCGCGGGCAGCCATGCCGGCGATCTTGGAGACGACGACGTCCTCGATGTGGGTGCGGCCGTGGTCGGTGGCCAGCGCCGGGGAGTTCTTCTTCTCGTTGGTGACGAGTTCAGCCATGTCTGTACTTCCTTACGAAGATTCAAGGGGAGGAAAAGGTTGACTCCTTCGACAATATCGAAAAACCTCTCCCCGCCGCCGCGCGGGGTCCACAGTCCACACCAGCCCGCTGAAATCCCACCCCACCGTGCCGGCTCCGCGACCCGCTCACGCGAACGGCCGTGGGCATCGCAAAGAGCACCGCCGCGCCGCGGCAGCGACGGAGAGATAGAGATATCGCGACGCAGCCGCCCGGCAACGCGTCTTCACGCACATCGTGCGCGGCGGTGTCGCGGGCGTGAGCTCTCACGAGAGCCTCGCGGCGGCGGGTCGTGTGGAGCGGTGCGAAAAGGTCCTTCCGCGGGCTCGCAGCCGGCGCCATGAGCACAGCCGGGGAGTAGTGATCGGGATCAGTGCGGGGCGGGCAGCGACGTGGGCGTCCGTGGAGGTCGGGGTTGCTCAAGGGCAGTGGCACGCCCTCGGGATGCTGAGGAGGAACGCCGATGGGGAGGCCTCGGTGGGCCTTGCGGTGTGCGCGATGCAGCTGTGGCGAATGTGACACGCGGTTATTCCGCTCACACCAGCGCAGGCGCGCTTGCATCCCCAGGCCACCACGTGGTTTACTACCAGGGTTGCTTTGACACAAAGGTCACCGCAGAGCCCAGCTTTTCGCTGGTGGAGGCGGCTGGTGGCACAGCAAACATGACCCCTCACCCGGCCCCTAGTTGTGGGCCGAGAGGATGTTCCACATTTCATCCCAACCCCGGTTGGGAGATGGGTGTGGGAGACCGATTCTTCGTTGCGGGCATGGCAAATAAACAGCGGCAGTAGGCAAGAGCCCCCTTGGGGGGACCTCTTCGTATCTTGGCGCATGACGACATGCGGACAAGACTTTGCGCGGTTTAGTTGACCAACTCCCGCGCGATATCACCCGGTCGTCGGAAGACCCAAGAAAACAACTGGCGTTGCGCCCGGCCTGACAATGAGCATGGATCGGACAACGTTATAGAGATCAATCAAGCAGTTCCCACCTCTCGGGCATTCGTCCGATGTGGGGCCGCGAAGGAAGAGGACAAGCGTGGCGGGACAAGAAATCCGCATTAGGCTCAAGGCCTACGACCACGAAGCAATTGATGCTTCTGCACGCAAGATCGTGGAGACGGTCACCCGCACGGGTGCTCGCGTGGTCGGCCCGGTGCCGTTGCCTACCGAAAAGAACGTGTACGCAGTTATCCGTTCGCCCCACAAGTACAAGGATTCTCGCGAACACTTCGAGATGCGCACTCACAAGCGCCTGATCGTGATCCTCGACCCGACGCCGAAGACCGTTGATGCCCTCATGCGCATCGACCTTCCGGCAAGCGTCGATGTCAACATCAAGTGATCGACGTATAACGACTTCGGCAGCGGAGAATAACTAATGAGTGAAACTGAGATTAAGGGCATTCTGGGCACGAAGCTCGGCATGACCCAGGTCTTCGACGAGGATAACCGTGTGATTCCGGTGACCGTCGTCGAAGCTGGGCCGTGCGTCGTGACCCAGATTCGCACCACTGAAACCGATGGCTACAGCGCCATCCAGATCGCCTACGGCGACATTGACCCCCGCAAGGCGAAGAAGCCGCAGCAGGGTCACTTCAAGAAGGCTGGCGTTACCCCCCGCCGCTTCGTGACCGAGATCCGTATGGATGATGTCTCGGGCTACGAGGTTGGTCAGGACGTGACCGTTGACATTTTCGAGGGCATCAAGTTCGTCGACGTCACCGGCACCTCCAAGGGTAAGGGCTACGCCGGCGCCATGAAGCGCCACGGCTTCGCTGGCCAGGGTGCGTCCCACGGTAACCAGGCTGCCCACCGCCGCGTCGGTGGTATCGGCGCCTGCGCCACCCCGGGTCGTGTCTTCAAGGGCACCCGCATGGCTGGCCGCATGGGTAATGACCGCGTCACCACCCAGAACCTGAAGGTTCAGAAGGTTGATGCCGACGCTAACCTGCTGCTCATCAAGGGTGCTATCCCGGGTGTGCGCGGCGGCGTCGTGACCGTTAAGACCGCAGTGAAGGGCGGTGCACACGCATGACCAACCTGAAGCTTGACGTCCACACCGCTGATGGCAAGACCAATGGCTCCGTGGAGCTCCCCGCTGAGATCTTCGACCGTGAGGCCAGCATTGCGCTGATGCACCAGGTCGTCGTGGCTCAGCTGGCCGCGAAGCGCCAGGGCACCCACGCCACCAAGACCCGTTCCATGGTCTCCGGTGGCGGCAAGAAGCCCTTCCGCCAGAAGGGCACCGGCCGTGCCCGCCAGGGCTCCATCCGTGCGCCCCACTTCACCGGTGGTGGCATCTCCCACGGTCCGCAGCCCCGCAACTACGAGCAGCGCACCCCGAAGAAGATGAAGGCTGCCGCTCTGTTCGGCGCCCTCACCGACCGTGCCCGCCACGAGCGTATCCACGTTGTGGCTGAGCTGGTTCCGGGCCAGACCCCGTCCACCAAGGCTGCTCGCGCGTTCATCGAGCGTCTCACCGACCGCAAGTCGGTGCTGATGGTTCTCGGTCGCGAAGACCTGACCGCGTGGAAGTCCGTCAACAACCTGCCGAACGTGCACGCACTGGCTGCCGATCAGCTGAACACCTACGACGTGCTCAACGCCGACGATGTTGTGTTCTCTGTGGAGGCTCTCAACAGCTTCGTGACCCGGGTGACCGGCGGCGCTGGAGAGGATAAGTAATGGCAACTATCGCAGATCCCCGCGACGTCATCATCGCACCGGTCGTCTCTGAGAAGTCCTACGGGCTGATGGAGCAGGGCCAGTACACCTTCTTCGTCGCAACGGACGCCAACAAGACCCAGATCAAGATCGCCGTCGAGCAGATCTTCGGTGTGAAGGTCGCCTCCGTGAACACCATCAACCGTGAGGGCAAGCGCAAGCGCTCCCGCTTCGGTTACGGCAAGCGCAAGGCAACCAAGCGTGCCATTGTGACGCTGCGCGAAGGCTCCGACGCAATCGACATCTTCGGTGGCTCGGCCGCCTAAGGCGAGTCGACAAGGTAAGGACATTTCGTATGGCTATTCGTAAGTACAAGCCGACTACGCCGGGTCGCCGCAACAGCTCCGTTTCCGAGTTCCAGGAGATTACCCGCTCCACCCCGGAGAAGAGCCTGCTGCGCCCGCTGCACAAGACCGGTGGCCGCAACGTGCACGGCCACATCACCACCCGTCACAAGGGTGGCGGTCACAAGCGCCAGTACCGCGTCATCGACTTCCGTCGTAATGACAAGGACGGCATCACCGCGAAGGTCGCTCACATCGAGTACGACCCGAACCGCACCGCGAACATCGCCCTGCTGCACTACGCAGACGGCGAGAAGCGCTACATCATCGCCCCGAAGGGCCTGAAGCAGGGCACCATCATTGAGTCCGGCGCCAACGCCGACATCAAGCCCGGCAACAACCTGCCGCTGCGCAACATCCCGGCCGGTGCCACCGTGCACTGCGTCGAGCTGAAGCCCGGTGGCGGTGCCAAGATGGCCCGCTCCGCTGGTACCTCCATTCAGCTGCTGGGTAAGGAAGGCAAGTACGCCATCCTGCGTATGCCCTCCTCTGAAATCCGCCGCGTGGACATCCGCTGCCGCGCCACCGTGGGTGAGGTCGGCAACGCCGACCAGATCAACATCCGCTGGGGCAAGGCCGGCCGTATGCGCTGGAAGGGCGTCCGCCCGACCGTCCGTGGTGTCGTCATGAACCCGGTCGACCACCCGCACGGTGGTGGTGAGGGTAAGACCTCTGGTGGTCGCCACCCGGTCTCCCCGTGGGGCAAGCCCGAGGGCCGCACCCGCAAGCCCAACCGTCCGAGCGACAAGCTGATCATGCGTCGTCGCCGCACCAACAAGAACAAGAAGCGCTAAGAGGAGGTAGACAATGCCACGCAGCCTGAAGAAGGGCCCGTTCGTTGATGAGCACCTCCTCGCCAAGGTTGATGCTCAGAACGAGAAGGGCACCAAGCAGGTCATCAAGACCTGGTCCCGCCGTTCCACCATTCTCCCCGACTTCATCGGTCACACCTTCGCCGTCCACGACGGTCGCAAGCACGTGCCGGTGTTCGTCGATGACTCCATGGTCGGTCACAAGCTGGGCGAGTTCGCCCCGACCAAGACCTTCAAGGGTCACATCAAGGACGACAAGAAGGGACGTCGATAAGCGATGAGTGAAGCAATCACTTCCGCACGCGCAACCGCGCGCTTCGTCCGCGTCACCCCGATGAAGGCCCGCCGCGTCGTGGACCTTGTCCGGGGCAAGACCGTGTCCGAGGCACTGGCCATCCTGAAGTACGCCCCCCAGGCTGCTTCTGAGCCGGTCGCCAAGGTCGTGAAGTCCGCTGCCGCGAACGCAGAAAACAACTTCGGCCTGGATCCGCAGACCCTGGTCATCTCCGAGGCATACGCCGACGAGGGCCCCACCATGCGCCGGTTCCGCCCGCGCGCACAGGGTCGTGCATTCCACGTCCGTAAGCGCACCAGCCACATCACCGTGGTTGTCGAGAGCCAGAAGGGAAGTGCTCAGTAGTGGGCCAGAAAATCCACCCCCACGGCCTCCGGCTGGGCATCACTTCCGACTGGAAGGCTCACTGGTACGCCGAGAAGCAGTACGCTGACTACCTCGCCGAGGACATCAAGATCCGCGAGTTCCTGTCCAAGGGCCTGGATCGCGCCGGCATCGCCGACGTTGTCATCGAGCGCACCCGCGACCGCGTCCGCGTCGACATTCACACCGCCCGCCCGGGCATCGTGATCGGCCGCCGCGGCGCCGAGGCTGACCGCATCCGCACCGAGCTGGAGAAGCTCACCGGCAAGCAGGTCGCCCTCAACATCCTCGAAGTCAAGAACATTGACGCCAACGCGAAGCTGGTGGCCCAGTCCATCGCTGAGCAGCTGACCAACCGTGTGGCTTTCCGCCGCGCGATGCGCAAGGCCATCCAGAACGCGATGCGCCAGCCGCAGGTCAAGGGCATCAAGGTTGTGTGCTCCGGTCGTCTCGGCGGTGCCGAGATGTCCCGCACCGAGCGCTACCACGAGGGTCGCGTTCCGCTGCACACCCTCCGCGCCGAGATCGACTACGGCACCTACGAGGCCCACACCACCTTCGGCCGCATTGGCGTGAAGGTGTGGATCTACAAGGGTGACGTCGTCGGCGGCAAGCGCGAGAGCGATCTTTACGCACCCGCCGACCGTCGCGGCCGCGGTGACCGTCGCGAGCGTCCGCGCCGCGGTGGCCAGCGTCGCCAGCGCGCAGAGCAGAAGCAGGAGGGCTAAGAATGCTTATCCCCAAGCGCGTCAAGTACCGTCGCCAGCACCGTCCGACCCGTACCGGTGTCTCCAAGGGCGGTAACCGCATCACCTTCGGTGACTACGGCATCCAGGCACTCGAGCCGACGTACATCACCAACCGTCAGATCGAGTCCGCTCGTATCGCCATCAACCGCCACGTCAAGCGTGGTGGCAAGGTGTGGATCAACATCTTCCCGGATCGCCCCCTGACCCAGAAGCCGCTCGGCGTGCGTATGGGTTCCGGTAAGGGCCCCGTGGAGAAGTGGGTCGCTAACGTCAAGCCGGGCCGCATCCTCTTCGAGATGAGCTACCCGAACGAAGAAGTCGCCCTCGAGGCTCTTCGTCGTGCAGGCCAGAAGCTGCCCTGCAAGGTCCGCATCGTCAAGAAGGAGGACCAGTTCTAATGGCTACCGGTATCCCCGCACACGAGCTTCGTGAGCTCACCGAAGAAGAACTGGTCGCTCGCCTGACCTCCGCCAAGGAAGAGCTGTTCAACCTGCGCTTCCAGATGGCGACTGGCCAGCTGACCAACAACCGCCGTCTGCGCACGGTCAAGCGCGACATCGCCCGCATCTACACCGTGATCCGCGAGCGTGAGCTGGGCCTGTCCGTCGTTCCGGGAGCTGAGGCTTAAACCATGAGTGAGGCAACTGTGAACAAGAAGGAAAAGGGCGCCCGCAAGGTTCGCACCGGCTACGTCGTCTCGGACAAGATGTCCAAGACCATCGTGGTTGAGCTGGAGGACCGTAAGCAGCACGCTCTGTACGGCAAGACCATCCGCTCCAACAGCAAGGTCAAGGCCCACGATGAGAACGAGATCGCCGGCATTGGCGACCTGGTCCGCATCGAGGAGACCCGCCCGCTGTCCAAGGACAAGCACTTCCGTCTCGTCGAGATCATCGAGAAGGCGAAGTAAGCCGCTGTAGTCCTTCACGGACTCTTTCAAGCCCACTCGACCCGGCGCACCGCACACGGTGACGCCGGGCGGGTGGCAGGCCCGCCGCGCCAGCGGAGGGCTGTATTCCGAAGATTTTCCCATCACGAAGGCCACGGCCACCAGGAGTTTGTCTCCCGGTGCCGTGGCCTTTGTGCTTCTCCGACCCCGGCGCTGGCGGCCGGAATGGAAGATGCCCCGCCGAAGAGTTGTTTTGGGGTAGTTGTATGATTTTCGACGGTTTTCGAACAACTCTCCGGCGAGATGTACTCGGGAGTACATCTCGTGCACCCGTCCGCCCGTGGCTGCGGTCGCTGGGGTCAGCAGTAGAAGCGGTGGCGCCAGATGTTGCGCATGAGGGGGTAGACCGCGAAGTAGGTGGTCTTGCCGACGGTGCGGCGGCGCAGGATTTTGTGCTCCTGGAGTTGCTTGACCCAGCGGCGTGCGGTGCTCGGGGAGGCGAGGCCTGCGTCCACGAAATCGTCTGGCCTCAGCAGGAGGGTGGACATGATGAGGTTGACGATGTCGTCGACCGGCCAGCGCGGGTGCTGCTCCTGGAGGAAGGTTGTTGTCGATGCCCGCTCGCGGGCGAATTCGCGGAGAATGCCCGTGGTCTTCATCGCGGCGTAGCCGGTCATGGTCGTCATGTAGGTGACCCACCCTGACCAGTCGCCGTTCTCGGTGACGTGGCGGAGGCGGCGGTAGTACTCGGCCTGGTGGGTGGCCAGCTGCCACGACATCGGCAGGATCGGCAGGTGGTGGGCGCCCATCATGCTGAGGTACAGATTGTTGAGGATGCGGCCGGTACGCCCGTTGCCGTCGTCGAAGGGGTGGATCGCTTCGAATTGGTAGTGGCCCAGCGCCATGACGAACAGCGGGTCCCTGCGTGCGCGTTCGTTCATGAATCGCTCCCAGAGGGCCAGGTGTTCGGCGATGACGTCGCGCCCCTGGGGCGGGGTGTAGATGGCCTCCCCGGTGGCGGGGTCGCCGATGTAGGTGCCGTAGCCTGCCCGCAGGTGGGCGGTGTAGCCGTGGAGGGTGCTGGCGATCGCGATGGCGGTGGAGGTGCTGTATCCCCGCTCAGTCATCTGCTCGCGGCCGGCCTCCATTGCGTCGCGGCAGCGCAGCACTGCCGGCACACCGGGTTCGGGTGTGTCGACAATACCGCGCTCCGCGAGGTAGAGGTCGGTGTCGTCGACGTGGATGCCTTCGAGCCGGGAGGAGTCAGCGGCCTCCCAGAGCCCGAGCAGCCAGTTGCAGGTCGCCTGGTCGGCGGAGTGGTCGTACCAGCCCTGCATGAACCCGATGGCTTTGTGTGGAGTGCGCCGTCGCGGCGGCATTCGTTGCCGGGCTGTCGATGATTCCCGCAATGTCCTCGGGCAGCAGCAGGCGCTTGTCGTCCCCTGTGGGATTCCACCCCATCATGGTTGTGTGTCACTTCCCCTCGATGTGGTGTGGGCGGCACGCGACGCTGCGCTTGATGCGGTGCGTGGTGCGGCCCACGGGCGTGGCCCCGCCGGTGGCGGGGTGTGGCAGTGTGCCTGCGAGCATAGCGCCCAGCCCGGGAATGGGGCGCGAGGTCCTCGAACGAATGTGGCCCATTGTGGTGTCGGTGCCTGTGTGTGCCCGCGCGGGCCTGCCCTATGCGCTGGGCGCGCCTATGCTGGACGGCTATGGACCCTTTGGCTGCGTACATGTTCCGTGGTGCCGACCGGGATCGGCTGGCTGAGCTCATTGTCTCCGGGGCGAAGACGGCGACGGTGTCGCGGGTGGCGGAGTACGTTGGCCCGCTACCAAAGGTCGGTGATCGGGAGGTGGTGGTCGATTCCCTCGGCCGGCCGGTGTGCCTCACGGAGAACACCGCAGTCGACGTGCTCGCCTGGGAGGACATCACCTGGGCGCAGGCCGCCGCCGAAGGGGAGGGGCACCGGAGCCTGGGGGAGTATGTTGCCGCCCACGAGGCGTTCTGGCAGACGTATGTGGACGCGCCTGAGGGGGTGCTTGCCGTCGGTGAGGTCGTGTGGGTGCAGTTCCGCGTCGTGGCGGACCTGCGGGGGCGGTATCCGCTGGGCGCGCGGGTGCCGGTGGTGCAGGCGCCGATGGCGGGTGGCCCCGCCACCCCGGCGTTGGCGGCCGCGGTGTGTGCGGCCGGCGGGCTGGGCATGCTGGCCGGCGGCTACCAGTCGGCGGATTCCCTCCGCCAGGAGATTGCCGCACTGGAGGACCTCACTGAGGGCCCCTATGGCATCAACCTCTTTGTGCCGGCCTCGCGGGCGAAGGCCCCCGGCGGGGATGCCTCCGCGTCGCAGCTGGGACCCCGGCATGGGCTGGTGGCGGCGGCGGAGCGCGACGCCGCAGTCGGGGAGTACGCGGCGCGGTTGGGTGCTGCCGGTTATCCCACGGCGGCCCCGCAGTCTGAGGACGTGGCGGACTACGAGGCGAAGCTTGAGGTCGCGCTGGCGAGCCATGCGTTGTGCGTGAGTTTCACCTTCGGCATCCCGCCGGCGGCAGATCTGGCGCGGGTGCGGGCGGCCGGCAAAGCGGTGGTGCTGCAGGCCGTGAGCCCGGAAGGCATCACCGCGGCTCTTGCCGCGGGCGCGGATGTGCTCGTGGTGCAGGGGCCGGCGGCGGGTGGGCATCGGGCGGCGAACGCCCACTGGGAGGAGGACACCGCGGCGACATCACTGGAGGAACTGCTGGCCTGCGCGGCAGCCGCCATCGACGCGCACGCGTCGCGGGTGCTGCTCATCGCGGCGGGCGGCATCGCCTCGGCAGCGGATGTGGCCCGGGCGCGGGCCGCCGGGGCCGATATGGTGCAGGTGGGTACTGCGCTGCTGCGGGCGGAGGAGGCCGGCACCCAGCCGTTGCACCGGCGGGCGTTGCGCGAGTGGGCGGACCGCCCCACGGCAACCACCCGGGCGTTCAGCGGCCGGATGGCCCGGGGCATTAGCAACCGCGTGATGGAGGAGTTCTCCGCCGTGGCACCGGCCGCCTACCCGGAGCTGCATTACGTCACGGCCCCCATGAAGCGGGCCGGCGACCTGGAGGCCATGAGCCTGTGGGCCGGCACCGGGTTCCCCCGTGGTGTGGAGGCCCCCGCCGTGGACATCATTGCCGCACTGATGGCGGACGAGTAGCACGCCGACGACGGGGCGCAGCTACTGCGGGTGAGGAATGCCGGGAAACGCCTGTGCCGCGGACGTGCCGCCTATGGGATGGGCGTGTCGCGGCGGGCCGCCGGTGGTGGCGAACTCGTCGAGGAGGTCGAGGACGTCGACGGCCCGCCAGGCGGTCAGCCCCCGGGCGGGCTTGGAGGCCACTACGATGCCGGAGTTCACCAAGCGGACCATACTGCGGTCGAGGGCGGCGGGGGAGTGGCGGGAGGTGAAGGCGTCGTGCAGCTGGGGACGCGTGATGATCGGGTGGCTGAGCAACAGATCGAGGACTGCGCGATCTGGGGAGTCGGCGCGACTGGTGGTGTGTTCCGCCCACCGTTGCCGGATGGTGGCCAACTCAGCGCAGGCCCACTGGCCTGCTTCGGCGGCAGCGATCGCGCAGGTGCAGAACAATTCCACGATGGTCCACGGGTTGCCGCGCCGGTAGTCCTCGAGCGCGGAAACATAGGTGCGGGTGTCGCGCAGCAGCACCCCCGAGATCGGCCACGCCCCCTGGTCGGCAAGGCCCCGGCCCCGGATCGTGAGGTGGATGAGTGCCCGACCGGTGCGGCCGTTGCCGTCGGCGAAGGGGTGGATCGTTTCGAATTGGGCGTGCGCAAGCGCTGCCACCGCCAGCGTCGGGTACTGCGAGGTGTCGAGGAACTTCAGCAGGTCGTCGATGAGGGCGGTGATGGTGCCCGCGTCTGGTCCGACGTAGGTGGCGTTCGCGGGGCTCGCATGATCCCCACCGATCCACACATGCTCCGTGCGGAACTGGCCGGCGATGTCCGGGCTTTCCGCACCGAGGAGGTCCTCGTGCATCGCCCGCAGGGTGGTGGGGCGTGGGGGCCACTGTGCTGCGAGTGCGGTGCGCAGGGTGCGGGTGTGGGCGGCGATGAGTGCCGCATCCCGGGTGCCGGGAAGGCCGGCGTCTGCTTCGAGGATCTTCCGCGCGGACGCGGTGATCCCCTCGATGGCGGAGGAGGCGCGTGCTTCCATGTGGAGCAGCAGCGGCGCGGCCGCAGGGCTCATGCGTGCCCGCACCAGCGCGCAGGTGGCTTCCTCCACGAGGGGCAGCAGCCGCGTCGGGAAGGGCACGGCCGCATCCGCGATGGTGGGCACGACCGCCACCGGCACTGTCGTCGGCGTCCGCGCCCGCTGGCGGCGCGACACCGGTGCCGCGGCAACGCTGGCATCCCACGACACCGACGTGGTGGACACTGTGGGCCACGGCACCGTCATCCGGGCGTCTCCTTCGCAAGGAATGTGCAGGCTGGATCCCCATCCGCACACCCCATCCATGGGTGGTGTCACGCCACGGGGCTGTGCGGTGGAACCCCCATTGTTCCTCACTTCCGGCGTGAAGTGAGGATTTTTGCCCACCGGCCCTCACTTCCGACCCGATGTGGTGTGCTCGAAGCCGCTCTTGTGGGGGGCACCACTCCGGGGCTGCGGTGGTGTTATCCCGCCGGCGTGGTGTCGCCTGCGGCACCATCGCCGGCCGGGTGGGGAGGAGCCGCCGGCACGATGAGCGGGGTGCCCGTCAGCGGGTCGGCGATGATGGTGGCGTCGAGGTCGAAGACGTCGCGCAGCAGCTCACTGGTGATGATGTCCGTGGGGGCACCTTCGGCCATGAGGGTGCCGTCCCTCATGACGAGCAGGTGGTCGGAGTAGCGGGCCGCGAGGTTGAGGTCGTGCAACACCATGACAATGGTGCGCCCCAGAGTGTGCTTGAGGCGGGTGACGAGGTTGAGGATGTCGATGGAGTGCGCCAGGTCCAGGTAGGTGGTGGGCTCGTCGAGGAACATCACGTCGGTGTTCTGGGCGAGCACCATGGAGATCCACACGCGTTGCCGTTGCCCGCCGGACAGTTCCTCGATGGTGCGGGTCGCCAGGTCGAGGCAGCCAGTCATGGTGAGGGCGGCGTGGACTTCTGTTTCGTCGGTGGAGGACCACTGGTTGATCCACCGCTGGTGGGGGTGACGGCCCCGGGCGACGAGATCGGCGACAGTCACCCCGGGCTGCGCTTGAGGGGTTTGCGGCAGCACGCTGATGGTGCGGGCGAGCTCTTTGCGCCGCATGCGGGCGAGGTCCACCTCCCCGAGGGTGACGTGGCCTGCCTGGGTGGGCAGGAGCTGGGCAGCTGCTTTGAGTAGGGTGGATTTGCCGCAGCCGTTGGGGCCGATGATGGTGGTGATGCGGCCGCCGGGGATGGTGGCGGTGAAATCCTCAATGATGGCCTTCGGCCCATAGCCGGTGCGCAGGCCCGTGATGTGCAGCGAGGGGGCGGGCGCGCCGGGCTGTGCCGTGCCGGGCGCGGGCTGGTGGCTGCGTGCGGGGGTCATACGGTGTGCTTCCTGGAGGTGGTGACGAGAACATAGATAAGGAATGCGCCGCCGATGCCGGAGGTCACGAGCCCGACGGGCAATTCGACGGGCAGCAGCGACTGGGTGACCGCATCCGCCCCCAGCAGCAGCACCGCGCCTGTCAGGGCACTACCCAACAGCGGTGGGGTGGCCATGCCGGTGATGCGGGCTGCGAGCTGCGGGGCGACGAACGCGACGAAGCCGATAGGGCCCGCAGCGCTCACCGCGACTGCCGACAGGGCGACGGCGGTGCACAGCAGGGTGAACTGGGTGCGGTTGACGTTGTGCCCCAACGCCGCCGCCAGCGCCGGGCCCAGGTGCATGCTCAACAGGCTGAACGCCACCCAGCCGGCGAACGGCACGACGAGGAGCACCACCGCCGCCATGGGGAGGGTGCGTTCCCAGGTGGCGCTGCCGAGGGAGCCGGTGAGCCAGAACTTGGCGGACTGGGCGTCGCGCACGTCGGCGGTGATGAGCAGGAAGTTGATGTAGGCCTGCCCGAGGGCGCTGATGATGATGCCGGCGAGCACGAGGCGGAAGGCGTCCATGGTGCGCTGCCGGGCCAGCAGCCACACCGCGGTGGCGGTGAGGATCGCCCCCGCCAGGGCGCTGATGGGGATTCCGACGCCGGCAAGCCAGCCGGCGAGGCCACCGCCGCTGCCCAGGACGATGATGGTGACGGCCATCGCCGACGCGCCCGTCGTGATGCCCAGCACGTCGGGGCTGGCCAGGGAGTTGCGGGTGATTTGCTGCGTGAGCGCGCCCGCCATGCCGAGCGCGCAGCCGACGACGAGGCCGCTGAGCGCCCGGGGTGCCCGCCACTGGAACACGACAAGCTTTTCCAGGCGGGTGCCGTCCCCGCTGAGCGCGACGTGGAGGACCCGGCCCAAGCTCATGGGGTAGTCGCCCAACCCGATCGACAGCGCCATGAGCGCGATCGCGAGGAGAAACAATCCGAGGGTGACGAGGAGCACCCGGGGCCGCCACACCGCGGAGATGCCCCCGATGCGCAGCGCGGGGCGGCCCGGCACGCGAGTCGCGCCGATCATAGGGTGCTCACCTTCTTCCGGGCGAGGAGGTACATGAAGAACGGGGCACCGACGAAAGCGAGGACGATACCCACCTGGAGTTCTGCGGGGCGGGCAATGATCCGCCCCGCGACATCGGCGTAAAGCAGCAGGATCGCGCCCGCCAGGGCCGAGTAGGGCAGAATCCAGCGGAAGTCGGGTCCGGTGACGACCCGCACGAGGTGCGGCACCACCAGCCCAATGAAGCTCATGGGGCCCGCGGCGGCGGTCGCTGCCCCCGCCAGCAGCGCGATGAGCAGCATGCCGACACCCCGGGCGCGTCGCGTGTTGACGCCGAGTCCGGCGGCCACGTCATCACCCATGCCCAGCAGGTTAAGCACTGGCCCCTGCGCCAACCCGGCCACAAGCGCGATCGCGATGATGGGCAGCACCCCGAAGAACACCTCAAGGGGGCGGGCGGCGACGGAGCCGACCGTCCAGAAACGCATGCGATCTAGGTTGTCCTCATTCGTGAGGATGAGGGAGGACGTCAGTGCGGTGAGCACCGCAGACAGCGCGGCGCCGCCCACGACGAGGGTGATGGGGTTGATTTGCCCGCCGCCGACGGCCGCCAGCCCGAACACGGCAATGGTCGCCAGGATGGCACCGAGGAAAGCCCACACGGCAGTCCACCCGATGCTGCTCACACCGAAGAAACTGAAGCTGAGCACGACGGCGAGCGCCGCCCCGGAGGACACACCCAGAATGCCGGGGTCCGCCAGCGGGTTGCGGGTATGCCCCTGGATGAGCGCGCCCGCCATGCCGAGGGCCGCGCCCACGAGGATCGCCAACAGGGTGCGGGGGAAGCGCAGCTCCGCGACGACGCGTTCGTCCTGGGAGTAGTCCTGCGGGTGCGCGAGGGTTTCCCCGAGGTGGGTGACGGTGTCACGCACCGTGTCGAGGGGGATGCTGCGGGCCCCGAAGGCGAGGGAGAGCCCGCAGCCGAGGAGCAGCAGCACGGCGAGGATCCCGAGCCCCGGTACTCGCCACGGGTGCGCCGACGGAGTCGTGGACGTCATGGGGCCGGGGCAGGCTCAGCTGCGGTGGAGTCGTCGTGGGGTTCGCCGCGGCCTGCCAGCGCCTCAGGCGTGCGACCCCACAGGAACAGGCGCACGCGGCGGTCGGCGCGTTGCTGTCGCTCACCGCAATCGACCCAGCCTTCCCGGCGTAGTGCGCGGTGGACGCGCTCGTTGCGGTAATCGGGTTCCACGACGAGAACCTCACACTCCGGGTCGGCGGCGAACAACAGCTCAGGCAGGATGCCAAACAGGGGAGAGAACAGTCGCCGGCCCGTGGATTCCGGGTCGCCGATGGCGATGTGGAAGCCGAGGTCGTGTGGCTTGGAGGCGTACACGCCGCGAATCTCGTCGAGGTGCGGGCGGTAGATTTCCAGGTAGCCGGCGGGCGTGCCCTCCCGGTGGAGGATCAGCGGGATCGCGTACGGGGTGCCGAGCTTGGCCTCCCAGTCCTCGCGCCAGCGTGCGGCCGGCCAGGGCTGTTCCCAGGTTTCGACGAGGTGGGGGCGCTGCATCCACTCGGCGACGAGGTCCGCATCGCTGCTGCTGGACGAACAATCGGCGGGGACGAGGGCCCACGGTGTGGGAAGTTCCGGCACCGGCGGCACCCCTGGGGGGATCTCAGCGGCAGGCAGGTCGATGAGGTAGCGCGCAAGAATCGGGTGGCGCGGCATCTGTGACGTGGGATTTTGGGAGTGAGTCATAAAAAAATCTTTCAATTCGCCTCGCTGGGCAACCAAGCTAGGCTAGGCTCGCATGGTGAAATAGCCTAGCGGAAAGATGGAAGGGTGGTACACCTTTTGCGCGAACTTGTTGTGATTGGGGCCGGGCCGAAAGCTGTCGCGGTGGCGGCGAAGGCGTGGGCGCTGCGCGCCTGCGGCGGGGAGGTTCCCCGGATCACGGTCGTGGAGCAGCGGGGCATCGCCGCACACTGGCAGGCCGGGGGTGGGTGGACCAACGGGCGGCACTACCTGGGTACCCCGCCAGAGAAGGACGTCGGGTTCCCCTACGCCACCGCGATTGCTGGCAACCGCGGGTCCGAGGTGGATCGGCTGCTGGAGCAGGTGTCGTGGAAGTCTTTCCTCCTGGCGACCGGGGGCTACGCCCGCTGGCTGGATCGGGGTCGACCCGCCCCGACACACGATCGCTGGGCTGAGTATCTCCAGTGGGTGGCTCGCACCATCGGCATGGAGGTGTTACATGCGACGGTGGAACGCTGTGAGCGGGTCGACTCCGCGCGCTGGGAGTGCGTCGTGCGGGATGCCGCCGGGCGGCGCTCCATGGTGTCTGCAGATGCTGTGCTGGTGACCGGGCCGGGACCTGCCACCGATGTGCTGTCGACGGCGCCTGGCGTGTGGTCGGTGGCGCAGCTGTGGGAGCGCAGCGCGGCATTGGCGCCCGGTGGGCGCTGGGTCCTCGTCGGCAGCGGGGAGTCCGCAGGTGCTGTCGCGCAGGAGTTGATCTATCGTGGCGTGGATTCCCTGACGTTGGTGTCCCCGCAGGCGACCGCGTTTTCGCGCGGGGAGAGTCAGTTTGAAAACTCGCTCTACTCGGATCCTGGAGCCTGGCAAGGGTTTGATGCCCAGGCCCGTCGCGCCGTGTTGGCGCGCACGGATCGGGGTGTGCTGTCCCGTCGCGCTCAGGAGGCACTGGCCTTGAGTGATTCCGTGGAACATGTGTCGGGTGTGGCGCGCCGGGCACGGTCCGTCGATGGGGTGGTGCACCTCGAGGTGGAACGCCCAGGGGCGGTGGTGAGCGAGCTGGAGGCGGACGTCGTGGTCGATTGTCGGGGTGGGGATCCGCTGTGGTTCCTGTCGTTGCTTGGCGGGCAGGCCCGCGCGGAACTCACCGCCGAATGCGGGGGATTGTTGTCCCCGGAGGCAGTGGCGGAGGTGCTGCAGCCGACGATGTGGTGCGGTGGGATGCCACTGTTGGTGCCGGCTTTGGCCGGTTGGTCGCAGGGGCCGGGGTTTGCGAACCTGAGTTGCTTAGGTGCGTTGGCTGATCGGGTGCTCGGCGGGCTGGGCGTGGAACTCGGGGAAGAGTCTGCGGCGTCAGTGTCTTCGGTGCCGGTGGTGGCATCGTGACGGCCACCCGTGATGAGGTCGCCGCCCGATCGGCGTGGACTCGCACGGTCACAAACACAGGTGAGTGGGCGCATGGCCCGCGCACTCCGATCGTGCCGGACACTGTGGTGGCGATGCTCGTGCAGTCGCTGCAGGCCTCCCCGGAGCGAGTCATTGTGGATGGGCCCCAGGGGCAGCGCCGCGCCTGGGATGTCGATCTCCTCGCCGGCGCTGTTGTTGATGCCCTCGGTGACGTTGCGGGCCGCCGCGTGGTGGTGCTGGCGCGCAAGCATCCAGATATCGCTGGTGCTGCTGCGGGGGTGCTGCTGGCCGGCGCGACATATGTGCCGGTGTCTGCCGATACTCCGGTGGTGCGTGCCCAGCACGTCATCGCAGACTGCGGTGCGGCAGCGGTCCTCTGTGTCGGCATGGACACTCCTGATTGGGTGTCGGACTGCGGTGTTGATGTCGTGTCGTGGGCGCAGCTGCTGGAGGCTGTGCACTGGCGGCCGGTGGTGCCTGCGAGCGCCCGACCTGCTGTCGTGCGCCCTGAGGACGAGTGCTACATCATTTACACCTCCGGGTCGACGGGGCAGCCGAAGGGGGCGATTAATACGCATCGTGCGGTTGCCGCACACCTGCAGTGGATGCGTGATGTGTTCGGCACCCCATCCGCGTGCGAAGAGGTGCGTTTCCGCGCCGTGAACAAGGCTCCCCTCGGGTTTGACGTCGGCGTGGCGGAACTGCTGTGGCCTGTCGCCGCTGAGGGGTGTGTGGTCATCCCCGGGGCCGAGTTCGTGTCCTCCGACGTGGAGGCGGTGTTGTCTCTCGTTGCCGAGTACGGGGTAACGGTGTTGTCGATGGTGCCCTCGTTCATGCAGGCGGTTCTTTCCTACGCGGAGGCCGCCGGGGTCGACCTTGCTCGGGCGGCCGGCGGGGTGCGGCATCTTTTGCTCGGCGGGGAGGCGGTGCCTGCGCCTCTCGTGGACCGGTGCGTGGATGTCCTGCACTGCGCAGTGCACGGACTGTACGGGCCGTCGGAGACGGCCATGGATGTGACGTGGGTGGATTATGGGGCGCTGCGCGCTGCTGGGGTGCAGTGGGATGGGCCTTTGCTGGGCGTGCCGGAAGACAACATCAGCGTCTATCTCATTGACGAGGACGGTCGCCAGGTGGCGCCCGGCGAGGTGGGGGAGCTCTGCATCGCGGGCGTGGCCGTCGGTGCCGGCTATGTGGGCCTGCCGGAGCTCACCCGCGCGGCGTTCGTGGAATCCTGTGCGCCCGACCGGGATGGCGGTCGGATGTACCGCACGGGCGATCGCGCCCGGTGGGTCGAGCTGGATGTGGACGGGGTGCCGTCCGCGCTGCTGGAGTATCACGGTCGACTGGGCGAGCAGGTGAAGGTGCGGGGTAATCGTGTCGAGCTCGGCGAGGTCGAGCACGCCCTGGTGGGGGTGGGATGCCTGCGTGCGGCGGCGGTGGTGGCGCACGATCGCGGGCAGGGAACGGAACTGATCGCCTGCTGCGTTCCCCAGGGAGATACCCCCGATTGGGGGGATCTGGCGAGGGTGCTGCGCGAGCGGCTGCCGGAGTACATGATTCCCACGCGCTGGGTCTCGCTGCCGGAGCTTCCCCTCACTGAACGGGGGAAATGTGATCGGCGTGCGCTGCTCGCGGCGGCATGTGCCGCGCTGGAGGAGGGATGAGGAACTCTCTCCAAGGTGTTAGATGGGACACAACTTTCGGTGAACCCTTGCGGAACTAAAACCCAGACCGTTAGCTAGTACTGATGCCAAGCGCACCCTCAGCATGGTCGCCTTGCCTCACTCATCACTGTTGATCTCCTTGTGAAAGGACTCCATGTCATGAATCGTGCGATTCGCCCCCTGCTCGCCACCGCAGTGGTTGCTTCCCTCACGCTGACGGCGTGCTCGAAGGCTGAGGATGCCGCGACCGACGCTGCGGCCGCTGGTTCCTCCGTCGCTGCCGCCGCCCAGTCCGCGACCAATGACGCTGGCGAGGTCACGATTGAGCACGCCCGCGGCACGGACACCTACAAGAAGAACCCCTCCCGCGTGGTCGCCATCGGCCCGGCGATCGATAACCTCCTCGAGCTGGGCATCACCCCGGCAGCGGTGGTTGTGACCCCGAAGGATGTCAACAGCCCCTGGCGTGATGGCCGCCTGGACGGCGTGACCATCATCAACCAGACGGACTTCAAGTCGGTGCCGAAGGAAGAGATCGCCGCGGTCGACCCCGACTTCATCGTCGGTGACTTCTGGTCGATCTCCCCGGACAACTACACCACCCTGTCCGCGATCGCCCCGACCCTGGGCGGTATCGGCACCAGCGGTGAGGAGATCGGCTGGAAGCCGCAGATCAAGGCCCTGGGCACCATCTTCGACAAGGAAGCCGAGGCGGACAAGGTTATCGCCGCCGACAAGGAGCGCTTCGAGGAGATGAAGAAGAAGCTTCCGGGCCTCAAGGACAAGACCGGTGTGGTTTCCCAGTACGCCCGTGGCAGCTTCGGTGCTGTGGCCGACCCCTCCGAGCCGGGTGCCTCCTTCATTTACGACCTGGGCATGACCTTCCCGCAGGCACTGACCGACGGCAGCGTGCCGATTGAGAACGGCCGCGTCACCCTCTCCCCGGAGAACGTGGGCCTGCTGGCCGCTGACTTCATGGTCATCTACAACCGTGGTGGCGACATGGCCGAGGTGGAGGCCACCCCGGGCTACGATGCCCTGCCGCAGGTGACCAGCGGTGCGACGAACTCCGGCAACGAGGCTGTCGTCGCCGGCCTGAACGTCCCGACCTCCCTGAGCCGCGCCTGGGTGCTGGAGCAGGTCACCCCGCAGCTGGAGAAGGCTGCCCAGGGCTAAGCCCCTGTGTGGGGCGGCAGTGCCGCCCACTGTTTTTCCTTCGCGCGCCCCACTGCCGACAGTCATGTTTGGCGGTGGGGCGCGCGCGACCTGTCCCCCGGGGTGGCGCCCGGGCAGGTCGCGCGTGTGTTTTCTCTTCTGCTTGCTGACTTTTGCGAGGTAGCTGTGCCTGATGCTTCCACCCCTATGACGCTTCCCCTCACCGGCGCGCAGCGCGGCATTGTTTCCGCGCAGCTGCTGGACCCTACCTCGCCGTACTACGTGGTGGGCGAGGTGCTGCACATCGCAGGCGAGGTGGAGTGCGGGGCACTCGCCGCAGCTCTCGTGGGCGTCCAAGAGGACTACGAGGCGCTGAGGATCCGGCTGCAGCACGATGATCGGGGCGAGTATGTGCAGCAGGTCGGACCGGTGGCGCACCCCGCGCCGCAGGTGATCGACCTTCGCGGCGAGGCTGAACCAGAGGTGACGGCGCACGCACTCGTCGATGCGCTCCGTGCGGAGTTCGCCTCCACCGCGCGGGAACTCGTCGACCGGCCCTTGTGTCGCTACGAGATCCTCCAGCTGCCGGGGCAGACGTGGGTGGTGCAGCTGTACCATCACGTCATTGTTGATGGGTACTCGGCAGTGATGCTGACCAAGCGGGTGCAAGACCGCTACAACCATCTCTGCGCGGGCACGCCATTGCCCCCGCTGCCGGCGGCCACCATGGCCGACGTGGTGAATCTGGATGAGGCGTATGAGGCGGGGCCGCAGGCTACCGCCGATGCGGAGTTCTGGCGCGAGGAACTGTTGCGCCTGCCTGCGGATGATCGGCGCGCCCGCTGGAACGCTGTGCGGGAGCGCGCCGCGACCGCCGGTGCCGGCAGCACGTGGACGACGACGGTGGAGTTCGCTGCCGAGGAGTTCGGGGCGCTGCGTTCCCACGCGGTGGAGTTGGGGGCCACCTGGGTGGATGTGATGTACGCGCTCGTGGCGGCGTACATGCGGCGGGTGCAGGCCTTGCAGTCCGCTGCGGCCGATACTGCGGCTCCGGGGGATGACGATCTGGTGGTGTTGGCGGTTCCCGTCATGGCGCGCCCGGAAAGCGCGCTCAAAGTGACCCCGATCATGGCGGTCAACGTGGTGCCGTTGGTGCTGCAGATCAATCCCCAGGACACACTTCGCGAGGTTGTGGCCACGACGGCTGCCCGGTTCCGCGCGCTTGGGCCACACACGCGACTGCGGGGCGAGTCGCTGCCCCGCCTCGTACCGGAACGCCCCGTCGCCGACTACCTGCATGGGGCGGGTGTGAACCTCAAAGCCTTCGATCTGCCGTTCCGTTTTGGTGACGCCGCGGCGCGCCTGCGGAATGTGGCGGGAGGTCCGCCGGAGGACTACGGGGTGGTGATCACCCCGGCACCTGGGGGTGGGGTGCGCCTCGGGCTGGAGACTGATCCGGAGCGGGTGCCGCCGGTGTTGGCGGAATCCCGGTTGTGCACACTGGTGAGTTTCCTCCGCGCCTTTGTCCAGGATTCCACCTGCACTGTCGACGACGTGGACCTGCATAGTGGGCACGCGCCCGCGGGCAGCGCTGACGCACAAGGTGCGGCTGACGCTGGTGTGTGCGCGGTGCTGGATGGCCGCAGCACATCACCTGCAGGGAGCGTTGAGGAGGCGCTGCGGGACTGGGATGCTGCCGTGGCTCGCCTCGTCGCGGGTCGCGCTGGCACCCTGGTGGATCCCACCCCGGGGGCACCTGCCCAGCGTTGGGACCCCGTCGCCCTGGGGCAGGCCGTGGAACGCGCCGCCGAGGTGTTCCGTGCCGCCTGCCCGCGCGCCTCCATGGTGGGGTTGGCGATGCCCCGCGGGGTGGAGCTCGCCGCAGCGATCCTGGCGTGCTTGCGGGCCGGCCGCTGCTTCGTGGTGCTGGATCCGGACCTGCCGGCCGGGCGTCGTGCCGCCATCATGGGGGACGCGCAGCCCGCGCTCGTTGTTGATGAACTGCCGCAGGCGCCACTGAGCTCTGGCGGGCCCGTACGGGACGCCTCGGCTGCGGGTGAGGATGCTCCCGCTGAGCTGGCGTACCTGGTGTACACCTCCGGTTCGACGGGAACACCGAAGGCCGTGGAGGTGACCCGCGTGGGTCTGGCATCGCTGTGGGCCGCCCACCGGCAGGGGCTGTTTCGGCAGCCGACCGCGCCGGCCGTGGTGGCGCACACCGCCTCGTTCACTTTCGACGCCAGTATGGACCAGCTGCTGTGGGTGCTCGACGGGCATGATGTGGTGGTCTACGGGCAGCAGTTTATGGCTGATGCGGATCTGCTCGTCGAGGCGTGCGCCGCTGACGGCGTGTCCGTGATGGATGGCGCGCCGTCACTCATCGCGGCCCTCTGCGATGCGGGCTTGCTGCGAGTGCCTTCACTGGAGGTGGTGGTCTGCGGTGGCGAGGCTCTCCCGCAGCCCCTGTGGGACACCCTCGCCGCGGCTGCGGTGGACCCGCAGCACCCGGTGGCGGCGTTCAACATGTACGGGCCAAGTGAAGCGACCGTCGATGCGCTGTGCGCCCGCGTGACTCCGGGAACCCCGACTGTGGGATGGCCTGTGCCCGGGATGGACGTGTACATCGTGGACTCTGCGGGCCGCTGCGTGCCCGATGGTGAGCCCGGGGAGTTGCTGTTGGCGGGCCCTCAGCTGGCGCGTGGATACCGCCACCGCGAGGAAGAGACAGCAGCACGCTTCATCACGGTGTCGTGCGATCCGCGTCGCCCTGGGCAGCGCGCCTACCGGACCGGTGATCTGGGCCGCTGTATTCCGGGCCGCGGCGTGGAGTTCCTGGGCCGGCTCGACCGGCAGGTGCAGCTCGCCGGGCAACGCGTCGAGCTCGGAGAGGTGGAGTCCGTGGTGGCAGCCACACCCGGGGTTGCTGCTGCCGCGTGTGTCCTCGTCGGCCGCACCATCGTGGCCTGCGTGGTGCCCGCCGCATCCGCCACCGCTACAAGTGCTGGGGAGGCTGCGCGCCACGTCGAGGAGGCTGTGCGCCGCCACGTGGAGGACGCATTGCCTGTGCGTGCGCGCCCCCGGGTGCTGGTGTGCGAGGAGCTTCCGCTGCTGCCGAGCGGGAAACGAGATCTGCGCGCCGTGCAGCGCAGGGCTGAGGAGATGCTCGCACAGCCGACCCCGGCCGCGGACTCCACCGCTGAAGCCGCGACTGCAGCGCCTACTGCGGTCCTGCCGGAGGGCTGGCAGGAGTGCGCGAGCATCATCGCGGATGTTCTGGGCTGCACCCGGGCTGCGGTGACCCCAGAGTTGTCGTTGCAGGAGATCGGAGGGGACTCCATTGCCGCGCTGACGATTGCGACGCGCTGCCGCGCCCGCGGCGTGGCGATCACGCCGAAGGCGCTGTTGGGTGGGCGCCCGCTGGGTGACATCGTGGCCGCGGCAGGCCAGCCCGTGCCGACGTCCAGCGCCGGCGTCCCTGTCGGCCGTACCTCGGCGGGGACGTCGAGTGCACTGCGGGAGGGCGACGCGCTGGCGGGCGTGTTGCCGTTTGGTGTGGCCCCACCCGGCGGGGTGGCGGCGACCCAGTTCGCAGCCTCCGGCGACATGGCCGGCTGGACCGGCTACGCTTTCGTCGAAGACTTCGACCTGCCGGGACCGCGGCACCTGGAGCAGGTGCACCAGGCCGCCGAGTGGGTCATGTCCACGGTGGATGCGTTGCGCATGGTTGTCAGCGACTCCGATTCCGTCGCGGCCGTTTTCCCCGATGCCGGGCCGGGTCCATTGCGGGTGCTGGTGCCCCGCCAACCGCTGGTTGCGTCCGCGCGCTGCGTTGTCGTGTCTGACGACGTCACCGCCGACGAGCTCTGCGCCCGCTTGGCCCCGGCGGCGGGTGTGCTGTGGCAGCTGGGTGTTGATCTCACGCGGGGGCGCTGCGTGCTGGCCGTCCACCACATGGCCGTGGATGCCGTGTCGTGGCCCCTGGTGCGAGAAGCCGTCCGCGCTGCCCTCGCCGGCAGTGTCGCCCAGCTCCCCCAAGGGCAGCTGCGGCCCGCTCTGGTGGCGCGCGCTCGTGCGTCTGCGCCGCCGCTGCGGCGCAGCGGCGCAGTCCACACCATCCGGGAGGATCTTCCCGCTGACCTGTTTGCCTGCGCCGTGGATGTGGCTGGCGACCGGCGCGCCGGGCTCGCGGACGTTGTGATTGCGACCGCGGCGATGGCCGCGCGGCGGCTGCTTCCGCCGGAGGCAGAGACCTGGGCCGTTGCCGTGGAGCACCACGGGCGGGATGACGTGAGCGCCGCTGGGGTGGCGGGCTGGATGACGCAGGAACACCACCTGGGTCTCCTCGGGGAGCTCACGGAGGGCACCCCCGCGAGGGCGGTGGCGCGGGTGCGCCACGCGCGGAGAAACCCCACCCCGAGTGACGCGTCCTCGCGACGCATCGTGGTGAATGTGCTGCCGCCGCAGGCGGGCGGAGGATTCCGGGTGGTGCACCCGCCGCAGCGTGCGGCGACGGAAGAACTCACCATCAACGTGCGGACCGGTGCTCGCCCCAGCGTGGAGATCCATGCGGCCGCCAGCGTCAGCGCCGCCGCCGATGATTTCGTGTCCGCCTGGGCGCATGCCGCCGAGGACTACATTGCCGCCCGCCTGCGCGGTGAGCGGGTGAGCATTCCCGCCGATGTGGGTGCTGTCGACATGACCGTTGACGAGCTTGCGGCCCTGGAACAGCAGGGGCCGGTGCGGGCCGTGGTCCCCATGACGGCTGCGCAGCAGGGGCTGGTGTTCCACGCCCTGTCGGCAGGCGAGGATGACAACTATGTGGTGGCCGTTGGCATTCGCCTGCGCGGCGCGCTCACCCCCACCCGGGTGCGCCGTGCCCTGGAGGCGCTGCTGCGGCGGCACTCGATGATGGGGGCGCGGGTCAGCCTCACCGCCGGCGCGGAACCTGTGTTCGTCATCGCGGAAGCTCCACTGTGGCAGTGGCAGGACATTGATGCGCGCGCCGTGCCGGAGGCCCTCGCGGAACGACTCGCTGCCCGGGTGCGGGAGGACGCTGGTCGTCGGCGGATCGATATTGAGCACGGACCTCTCATGGCCGTGACGTGCGTGCAGCTGCCGAGCGTGGACGGTGAGGAGGTCATGGAACTCGTCATGGGTACCCATCATGTGCTCACCGACGGGTGGTCCTCCGGCATTGTGTTGCGGGACCTGGTGGCGTTGCTGCACGGCGACGCTGTGGGGGTGGCACCCCAGTTGCCGCCGGCTGGTGATCCGGCACGCTGCGCGGAGTATTGCCGTACCCCGGCGCCTGGGGCTGCGGCGACGTGGCGGCAGTTGCTGCCGAATGCTGCTGGTGCCTGGCGGGTCGACCGGCGTGCACCTGCGCCGCCACAGTCGGACGACGTCCCAGTCGAGGAGGTCCTGGAGGCCGTGAGAGTGGATGCCGCGGCGGCGGCGTCACGTGCCCGGGAGCTGGGAACGACCCCGAGCGCGCTGGTGCAGCTGGCGTGGGCACTCACCCTGCGCGGTGCCGGGCTGCAGGGACAGCCGGTGTCCTTCGGGCTCACTGTCAACGGTCGACCGGCGGCTGTGCCGGAGGCGATGGAGACAGTCGGGATGATGATCAGCACGGTGCCGGTGCAACTCAGCGCCGCACAGCTTGCGCCGGAGGTCACCATCGCCGAGGCGGTGCGTACGCTGAGCGAGATGGCGGCACTGCGCGCCGAGGTCGAGCACACCAGCTACCCGGAGATCGCTGCCGCCGTTGGCGTGCCGGACATCACGGGGCTGCTGAGCTCCGCTGTCGTCTACGAGAACTACCCGCAGCCGGAACTCGTCACCCCGACGGTGCGGGTGGTGGGGATCGCCGCGGAGGGGCGCACGCATTTCCCCATGACGGTCGTGTGCCCGCCCGCAGACGATCTTCAGGTGGTGTTGGCGTATCACCCGCGGCGCGTGGCGGGAGACTTCGCGCGAGCCTGTGCGGAATCGTTGGGCCGCGTGGTGGAGGCGCTCTGCCGTCCCGATATGACAACCCTGGGGCAGCTGTCCCAGGAGCTTGATCCGGTCCTGACGGGGTGGCGGCAGCCTGCGGACACCCCGGCGGCCGCGCCGCACTCGGCGATGGAACCGGCCGAGATGAACGCCGATATGCCAGCCGCAACACCACGGGAAGGGGCCGGTGCCTCAGTGGACCTGATTGCCGCAGTCATGGCGGCGGCCCTCGGCCGGGAGCACCTGGATACTGCGGCGGATTTCTTCGCCTCCGGGGGTTCCTCTCTCGCGGCGGTGAGTGTGCTGGCGGGGTTGCGGAAAGCAGGCGTGACTGTCGATATGAAGGACATTCTTGCGGCACCTTCCCCGCGGGCCTTGGCCGCCCGCCTCGGGGCACCTCAGCAGGCGCTGTGGGAGGCGGTCACGCTGGCGTCGGGGCAGCGTGGCGCGCGCCCCGTGTGGTGTGTGCCCGGCATCGATGGGGAAGCCGGTGCCTTTGTGCACCTGGTGCCGTATGTGACCTGCCCGGTGCGCGCTGTCCAGCTTGGCTCTGCGGAGGCTTGCGCCGCCGTGAGGGACGAATCCGCCCTGGCGGACGGCATCGTGGATACGATGCTGGCCTCCCAACCGGAGGGGCCGTACCGGCTGTTGGGATACTCCTATGGCGGTGGGCTCGCTCACCGGGTGGCGGGGCTGCTGCAGGCACGCGGCCACGCGGTCGATTTGCTCGGCATTCTTGACGCTTACCCGGCGGGTAAGCACCCCGGTGTTATGGACGTGGCGCGGCTTGTCGCCCACGCCCCGGAGTACGCCGCAGCGATCGAGTTCTTCGCCGCCCACCCGGTGGCTGCCTCCACCTACGAGGGCGACGTTGTTCTCGTGGAAGCCACCCCGGCGGAGTTCGCCCATGATGCGGGCTGGGATCCGGCGGGCGCGTGGCGGCAGGAACCCGGGATTGGGCAGGTTCGCACGCAGCGGCTTGACCTCGACCATCTGGAGCTGGTGCGCGCCCACGGCTGGGCGCAGGTCATCGATGTGCTGCGCGGCTGCGGTGCCCTCGACGATGCGCTCGTGAAGGAGGCCCCGACCAGCTGACAGTCGTCGCGTATGCCCACCCCGCAGCCATCCCGGCTGCACACCGACCCACGACTCACCCCACGATTCAATTGTTGTAAAGGACAGTGAAGAACTATGCGCACGAGCCGCACCATGGACATTTTCCCGATCAGTCTCCGCGACCTGGAGGTCGTTCGCGTTGACGACATCACGCCGCTGCTGCGGCGGGTGGTGTTCGCCGGCCCCCAGCTTGCCGGCTACGACTATGAGGGCTACGCGGTGCCGCCGCTGGTGAGTGCCGGTTTCGATGATGATGTGCGGATCGTGTTCCCGGACCCGGCGACGGGGGAACGACCGGCGCCGGTGGTGCTGGGCGACGGAAACTTGGCGTGGCCGCCGGGCCTCAACGACTTGTTCCGCACGTACACGGTGCGGGCTTTCGATGCTGCGGCGGGCGAGCTGACGATTGATTTCGCGCGCCACGCCCAAGGGTTGGCGGAGGATTGGTCGGAGAACGTCCAGGTCGGCGACCGGGTGTATATCGCGGGGCCGAAGATGAGTTCCTCCCTGCCGGTGCACCGCGGCGCGGTCGTTGTCGCCGGCGACGAGACGGCCCTGCCGGCGATTGCGCGTTTCCTGGAAGAGTCCGCGGCAGAGTCAGTGCCCTGCCGGGCGGTGATCGCCGTCCGTGAGGATGCCGCGATCCATGATCTCGTCCACGGGCCGCACGCGCAGGTGCGGTGGGTGCGCGCACCCAGGGAGGGTGATGTTGCTGAGGGGCTGCGTGCAGCCCTGGAGGAGATCCGCACCCTGCAGGGCGGCGGGGAGCAGGTGGACGCGTACGTGTGGGTGGCCGGCGAGGCCGGTGAGCTCAAGCGCTGCCGGGCGGTGGTGAAAGACTTCCACATTGCCCGCGGCGATGCGGAGTTCACCGGCTACTGGCGCGACGTCACCCCGACCCGTGATGCGGAGGGCCGCCCGCGGGCGGCCACCGCGATGATGATGCAGCTCTTCGAGCTCGCGGAGGTTGCCCCCGGTTTGGCGCTGCGGGCGGCCGTGCAGCTGGGGGTGTTCCGGCACCTGTCCGCCCCGCGCAGCGTGGAGGACTTGGCGAGTGATGTGGGTGTCGCGCCGGAGGAACTGGCCCGGCTGCTGCGGTTCCTGCACACCCTGGAGCTGGTGGAGTACACCCCGCCGAGTGAGGAACAACCCCAGGCGCAGGTCCGTACGACTGCCCTTGGTGGGGAGCTCGCCGACCCGGAGAGCATGGTGGCCCAATTCCTGGGCTCCCCGTTCGGGTTCCAGGACCTGGCGTTGGTCGACCTGGTGCAGGCCCTGCGCGGGGAACTCACCCCGGCGGCGCCTGTCGCGTCGCCCCGCGCCGACGTGGAGGCCGGCTGGGTGGCCCCCGCTGTGGCCGCGCACCTCGCAACCCGCCTGCCCGCCGAACAGGGTGGCCGCATCACTGTGACGGGTCCGGGTGCCGGTGTCTACCAGGAGGAACTGGCCCGCAAGCTTGTTCACGCCCACGTGGAGACCACCGATCAAGCAGACATCCCGGCGGAGGTGGCGCTGCTCGTCGACCCGCTCACGCACCTGCCGGCCGCGGAGGCGACGGCACTCATCGCCGGGGTGCGTGCAGAGCGCCTCGTTGTCGTCACCGACATCCTTCACGAGGTGGGCGGCGAAGAGCACGACTACGAAAAGGATCTTGTGCTGTTGTGCACCACCGGTGCTCGGGTGCCGACGGCCCGCGATGTGGCACGCGTGGCGGCGGATGCGGGCTACGCCATCGCCGCCGATACCCCGGTGGGCTGGGGCAAGCATGTGCTGCACTTGATGCTCCTCGGGGAGCGCAGCGCCGACGCCCACTAAACCCTGGCGGGGAACTGCCGGCACCGGCATGGCTGTTGCCCTGGGGTGAGGCATCGGCGTCGGCACTGGTGGGGGTCGCGCCGATGCGTGTGTTCGTGCCGACGGGCACGTTCACGGTGGTCGTCGCTGCCTCGTGGGTTCCTACGAGAGCCGGTGCGCGGGGTGGGTGAGGAGGAGTCCTCGCCACCCACCTACCCCTATTTAGGGGGAAAGCTTGAATTGTCGGGGGGGGTCTACTCTTTTGCTGCAAAGTTGTTTCCTTGTGGCCCCACCCCGGAGTTGGGTGCCACCAACCCCCTCGAAAGGCGAGCGTATGCGCACCTTCTCCTTGAGGGCAATGCAGCAGATTTTGGCTGATTTTGCCCGTCAGAACTGGGCCGAGACTGCGAAGCAGGCTGTGGCTGTCATCAGTGCCTTGATTGCGCTGTTCGGTGTCATCGGTGGCGCCGTGGGCAATCTCGGCAGCAGCAGCGGCGGCAACGGCGCACCCGTCACCATCGGTGGCGGCGGTGGCGGGAAGCCCGTCGCCGGGTGCGACGCAGTCTCCCTTCGCGATGTGTATCTCCGTGGATCGGGTGTAGCCGGCGCTTGGAACGTCAAGCTGCAGGGGCGCGAGTACGGAAACTCGATCTACAACAGCTGGTATGCAGTGGCTCCTTACGCTGAATACGCGGTGGACCGGAACTACACCGAACTGATTGCTACGTTCGGCAATGAATACGGACCGGATCGGACCGATATCACGACGAAGATGACGGTGTACCTCGACGGCAAGAAGGTGGGCGCGCCCTTGGCGGTGCGTGGCTCGAAGGCTGTTCCCGTCAAGATCGATGTGTCGCGCGCTGACCGACTGCGCGTGGAGTTCCACTACTACGACGCGTCTGGCCGCCCCGTGGAAAGCAGGGGCGCTGCCCTGGGAACCCCGGTGCTGTGCAAGAAGTAGCCTCACGTCAGTGAGCGTGGGCGCCCCCTGCTGGGGGCGCTGGCCTCCCCATCCTTGTGTCCTGTAACCACTTGCTTTGTGTGGTGGCAGCGCCTCAAGGGGTGGGGAGGTTTTTTTATTGAGTGAGCCGGTAGCGCTGCTTCGGGCTGCGCGGCGGGTGGGTGCGTTCCACGAGCTGTTCGGCGATGAGTGCGCCGAGTGCGCTGTGGATGGCGGAGCGGCTGAGCCCGGTGGCGGCCATGAGTTCGGCGGCGCTCAAGGATTCGTTGGCGTGCAGGTGGTGGAGGACGATGTCGCGGGCGGTGGCGTGGTGTTCTTCCGCGACGACGCGTCGCCGCCGGAAGACGACGGTGAAGCTTGTCAGGGTGCTGCGGACTTCGACGCCGGGCATGTTGGCGCGGGCGAGTTCGGCTTCCATGATGGGGAAGCCGGTGCCCCGGTTTTCAGCGAGGGCGCCGTGCCCGCCGGGCCAGGTGATGATCTCGAGGAAGTTCGCCAGCCGCAGGTTGCGGGTGGAGAATTGTTCTCCCCGGCCCAGGCTGGCGAGGGTCACGGTGCCGTAGAGCCCGCCGGGGCTGGTGATTTCGAGCCTGTCGGCGAAGAGGTTGACCTGCACGGGGCTGGCGAGCCCTTCGGGGGAGTAGTCCCGGTGCATGAGGGCGTTGACGATCGCTTCGCGCACTGCAACGAGTGGGTAGTCGGGGATGTCTTCCCGGTAGATGCCCTGGATGACGGCTGCGGTGTTCATGCGGGCGGTGACCAGCTGGACGGCCTCGTATGCGATTTCTGGGATGCTGCCGGTCAGCTGCCGGTTGTCGAGCATTCTCAGCCCGTCGGGGGCGGTGGCCTTATCGGTGCCGGGGTAGCGGCAGAACACTGCCCCGATGCGGGGGTGGTATTGCTGGGGATAGATGCCCATGGTGGCGATCGCGGCGACTGTGGGGACACCGTGGTTGGTGATCCGGAGCCGCTCGAGGGCGCGGTCGGTGCCGTCGGCGAAGGTGCGGGGTCGGGCGCGGCGCTCGTGCTGGAGGAATGGTTCGAGGATGGCTGGGTCGAGGTCGTCGACGGTGGCGCCGTCGACGGGCATCTCGTCCCAGCGGGGTTGGGTGTGTTCCTCCATGAGCCGGTCAATCTCATAGTTGCTCATGAGGTGATCGGCATCGCCGACGCGGAGGTAGGAGCCTCGGTAGAGGCCCCGGGAGGTCACGAAGCAGGGCTTGAGGCGGGGCGGGAGTTCCGGCACCCAGGCAAGGAGGACCGGGTAGGTGCCGGCCGCGTCGCTGACGGTCACGATGGTGACCTGCAGGCGCACCATGGGGGTGAGTTCCTGGCAGCGGCTGAGCAGCTTATCGCGGTGGCTTTTCGCGTCGAAGTCGGCAACGGGGAGGAATTCCCCATCGCCTTCCGCAAGCCCGATGATGAGGTAGCCGCCCGCCGTGTTGGACCACGCGCTGAGCGTGTCGAGGACGGACTTGCCCACCCCACTTTTGACCTCGATGGCGTGGTCGTCCGTGCCGCTGCGCCGCACTGTGGCGATGATCTCTGCCGCAAGCACCTCGGCACCCATGGCGGGGATCTTCGGGGTGGAGTACTCGGGGCCGGGGTCGAAGTTGGCGGCAACCATGGGGTCTCCTCGCAAGGCGGTGGCGGGGTGGCGGCATTCTGCCTGAGTGGGCGGGGTGGTGGCGGACTGTGCCTTCCAGCTTCCCACAACTTCACACCCGCGGTGGGAAGCTGTGGGAAGTTGCGCCGAGTGAGTGGCCTCCGCGCGAAGCGCGAACTGGGCTTTCGCAGGTGTCGCAGTCCAGCTTCCCACAACCTCACACCTCATGTGGGAAGTTATGGGAAGTTGATTCCCGCAGGTCAAACGCGGTGTATGGGCGATTTCTCTCGCCAGCTTCCCACAACATCACACCCCGAGTGGGAAGTTGTGTGAAGCTGTGGGAAGAAGTGGGCAACTGTGCGGTGCAGCCGTGCAACAATGCGGCGACGCCGACCCTGTGGTGTGGAGTCCACGGGGTCGGCGTCGGAAGGATGCGTGCAGTGCCGGTGCAGCGCACGTGGCGCGGGTGTGCGTGTTAGTGCATGTCGCGGGTGAGGTCGGCGTCCTGCGGGGCGATGGCCGGCTGCTTGGTGATGAGCTTGTGGCCCCACCACAGGGCGAGGAACAGCGGCAGGCCAATGTAGGCGCTAATCAGGGTGCCGGGTTCGATGTTGCCGGTGTAGACCTCCAGGTTCTGGCCGGCGACGACGATGGCGCACATGATGAGGGCGACGATCGGCCCGAGGGGGAACAGGGCCGCCTTGAAGGGGAGTTCGTTGACGTCGTGGCCTTGGGCGATGAATGCCTTGCGGAACTTGTAGTGGCACCAGGCGATGCCCATCCAGGTGATGAAGCCTGCCAGGCCGGAGGCGTTGACGAGCCAGGTGTAGGCGGCGCCGTCGCCGATGAGGGAGGAGATGAAGCAGGCGGCGCCGATGGCGGTGGTGGCCAGCAGGGCGGGCAGCGGCACGCCGCGGCTGTTGAGTTTGGCGAAGACCTTCGGTGCCTGGCCGCTCTTGGCGAGGGAGTAGAGCATGCGGGTGGAGGCGTAGAGGCCGGAGTTGCCCGCGGAGAGGATGGAGGTCAGGATGACGGCGTTCATGATGGCGGCCGCCGCGAGGATGCCCGCGTTGTCGAAGACGAGGGTGAAGGGGGCGACCGCAATGTTGTCTTCACTGGAGTCCAGCAGGCGGGAGTCGGTGAAGGGGATGAGGAAGCCGATGACGCTGATGGCGCCGATGTAGAACAGCAGGATGCGAATGAAGACGGTGCGGATGGCTTTGGGCACGTTGCGGTCGGGGTCTTCTGCCTCGCCGGCGGCGACGGCGACGAGCTCCGTGCCCTGGAAGGAGAAGCCGGCGATCATGAACACGCCGAGGATGCCGGCGGCGCCGTTGACGAAGGGGGCTTGTTCGCCGCCGGGGCCGGTGAGTGTCCAGTTGCTGAAGCCGGGGGAGCCGGCGCCGAGGATGCCGGCGATCATGAGGACGCCGAGGATGAGGAAGAAGATGACGATGGCGACCTTGATGAGGGCGAACCAGAATTCACCTTCGCCGTAGGCGCGGGCGGACAGCGAGTTGAGTCCGAAGAGCAGCGCGAGGAAGACGGCCGACCAGATCCAGCCGGGGGTGTTGGGGAACCAGTACTTCATCACCAGGGCGGCGGCGGCGAGTTCGGCGGCGACGGTGATGGCCCAGTTGTACCAGTAGTTCCAGCCGAGGGCGAAGCCGAAGCTGGGGGAGACGAAGCGGCGGCCGTATTCGCCGAAGGAGCCGGCCAGGGGGATGTAGGTGGCCATCTCCCCGAGGGACTGCATGAGCAGGAAGACCATGAAGCCGATGAGGGCATAGGCCAGGAGGGCGCCGCCGGGGCCCGCGTCGGCGACCGTCGCGCCGGAGGCGACGAAGAGGCCGGTGCCGATGGAGCCGCCGATGGCGATCATGTACATGTGGCGGGCCTTGAGGGAGCGCCGCAGTTTTCTGTCGTCGGCGGTGGCGGTCACGCCCACCCCAACAGAAGATGAAGAATCCATGATGTTCCTTTAGAAGTGCTTAATTCGCCGCTTATTGTAGTCCCGCACAGCGGGCGGGCAGCAAATCCTTGGCCCGCGTATCCAGCGGCGACGCGCGAGCAGGGACATCGGCACAGCCCCTTGAAAAACGCGACGCGGCCCGCACGCGCCGGTGACGGGTGCGTGCGGGCCGGAGGAGCTCAGGGTGCGGGACTGCGAAAAAGGGGTCAGGTGGCGTGTCGGCCTGTGGCCTAGCTGTGCGGGTAGTGGGCCAGCTGCCAGCGGTTGTCGTGAATCAGCCACCCGCCGAGGAGGATTTGCAGCGGGGCTTCGATTTTCAGCCACCAGGAGGCAGTGTCCCACCGCAGTAGCGTGTACAGCAGCACCACAAGACTCATGGCGATGGCGATCCAGCCAATGGTGATGGCGGTGTGTCGGGTGCGGGCAGAAATACTGGTGTCGACGCGGTACTTCACGGCACTCATCCTTTCTCGCGCATCGGTGTGCTGCCCACCTGAGGTGCGGCGAGTGGTGGGCGTCAACGCACCTGCGGCATCGCCAGGTGCGCGGTGGCGGCCTTATCGATGCGGCCGAAGTTGTAGTAGGCGGCGCAGGCCCCCTCCGGGGAGACCATGCAGGTCCCGATCGGGGTGGCGGGAGTGCAGGCGGTGCCGAAGACTTTGCACTGCCAGGGCTTGATCCGCCCGGTGAGCACGCTGCCGCACTCGCAGGCCTTGGGGTCTTCCACCCGGTTGCCGGGGATGGAGTACTTCGCTTCCGCATCCCAGGCCGCGTACTCCTCGGCGATGCCGAGCCCGGAGTGCGGCAGCCAGCCCAGGCCCCGCCATTCGAAGGTATCGCGGGTGACGAAGACGCGGTCCATGAGCGCCAGGGCGGCGGCGTTGCCTTCCGGGCGGACGACGCGGGCGTACTGGTTATCCACCCGCGCCCGCCCGGCGGCGACCTCCCCGGAGGTGAACTGGCTGATGAGCATGTCGACGGCCTGGAGGATGTCGAGCGGTTCGAAGCCGGTGACGGCCACGGGCATGTTGTAGTCCTCGGCGAGGAAGTTGAAGGCGTGGGTGCCGACGATGGTGGACACGTGGCCGGGGCCGATGAACCCGTCGACGACGGTTTTGCCGCCGTTGACGATGGCTTCCAGGGGCGGGCGGATGGTGACGTGGTTGGAGAACACCGAGAAGTTCTCCACCCCCTGGGTGCGGGCGGCCTCCAGGGTGACGGCGGTGGAGGGGGCGGTGGTTTCGAAGCCGACGGCGAAGAAGATGACCTCCTTGTCGGGGTTGTCCTTCGCCAACTTCAGCGCGTCGAGGGGCGAGTACACGAACTGCACATCGGCACCCTGGGCGCGGGCCTGCATGAGCGACGCGTCCGAGCCGGGCACGCGCATCATGTCGCCAAACGTGGCGAGCAGGACCCCGTCCTGGCGGGCGAGCCACAGGGCGTCGTCGACGCGCCCCATGGGGATGACGCACACGGGGCAGCCGGGCCCGTGGATGAGGTCGATGCTGTCCGGCAGGAGGTTTTCCAGCCCGTAGCGGTAGATGGTGTGGGTGTGCCCGCCGCACACTTCCATGAGCGCCAAGGGCTTGTCGAGGCGGGCGGCGTCGCGCTCAATGCGCGCGAGGAGCGCCTTGGCGGCCTGGGGGTCACGGAACTCGTCAACGTACTTCATGGGGTGTGAGTTTTTCTTCCTCAACGAGGGGTCGGGCAAAAACACGCGGGCACCGCGCGGGAGCCATCACGCAAGCACAGTGCAGGCACCGTGCAGACATCATGTGGGCGACACCGCAGTGCGCGGGGTGGGGGATGCAGCAACCATCCCCCGGGGTGGTGCGGCTGGGGGTGTGAGTCGGCTGGGGTGCTATTCGATCTGTGAGGACGTGAAGGATTCGAGCTCGTCTTCGAAGGTGTTGCCACCCAGCAGTTTGATCTGCTTGAGGGTTTCCGCTGCTTCTTCGGCGTCAATGACGGACAGGGCGAAGCCCACGTGGATGAGCACCCAGTCGCCGACTGTGATGGGTTCCGTGATGAGGTCGGTGGACACCGCCCTCGTCACGCCACTAATGGTGACGGTGGCGCGGGAGGGGTCGGTGATGTCGACGATCTGGGCGGGAACACCAAGGCACATGGGTTGTTGTCGTCCTTTGACGAGGAGGGCGGATGGGGCGGGCAGGTAAGGAACAGGAGAAAAGAGCGGGAAGAAGAGGGAGAGAGCGCGAAGAAGAGGAAAGAGGAAAGAAGGAAAAGGAAGGAAGAACAAGAAGGAACAACACAAGAGCGAGGACGGTGCGGGGCAGCAGCCCTCACCGCCAGCCCTATCCTGCGGGTGGGGCGCGGTGCCCGGTGGGCAGGACCGTGACGTCGAGGAGTTGGTGTTCCTCAATCGCGGCGAGGGTCTCGCGGGCTTCCTCCTCGGTGAGCAGGTCCATGGCGAAGCCGTTGCGGACGAGCACCCAGTCCCCGGGGGTGGCCTCCGGGAGGTAGGCGAAGCTCACGGCGCGTTCCACCCCGCCGAGCAGGACGCTCCCCGGTGCCAGGGGTGGGGTGCCGACGTCGGTGACGTGGGCGGGGATCCCGAGGCACATGGTGGCGGTTCCTTCCTCGATGGACTCGATGGGCGAGATGGGCTCGATGGGAGTGGGGTGGGAGTGAGGTGAATCTGGGGCAGCTGGCCCGGGCGCGGCCCGCACCAGCCCAGGCATCGCCCGCGGCTGGCACCCCGCCTGCGGGGAGTGCGGTGTGCACTACCTCGCGGGGACGCGCAGTTAGCGCGTCTGCATGTGGGGCGGGCCTGCCGGTGCCGGGGTGGTGCTGATGGGCATGGCCCCGGGTGGGGCATCTGTGGCCGGGACGCAGGGGTCGGCGGCGCGGATGGCGTCCTCGAGGGTGCGCATGTCGCCGCCGTGGCCCAGTGCCTGGGTCAGAAGATGCGATAACCACCACTCATTTTGCGCCGTCGGGGTATGAATCGCACAGCTAGTTAACCTTGCCTTATCCACCTGGTAGACGTGGGCGAGTAGCCCTCGTGGGGAGTCGACGACGCCCACTCCGGTGCCACGGCAGGCGGCCAGTTCGTCCGTCTCTAGGGCGGGCGCCACGGCGCTGTCGAGGAGCGCGTGCCGGGCGGCTGTGCCCAGTGGCTGCAGCATGCCGGTGAGGGTGGTGGCGCTGCGCTGGATGCCCCGGAGGCTGGCCGCGATGCTGGCGGCGTGGGCGGCCCGGGGGGTGTGGCCCGTGTGCCGTGCGAGAGGGCCTGTCCGGTAGGGGTGGTCGTGTCCGTCGACGGTGATGGTCATCCGGGGTGCCGCCGCCCCCGGGTGGGTTTCGGTGATGACCTCCGGCCAGGTGTGCGCCGGCAGGGACGTGACCGCTTCTGTGGCGGTGGGGTGGCCAGTGCGCACGGCGAGGACCCCGCCGAGGGGGTCGGGCTCGCCGGCGGAGTCGACGAGCCACACATCGGCGAAGCCCTCCGGGCGGGTGCCGGCGTCGAGCACATCACCCTGGTCGCGCAGTTCTTCTGCGATGGCGTCCCAGCGTGCGGCCGCGTCGGCCGCCTCACGGGACAGTTGGCCTAGCTCTTCCCAGGGGTGTTCCGGGGCGCGGACCAGTCCGCCGGGGGCGGCCACGTTGGGGAAGTGGCCGGGGCAGCCACCCCAGGTGGCGGCCTGCTTCGCGATCATCCGCGCGGTGCGGGTGTCCTGCGGGTAGCGCTGAAAGAACCGGGGCGCGAGGGTTGTCATCGTGGCGGTGTGGGCGACGAGGCGACGAACCTCCATGGCGAGTGGGGGCGGGGTGCGCCCCACTGCCCCCTCGAGGGCCATGACTCCGGCGAGGTGGTGGGGGATGGGGCAGATGCCGCAGAGGCGTTTGACGAGTTCCGGGACGCCGGCCGCCTCCCGCCCGATGAGCATCGGCTCGAGGCGAGGCATAGCGCTCAAGTCGAAGCGGGCGACGGTCTGCCCGTCGGGTGTGGTGTCCAGCAGGACGTGGGCCCCGCAGGGGTCGACGAACTGCTCCAGCAGGATCGTCTCAGTCATGGCTGTGTTGGCCTCAAAGGTGGGGGATGGGGGTTGATAAGGGTGCGGGCCGGGGCCGCGCACCGTCTGTAGGTTTTAGGCTACGTCATGCGGGGATGCACTCCTGCAGCCCCACGCCACCCCCGTAGCAACCCCGTGGTACCTCCACAGCAACCCCGTGTCACCCCCACGGCAACCCCGCGATATCCACCTTTCGATTGATGTTTGTCACAACGTGTTGACAGTCCATGTGGGAGAAAACTCTAATTGAGGTAAGTGTATGGTGCCTTCGCTCGCCCTCCTTCGGCGGCGCGGCACAGGGGTACCCCCATTCCTTTCGAGTTGGAGTGACGATGAGCTCTCGCAAGCCGACAACTGATTCCCGGATGATCGCCATCGTGGCGTTCATCATCGCGCTCCCCCTGGTGGCGCAAGCAGTCTCCCTCGTGCTGTTCCCCATCATGTGGTTTGGCGGTGGCTTCGGCGAGGTGGAGATGCTCGTGATGATCGTGATCGATGTGGTGCTCTCGGTGGCGGTTGCCCGTTGGGTATCCCGCAAGATCCGCGAGCGCGGCGAGCAGCGCGCCCAGCAGGCGGCTTCTGCGACTGCAGGTGTCGCCGCGCCACGCGCGGACGCAGCTGCCGTGAACACTCCCCCTGAGGAGCCTTCTACCTCGCCGGAGTCCCCCTCGCAGCAGGGGCCGGTGGCGTAACACGGCAGCACGTGGGTGGCGTGGGTCGCAGCCCGGGGTTTTCCCCGGGGTGCAGCCCAGGCCACCCATTACAGTTGGGGGCATGCACGAGTACGGACTAGCTGTCGGCGTGGTGGCCGCCGTGACCGCCCAGGTGCCGGGGCGGCGCATCCGCGCCGTCGGGGTGAAAGTGGGGGCCCGCAGTGGGGTGGAGCCTTTCGCCCTTGAGAGCTCGTGGCCGCTGGCCACGGAAGGCACCGCAGCTGAGGGCTCGCGCCTGGATATTGAGCGGGTGCCGGCGACCGTGGCGTGTTCCTCGTGTGACAGCGTCACCGAGATTGATGAATTCTTTGACTACACCTGCCCGCAGTGCGGGGAGATCGTCATGGATGTGCGCTCAGGGGCGGAGTTTCAGATCGCGTACGCCGATGTCGATGACGGCGAGGGGGACGAGTAACCAGCCCGCCCGCAGGGCCGACTGGCCGCCAGGCCCGGGTGGCCACGAGGCCCGAGTTCCCCAGGGCCCCGGGCACCCCGCAGGCCGCCTGGGCATCCCGCCGACCCAGGCCACCCCGGCATCCCGCCGACTCAGGCCACCCTGGAATGCCCCTGGTCACCCCGGTATCTGTCACACCGTGCGGGGCGGGGAGGAAGCTCCCCGCGGGGCGGCCATGCGCGCGGCTCAGACGGGCCGCATATCCTCTGCCGCCTGGGCGTCCTGCCAGCTGCGGAGAATCCCGGCGGCGCGCCGGGCGGCCTCGTCAATGCTGCGGGCCACGGGTGCGGACAACCCCACCCCGAGCTCGCAGGATTCGGCAACGATGCCGACGACCGCCACACTGCGGGGCTCGTGCCCCAGCAGGCGCGCGGCGGCGAGCAGGTCCAGCAGCCCCACTTGGTGGGGCGACAGGCTGGTGTTGAGCAAACGGGGGATCTGGTCCCCGTGGAGTTCCACGACCGTGCCGGGGTCCCCGGGTCCGCGGACGGCGTCGAGGAGCAGCAGGCAGTCGGCGTCTTGGATCAGCGGCAGCAGTTCCATACCGGCGGTGCCGCCGTCGTGGAACTCCACCGGCTGCCCAGCAGGGTCTTCCTCGGCGGGGTGGAGCCAGCTGGCGGTGTCGTGTCCTTCGCGGGCGTCGGTGGCGGGGGTGGGGCGCCCGGCGGCCGCCGCCGGGGAGGAGCCCTCCCGCGGGGCCGGCGCCGGGGTTCTCGGGCCGCCCGGGGAGTGGCGCAGGATGGTGTCTGTGCGCGCATCCTCCCCGCTGGGGGTGGTGTCCCACCCGGCGAGCGGCACCCCGGCCGGCATGAAGCGATCCAGGTGGGTCTGCCGTTCCAGTACCTGTTGGGTGCGGTGCATGATGGACAGCCCGGTGCCGTCGTCGCCCATGATGGGGTTGCCGATGCCAATGACGGTGATGCGCATGCGTGCAGCTTTCCTTAAAGGGAGTGTCCCTAGCCGATCTTCGGCGCGTCCATGGGGGTGGTGCCGCGGCGCAGCCACACACCACCGTTAATCATCGAGGAGATACCGCCGTGGCGTTCCACGGAGTCGGCGCGCACCGCGAGGTAGACGTGGATGACGACGAACGCCCAAATGACAAACATGATGAGCGCGTGGATGAGCCGCACGGTGGGGATCCCCAGCCACGCGACCGGCACCACCAGCAACGACCACAGGCCACTGTACTGGTTGTACAGGCCGTACAGGCCCAGCCCGGTGGCCATCTGCACGAGGCAGAGCACATAGATGCCGGTGTAGCTGAGCTGCTGCAGGGGATTGTGTGCGAGGTACACGGGCCCGTGGGGGGTGATGAAAGCGTAGTACTTGATGGTCTCGATGAGACCGCGCACATCCTTCCTCGAGTTCAGGGGCCAGAACGCCCGCCAGCGCAGCTGGCGGTCCTTGGCGACGAACGCCAGCCACACGCGCGACAGGCCCAGCACGATCCAGGCGAAGCCGGCCACGAAGTGAATGAAGCGGATGATCCCCATGAGGTAGCCGGTGTCGTCGGCGCTCGTCGGCTGCGGCAGCAGCCCGGGGTCCATGATGAAGTAGCCGGTGACGGTCATGGCGACGATGAGCGCCATGTTGGCCCAGTGCTGGAAGCGCAGGGTGGCGGACCACAGGTTGACGCGCACCCACGCATTGGGGTTTTCTGCCACGGTTTTCGCCAGCTGGGTGCGGGGTGCCAGCGCGAAGGCGATGAAGCCTTCGACGTGGAACTCGCCGACGTGGCCGTCGGCATCAATCGGCGCGGAGGCGACCGCCAGGCAGCGTTGCCCCATGCGTTCCGCGAGGTCGACGTGGCGGAGGAAGGGCGCTTTCTCCGCGGCGGGCAGCGTGGCCGCCCTAAGTACCGCCTCCACGTCACCGCGCATGATCATGATGTCCTGCGGCGGCTCGTGGGACTTGTCCATGAGGAACCCGTGCGCCCGGGTCAGGGAGTAGCGGCGGGCCTGGGTGGCGGGGCTGAACTGCCCCTCGGCGCTGTGCAGCACCTCAATGTCGGGGCGGTTGGCGTGCAACGAGGCCACGAGTGCGGCATCGATGGGGTCCTGGGAGCCTTCCGGCACCACGGCCGCCATGCACAGCAGGCGCCCGGAGGTCAGCTTCCGCGCCGAGTAGGTGCGCGCCACCCAGATGGCCCGCCCATCCCGGTCGCCTGTGGCCGCGTGGTCGACGCGCACATCGACCGCGCCCCGCCCCCGGGGGCCGGTGCGGGCCGCACTGTGGCGGGGCCCGCCGGGGGCCGCAGGCTCCTGGGTGTTGTGGGGTTGGGTGCCGGGGGTACTCATGGGGTCACCACCTGGAAAAGATCAGTGCCGTCGGTGTCGAGGACATGCACCGCACAGGACATACACGGGTCGAAGGAGTGAATGGTGCGCAGCGGCTCCAGGGGCGCGTTCACCTCGACGAGCGGGTGCCCGCCACCACTGGTCAGCGATTCCTCGTAGGGGCCGAGCTGCCCCTTGGGGTCCCGGCCGCCCGCCAGCCACGTCGTCGGCACCACTGCCTGGTAGTTGCTCACCTTCTCGTCGGTGATCTCCACCCAGTGGCCCAGGGTGCCGCGGGCGACCTCCATGAGGGCGTAGCCGCGGGACTGCTTCGGCCAGGTGGACGGCTCCCACTTGGAGGAATCAAACACGTCGAAATCGCCGCGGCGCAGCCCCTCGACGAAGCGCGGCAGCAGATCCCCCACGAGAGTTTCCGCGGAGGTCACGGCCTCCAGGGCGCGGGCCAGGGTCCGGCCCGCCGTGGAGTTCATCTGATCCACCGTGATGTCGAGGGCGTCCATCGCCTCGTCGAGGAGCTGGCGGGTGCGCGGCTCGTTTTGCAAGTAGGCGTTGAGCACGCGGGCGACGGGGCCGACCTGCATCGGGCGGCCCAAGTAGCGGGGAGCCTTCGACCAGGTGTACTTCTCACTGTCGGCCAGCCACTCGTACGGCGGCTTCGGGCCCGTGTAGGCGGGTGTCGTCTCACCCTCGGCGGGCTTGACGCCCGCATCATCGCCGGCGGTGTAGGTGTACCACGCGGAGGTAATGAACTCCTCGATCTGCTCCTCGTCCAACTCGTGCAGGGTGCTGTAATCCCCGTCGAGGATCACCCCGGGGCGGATATCCCGGTGCATCGTCGACACCGGCACCCCCTTCGTCGACCCCCGGTAGGTGGTGCCCGCCATGCCGACAGCCATGAAGTTCGGCGAGGAGGCCCCAATGCGGAAGTAGTCCTTGTACACCCCCATGATGGCCAGCGCATCCGGGTAGTAGCACTCGGTGACGAACTCGCGGATCTCCTCCGCCCAGTCGTGCACCTGGTCGACCTGCACCTGGTTGACGGTCTCCGACTTGTTCGGATCGATCTGGCACGCCATGCCACCCACGAGGAAGTTCGGGTGGGGGTTCTTGCCGCCGAACACGGTGGAAATCCTGATGATGGAGCGCTGGAACTGCAGCGCGTCCAGGTAGTGGCTCACCGCCATGAGGTTCGCCTCCGGGGGGAGACGGTAGTCGGGGTGATCCCAGTAGCCGCCGGTGAAGATCGACAACTGCCCGGAGGTCAGAATGTCCTGCACCGTCTTCTTCACCTTCGCGAACTGGTGCTCCGTGTTGCCGCGCCACGTCGACCCAATGGACTTGGCGAACTCGGCGGTTTTCGCCGGGTCAGCTTCCGCCGCAGACACCACGTTCACCCAGTCGAGGGCGTGCAGGTGGTAGAAGTGCACCACGTGGTCGTGGACTTCGTGGCTGGCAAGCACCAGGTCGCGAATGACTTGGGCTTGGGTGGGCGGCTGCGCACCGATGGCGTCTTCGACGGCGGTGACGGAGGCGACGGAGTGAGTACCGGTGCACACCCCGCAGATGCGGCCGACGAAGGCCCACACGTCGCGGGGGTCGCGGTCTTTCACGATGGTTTCGATGCCGCGGAACTGGGTGGTTTCGCTCCACGCCTGGGTGATTTTTTCGCCCTGGCGCTCCAATTCGATGCGCAGGTGCCCCTCGATGCGAGTGAGGGGGTCGATGACGACGCGTTCAGCCATGGTGCAAGGTTCTCCTGCGGTGCGGGGACAAGACAGTTCGTGGACGAAGAGAGAAGAGGAAGAGAGAAGAGAGGGAAGAGAAAAGCGGGAAGGGAGAAAGGGGAGAAGAGACGAGGAAGAGAAAGAAGAAAGAGAGGGAAAGATAAGAAAAGAAGAAGACAGCGGGAGGAAGAGGGGAAGAAGAGGGGAGAAGAAGTCACGAGAGGGAAGACGCGACAGCGGGGACCACGCAGACTTTGAGGCGGCACCTCGGGTGGCCGCGTCCCTGGGGCCGGTAAGGGGCCGGCCCCTCAGGCTGCGCGCCGCCCGCGGGGGTGCGCAGGTGGCCTACTGTGTCGCTTCCGGCGGTGCGGCCGCGCTGCCGCCCTCGGCGCTGGTGGTGGGGGTGGCGTCGGCGGGGAGGTCGCCGAAGGCGGCGAGGAGATCATCGTCGTTGTGCTCACGGACCTTGATGGTCTTGAAGAACGTCAACCCGCCGTGGACGGCCACACCGGCGGCCGCCGCCCCCACCAGGCCCAGGCCAACCTTTTCGGCGGTGGTCTCCACCCCGAAGCCGGTGACGTCCGGCAGGGTGTCGTAGAAGGGGGTGAACTTGTCGAAGAAGTCTTTCTCCGTGCAGCCGATGCAGGGGTGCCCGGCACCGATCGGCCAGGAGGTGTGCAGGTTCCACTGCGTGATGGGGCAGGGGCTGAACGTCGATGGGCCTTTACAGCCCACCTCGTAGAGGCACCAGCCGTTCTTGGCGCCCTCGTCGTCGAAGGACTTGACGAACTGCCCGGCGTCGAAGTGGGCGCGCTTCGGGCAGGAGTCGTGGATGCGCTGGTCGTAGGCGAACAGCGGGCGGCCTTCTGCGTCGACCTTCGGCGGGGTGCCGTAGGTGAGCAGGTAGGAAATGGTGGCGGTGATGACTTCACCGATCGGCGGGCACCCAGAGACGTTAATCACCGGCTTGTCAGTGATGATCTCCTCCACCCCCTTCGCCCCGGTGGGGTTGGGGCGGGCGGCCTGCACGGAGCCGTAGACGGCGCACGCGCCCACCGCGAGGATCACCGAGGCGTTCGCCGCGGCCTCCCGGAGGACTTGCTCGGCGGATTTGCCGCCGATGACACAGTAGGCGCCGTATTCGTCGACGGGGATGGAGCCGTTGACGACGAGGATGTGGGGTTCAGCATTGAGCTCGGCGAGGGCTTCCTCCGCGCCGTGGGCGCTGGCCGCCATGACGAGCTCGTTGTAGTTGACGCTGAGCAGGTTGAGGACCATGTCCTCCACGGTGGTGCCGCCGCTGCGGAGGACGGACTCCATGCAGCCGGTGCACTCCTGCAGCTGCAGCCACGCCACATTCGGCTTGGTGACCGCGCCCAGTTTGGTGGCGATCTCTTCGGCCTCGGCGGTGAAACCCGCGCCGGCGAACTGGGGGGAGCCGGCCGCAAAGATGGCGGCCAGGCCGCTGCACATCTTCAAAAAGGACCGGCGGGACACTCCCCGGCGCTCAAGGTTCGTGGCGAGAGTCTCGCCCTGCCACGTCGTGTCGATGTTCATGGTGTCGTGCCCGACTCTTTCTCCGGTTCAACGAGTTCACGCCCCACACACCCGCACAACACACACAAAACCCACACATACACACAACAGTCGCCAGGTGCGGCTCGACGTGAAACAACAATGTTTGTCTTCGACTCTTCTCACGGCACCCACCACCTCCTCGCCGGCGGCGAATCCCGCCGGCGCCGGTGTCGGCGCGCGCGGGTTCGGCGGCGGGTGCCGCGTGAGGTCAGCTACCCCAGACGTTAGCAGTCACGGTGCATCTTTCCCGCAGCGTAACGGTCATTTTTCGCCCACGACGCCGTTTTCCCAGCATGGCTCTACCCCCAGAAGTAGGTGTGGACAGGATGCCCTTGGGGGCATCCGGGTCGGCGGGCTGCCCGCCCGGGCAGCAATCCTGCTACCCCTGCCGCCGGCCCCGCCCACACCCTTAAGGCCTACGCCACTCCCCTGGAGGCCTACTCGGTGTCCTCTGTGCTCTCCGCGCCCGCAGTGCCGGCTGGGGCACTGCCCGGGGAGGTGGCAGTGGAGGCGGCGGTGGCGGTGACCCACTCGAACCAGGCATCCATGCCCTCCCCGGTGGTGGCCGCCACCGGGAAGATCGGGGCCGTGGGGTTGACCTGGCGGATGTTTGTCACCAACGTGTCCAGGTCGAGCGGCAGGTAGGGCAGCAGATCAATTTTGTTGATGAGGATCGCCTGCGCGGTGCGGAACATCACCGGGTACTTCAGGGGCTTGTCCTCACCCTCCGTCGTGGAGATCACCATCGCCTTGGCGTGCTCACCGACTTCGAATTCGGCGGGGCACACCAGGTTGCCGACGTTCTCAATGAACACCAGGTCCAGGGTCGACAAGTCCAGGCCTTTGAGAGCGTGGGCGACCATCGGCGCGTCGAGGTGGCATTCCCCGCCGAAGCCATTGCCGGTGTTGAGCAAACTCACCTGGGCGCCCAGGCCCGTGAGCCGGTCCGCGTCGAGGGAGGTTTCAATGTCGCCTTCGACGATGCCGCACCGCAGGGTGCCTGCGAGGTGTTCCAGGGTGCGGCGCAGCACCTCCGTCTTCCCGGAGCCGGGCGCACTCATCAGGTTGATGGCGCACACCTGGTGCGCGCTCAGGGCGTCCCGGTTGTGGGCGGCACAGTGATCGTTTTCGGCGAAGATGTCCTCGAGCACTTCGATGCGTTCCCGCCCCGTGGCGTAGCCCGAGTGGTCCCCATGATCGTGGGAGTGGGCATGATCATGCTCATGATCATGGTCATGGTCATGGTCATGGTGGTGGCCATGCTCATGGGAATGCCCATGATCGTGCGCGTGATCGTGGGTGTGGCCTTCGTGATCGTGGTCGTGGTGGTGCACCGTGCCGTCGTCGTGGCGGTGGAAGCGGCCCATGAGAAAAACCTCGCAGACGTAAAAAAGGGAAGGGCAAATAAGGGAAAACGAATAAAGAACCAGAACACAAGGGGTGTCGCGGGATGCCGCCGCAGCAGCACCGTCTTTGACCATACGCAGCACCCGCACCCCATGAGTGCGGCGCGGGGGTGGCAGGAGGGGTAGCGGGCCGCACGGTGCGGCGGATGAGGAGGGCCGGCCGTCCGGCACGGCGGTGGGGGAGAGCAGGCCATCCGTTAGTGGGCGGGGAGACCCGGCCATCCGGCACGGCGGCGGGCAGCAGAGCAGCCAGTGAGGGGGCGTTGCGGGTGGGGTGCGGGGCGCGTTTTAGCATGGAGTCATGACTGACTCCCGCACCCTGCCGATCGTTGCTTCATCCCCTCGTGGTGCCCGCGGGGCCGCACGTGCGGGTGCGGCCACGTCAGCGATGGCCGGCGTGGCACTGGTGGCGGCAGGAGCACTGCTGGTGGGGTGCAGTGGTGCCGGGCACTCATCGGCACCGTCGACGGTGGTGGTGACGTCGACGAAGGCCGCAGCATCGTCGACGAGCCCCTCCTTTCCCAGCGCCACCCCCGCCGCACCAGCACCTGGGGCGGCGGCTGTGTCCTCCACCGATGGGCAGTGGCAGGTCGGTGATGCGATCACCGACAGTGTGGAGGTCTGCGTGCAGCCCGAGGACTACGAGACGGGGGAAGGGTGTGCCCGCTCCATCACGCTGACCCGGGAGGACGTAGCGGGCCTGAGCGACGATGAGGTGCGGGACCTCATTGCTGACGCCGTCGTGGAAGCCTTCGTGGACAGTGTGAACGAGTCCCTGGAGGACGCGTTCACAGACCTGGATGATCTGGACAGCTACGACACGTACGACACCTATGACTCGTACGACTCCGACGAGGACGACGACAGCTACTAAGGCTTGTCAGCAGCCCCCAAAAAAACGACGCTACTCAGGCAGGAACCCTCAGGGCGCACCCGCAGCGTGCCTACTGTGCTGCGGGGCGGTGCTCCAACCAGGTGACGAAGCGATCATTGCCGGGGGAGAACAGGTACATCAATAGCGGGTTCACCACCGCCACCCAGGACACGCCGCGCTCCCACATGCTGGCAGCGCCCGCCACCGTGCCTGCAGCAATCCACGGCCACGAGCCGCGCAGGACCTGTAGTGCCCTCTGTGAGGGCACCTGGGGGAGGAAACGCAGCAGCATACCGACAGTAATGAGGGCTGCTACGACCCCGCAGCACACACCCCACGGCCCGCTGGTGGCGGTGATGGCTTTCGCTGCGCCGCCGCCGCAGAGCACAGCCCCGCAGCACAACCACATGGCCGCGGTGATGCGCTCCCGGCGGGTGGGCGCGTAACTGGGCGGGGGTAGCCGAGTGCGGCGCGTGGGATGGGCGCGGTGATGTCATGTCGGGATCTCCTCACATTCACGGTGAGCACACAGACTCACGAGGTGATGTGGTGCCCTGTGCTGAGCTGGGCTGGGCTGAGCCGTGGTGTGTGCCAAGACCGTGGTTGTCGCTGGGGGCTCTAGGTGGCCGGCGGTGGTGGTGCGGGGTCGGCATCCACATCAATGCTGACGAGGGAAAACTCCTCGCCCGCGAGGATACGTGCTACCGCGCCACACTGCGGGCAGAGAGCAGAAAACTCCCCGCTGATGGTGCCTTCGAAACCGCACTGGCAGGCCACCCGGGCTGGCACCCACTCCACGTGTAATTCGGCACCGTCGAGGGTGGTGCCGTGGGTGGTGAAGGTCCACGCGTACTCCAGGGAACGGGGTACGACCTGTCGCAGTGCGCCGATGCGGACGTCGACGCGGACGACGTGGCGGGATCCTGCGGCGCGGGTGACCGCCTGCGCGAGCTGGCGGGACAGGGCGACTTCGTGCACCAGGAGTTTCCCTTCGTCGTGGGGTGTGGGGTGCGGGTGCGCGTGGCGGCGGCAGCACCAGCGGCACCTTTGGTTCCCACGCTAGTCGACAGCCGGAGCGCCACCGTCACTGTGCCGGTGCAAGGGTCTGCGGCAAATTTTGGCAGGGTCAGCCGTGACATAACGGGTTTGCGGAGTCGTTGCACAACCGGATGCGGGATGAGCTGTGGCAAGACAACCTCGTTGAGGGGTCAAGTCCTGAGTTGTGGTGTAACGCTTCGTCGTCGTTTACAAGGAGTTTTTGGGCTACTTGATCTCAGCTACGCCACCATCGGCACCTCCTGATCGTCGCCGTCAGCCAGCTCTGCCTGCTCTGCCTGCTTGCGTGCTTTTTCGAGGAACTTGTCAGTGTCCTCAAGCGTCTGCAACGCCATATACCGACG
>NZ_PPDL01000019.1 GCF_002994655.1 Corynebacterium sp. 13CS0277
CGGGCTGTGGCGTTACGTGTCGACAAGCTCGCGGTGCATTTTGAGTCCACGGTGATCATCGCAGGCATCCGCCAGGCACTGAAGCGACTTTCCTAACACGGCCTAGGCGGGTTTCCCCTCCGCAGTGCCTGGCACGCCGCCCAGACACACATTTTGTCGTTGAACCCGAAAACACCCGCACGCACCACCTCACCGCGCACACAAGCAACCGCCGCCGCACGCGGCATGGGGCGTGCGGCGGCGGAGTATTACTTCTCGCGGGGCGTGTGGGCGATGCGCCAGCCGGCGCGGATGAGCGGGATCTGCAGCGGCAGCCGCAGCCACGCCACCAGCTTCCACGGCCAGGTCTTGTCCTTCCAGTTCGCCACCATCTGGAAGTTCCCGGGCCACACCCCCAGCATGAGCACGACAGTCATCCACCCGCCCAGCCGGCGCGTGGCCGGCACCGTCAGTGCCGCGGCGGTGGCGATCTCTGCGGCGCCGGAGCCGTACGTCCAGTCGCGGGCGCCGCCCGGCAGGGCCTTCGGCACGAGCGTGTCAAAAGGCTCCGGGTTGGTGAAGTGCCGGACACCGGCGAAGCCGAACAGTGCCGCCAACCAGTGGTGGCTGCGGATGCGGCGGAGGGGATTAGCCATGGCAGGGCTCCTTGGGAAGGGGATGAGAAGACAACAGACGTCGGGGCAGGGGTGGCGCACAGATGCACCGCGAGCACCGCGAGCACCGCGGGCGCGGCCTGCGCGGGGCACCCATAGCCCTGCTGCCTACTCTAGGCCCGCAACCGCCCGTTGGCTGGGACATCCACTGCGTCACCGGGCGGCGGCCGCTGCGTTCTCCGCGGAGTCTTCCGGGTCGTCCGCGGTGATGCTCGCGACGACGATGGTGTCGTGCATGTCCTGCAGGGTGCGGGCCGCCACGGTGGCGGCCACGGCCAGCACGAGGCTGCCGCCGGCCACTCCCGCAAGGAGAAGTCCCGGGTGCACGAGGTTCACCACGCACGCGACCGCGGTGGCGACCCAGCAGGTCGTCGTCGCGATCCGCCAGGCGGTGTGCCGGCGGCGCAGATCGTGGCGGATGACGTGGAGTTCGTCCATGGGAATGTCGTGGGCTTTGCGGCCCGCCACGTACAGCGCCAGGGGGCGGGAGGATTCCAGCGGCAGGGAGCCCAACTGGGTGACGAGTTCGACGTCGCCGCGGTCCGTGAGCGGCACCCCGAGGCTGTCCTCCAGGGCGCGGGCCCGGTCGCGAGCCACCCGCCACGCGCCCCACACCTGCATGGTGCGGCCCAGGATCGCGGCCCACACGAACAGGGCAATGACGATGTACAGCATTAGCAGGCTCCCTTGCTGGGACGCAGCAGCGCTTCGGCGAGCAGTGCCACGACCGCCGCGCCGACAGTGAGGGCAGCGCCAATCGGGGTGTAGTCGTCCTGGCCCTCCATGAGGGCGAACACCAGGAGCAGCACGCCCGCCGTCGCAAGCAGGGCGGCGAGGATCAGCGCCGCCAGCCAGCGTCGCATCATGCGCTGCCGGCTGGGCCGCAGCAACGAGTTCTCCTCACCGGTGGGCACCGCCCAGAGGGCGAACCAGCTGTCCATGTGCCCGGGGTGCGGGTGCCGGCGGGCCTGCGCCCGGGTTTGCATGCGCGTTGGTGTGGGTGCGGTGTGGATGCGCGGCGTGCTGCGCCGACCTGCCGGCGCAATCGTTGGCGGCGCATCCGCGCCCGCAGGAGCACTACTCCGTGGCTGGGTCGTCCCACCGACAAAGCGCGGCGGGCCGGCCGGCGCGGCTGCGGAGTCCCCAGCCACAGCCCCAGCCGCAGCAGAGGTGCGGGTGCGCGCAGCACCCGCAGGACCTGCCGCAGCGTGTGTCTCCGCGGGGGAGGGGTGCGCGGCCGCGTCAGCTGCAGTCGCTTCGGATGCTTGGGCGCGCGCCCGGCGTGCGTCGGCCTCCGCGCGGGCGGCGCGGGCCTCCTCCCGCAGGGCGTTCCAGCCGGGTGTCGTCACCGGCGACGCGCCCCGCGTCGCCGCCGCACCGGGGGTGCGCTCCGCGGACGGGCGGGTGGTCGCGCGCACATGCGGGTGTGCGGAATGTGCCGCCCGGGTGGCCTCCCGGTGCTCCGGGCCGCGGGAATCCGCCGCAGGAGCGGCGTGCGGGACCGCGTGGCTGGCGGCCTGCGGCGGGGGCGTGCGCCGCGGTGGCGCGGCGGCGACAGCCTCAGCGCTGATGCTCGTGTACACGGTGTCGTCGACGGCCTGGGTGGCGCCCGGGTTCGTGTGCTCGAGGGCGTGGCGGGCCCGCTGGGCCGTGGCGGCGCGGGGAATCGGCTGCTGGCCGGTGACCGCCGCGAAGGCGGCACTATCGGCCTGCGGGTCGCGGCCGCCGACGCCCGCCGCCGCTCCGGGGGTAGCCGGCGGGGGAGTCGGGGAAGTAGCTGATGTGCTGCTCGCAGGGCTGTCGTGGTGTGCGCTGCTCAGGCGGGATGCGCCCTGGGTGGCAACCCGGCTAGGCTTGGCCGACGGGGCGGCGGCTCGCGTCACGGGTGCGGCCGTAGACGCGACCGCCGCTTCGCCAGCACCTCGGGGTGCACGCAGCATGTCGGGGGTGACAGGCGCGGTGAGGAGGTGCTCCTCCACGGGGGGAATGTCCCGGGTGATCTCTGCCGGGTGTGCCGGCGCAAAGTCAGCCGCGAGTGCCGCTTCCTGCGACACCGCTCGGGGTGCAGGAGAAGACACAGCGCCACCAGCAGCAGAAGCACTCGTTCCCGGCGTCTCGTGCTCGTCGTCGGGCAAGGCGTGCCGGCCGCGCCGCGGGCTACCCGTGGTGGCCACGGGGATCGGGGCGGAATCGTCGAGTGCGTGCCGACGCCGGCGGCGCGGTGCCACCCCGTCCGCTGCGCCGTTGTTCCTCGCGGCGGCGGGTGCGGCGCTTGCGGTGGCGGCGGTGGCAGCGCCCGCAGCCTGCACTGTGTTCGTGGTGCTTGTGGTGCCCGTGGTGCTTGTGGCACCCGTGGCGCTCGCGGTGGGTGCTGCAGGGGTGGCCACCCCGGGGAGTGCTCCCCAGCTGCCCGTGAGTGCGTGGGCGGTGCGCTGCGCGGCGTCCTCGGCGGGCGTCGCCCGCCAGGGGGCGGTGTGTGCCCGCCACGTGCCGGTGGCGGTGGTTTCCCCGGTCAGTGCCACGTACTCGGCGCCGTAGGCGGCGCGGAAGGTACCCGAGTCCAGGGTGCCGGTCGCAGGCTGCGTTGCGGTGCCCGCGGTAGCGTCGGCGCTCGCCTGCGGGGCCCCGGTGGGCACAGGTGTGCCTGGGGCTGTGGGGGAGTTCGCCTGGGGGTACGTCACGGCTTGGAATCTTAAGTGTTTGTTAAGCCGGTTCCGGCCCGCGGCGCGCGGGCGGGAGTGGATGATTCCCGCATCATGTCGGATTGTTTGCCGGTGATGCGTCACAGGTGCGCCAGCGCTGTGGGGTAGCGCTCCTGCTGCAGGTGAGCGCCGCGAATCGGGTCTCGGTGTCGTTCTTTCGTGGGTCCGCTCCCATGGCTGAGCAACCATATGGGTAGGCTGTGTGTCATTCATGGAGGCGCATTGTTTTCGCGTGGCGTGGGCAGCGCGTCTGCTGCAGGTGTTTTTCTTTTGCGCCTTGTTGAAAACGCTCGGGAACGGATGTGGGCGCGCTGGGGCGGTGGCCAAGCCCTGACATGGGGGTGGCTGGCGAGAGGTGCCGCCGGGCTTGTGCGTCGGGGGCAATCGCGGGGTGAGTCGCGGGCGGCACAGCGTGTACTTCATGCAGGTGATGCACGCTCTTGCGTGCCATCGATCCGTCGTGTGTGACGGTGCATTTTCCGCGCGCCAGGCGGCGCGCTAGGCGTTCGGGGGTGGGGTACTTCCCACCCTGAACCGGGCATCGAATGTCCGAATTCTGTGCCCGATGGGGGAGGCTGTGGCCTTGAAGCTGTGAGGGCGATTCGCTAGGGTAGTCCACCGGATGTGCGCCGTGTTCCCTGGTGAAACAACCACCTGTGGCCCCACGTGCGGCCGCCCGCGCGGAATCACCCCGATCCCGCCGCCTGGCGCACACCTGCGCAGAGGTTCCCCTGTGTGGCACCTCCCCGCGGCCCTGGCGGGCGAGACGCTCCCCGGGCCTTGGTTTTCTGCCCGCGCACGCGCCCTGAGCACGTGCCGACGGGCCGAGTTTTTCTTTTTCTTCTCCTTCTTCTGAGACAAAAGATTCCCTGTCCTGCCCGACTGTGTGGGGTGCGTGGCGCCCCGTGTGCCGCGCACCCCACACAGTCGGGTGGGCGATGGCGATTGTTAGGAGTATGCAGCACGCCACCACCAATTGTCGTGGTGTGCTGACGTGTAACCCCACGATGACTATGCACAGTTCGAATTCCGCGCCGGCCACCGACGGTGGTCAGGACGCGCCCGTCACCCCGGGCGGCTCCACGAAGCCGCTGTTTGGGCTCAAGACGGACCCGTTTATTTTCCTCTCCGGCGCGGGGTTTATCCTCGCGTTCGTGGTGCTCACCATCATCTTCGGTGAGAAGGCCCAGACGACGTTCGCCACGGTCGCCAATTGGCTGCTGAAGAACCTGGGCTGGATGTACATCGGCGGCGTGAGCTTCACCCTGGTGTTCCTCATCGGCGTCTTCGCCTCCCGCTACGGGCGCGTCAAGCTCGGCGACGACGATGGCGAGCCGGAGCATTCCCTGCCCGCCTGGTTTGCGATGCTGTTCGCCGGCGGTGTCGGCGCGGTGCTCATGTTCTGGGGTGTGGCGGAGCCGATCAACCACATCTACAACGTGCCGATGGCCGACAAGGAGCCCCTCTCGCAGGAGGCTGCGGTGGAGGCGTTGGCGTTCACCTTCTACCACTTCGGCGTCCACATGTGGGTCATTATGGCCCTGCCGGGCCTGGCGCTGGGCTACTTCATTTACAAGCGCAAGCTGCCTCCGCGCCTGTCGAGTGTGTTTGCCCCGCTGCTGGGGGCGAAGATCTACCAGCTGCCCGGCAAGATCATCGACGCGCTGGCGATCGTCGGCACCGTCTTCGGTATCGCGGTCTCTGTCGGCCTGGGTGCCCTGCAGATCAACTCGGGCCTGCACAAGCTCTACGGTGTGCCGGAGATCGGCTGGGTGCAGCTGCTCATCCTCATGGTCATCACCGTGGTGGCGTGCTTCTCTGTGGCCAGTGGCCTGGACAAGGGCATCAAGATCCTGTCGAATATCAACATTGGTGCCGCCGTGGTGCTCATGATCTTCGTGCTGATCACGGGCCCGACGCTCACGCTGCTGCGCGGCACCGTGGAGGCCTTCGGCATTTACGCCGAGTGGCTGCCGAAGCTGTCGTTCTGGTCGGATAGTTTCTCCAACAACCCGGGCTGGCAGGGCAAGTGGACGGTGTTCTACTGGGCGTGGACGATCTGTTGGTCCCCGTTCGTGGGCATGTTCGTCGCCCGCATTAGCCGCGGCCGCACGGTGCGCGAGTTCATTGGCGGCGTGCTGGCACTGCCGGCGGGTTTCTCCGTCATCTGGTTCGCGGTGTTCGGCCACGCCGGCATCGACCTGGAGTTCAACGACCCCGGCTACCTCACCGTCCCCGTCGTGGAGCAGGGCGACGTGTCCGCCGCACTGTTTAAGTTCCTGGAGGCCTACCCCGCCACCGGTGTCGTCAGCTTCATTGCGCTGCTCATCGTGGTGTTCTTCTTCGTGACCTCCATTGACTCGGCGGCGATGATCAACGACATGATTGCCACCGGTGAGGAGAACCAGTCGCCGACCAGCTACCGCATCCTGTGGGCCTGCATGATCGGCGCGGTGTCCGCCGCGCTGCTCATCATCAGCCCCGACACCGGTATCGCCACCTTGCAGCAGGTCGTCATCATTGTGGCGTTCCCCTTCTTCCTCGTGCAGTTCGTCATGATGTACTCCCTGCTCAAGGGCATGCATGATGATGCGGCGGCCGCGCCCGCCATCCAGACCCGCCAGTGGGATAAGACCGACTCGGCGGAGAAGCTCGAGGAGCACGAGGCGCGCCCCGCCCCCGGTTTCGACGAGGAGGGCAACGTGCTGCCGGTGCTGGCGATCGACCACGATGAGGACGGCAACATTATCATCCCGGGCAACGTCATCGTCGACGGCGACCTGGGGGTCACCGGTGAGGTGGACGATGAGGCCACCCTCGACGGCGAGGTCGAGGCAAACGTCGTCATCGTCACCGAGCAGGACCCGAAGTAGCCTGCCCGTCCGCGCGCACCACCTGTGGCGGCAGTGCCGTTGAAGGACACCACCGCCCCGCCCCCGGTGCGGGCGCCGCGCGGAGATGACACGCGCACATCACATACACCAAGACAGTGGGGCCGACGCTATGGCGTCGGCCCCACTGTCTTGGTCTTGTTGTTCTTTCTCGTCCTCAGGTCTGTGCCGGTACCCCGGCATCCCCGCCCGTGTACCTCTGGGGCATCCCCTGCGCCGGGTGCGTGGGCGGGCCGGCTGCAGGGGAGAAGATTACTTCAGCGGCTGCAGGTTGAGCTGCGGGGCCAAGACGGCCAGCATCTGGTAGATGACGATGCTGGGCATCCCCAGCCGGTACAGCACGTGCACCCCGCACAGCAGCCACGGCGGCAGCATGGTCTGTTGCACCGGCTTGTCCGGTGCCCAGCAGGTGGAGTCCACCGAATCAGACGAGCCGGAGGACCCGAACTCCGAGGACAGCCCCGAGGACCCGAACCCAGAAGACAGCCCGGAGGAGAAGGAGGATTTCTGGGCGAAGATAGCCCCGTCGCTCTGCTCGCCCAAGTACTGTTCCTCGTCGTCGATGCTCTCGACGACGGTCTCCGTGGAATTGTCGTTGACGACGGTCGTCTCCGGGGGGATGAGCGGCGCGTCGGCGGCGTGCGCGACGCTCGGCACGACAAGGGCCGGGGCGGCGAGCAAACACAGGGCCCAGGTGGCCCGGCGGGGGGAGGAAAACATCAGCGGCACACCTTCCACGCGGCGCGTTGGGGACAACAACAGTGACTTCGAACCAGCAGACGAGCATACCGGCTGTCGACCCGGTGGCTCACCCCACGCGGTGGGCGTGGAGGTCAGCGGAGGATGGTCGTGCGGTGTGTTCGTGCGACGTGTATGCCATCGCCGTCCGGGGTGGGGAAGTTACATCAGATGTGCTGTGACGTTGCTCGCCGCGTTTTCGGCATACTGGGCGGCATGCGTATTCACATTGGTCCTGGTTCCTACCCCGAGTGCGAGGCCGCCCTCGTGGCGGCCGGCGCGGAGATTGTCGACACTCTCGCCGCGGCGGAAGGCTTCCTGTTTACCCAAACCCCGGGTGGGGAGTTCCCGGAGTTGCACGAGGGGATTTCCTGGGTGCAGTTCCCCATGGCGGGGATCAACGCCTACATTGAGCGCGGCATCGTCACCCCGGGGCGACGCTACTCGAATGCGGCCGGCGTCTACGGGGAGCAGGTGGCGGAGGCGGCGCTGGCGATGATCCTGGGCTTGTATCACCTCCACCCGCTGGTAGGAAGGGCGGAATCCTGGTCGGTGCGGCCGGCGGTGGATGCCTCGACGCGGTGGCTGCGGGGGCGGAGGGTGTTCATCGTCGGCTACGGGGGTATTGGCCGCGCCCTGGAGAACTACCTCGCGCCCTTCCACGTGGAGCTGATCCGGATGCGCTCCCAGGGGATTGATGGTGGCTACGAGTCCTTCGAGGAGGCGTTGGCGGCGGCGGATGTGGTCGTGTTGGCCTGCCCGCTCACGCCCGAGACGGTGAAGCTCATGGGCCGCAAGCAGTTTGCCGCGATGCGTTCGGACGCGCTGCTCATCAACGTTGCCCGCGGGGAGGTCGTCGACACGGAGGCGTTGCTGTGGGCACTCGACGAGGGGCAGATCGCGGGCGCGGGCCTGGATGTCACCGACCCGGAGCCGCTGCCCGACGGGCATCCCCTGTGGGGGCGGGACAACGTCATCATCACCCCGCACACGGCGAACACGCTGGCCTCCATGGATCGTCTGCTGGCCCCGGTGGTGGCGCGGAACTACACCCAGCTCATCGCCGGTGAGCGCATGGACACCGAGGTCGACCCCGAGCGCGGCTACTAACCCCCGTGAAGCGAGCCCCCCGCGCGGAAGCGAGCCCCCGCGCGGGGATTTAGGAGGTGGTGTGCTGCTCCACGAGGCGGGCGATGCGGTCCAGCGCGAGCGCGAGGGTGTCGCGGGCGCAGGCGAGGTTCATCCGCACGAACCCCGCCCCCTCCTCGGAGCCGGTGAACATCCGCCCATCAGAGCACTTCACCTTCGCCTCCTCCTCCAGCAGGCGGGCCGCATCGACCCCCAGTGCGGTGTCGCGGAAGTCGAGCCAGGCGACATAGGTGGCCTCGGGGCGGTGGAAGCGCACCCCGGGGGCGACCTGCGGCAGGCGGCGCTCCAGCTCGTCGAAGTTGCCCTCCAAGTACTCCAGCTGCTCCGCGAGGAAGCTCTGGTCTGCACGGTAGGCGGCGACGGAGGCCTCGTAGCCGAGGATGGAGTAGCCCTCCCAGTAGGCGGCCGGGCGGCCCGCCCACACCCGGGCATCCTCCGGGTTGCTGAGAATCAACTGCGCGCACTTCAGCCCCGCCACATTCCACGCCTTGGAGGCGGCGGTGAGCGTCACCGTCACCCGGGCGGCCGTGTCACTCACACTCGCGGCGGGGATGTGGGGCCGCCCGTAGACCAGCGGGGCGTGAATCTCGTCGGAGATCACCCGCACCCCGAAGCGCGCGGCCAGCTCCGCTATCGCCCGCAGCGTCTTCGTATCGGCGGCCGTGCCGAGGGGATTGTGCGGGTGGCACAACAACAGCGCGCCGACCGGCGTGCCCCGATCGCGGGCCTGTGTGAACGCCTCCTCCAGGGCGGCGAGATCCCAGCGGGTGCCAGCCATCGGCACCGTCACCGTCTCCCTGCCGGTGAGCTCACCCATGGTGAAAAACGGCGGGTACGCCGGGGTCGCGAAGGCGACTGCCGTGCCGGGGGCGGTGAACGTCTCCACCGCCATCCACAGGCCCCGCACCACATCCGCAATGGGGAACACCCACTCGGGGTTGACCTCCCAGCCGTAGCGGGTGGCCGCAAAGTCGGCATACGCCTCACCCAGCCGCGGGTCGCCCGACACCGGGTAGCCGAACTGTTCCCGGGCCACCGCATCCGCAATCGCCGCCGCCACCTCCGGGTGGGTGGCGAAGTCCGATTCGGCCACAAACATCGGCAGCATCTCGGGGTCGGACAGCGACCATTTTTCGGTGGCGCGGCGGGCAAGAGTGTGTCGATCGGGGATGAGCATGGCACCACTATAGGTGCGAGGTCGGTCACGAGGTCTGCTACCGCTACACTTGGGGGAGGTATCCGTGCAGTGCCCCGCGCACTGCGTCGACGTTGAAAAGGGAGAACAAAGCCCCCATGAAGGCTCGCGTCGTGTTCGTGTCCGCGCTGTGCGCCACAGCCCTTGCGACGACTGGTTGCAGCCAGGTGCGTTCGCTGTTTGAGGAAGCCCCTCCCGCACCCCAGGGGGCGAGTGATATCACCCCGACAGAAACCGCGGCGCCTGTGTTCACGCCGACCCCGGTGGAGCCGGTCGTGGCGGAGACCTTCCTCGACCCCACCTTCGACCCGGGCCTCAACACCGAGTGGGAGCTCATGGGTGCGGAAGCCGCACCCCTGGGCGGGGTGGTGCTGCACCTCAACCTGAAGAACTTGAACGATATGCCCCTGCCGCCGGGCGCGTTGCCCCCGGCGGTGCTGCTCAGCGCGAATAATTCGGGCAACATGATGGAGATCGAGCCGCTTGGGGAGGACGCCTCCGGGGTGTTCTCTGGGCTGGATCTTCCGCTGGGTGCGGGCGCGACCACGACGGTGGATTACGCGTTCTCCACCACCATCGGCAACCTCTATCAGGCGGAGCTGCACGCCGGCAACGTCATCTTCAAGGGCAACCTCAACGTCTAAGACGCTTGCCCAGTCGGCCGCGCCACGCGGCCGCGACCTCCACGCCGCCCGGCTGACACCTGTGCCCGGGCGGTGTGGGCATTCCTGGGGGAGGCACCCCCGCACATCGTGGAGCGGGGGTGGCTCATGAGCGGGCGGGGGTAGCGTATCAATCCAGCTCAGCGTTAGTTACGGGGGTAGTTGGCGTCGGGGAGGTGCGAGCAGACGCACCACGAAGCGCCCCGGGCGTGTCAGGGACGTGTGCCAGGGGTTGTGCGCCCCGCACCGGGGCAAGCGAAAAATGCTTCACGCCATGAGCGTCACGGTGTCGGGGGCACGCCCCGGGCAGGTATGTCCTGTTTCTTCGTCTTCGTCCCCATCCCGCAGGCGTGATGCTGCGCGTGGCGCGGTGCCCGGTGGGGTGGGTGCGGAGCATGAGTTGTCCCCTGTGGAGGAGACATGAATTTCTCGATCGATCCCTTTGCGGTGCGCCAGAGCCTGGCCACCGTCGAGGAGGCCGCCGCCTGCTGCGCGGAGGCCACCGTTGCTGCGGCGTCCGCCCCCATCAACGGCAGCTATTCTTCGGTGCCGGGCCTCGCGGAGCTGGCCGTCGCCCACCAGGAGTTGCTCGTCGGCGGGCCCGGCTCCGCCGAGGATGTGTGCCGCCAGCTGGCGGCCCGGGTGACGTGGCTGCGGGATGCGTTGCGCGCCACGGGTGAGGCCCTGTGTGGCCAGGAGCTGCACTCGGCCCGCGGCCTGGAGTACGCCGACGAAGCTTGTGGTGTGGCTGTGGCCCCGGATGCGGTGGTGTTTCCCGCCCGACCCGACAGCGAGGCCCGGGAGGTTCCCATGAGCCGCCCGCAGGTGCTGCCCGGGGAGAGCCTGCTGGGCTTGTCCTTGGGCTTCGCCACGACCGACAGTGCGCAGCCGGTGGCCGCGGCGGACGTGTGGCGGCGGGTTGCTCAGCTCCTGGAGCGCGCCGCGGAGCGCATCCGTGCGGCCGTGGTGCTGCCCGGCTGCGAGGGCGCGGTGTTTGAGCAGGCCCGCCGCCGGATGGAGTCCACCGCCGCCGACTGTGACACCGTGGCCGCCAACGCCCGCATCATCGCTGCTGATGTGGGGGTGTTGCCGGCGGTGCGGAAGCAGGGCGCGCAGGAGGTGCAGCAGATCGCGGGCGAGGTGCGGCAGTACACCGACCCCGCGGAGCGCGCCGCGAAGGAAACCGAACTGGTCGATAGTTGGCTGGTGGGCCCCTGGCAGGATGCCATCGACGCCGCCACCCCGCGGGTGACCTGTCTGCTGGTGGCGGCAGAACCCGCGAGCGCGGCAACCACTCTGGGCGTGGGGCTTGCCTCCGGGGTGGGTGGCCTGCAGGGTGGTGCGCGCACCCTGGCCCAGTCGGTGGCACCCCTCGCTCCAGCCCCCGCCGGCGGCACCCCCGCCCCGGGTGCTGCGGTTGGGGCTCCCGGTGGGCCGCTCGGGCCGGTGGCCCCGGCAGCCACGCGCGCGGGCACAGCGTCCCGCGTGGGGCGTACCCGTGTGCTGTCCGGCTCGGGCGATGGCGGCCGGGCAACCGCCCGTGGCCACCGGGTTTCCGGTGCACCTAGGGTGCAGGATCGCCCGGGCCCTCAAGCCCCCGGTGTGGCCCCAGGGCCGGTACTGCGGGGGCACGCGCCCCGGGGTGCGGTTCGCCCGCGTGCGGGCGAGGCGGAGGAGTACCGGGGCCACGAGCAGCACGCGAGCCTCGCCCCGCTGAGCCCCCGCCAGGAGCAAGGCAGCACCGAGCCCCGCACCGCGCTGGGCCGCGTGGTGGAGGGCATGCGGCAGAAGGCCGCGCCCGCGGCGGCCGTGTCGCGCACCCACTCCCAGCAGTGGGCGCCGGTGGCGGTGGCCCGGGGCTGGGTGAACAGCCAGCGCCGCGAGGACTAACTCGCCGCCCGCTGCCCTGGTGCGCCGCCCCAGCGCACGGCGCAGCCCCGCCGACGGCACCCGGAAGGGATACTTCTCGGGGCTGCCCGGCGGGGCTGCGGGGAGGTGTTTAGGACGGGGTGACGCTGGTGTCGCCCTGCAGGCGCTTGAGGACGTTTTCCGCGGAGATCAAGCACATGGGCACGCCGACGCCGGGGACGGTGGTGCCGCCGGCGAACAGCAGGTTGCGCACCTTCGACGAGGCGTTCGTGCCGCGCAGGAACGCCGACTGGGTCAGCGTGTGCGCCAGCCCAATGGCGTTGCCCTTCCAGGAGTAGTAGCGGCTGGCGAAGTCGGCGGGGCCTGCGGTGTAGCGGGCCTCAATGCGCCCGGCCAGGTCGGGGATGCGGCACTGCTCGGCGATTTGGCTGATGGCGGAGTCGACGATGGCGGCCACGGTGGGGGATTCCTCCCCGTAGGCGGAGCCGCCACCGATGCTGGGGGCCGCGGGCACCGGGATGAGCACGAAGAGGTTCTCCTTGCCGGCGGGCGCGACCGTGGGGTCGGTGGCCGAGGGCTTGCACACGTAAATCGAGTGGGAGCGCGCGCCCGCGCCCCGGGCGGCGGGGTCGCCCTCAGCGTGGAAGATGGCCTCAAAGTCGGGGTCCCAGTCCGCCGAGAGCAGCAGCTGGTGGTGCAGCAGCTGCGGCAGCTCGCCGTCGACGCCGAGGAATGCGAGCACCGCCCCAATGCCGGGGTCTTTGCGCCGCCAGGAGGACTCCGGGATGGTTTGCAGCTCTCGGGGCAGCAGCCGGGTTTGGGTGTGGTGCATGTCGCCGGCGGCGACGACGATGTCGGCGTCGAGAGTTTCAAACACGCCGCGGGCGTTTTTCACCCGCACCCCGGTGACCTCGTGGGCACCCTGGCCGACCAGCGGCTCCCGGGCCCCCAGCTTCGCCGCAGCCTGATTAACCAGCCCCTGCAGCGGCACTCGGGAGTGCCCGCTGCGCTGGGTGAGGATGTCGGTGACTTCCACGCTGCTGCGGATGTCGACCCCGTGGGCGCGCGCCAGGCGCTCCAGGGCGCGGGTGATTTCAATGAACCCGCCCTGCGGGTAGCACACGCCCTCCACGAGGTCGGTGTGGCTGAGCAGGTGGTACATCGCCGGGGTGTGCGCCGGCTCCGAGGACAAAAACACCGCCGGGTATTCGAGAATCTGCCGCAGCCGCTCATCGGTGAAGTTCCGCGACACCCACGTTTCCAGCGAGGTCGACAGCAGACTGACGAGCAGGGTGAGGTTGCGCAGCACCTCGCCGTTGAGCCACGGCAGCAGCGATTGGAAGGTGGTGTAGAGGAAGTACTCCACCGCCACGGTGTAGGTGTGGGTGGCGGTCGCGAGATAGTCGCGGACTTTCTCCCCGGCGCCGGGTTCGATGGACTCGAAGAGTTCGGCGACCTGGTCGACGCCGGTGCGCACATCGATCGGCTCGTGCTCCCCGGAGAACACCCGGTAGGCGGGGTCGAGGCGGACGAGGTTGAGCTCCGCCGCCGTCGAGGTGCCCATGGCCTCAAAGAAGTGGTCGAAGGCTTCCGGCATGAGGTACCAGGAGGGGCCGGCATCCCAGCGGTAGCCGTCGGCCTCGACCGAGCCGGCACGGCCACCGACGGTGTCGTTCTTTTCCACAAGGGTGACTGCGTGCCCCTGGCGGGCCAGCAGTCCTGCCGTGGCCAGGCCGGCGATACCGCCGCCGATGACGACAACACGGGAGGAGACGTCGTAAGACATAAAAAGAAACCACCTTGTTCAACAACAGGGGAGGGGATGGGGCGACACCCGAAAAGGCAGATGCTCTCGGGGCATACACCCAAGCGGGCGAGGCGAAGAAGAGGGGAGAGAAAAGCGAGAAAAAGAAAGAAATAAAGAAGGGAAGACGAAAAAACGAGCACACGGGACACCCGGGGGACGCTTTCACACTGGCCGCGCGATCACACCGCACGGCACCGCATGTGTCCCGGTGCGCGACCCGGGTACCCCGGGCGCCTGGCCTCGGGTGCCTGCCCCGCAGCACTCGCTACGCACGCGACGGGGTGGAAGAACACCTGGGAGAAGCACAGCCTGAGCGTGCTAGCGCCGCAGCTGGGCCTCTGGCGCGAGGGTGCGCGCGGCGATCGCGCTGGTGGCGGCGAGTCGTGCTTTGGTCACGGGACCCACACTAATCCTCGTCGTCTTCAACGTGGCGGCCGGCGTGGCTTCGATGGCGCGGGTGAGTGCCTCAAAGAGGTTGAAGGCGGTGAGCACCCCCACCCGGCAGGGGTAGGGCAGGTAGCCGATCGTGGCGTAGGCCTCGGCGAGGTTGGCATCGATCTGGGCGACGAAGTCCTGCTTGTCGGCTTCGTGGAAGCTGCCGCGCGCGCCGGGAACGTAGGCCCGCCCCAGGTCGTGGGCGTCTTCGGCGAGGTCGCGGAGGAAGTTGATTTTCTGGAAGGCTGCCCCGAGCTGCCGGGCGCCGTAGGTGGCGCGCTCGTGGGCGTGGGCGTCCAGTGGGGCGGCGGCGGTGAAGATGGACAGGCACATGAGCCCGATGACTTCCGCGGAGCCGTAGATGTAGTCGTCGAGGGCCGCGGCGTCGTAGTCGGTGTCGACGACGTCGCGCCGCATGGAACGGAAGAAGGCCCGGATGTGCTCGCCGTCGATGTGGGTGCGGCGGGCGGTGTCCGCGAAGGCGTGGAGGACCGGGTTGGGGGAGAAGCCTTCCTCGATGGCGGTGAAGGTGTCGCGTTCGAAGGTGTCGAGGATCTCGGCGACGCGGGTGTTGTCCAGGCCTGCGGCGTGGGCGGTGCCGTCGACGATTTCGTCGGCGATGCGCACCATCGCGTACAGATTGGCGATATCGCTGCGGGTGCTCCGGTCGAGCAGCCGGGTGGCGAGCGAGAAGCTGGTGGAGTATTCGCCGATGATGGGGTGGGCGGATTTCACCGCCATGCGGGTGTAGGTGACGAGGGGTTCTTCGGGGTGGCTGGTCGCGGGGCTGTGATCCATGGCGGCTTGTAAAGGGGTCTTCTTCCTTTGACACGCCCGCGGGGTGCGGGGTGGGTCGTGGGCGCGAATCGAATACTGCGGTGGGGTGAGTGGGGCCTGCGGGCTAGGGCAGGAAGGTGCTGTAGCTGCCGACGATGGTGTCCGCGACCTCGTGGAGCACGTCCGTGGCGTCGGCTGAGAGTGCAAGATCGTCGATGGTGCGGTGGGCGTGGTCGAGATGGGCGCTGATGGAGGCCTGGGCGTCGGCCAAGGCCCCGCAGTCGGCGAGCATCTGGGCGATGCGCTGGGTGTCGACCTCCGTGGCGTCGAGGGCGCGTTCGATCTCCGGCCAGGCGTCGGTGGTGGTCGCGAAGCTGATGAGCGCGGTGGCGCGCTTTTGGTACAGGTCGCTGCCTTGGGTTTTGCCGGTGACCGCGCCGGGGGCGTAGACGTCCCGCAGGTCGTCGGCGAGTTGGTAGGCGGCCCCGAGGTCCCTCCCCAGGGCGGTGGCGAGCTCCAGGTGGTGGTCGCTGCGGCCGGCGAGCCGCTGCCCGGCGATCAGTGGGGCTTCGAAGGAGTAGGAGGAGGTTTTCAGCCGGTTGGTGATGGCGATGTCGTGGGCGTCGGGGTGCACGTTCGGCAGGGAGTGGTGGACGTCCATGAATTCGCCCGCCACGGACGCGCCCGTGGCGATACTGAACAGCCGCAGCAGATGTGCCGTCGTCGCCGGGTCGGCGCCCGATTCAAGGACGAGCCGGAAGGCGTAGTTTTGTGCCGCCATCCCCGCCAGGGTGGCCACGCTGCGGCCGTAGTCTTCGGCATCGCGGGCGGGCACCACCCCGTGGAGGCTCACAGCCTTGTCGCGCGCCATGGCGTGCAGGGTGGTGTTCCCGCGGCGCACATCGTCGTTGTCGATGATGTCGTCGATGATGAGGAACGCGCAGTGCAGCAGATCGAAGGCAGCGGCGACCGCAATGTCGGCCTCCGGGGTGGGCGTGCCTGCCGGCCGGTCGGCGCTGACGTGGACGAGCAGTGCCCGCACGTGCTTGCCGCCCAGTGCCAGGTGGCGGGTGTGCTGCGCGCAGGCGACCGCGCCGGCGGAGAGTGCCCCGAGGCGCTCTTCCGCGGCGGTGAGCGTGCGGGAGAGGAATTCGACGGATTCTTCCACGCGTTGGGTGAAGGGCGAGGAAGCTAAGTGCATGCCCACTATTTTGGCACACCAACCCAGCGGCCCAGGAATAACGCACCCGGAATAATTATCATATGCATACGTGCTATTGGATTGCTGGGTGTCTTGTACCCTGTGGTGCATGACCGCAGATTCACACACCACAGAACTGGTGGTTCTCGCCGACGAGCAGGGCGCACCCTGCGGCACCGCCGACAAGGCGACCGTGCACACCACGGACACCCCCTTGCACTTCGCGTTTTCCTGCTACCTGCTCAACGACGCCGGCGAGGTCCTCGTCACCCGCCGCGCACTGAGCAAGAAAACCTGGCCCGGGGTGTGGACGAACGCCATGTGCGGGCACCCCGGCCCCGGGGAGAAAGAAGCAGAGGCCCTGGTGCGCCGCGGCACCCAGGAACTGGGCATTGACCCGGCCGACGTGGACGAGATCCGCTGCGTGCTGCCCGATTTCTCCTACCGGGCGGTGGATTCCTCCGGGATTGTGGAGTGGGAAATCTGCCCGGTGTTTACCGCCCGCCTTCACGGGGAGGTGCATCCCCGCCCGGAGGAGGTCGACAGCTACGAGTGGGTGGCCCCCGCCGAGCTGGTGGCCAGCGTGTCGGGCACCCCTTTCGCGTTTAGCCCCTGGATGGTCTCCCAGCTCGCGCACGAGGAACTGCGCCGCGCCATCGGCGCCTAAAAAACACACACCCCCGCCCGGCACCCAGCCTGGCACCCAACCAGGCACCCCGCCTCGTGCTGCGCGCCGTTAGCTCGTGGTGTCGTGGTGGGTCGTACCCCGGATCGTGTCGAGCGCGTCTGCCCCCATGCCGCGGGTGACGAGCTCTTTGAGCAGCGCATTTTCGGCCCGCAGGCGGGCGAGTTCCGCCTCGTGTTCACCTGCGTGCTCGCCCGTGTGTGCCTGCGCTTCTGCCTGCGGGGCCTGGGCGCTGGGGCTGTGTCCCGTCGTGGGGTGGGGCGGGGCGCTGCTGGCGGGCGCGCCGAGGCGGTGCGCCAACCAGTTGGAGGCAATACCGGCACCCGCGGCCAGCAGCACGAAACTGGCGGCCATGAGGATGGTGGCGATGATGCGGCCGGCGGCGGTGACGGGGGTGACGTCGCCGTAGCCGACGGTGGTGATGGTGGACACCGCCCACCACAGGGCGTCGGCGAAGGTGGTGATGGTCGCCCCGGGGGCGTTGCGTTCCGCGATGCGCACCATGATCGCGGAGAACACCGCCGCGATGACGATGCCTGCGCCGACGGTGGTGACGTAGCTCAGCCGCTTGCGGAACTGCAGGGCGCTCGTGGCGGCGACGGGGACGACGGCGAACAGTTGCAGCACGTGGAAGGCGGGCAGCACCGCGGCCAACAGGCGCACCGGGTGGTGGGCGATGTAGTGGAGTTTGTGTTTCGCGTGGGCGACGTCGATGAGGAAGTCGAAGGCGAAGAGGATCCAGGTGATGATGACGAGGCTGCGCAGGCTCGCCCGCACCCACAGTGGCGTGGTGGCCAGGCCCGCGTCGAGGGCGAAGCAGGCAATGAACAGCGCGCTGGAGACCCCGAGGATGCGGCGGCGGTGTGCCAGCCAGAAGCGGCTAATGCCGCTGCCGGCCTGCTGTGCGGCGGCGGCCACATCCGCGGCATCGGCACGCGCCACGGCACCTGCCGCCGGTGTGTCCGTGGTGGGTTCTGCCGCCGTGGCTTTCGCTGCGTTGCTGTCCGCCTGGGGTGTCACCGGGGCCCTTCCTGCTCGTTGTCGTCGGTGCCGATTGTAGGGGACCAGGCGGCCCGCACCGCCGCCAGGGGGTCGCGGCTGCGAGAGGCGGTGCCGGTGACGATGTTGAACTCCACCTCAACCCGGCCGGGCCGGTACTGCGGCCACGAGGGCGTGCGGCCGCGGGCGAAGTCGACGACCGCCCGGTGAAGGGGCGCCGCCACTTGGTAGGTGTGGGCGTTCGGCTCCCCTTGGAGGAAGGTGGCCACCCGCTGGGGGTGGCGGTCGAAGCAGCCGAAGACGAGCGGCAGGTCGGCGCAGTGCACCGCCGGGCGCTCCGGCGTGCCGGTGAGCTCCGCGAGCCACACCGGCCCCGGTGCGCCTTCGGCGATGTCCGCCACCCAGCGGCGGATGGTGGAATCGCCGACGAGGCGGCCACCGACGTGGCCGGGGTCGATGGTGGCCGCCTGGGAGAGGTACTCCCGGGAGCGCACGCCTAAGCGACGGGCCATGAGCCGGGCGACAAGCGGCCCCAGGCCGTGGGCGTCGCACCAGCGGGCGACGGGCTCGAGGTAGAACTCGTCGCGGGTGTGCGTGAGCAGGATCGGTATCTCGGCGAGTTCCGCGTTGTCCCAGGGGTGCGGCCCCAGGGCCGCGTCGTGGAGGAAGCGGGTGCGGAAGCGGCGGTAGCCGCGCGCCATCTTCTCAGGGCGGCTCGCCGCGAGCGCGGTGAGATGCCGGCGGGTGATGGGGGAGCCGAGGAAGAACCGCAGCCACGGGCGGCGCGAGTCGAAGCTGGCGCGGGGGAACCCCGGGGAGGCGGCGACAACGCGACGGAAACTGCCCCGAAAGTGGTCGCGGCGCGCCAACCACAGGGCAATGCCCGCCCCGGCGGATTGGCCCACCAGGGTCACGTTGGTGGGGTCCCCGCCGAAGGCCTCGATGTTTTTCTGCACCCACTCCAACCCCAGCTGGCAGTCCTCCACACCGCGGTAGTAGCCGGGCGCGTCGTCGTGGAAGCGGGCGAAGCCTTCCAGCCCCAGCCGGTAGCCGAGGGAGACGAACACGCAGCCGGATTCCGCGAAGCGGGTGCCCTGGTACCAGGCGCCGTCGTGGTGGCCGTGCTCGTAGCGGCCGCCGTGGATGAACACCACCACCGGCAGGTCGGCGGGCGGGACGTGGGGTGCCGGGAGGGTGGCGACCGGGCAGGTGACGGTGAGCCCCAACTCGCGGGCCTTCGGGGTGGTGCAGTCGACGGGATCCTCGCCGAAGCGGGTGACCAGCCGGCTGTGGCCGAAGGCGTCGGCCTCCAGGTGGGGGATGGAGTAGAACGTGGCGGTCGCCGCGTACGCCGCCTCCCCGGGGTTGAGCCCGTCGCCGGGCACCCCGCGCGCGAAGCCGGGTGCCGCGCCCGCCGCCGCGGCATCGGCCGCAGCAAGTCCGCCTGCGCGGCTGCTGCGGGAGAGCTCGGCGGCGATTTCTTCCCCGAGGGCCGTGTGATCGGTGGAGTGCAGCTCCCGCAGGTCATCGGGGGCCGCGGGCGTGCCGGTGGCGTCCCGGAGTACGCCGTCTGCGGCGGCGGTGGGGGCCGCGTCTGCCTCGTCGCTCGCGCCGGCAACCCCGATCGCCATGGCGCTGGGTTCGTTGGTGACGCCGCGGATCCGCCCCGCAGCTACAGTGACCTGCATCATAGGTGGTTATGATAGTTGCGTGAACCCCTTGATTGCACCCAGCCCCCTGCCCTACGAGCTACCCCCGTTCGACGAGATCCGCCCCGAGCACTACCTGCCCGCCTTCCTCGTCGCCCTCGACGACCACGACGCCGAAATCGCCGCCATCGTCGCCAACCCCGAGCAGCCCACCTGGGAGAACACGGTGGAGGCCCTGGAGCGCTCCGGCCGGGCACTGCAGCGCGTCGAGGCGGTGTTTTTCAACCTGCACGGCACCGACTCCACCGAGGAGTTCGACCGCATCGCCGCCGAGGTGCTGCCGAAGCTCGCCGCCCACGAGGACGCGCTGTACCAAAACACCGCCCTCTACGAGCGGATTCAGGCAGCACCCCTGCCGGAGGGGGACGGGGAAGCACCCCGGCTCAAGGAGAAACTGCTGCGGGCCTTCGCCCGCCAGGGCGCGGACCTGGAGCCGCACGCCAAGCAGGAACTGTCCCGCATCAACGCCCGCCTGGCCACCCTGGCGGAGGAGTTCGGCAAGAACCTGCGGGAGTCCACCAAGGAACTGGCGGTGAGCCTCGACGAGGCGGCCACCGCCGGCTGGGATGAGGCGCGCCGGGCGGCGGCCGCGCAGGCTGCCGCCGACTATGGGCGCAGCGGTTTCCTTGTGCCCTTGGGCCTACCGGCGGTGCAGCCCGATCAGGTGGAGCTCGAGGATCCTGCGGCGCGCGCGCAGCTCATGGAAGCCTCCCTGGCCCGCGGGGCGAACAACCGGGACGTTGTACTGGAGATCGTGGCGCTGCGGGCGCGCCGCGCCCAGCTGCTGGGGTTCGACACCCACGCCGACTACGTCATCGCGGAGGAAACCGCAGGTACTCCTGCGGCGGTGATGACGCTGCTGCGGGACTTGGCCCCGGCCGCCGCGGCGAACGCTGCCGGCGAGTACAAGCTCCTCGCCGAGGAAGCAGACGGGGAGGTCACCGCCGCCGACTGGGCGTATTGGGAGGCGAAGGTCAAACAGCGCGACTTCGCGCTCGACGACGCGGCACTCAAGCCGTTTTTCCCGCTGCGGCAGGTGGTGGAGGACGGCGCGTTTTTCGCCGCGGAGCGCCTCTACGGCATCCGGCTGACCCGCCGGGAGGACCTGCGCGGCTACCACGAGGACGTCGACGTCTACGAGGTGCACGACGCGGACGGCGAGGCCATCGGCTTGTTCCTCACCGACTACTACGCGCGCCCCAGTAAGCGGGGCGGGGCGTGGATGAGTAGCTTCGTCGACCAGTCGGAGCTGCTCGGCACGAAGCCGGTCGTCGTCAACGTCATGAACATCACCAAGCCGGCCGATGACTCGGAGGCGCTGCTCACCCTCGACGAGGTGCGCACCGTCTTCCATGAGTTCGGCCACGGCCTCCACGGGCTGCTCAGCCAGGTGCGCTACCCGACGTTCAGCGGCACGAACGTGCCCCGCGACTACGTGGAGTTCCCCTCCCAGATCAACGAGAACTGGGCGCTCGACCCGGCGGTGCTCGACAACTACGCCCGCCACATCACCACCGGGGAGGTGCTCCCGCAGCGCCTGCGCGACGCGATTGCAGCCGCAGGCACGTTCGGCCAGGGCTTTGCGACCTCTGAGTACTTGGCGGCTGCCATCATCGACATGGCGTGGCACAGCCTCGACCCGGCCGCGGCGGAGGCGCTGCGCGCCCGCGCGCAGGATGCCGCGGCTGGTGATGTCATTGAGGAGTTTGAACGCCAGGCGCTCGCCGCCGCCGGGCTGAGCGTGGACCACATCCACCCCCGCTACAAGACGCGGTTTTTCAACCACATCTTCGGCGGCGGCTACGCCGCCGGCTACTACTCCTACCTGTGGGCCGAGGCACTCGACGCCGACGGCTTCGACTGGTTCACCCAGGAAGGCGCCGCCGGTGTCGATGCCGATGCGGCCCGCGCCCGGGCTGCTGGTGCCCGCTTCCGCGAGCTGGTGCTCTCTGCGGGCGGTTCCCGGGACTTCGACGAGGCCTTCACGACCCTGCGGGGCCGGCCGAAGGATGTCGCCCCGCTGCTCGCGCGGCGCGGGCTGGGCGGCGCAGTCTAAGCCGTGGACAGCATCCATGTGCGTGATGTCCCGGGCATGACGCGGGGGATTACACCGGTCCTCGACGCGATCGCCCAGTGGCTGACCGGCCTGCCGCTGGTGTGGCAGACGCTCGTCGTCGCCGCCGTCGCTATCCCCGCCTGCGGGGTGCTGGCGGTGCTGCTGCTGCGCGCCATTGATGTGGCGGGCGCGGCCACCTACAAGCTGTTCAACCATGCGGACGCGCCGACGGCGAAGCTGCGGATCATCCCCGCCCGCCGCGGGCACACGACCCCCGGCACCCGCGTTGTCGTCGACACCCCGCCCCGGGCGCTGGCCGAGGAGACCGGGGATGACCCCGGGGACCCTTGACGGCTAAGCCCACCCAGGAGGACCCCGCGGCCGGTCGCGGGGCCCGCTCTGCGTTAGAGTAGGTGGGCTATCACCTGCGTCGGTGGGGTGCGCAGTGCGCGTCCACCCCCACCGACAGTTATCGTCCCTCCCCGAAGGAGCACCGCGCCCCGTGAGCAAGAAGCCGAACAAGTACCCGCAGTCGCGAGTCAAGCTCGCCCTGTTTTTCCTCCTGGCGCTCGTCATCGTGATGTGGGCGGTCAGCCAGTTCACCGCTTAGTGTGGGGGCTATGAAACTTCTGCTCAACATCATTTGGCTGCTCTTCGGCGGCCTGTGGCTGGCTGCGGGCTACATGCTCGCCGGTGTCATTGCCTGCGTGTTCATCGTGACGATTCCCGCCGGTGTGGCCTCCTTCCGGATGGCGTCCTATGCCCTGTGGCCTTTCGGCCGGGAGGTGCAGGAGATCCCCGGCGCGGGTGCGATGAGTGGCCTGGCGAACCTCATCTGGTTCCTCGTCGCCGGCCTGTGGCTGGCCATGGGCCACGTCACCACGGCCGTCGCCCAGGCGGTGACCATCGTTGGTCTGCCGTTGGCGATCGCGAACGTGAAGATGATCCCGGTGACCTGCTTCCCCTTCGGCAAGCGCATCGTGGAGACCCGCTAGGGGCGGGCACGTAGGGCACCTGGGCCCCGGGGTGATCGTGCCGCCGACGCGGGGCACCCACCCCGCAGCGGCAAGGCCCAGCAGGGGCCGCAGGCGCCCACACACCCACCACGCCCGCACCGGGTGTGCCGGGGACTTACGGATGTATCAGTCCCGTGGCACGCGCACTGGTGCGGGCGTGGTGTGTTTTCTCCTCCTTGTGCGTGTTGCCTGGGCACGCGGCAGGACGCACACAGTCGCCCTGGGGGAGCGCGTGGGGTGCTTAGTCGTCGCGGCCCAGCATCGTGGCGATCGCTGTCTTGTACAGGTCGGCCTTCGCCCCGTAGACGACCTGTACGCCGCCGGAGACGTCAAAAATACCGGCCGCGCCCAGGGCAGTGAGCGCCGGGCGGTCGATGAGGCTGCTGTCGGCGACGCTCACCCGCAGGCGGGTGATGCAGGCGTCGATGTCTTCAATGTTGTCGGCCCCGCCGAGCGCTGCCAGCACCTGGGTGGCTTCCCGGGTGATGGTGTCGGTGTCGCCGTCGGCGTCCATGAGGTCCACCTCCACCGCATCGTCCCCTCCCGTGGTGTTCCCCGCCCCGGCGTCTGTGCCACTGGTGGCGTCGTCGGCCGGGTCGTCGAAACGGCCAGGGGTGGCCACATTGAAGCGGGTGATGAACAGGCGGAAGGTGACGTAGTACAGGGCGAACCAGAACACGCCGACGACGATGACGTACATCCAGTGCGTCTTCGCCTCCCCCTGGAAGACACCAAAGAGCAGGAAGTCGATGAGCCCGCCGGAGAAGGTGTTGCCGATGCGGATCTGCAGCAGGTCCGCGACGAGGAAGCTCAAGCCATCGAAGACGGCGTGGATGACGTAGAGCGCCGGGGCGGCGAAGAGGAACATGAACTCCAGCGGCTCCGTAATGCCGGTCATGAAGCTGGTGAGCGCCACCGACAGGAACAGGCCCGCGTACTTGGCGCGCTTGGCTTTCGGCACGCAGTGGTACATCGCCAGGGCCGCGCCGGGCAGGCCGAACATCATGGTGTCGAAACGGCCCGCGAAGAAGCGGGTGCCGTCCGTGAACATGCCGGTGTGGTTGGCGTCGGCGAGCTGCGCGAAGAAGATCTTCTGCGCGCCGACGATCTGCTCCCCGGCGACCGTTTCCACGCCACCGAGCTCCGTGTACCAGAACATCGGATAGATGGTGTGGTGCAGGCCCACCGCGCCCGCCAGCCGCAGGATGAACCCGTAGAGGAACGTGCCCGCCGCACCCAGGGAGGCAATGCCCTCCCCGGCGGTGACCAGGCCCCGCTGGAACGGGGGCCACAGCAGGAAGAACACGGTGCCGACGCCGATCGCGGCGGCCGCGGTGACGATGGGCACGAAGCGGGAGCCGCCGAAGAAGCCGAGGATCTGCGGCAGCTGAATATCGTGGTAGCGGTTGTGCAACCACACCGCGATGGAGCCCATCACCAGGGCGCCGATGATGCCGGTGTCGATGGCCTCCCCGTCGGGGTTGAACACCTCCAACAGGGAGGAGGTGGTGGCCGTCATGACGAAGTAGCCGACCACACCCGCCAGCGCCGCCGTGCCCTTATCGCGGGTCGCCAACCCGATACACAGGCCCACGGTGAGCAGCAACGCCAGGTTGCTGAAGATGACAGACCCGGCCTGGGTCATCACTGTGAACACGCCCTGGGCGACGTGGTTGCCGAGGGCCGGGTAGGCGGCGACTGTTGTCGGGTTCGACAACGCCCCACCAATACCCAATAGCAGGCCCGCGGCGGGGAGGATCGCGATCGGCAGCATGAACGCCTTGCCGAGTTTCTGCATGGTTTTAAACGCCCGCCCGCCGCGGCGGGCAGACTGTGTCGCAGTCATGGGGAAAACACTCTCCTTGGGTGGAGGACACACCACGCGCCATAAGGATCGCGCCGCAGGTGGCGCGCGTGCGTGGTGTCACTGACACCCTCGAAGTTAGTCGATGCTCACATCCGTGGAGAAGTGCCGTGTGCCTCACGTGGAGGTGGCCCCGCCCGGCCGGGTGGGGCGCTGGGATGCGCCCGGTGTGGTTCAATCGGGGTGGCCGAGCCACCCGCCGACGTGTGTGAAAGAGCAGAAGGTACGACTATGGCGCTGGAACTGAAACCTTTGAAAATTGCCGACCACCAGGCGGTCATCGACGCCGCCATCGCCGGCATGCTCCCGGACGACTACCTCTCCGAGGGGGTGCTGCTGCAGGCCTATGGGCGGTATTTCTTCTACGACCACCTGCTGCGCGCCACGCACGTGCTGGCCGCCTATGAGGGCGACACCCTGGCGGGCGTGATGCTGGTGCGGCTCAACAGCCAGCCGCCGGCGACCCGCTCCTGGTGGCGGTCGGCGTTCGTGCGCGGCATTGGCGCCCTGGATCACCTCAGCCGCATGGGGCGGGCCTACGCCCAGGCGAATGCCGCCATGCTCAGCGACTACCTCACCCACAGCCCCGTCGATGGGGAGATCAGCTTCCTTGTCGCCATCCCCGGCACCGGCATCAAGGGCGTGGGCCGCTACCTCCTGGGGGAGCTGGCGCGCCTCGCGCCGGGCAAGCACCTGTTCCTCTACACCGATGATGGCTGCAACTACGGCTTCTACGACGCCATGGGCTTTAGCCGCACCGGCACCCGCACCATCACCTTCCCCGGCCCGAAGAAGAAGGATTCGACCGGCCCGCGCCCCGAGGCGACCTTGGAGTGCATGATGTACACGGTCACATTGCCCACAGACGTCTAAGTCCCGGCACCCCGTGCCCCCGCCCGCAGGCGGGGTGGGTCAACGTCGGGGGCGCCTGCCATGCGGCCTGCCCGCCCGGCCGCACCCCAGGAGGATGGGCATCACCGGGCGGGAGGCGACAGTCTCCTAGGCCTGCGCGGATGCCGCGGGCGCGGGGGACTCGGTGGCTGCGTCGTTGTCGTCGCGCAGCGCCTCCGGCAGGTCAACCTGGGGCAGTGTGCGTGCGTCGATGTGGGGGAGTGCGTTGCCGAGCGTGAAAAACGGGGCGAACTGGGGCTTGTGCCAGGCGGCATAGTCACCGATGATGATGAGCCGCCGGCGGGCGCGGCTCACCGCGACGTTGACGAGGTTGACCGGGTCGGACGCCCAGGCGCGGGCACCATCCGCACCCGCCGCGCCCCCGAGCACCAGGATCACGGTGTCGGCCTCCCGGCCCTGGGCGGTGTGCACCGAACCCGACTTCAGCATCGGGTAGGTCTCCGCGAGTTCCTCCAGCCGGTCGGCGACGGCCCGGAAGGGGCTGAGCGCAAACACGCTGCCGAAGGTGCGGGCAAGCACCCGGCGCTGCTCTGCCCGCCCGGCGGCAGCCGCGCCGTCGTGCGCGCTGAGTGCACGGGTGCCGATGTCGTTGAGGATCTGCTCCAGCACCGCCAACTCCTTCGGCTGCACGTGGCCGGTGGTGGCCTCCGCAGGCACATCCACCCAGCAAGAGCGGGGCAACGCCTCCTCACCGGCTGCCTCCGGGGCGGAGGAATCAGTGTCCATCGGCGGGGTCGCGTGAATCATCATGCCCTCGTAGGCCATGTCGTTACACAGGCTGAACATCGGCTCCTGGCAGCGGCGGTGCGCCCGCAGCGGGGCGCTCACCCACGTCGCCCCGCCGAGGGTGGTGCCGTAGCGGCTGAGGAGATCGACCAGCGACTGCACGGACGCCACTCGTGGGTCGAAACGCTCCGGGATGTCCAACTCCGCCATCATCTCGCGCACCACGGCCTGCGGGGTCACCACCACCGGCGGCAGCTGCAGCGGGTCGCCGACAACGAGGGCGCGGCGCGCCACCCGGAACGCGCCGATGGCCTGCTGGGGGCTGGCCTGCCCGGCCTCGTCGATGATGAGCCAGCCGATCTGCCGATCGTTGACGAAGGAGAAGCACGACCCGATGGAGGCAAAGGTGCTCGACACCATGGGCACCAGCATGAACAACAACTGCAGGGCGTGGTTGCTGCGCGCCCGATCGGAGGTGGAGGAGTCGATCATGAGCTGGGTGGCGTGGGCGAGTTCGCCGGCGATGGCGGTCCGCACCGCCTCATCCTTCAGCCACGCCTGGTGCAGGCGCAGCGCCGCCAGGAACACCCGGGTGCGGGCCCGCTCCAGGGCGGGCGTGGCCCAGGGGAGGAACTTCTCCCGCCGGGCAGTCGCCTCCGGGGAGATATCCGTGGGGTTGTCGGCGTGTGCGCCGAACTCGCCCCGCAGACGCGCCTCCACAGAAGCACACTCGCTACGTGCCTGCTGCAGCGCCGCCCAGGCCTGCACGTGCGCCTGCGCCAGCCCCTCGAGCTGCGCCGCCGTGGCGCGCCAGGCGTCTCGCTGGGTGGAGAGCTGCTGGCGGGCCGCATCATTGCGGGCGCTGCCCCGGAACAGTGCGAGGATCCGCTGCAGGAACCCCCGCGGCCGCGCCTCCTCGGCGGCGAGTGCCGCTGCGGCCTGCTGCTCGCACTGACGGACGCGGGCGAGCAGCTCCTCCGCGCTGAGCGGGGTGCGGTCGGTGCTCGCAGTGCCGGTAGCGCCGGCGGCACCTGCAGGGGGTACAGTGCCCGCAGCGCCCGCAGAGCCCGCAGCACCCGCAGTGAGACACCCGCTGACTGTGGCCTGGTAGTCCGCCAACGCCGCCCGCGCCTGCTGAGAGGCATGTTCGTGCTGCTGCAACGCCTTCGCATGGGTAGCCATCTCGTCGGCCGCCTGCTGCGCGTGGCTGAGCAGCTCGTCCACGGCGCGCCGGGCGGCGAGGAACTCTGACTTCGCCTCAGCCCACGAGGGCACGTCGGCAGCGGCGAGGAAGCCGAAGTCGGCGGCCGTGCGCGACCCACTGTCGGGGAAGAAGCGCGCGGCGAAGGCCCTGCGGTTGCTGCTGTTGCCCAGCCGGCCGCCGAGGATCCCCCACGCCGTCTCCCGGGTGCGCCCCGCACGGGTGGCTGTGCCTGTGGAGTCTGCGGTGGTTGTGGTGCTGCGCCGCGGGCGGGCGAGCTCGGCGTAGTAGTCGACATCGTCCCAGAACTCCTCGTCCAGGGCGCCATATTTTGTGGCGTCGGTGACGACGTTGTCGACGGCGCCGTTGTTCGCTGAGGCGATGAGGATGCCCCAGCCTTCCAAGTCCTCACGCAGGTGTACCGGGGTGGAACCCGCCGGGTCGACCACGAGGGCGTCCATCGGGCGCTCCAGGTGGGCGAGGATCTCCGCCCGCTGCACGATGATGTTGGCCACCACGTCCTTGAGGACGGTCGTCTTCCCGGTGCCGGGTGGGCCATTGACACCGAAGATCGGCAGCTGATCGTAGGGGCCCTTCTCAGGCACGCGGGCCAGCTGCAGGGCTTGCACAAGGGCGAAGGTTTGGCTGGACGACAAGCTGTGCTGCGGGTTCGCCGGCCAGCGGCCCGGCGGTAGATGCTTGGGCGCAATCGCCGCCCGCAGTGCGGCCGCACCCTCCGGGGCCAGCACATCGACGCGGTGTGGATTGGCTGCCGCAACCTCGGGCAGCGCCGTGCTGAGGAACCGCGCCTGCGGCGCGCAGGCACCACAGGCGTACCAGAAGGTCGCCTGCCGGGCCTGCGACAGGGACCCCAGGTAGAAACTCGACAGCAGTGCCGGCCTTCCTAGGTCCGTGTCCTGGGCGACATCCTCACAGGTGATGCGGATGCTGAACTCCTGGGGTGCTTCTGCTGCCAGCCCGTCGAGCTGCGCGGCCTGCAACGCCGCCTCCTGCAACGCCCACAGGTCGTCCATCTCTAGTTCGGGTGCGTTGTTGCTCGCGCCGTAGTCCTCGGCGATGGCCTGGGTGAATTCCGCCGTCGCGCGTGCGACGTGGTCCGGCCAGGTGCCAAACGACAGTGCTGGGGCCTGCGTGGAACGCGCCCGGGTGGTGTGCGCGTGGCCCACACACCACGCCCCCGAGGACAGTGACGCCGATTTCTCCACGATGCGGCCCCGCCCGTCGACGACGACAGCGGCTACCACAGTGAACCCACCCTGGGCGTTCGCCGCCCGGGCCTCCTGATCCTCGTCTGCGGTGGGGAAGCAGGCCAGCAGCGAGTCGACAGCGAACTGCTGCCGATGCACCCCGAAAAACACCGTGTACTTCGGCTTTTTCAGCTTGCGGTTCGCTGTTTCCGCAGGCGCAGGCGCGTCCCGCGCCCACTCCCACGGCAGGGACTGCGCGGATGCCTGCCGGCGCCGCCCGGATGGGTACTCCACGGTGAGCTTCCCGCGCGCAGTCGTGCCCGGTGCCTGCGCCCACGCCGCGCGAAGGTCCTCATCGTCGTTTTCTGCCGGCGCCAGGTGCGGGGTGAACAGTTCCAACGCCCGCCAGAACTGCAGCAGCCGATCCATCTCCGCGGGGATCGTGGGGCCTTTGCGGGAGGAGTCGTTGCGCCCGTGGTAGGGGCGTGACGAGGAGCGGTACCGGGAAGCCATCACCCCATCGTTCAGGTGGTCCGCATATCCGGTCAAACATCTGGGTACCCCCACCCGTGTGCACTGCGCGGGTGGCAGAGTAGGGGTGAGCACACCCATCCACCCGCACAACCTTCCTCGTCCACCGCCCCCGGCCCACCGCACAGCAGCACACCTGCTGTGCGGGGTGCCCGGGTTGGGCTGGTGGTCGGGGGTGGGCCTACAGCTTCATCACCGCGGGCGGAGGCGTGACGTAGCTCGCGGCAGTTGGTTGCAGACACAGACGTAGCCCGCCAGGGCTGTGGGGCCGTTGGCGGGCTGAGAGTGCAGGCGCAGCGGTCACGGGGCTGCGCCTGCTGCGGGGTGGGTGGCGGGCTTAGCCTGCTGCGGTGGCGATTTCCCGTGCGGAGCGGAAGCCCGTTTCGATGGCACCGTCCACGAAGGAGTTCCAGCCGGCCGCCCAGTCGGAGCCGGCGAACGCGATGCGGCCGTTGAGGAGGTGCTCGGGGTGAGCGTCGAGGAACTGTCCGGTCTTCGGGGAGGTCCACGTCTGCCCGGAGTAGCGGTCGGCGGTCCAGTCGTGCCCGCAGGAGGCCACGACCTCCAGGTCGGCACCCCAGGCGTCGAGGGCCTTTTGCACTTCCTCCACGTTGTCCATGTCGATGGCGTCGTGGTTGGGGCCGAAGCCGACGAGCATCATGGTGCCGTCGTCGAGGAACTTCTCGGTCCGCATGAGGGTGATGGGGTGGCCGGTGGGTGCGTAGGCGATGACGTTGCGGTGCCCCTTGGCCTGCACCCAGATCTTCAAGCCCCGGCAGTTCCAGCCTTCCGCGACGACGCGGTCGATGTGGGCGGGCAGGCCGTGGGTGAACTCCACGTGCTTGAGCGCGCCAACGGGGATGGTGGTCACCAGGTAGTCGCTGGTGACCTTGGTGCCGTCCTCGAGGGTAACGGTCACGCCCTGGGCGTCTTCCGTGACGGTGGTGGCGGGGCTGTTGAGGTAGATCGGGCCGCGAATGTCGGCGGCAATCTGGTCGTAGATGCCCTTCATGCCGTCGACGAGCTTGTAGCGCAGCGTCTGGTCGTCCATGAGGCTGAGCTTGTGGTCGGACAGGGACGCCCAGTGCTTCGCCATGAGCGGCGAGGCCGTCGGCGTGGGCCCGTTGTAGCCGGCGGACCAGTAGGAGTCCGCCAGGGCGATCTGCTCAGCGGTGAAGGGGCTATCGGGGCCGGTGACGGAGTCCATGACGACGCCGACGTCGAGCGGGGCCAGGTCGCCCGCCTTGGTCCAGGGGGCGTGCGGGTAGGGGAACAGCTCCCGGGAACCGGCAAAGATGTGGTCCTGGATCGGCTCGATGAGGCGGTCGACGTCGGCCTCGCAGCCGGAGTAGACGGTGTCGCCGGCGATCCAGTACGCCTCCTCGCAGATGGGGGAGGGGTAGATCTCCGCCCCGTAGCGGACGCACTCGCCCCACACGTAGGGCTGCATCCAGTGCACCCAGGTGCCGCCCATTTCCAGGGACTGGCCCATTCGCTCGTCGGTCCAGGTGCGGCCGCCGATGCGGTCGCGGGCCTCGAAGACCTGCACCTCGAAGCCGAGGCGCTCGAGTTCGCGGGCGGCGATGAGGCCGGCGAAGCCGGCCCCCAGCACGCTCACCGTGCCGCGGGGAGCGCGGGGTGCGGATGCTGCGCCGGCAGCAGGGGTGGAAGAAGAAACAGGGGACATGAGTCAAGCTCCTTTCCAAGAGCTTCAAGAAGAAGATGGGCTGGTGGTGCCCCGCCTGCGGCCGCCCAGCGCTTAAGCATCACGGATGTGGTGATGCATAGAGTGCGATGGTGGCCGCCACACAGGTGGCGGGGTGGAAAGCCAGCCGGTGGGCACTGCCGGCGTGGTGTGTCCCCTAGTTAAGTGGACGGCAGTGCGGTGATGTTGTGTCTGCGCGCACATGACTTGCATCACAGCGAGGTGTAGCCTCGGGCACAACAGGCGTGCGTGCGCCGCAGCCCTCGGCACCGAACGTATCCCGCCCCAGGCAAAAAGCACGTGCCCAGACCCGACCGCCCCGACTGCCCGAATGCGCGAGCACACCTGTTGCGGAACAGCAGGCAGGCGAAAACAGTCGTGGCGGACACCACGATGCGCGGCAGGAACCGCTGCTGCTACTTGTAGGGGCTGCCCGTATCCGGCCGGTTACCGAAGTCCAGGTGCTGGTTCGTCCACGGGATCGGCTCCCCCAACAACGCCCGCAGGTTGTCTTCACGCTCCAAATCGTTGAAGGTCTGCGGCCCCTTCTTCTCATTCTCCTTAGCCCCGCCACGGGCACCCGCTCCCACGGGTGCACCCATCATCGGCGGATGCTTCGCCTGCGAACCCTGCCCCGCGGCATGCGGCTCACCACCACCCGGTGCCGGGGACGGCGTCGGCTGCCCCAGATGACCGCCCCGGGAACCACCGGGACGCTCCAGGCCATTCCCCACACCACCATTGCCACCATTGCCCAGGCCGCCGCTGCCGAGGCCGCGAGAACCACGACCGGCCCCCACGCCACCCGGAACACCACCACGGCCAAGACCACCCTGGCCACCGTGACCACCGGAACCCGGCGCACCGCCACCAGGGGTACCGGCACGTCGCCCGGGGTTCAGCCCATCGGAGCCGCCCTGCCGGTGGCGCGGCACACCACCCACACCAGGAACCCCACCAGCCCTGGGGCCAGCGGCACCAACACCACCGACAACACCCGCGCCAGCACCCACACCAGGCGCACCCGTACCGCCACCAGCTCCCTGGTCATGACGCGGACCGGAAGGTGTCACAGGCCTCGTCACGTGCGGGGACGCGCCCACACGCGGGCTTGCCCCACCTAAGGAACCCAAGGTCCCGATACCGCCCACACCGCCGACACTAGTGCCAGTGCCGGTACCGCCGGATGCTCCGGGCGTTCCCGCCCCGCCGAGAGATCCCACCCCACCAGGGGTAGCGCCGCCACCCAGGCCGCCAAAGCCGGTGGCGGACTGCCCGGCACCGATGCTCTTGAGGTCATTGAGGTAGGCGTCGACGTTGGCGAAGCTGGCACCCGCAGCACCCGCGGCACCCGCACCACCACTGAGACCTTGCATACTCGGCAGGCCACCGCCACCGCTGGTGAGGTTGCCGGAGCCGTTGATCTTCGGGGTGTCCCAGTTCGGGGTGCGCCCGTTGCCGGTGATGCGGTTTTCCAACGCCCTACCGCGATCTTTACCGGAGGCACCGCCGGGGCTGACTTTGCCGACGCCCATGAGGTTGTTGATGTTGGGCACTCCGTTGGTGAGTTCCCCGTCGAAGTAGGACAGGAAATCACTCAGCAGTGCCTTTTCGAGGGCGCGGGCTTCGATGGGGTCTTCAACAGCGGCGAACTCGGCAAGATAGGCATCGACTTCACGCTGTCCCGCGGCGTGGATGCTGATGAGATTCTCCGCGTAGTAGGCCATGACTTTGGCGTTATCAGCGAAGGCGTCGCTGGCGTCGGCGAGTTCCCGGATGGCGTTGGTGGCGGCAGTGATGACGTCGCCGCCGTAGTCGTCGGCGATGTAGTTCTTGATCGAGTGCAGGTCATCCGCCAAAGAACGCGCCTGAGACTCCATGTCCCGCCAGGTCTCGGCCATGGTGTAAAACTCTCCGGTGTTCGTGGCTGCGAAAGCAGTCGAGAGTCCTTCGAGGGAGCTGCCACCGGCAGACGGGGTCGGGAACGAGAAGTCGTCGAAGATCGGGTCGGGCCGGGTCGGGAACTCGATGAGGTCGGCGATCTTGCTGATGGTGCCGTTGAGGATGTCGTCCAGCCCGGTGGCGAAACCGGCATCGGCGAGCGCGAAGTTCTGGCGGGTCACACCGAGGTTCCGGTACATCCACTCGACCTGGTTGGCGTAGGTGGTCAAAACGGCGATCGCGCTGCCGGCGTCGCCGGCAAGCACCGACGCGTGGGAACGGGTGAGTTCATCGAGCCCGGGAACTGAGGTAGCGGTGGTGGTGATCCACCCTCCGCGGGGAATGGTCCTCGCCAGGGAAAGCGCAGACCTCAGAGCGTCGCCGGCGTTGTCCTCTGCGGTCTGGAGTCGGTCGAGGTCGATCTCGAATCCGTCCATGATTAACTCCTTCGAGAGTCAAAGAAACTGGTCTACTGGGAGCCACCATGAGGGCGGTGGCCCAGGTGCCCTTCGCCTCACTGCACCGGCTGTGTAGCAGGGGAAGAACTCCTCAGTTCCTCTAGATGCGACTGGGACGGAAAATGGTGCGCCCGCTTCTTCTGCGACTACCCCCGAGCAGTTCAACGCCGGACGTTTTTCCTTGTCAAGGAGGTAATCGTGGTGGTGCTTCGGTACCCCCGGGGCTCCCTCTTGAGGGGAATGCCGTCCCCATAGATCTCCCGTAGGAATGTCTCGTCCTGGTACAGCATTTCGAGCCGCTCCCGGGCTAGCTGGCAGTGTTCTTGTACGCGCCCTTCACGGAACTGGCCATAGTGCGTGACGGCGACCCGCCCCCGGGGAGTATCGACGCTTATCTGGCAATTGTTTGCGCGGTTTCGCCCCGGGTCGTAGTCCAGGTAGTACGCCCCAGGGATCCAGGAATCATGGGCGTCGCCGAGAAAATTAGCCGGTAGGTACGTGTGGACCCACTCCCGATCGAAGGGTTCTGCCATGAGCTCGACTCGTTCGCCGATGCGTGTGCCGCGCTCGTATCCGATGCAGCTCCAGGAGGTCGCGTGCATGTCATCTGTGCGTATCGGTACCAAGACCGACAGCCTGAAGTCGAGGTGCTGCTCGTAATGCGCGCGAAGTTTGTCCGTGCAAGGGTTGACAAGGTCAAGATCGACGGCGGAACGGTCGAAACCTTGGGGTAGCTGTTCGTAATCGACCTGCTCATGGAAAGTGCTCACGGGCTCCGCTTCGCCGCGAGTCGCAGAAGGGATGCCCGGGGCCAACGCGCTGGAGATGGTCGTTGCCGGCTGAGAACTGGTGGTCTCCGGGTGGTGTGTCTGGGCCGGGGAATTCGCACAGCCTGCGAGAACCGCAGTGCAGACCGTAGCGAACACCACCGAGCTACGCAGGCGTCGCGTGGGGAAATGGTGGTTGCTCATGCTGTTCTCAACGGTGCTTTAACGGGATGTTGTCCCCATACAACGCCCGCAGGAAGACCTCGTCCTGGAAGAGCATCTCGAAGGTGGTCTTCGCCAGCTGGCAGTGTTCGCTCCTGCGGCTCGCGTCGGGTATCCCGTAGTGAGTGACGCCGACGCGTCCCCGTGGGGTATCGACTGCGATCTGGCAATTGTCGTGCTGGGTGCGGGTCCAGTCGTAGTCGAGGTAGTAGGCCCCCGGCACCCAGGAATCCGTGGCGTCCCCGAGAAAGTTCTCGGGCAGGCGCTCCAGGATGCGTTCGCGGCTGATGGGTTCGCCGAGGACTTGGGTGTTTTCTCCGATGTCCCGATCAAAATCGACGGCGATACAACTCCAGGACACGTCGCTGATGAAGTCCACGTCAACGGGGGCATACGTGAAGATCTCGAGTCCGAGTTCCTCATAGTGGGCGACAAGATCGTCGGTACAGGGATTGAAGAGGTCCATCGTCGTGTCGTTCCAGACAAAGCCCTGCGGCAGGCGCTCGTAGTCGACCTGTTCGTGGAAGGGGATGTCGGGGCGCGGCGTGGCCGTCGTGCGGGGTGCGGCGGCCGTGGCTGCAGGGACGTCGTCCGCTGTGGCGGCGTGGTCCGCAGGTGAGGCCGCACAGCCGCTCAGCAGGGTGCTGCTCAGGAGCGCGGCACCGAGTGCGGGGCGCAGTGTGGGGTGGGCGCGGTGGTGGCGCCGGGGCGTGGTCACGAGTGGGTCCCTCCGAGTTCCCTGTCTTCGTGGTGAGCAAGGTGGGTGCCACACGGTTGTCACGCGAGTGCGCGCGGGCCCGCCGGCGGTGCGCGGCAGCAGGGTGGGAGTCGATGTGGGAACCACCCGCCTCCAGGAGCGCGGCTGTGGCCCGTGTCGACGCCCTTCGCTGCTGGGTGCGCGTGGGTGCCGGTGTGTCCGCACCACGCGGCGTCCCTCGTGGTCAGCCTCGCTGCGGTCGTACGATCCGCTGATGCCGTGGTTGAGGTGGGGCTGGACCCTCCCCGAGGATGGGTTCCCAGCCGATACCTGGTGCGTGACGCGGCTCCACCACTACTGCGGCGTCGGTGTGGGGGTGTGCGGTCCCCACAATGACTGTGCGGCGCCGTCGTGGGGCGCACCAGGAGGTGGGGTGTGCAGTCCCTCCCCCTGGTGGTCCCGAGCCGCCGGCGTGGGTGCGGCGGTACCCGCCGGTGGCCTGTGCAGGGGTCGGTGGCGGGTGGCCGCGGGGCGTGGTGGTGCCCGTGTGTTGTGAGCAACTCTGCCATAGGGTGCACTGTGCGCGCAGCGTTTTAGGCAAGAATTTTTTCCTCCCCGGCGGGCTTCCCCGCTACGTGGTGTGTGCGGCGGCGATTTCGCGGGCGGCGCGGAAGCCGGTTTCGATGGCCCCGTCGATGAAGGAGTTCCAGCCGGCCGCCCAGTCGGAGCCGGCGAACGCCACCCGCCCGTGCAGCAGCTGCTGGGGGTGGGCGTCGAGGAACTGGCCGGTGCGCGGGGTCGTCCACGTCTGCCCGGTCAGTGGGTCGGCGTTCCAGTCGTGCCCGTAGGAGTCGACGACCTCCAGGCCCGCATCCCACACGTCGACGGCGCGCTGCACGGCGGCGGTGTCATTCATGTCGAGGGCGTCGTGGCGGGGCCCGAAGCCCACCATGATCATGGTGCCGTCGTCGAGGAAGTATTCGGTGCGCAGCAGCGCCAGGGGATATCCCGTCGGCGCGTAGCAGAGAATGTTGCGGTGCCCGCGGACCTTCACCCAGATCTTCATTCCGAGGCAGTTCCAGCCTTCCTCCACCACGCGGGCGACGTGGGCGGGCAGCCCGGCAGGGAACTCCACCTGCCCGAGTGCGCCGACGGGCACGGTGGTGACGACGAAGTCGAAGGGGAGTTCCTCCCCGCTGGCGAGGGTAACCGTCACCCCGTCCGCGCCCCGGTCGTCGACGGCGGCGACGGCGGTGGCCAGGCGAATGTCCCCACGAATGTCGGCCGCAATGGCCTCGTAGATGCCTTTGGTGCCGCCGACGAGTTTGTAGCGCAGCGTCTGGTCGTCGAGGAGTGCCAGCCGGTGGTCGGACAGGGCCGCCCAGTGCTTCGCCATGAGCGGCGACGCTGTCGGCGTGGGCCCGTTGTAGCCGGCCGACCAGTAGGCGTCCGCGAGCGCGATTTCTTCCTCCGTGAAGGAGGGATCCTCGCCGCGCACTGAGTCGAGGACCACGCCCACGTCCGCGGCGGCGACCTCCTCGGCGCGCGCCCAGGGCTGGTGCGGCAGGGGGAACAGGTCACGAGAGCCTGCGAAGATGTGCGCCTGCACGTCGGCGAGGAGCCGGTCGACGTCGGCCTCGCAGCCGGTGTGGACGGTATCCCCCGCGATCCAGTACGCCTCCTCACAGACGGGGGAGGCGGTGATCTCCGCCCCGTAGCGCACAATCTCCGCCCAGACGAAAGGCTGCATCCAGTGCACCCAGGTGCCGCCGATCTCCAGGGGGTAGCCCATGGCCTCCTCCGTCCAGGTGCGGCCGCCCACCCGATCCCGGGCCTCGAGGACGGTGACGGCAAAGCCGTGGCGTTCCAGTTCGCGGGCGGCGATGAGGCCGGCGAACCCGGCGCCGATGACGCCGACCGTGCCGCGCGGGGTGCCAGCAGTGGGGGTGGGGTGGGAAGTCATGGGCAGATCACTCCTTGAATCAACGTGTTGTGGTGCGACGGGGTCGAAAGGGGGACGAGAAGAATCGCCGATCCTGCGGCGGCGGGGCCTGCTCGTGGGGGTTGTGACGGCCGACGGGAGGAACGCCGGCCGCCTGGCGTCTAGCTAAGCCTGCGCAGACACAGCAGTGTTGTGCGGCAGCGCACACGATTTGTGTGCGTGTGCACCATCCCACCCGGGGTGTGGCTGGGGGTGTGCACCCCGCAATAGCGTGGCCAGCATTCGGTGCGTGGCGCCCCGCCCGCACGACCACCTGCACGCCCACCCCGCCCCACGTCCCTGTCCACATGACACCTTTGGGAGTCCCCATGAGTACCCACCCCTCGCCAACCCCGTCGCACGTGTCACAGTCGTCGCGCCAGAGGTCCCGGCATGCCGCCCGCGCATCCTCACCCGTCCCGGCGCAGCGCACAGGCGCTCGCGGAACCCCGCCCGCCGCGGGCGACGGTGTGGTCGACCCGCGGCATCACCTCTCCGGGCACCTCGGGGTGGGCAGCATCGTGTTTCTCATCATCGCGGCCTCCGCACCGCTGACGGTGGTGGCCGGTGGCGCGCCGACGAGCTTCGCCGTCACCCAGATGCTGGGGGTGCCGCTGGGCTACCTGGTGCTGGGCATCGTGCTGCTGTTTTTCGCCGCCGGCTACGTGGCGATGGGCCGGCATGTGAGCAACGCGGGCGCCTTGTACGCCTATGCGGCCCGCGGCTTGGGCCAGCGGCAGGGACTGGCGACCGCCTGGCTGGCGCTGGTCAGCTACAACATGATGCAGATCGGACTGTACGGAATCTTCGGGTTCTCCCTGTCGATGGCCCTGGCGGCGATTGCCGGGTGGCAGGTGTCCTGGTGGTGGTGTGCCCTGGGCGGATGGCTGCTCACTGCGGTACTGGGGGCGATGAATATCGATGCGAGCGTGAAGATCATTGGTGTGCTTGTCGTCGCCGAGTTCGCGATCGTGGCGCTCCTCGACGCGGTCGCGCTGCTCAACCCTGCGGAAGGCTACTCGGCTGCCGGTGTTGACTTGAGCGCCTTTGTCGCCCACCCCGGGGTGGGCGCGGCACTGGCGTTCGGGATGGCGGCGTTCATGGGAATCGAGTCGGCGACCATCTACGCGGAGGAAGCCACCGACCCCACCCGCACGGTGCCGCGGGCTACCTACTGGGCCCTCGCACTCATCGCCGGGTTCTACGCGTTCAGCGTGTGGGCCCTGCAGCAGGGAGTGGGGGATAGCCGCATCGTGGAGGAGGCCACGACGTTGGGGCCGGAGTTGGTGTTCCACTACCTCGCGCAGGTGGGGCACCCGACGCTGGCACTCGTGGGCCAGTTCGTGTTCGTCACGAGCCTGTTCGCCGCCCTGTTTGCTTTCCACAATGCGGTGGCGCGCTACACGCTGGTGCTGGGCCGGGAAGGGGTGCTACCCGAGTGGTTCTCCCGCACCCACCCGACGACCCACGCGCCGATGACGGGCTCGCTGAGCCAATCGCTGGTGGCGGTGCTGTTCATCCTCGGCTTCGCCACCGTCGGTGAGGTCACGCACCAGGGCCCGGAGTTCCCGGTGCTCACCATGTTCTCCTGGATGACCAACGGCGGGGCCTTCGGCATCGTCTTCCTGCTGCTGGTGACCTCTGTCGCGGTGGGGATGTACTTCCGTCGCGCACGCGCCGCCTTCCTCGCGGGCAGTACAGATACAACAGGCACCACAGACACCGCCGTCGGCACCACCGATGCGGCCGACACCAACGCAGCCATCACGGACGCGGATACCGCCGGCCCGGGCGGCTCACACGCCGCATCACCCCGACACCCGGGCAGCTACAGCGCCTTCACCCGGGTGCTGGCCCCCATCATCGCGGTCGTGGGCCTGGGCTTCGTCTTCGCCGAAATCCTCCTCCACTTCGACGTCATGGTCGGCGCCGACGGCATCAACGCCCTCGTCGTTGGTATGCCGGCAGTCATCTTCCTCAGCGGCGTGGCTGGGTTCCTCCGCGGGGAAGTCCTGCGCCGCACCCAGCCGGAGGTCTACGCCCGCATCGGCACCGGCGGCGCGGCCGCAGTCGCCGTCAGCGCGCCGGGCGGAAGCCCAGCACCCGGTGACGCGCCCACCGGTGACGCCCTCGCCGCGCCCGACGCAGGCGAGATACCCCTCGCGCAGCGCACCACCTGAGGCACCCCCTAGAGAACTGAGCGACTCACGGGGCGGCTTGTGGGCTGCCCGTTCGTGACACCGGATCCTCGCCCTCACGGTGCCACGGGCGCAGAGTGCCGCTAGTGTGAACGGTATGCATATCCCTGGCGAACTGCGTTACCCGAAGAAGGACCTCACCACCGTCGAGAAGTGGGCGCGCAACTTGGTCCCGAAGCGCATTCAGGACCAGCTCCGTATCGAGGTCGACCACGACGACGACACCATCACGGTCTTTGAGTGCCGGCCGCCGTGGCACCCCACCGAATCGGACACGGGGCCGTGGATCCGTCAGGGGGTCGCCCAGTTCCATTTCGACTGGCTGGGCGGCAAGTGGGCGTTGTTCTGGTTCGATCAGGACAGCAACCTGCACCCCTGCACCACGGTGAACTTCAGCAGCGACATTGGCCGGTTGGTGGAGTACCTGGATTCGGGTGACAACCCGATCTTCTGGGGGTAACGCCTCTGTGCGGGGTGCGCAGGTAGCCGACGAGGTCGTCGCGGCGGACCTCCCACACGGCGCGACCGCCGAGGTGTGCAGCGTCGGACCACACGCCATCGACGGCGTCTGGAAGGTACGACGCAGCCGGCTGTAGGAGTTGGAAAACTTCGACGCCCACATCGACGAACTCATCGAGCAGTCCGGCGGGTATGCGTACACCCCGCAGGCAACACGGCTCTGCGGGGTGTAGGTGAGACCACGCCTCACATGGGTGGCAAGGGGCGTGCGCGGAGGCTAGCGCTCACTCGCCTTCAGCACCGCCTGCGCCAGCGGCAGGGTGGGGATGTCTTCGATGAGGATGGGGTTCTGGTCGCCGTCGGCCAGGGGCATGCACCAGTTGGGGTAGAGATCCTTGGTGGTGCCGGGCTGGTTTTGGGCGCGGGTGTCGCCGACCAAGTCGACGAGTGCGGTGCACGTGAGGTAGCTCGTTGTGCCCGCCATGAAGCGGTGGAGGCCCACGAGAAGTTCTTCGACGGTGCCGCGCTCTGCGCGGGCGGTGCCGTAGAAGGGGTCGTGGTTGGGGAAGTAGCCGGTGTCGCGGATGCGGTCGAGGACTTCGTTTTGCCACACGAGATCGACTTCGTCTTCGTCTTCCACCCGGGTGGTGAACAGCCCGAGACGGTCGCGGAGGCGGATGTGTTCCCCGTCGAGGTAGCCGGCGGTGGGCGGCAGGTCGTGCGTCGTCACGGAGGTGAGCGCCAGGGTGCGGTACATGTGCTGGCGGCGGGGACCGTGGATCTCGGGGTCGCCTTCGAACCAGATGATGGAGGTGCCCATCAGTCCTCGGTCGGCGAGGTAGTCCTGGATCCAGGGGTCGAAGGTGCCGAGGTCTTCGCCGATGACGACGGCGCCGGCGCGGGCGGCTTCCAGGCAGAGGATGCCGACCATGGCGGTGTGGTCGTAGTAAACGTAGGTGCCGTCGGTGGGCTTGCCACCCCGGGGGATCCACCACAGGCGGAACAGGCCGAGGACGTGGTCGACACGGATGCCGCCGGCGTGCCGCAGCACGGTGCGCAGCAGGTCCCGCCAGGGCCGGTAACCGGCCTCGGCGAGTTTGGTGGGGTGCCACGGCGGCTGGGACCAGTCTTGGCCGTATTGGTTGTAGCCGTCCGGCGGGGCGCCAACGCTGGCGTCGGGGGCCAGGTATTCGGCGAGGGTGAAGGCGTCCGCGCCGCCCGGGTGCACACCGACCGCGAGGTCGGCCATGATGCCGAGCTGCATGCCGGCCTCGGTCGCGGCGGCCTGCGCGGTGCGCAGCTGCTCGTCGCAGAGGAACTGCAGCCAGCAGTAGAAGTCGACGAGCTCCTCCATGTCGGGGGCGGATTCAGGATCGTCGTAGGTCTCCAGGGTGCGCTGCGCGCACCAGGCGGCGAACTCGGCGAGCCCCTCGCCTTCGGCGACGAGGTAGGCCTGGTAGGCGGCTTCCCGGGCGTCGGTGCGGGGCAGGGCGTGGAGGGTGCGCAGCACCTCCAGCTTGGCGGCATAGATCGGGTCGCGGGAGATTTCCTCCGCGCTGGCGTTGAGCTTCCGGAAGGAGGCCGCCAACTCTTCCACGCGTGCCCGCCCATCGGCGTCGAGCTGCTGCAGCTCGGGGATGGATTCGATGTGGAGGTAGATCGGGTTGATGAAGCGGCGCGTCGTCGGCAGGTAGGGGGAGTCCTCCACCGGCGGGGCCGGCTGGGCGGCGTGCAGCGGGTTGATGAGCACAAAGTCCTGGCCCAGGGAGCCGAGCATGCTGCCCAGGTGGGCCAAGTCGTGGAAGTCGCCCATGCCCCAGGATTCCTTGGAGCGCACCGAGTACAGCTGCGCCATGACCCCGGAAAGTTTGGCGCTGGGGGCGGCCAGCGCCCGCGGGGTGATGATGAGGTCGCAGACCTCATCAATGCCCGTGGAGCGCAGCGACAGCCGGTGCCAGCCCATCGGCAGGTCGCCGGGGATTTCAAAGGAGGCCTCGCCCCACGTCTCGCCTGCGATCATGCGGGAAGGGGTCCAGTTCTCGACCTGGGGCGGGGTGACCTCACCGCCGTCCTCGAGTGCGATGTGCAGCTCGGCGGGTTCGCCGTCGTGGACGTGCACGTGCACCACATAAGGGAAGCCGTGGGTGGCGACCACGCACGGCGGCAGGGGGCGGGTGAAGTCCGCGTCGTGTTTCGCTGCGAGCGCCTGGGCTGCCGCCTCCTCCGAGTCGCCGACCTGGACGCCGAGGGCGGCGAGGGTGGCGCGGATCGTGTCGTCGCTGACGTAGGTCAGTTCGTTGGACGCGGAGGTGTAGGAGGTGGCCACACCATAGGCGTCGGCAAGGGCATGCAGCTGGCTTCGTTCGCTCACGGGTTCATAGTTTGCCACCAATGGTGTGTGCTCGAAAACGCGTCACCCAACAGTGTGGCGAGTGTCACCCCTGGGTGTACTGCGAGCCCGGCTGGGTGCCCCCGGCGCCACCCGGCCGCACCGGGTAGGTCAGCCACTGGAAGAGGTAGATGGCGATGATCGGCAGCCCGAAGATGAGCGCTGCGCAGTACGTCACCCGCACCGCCTTCGCGGACACGCCGTACGTCTCCGCCACGCCCGCGCAGACTCCTGCGAGCACCACATCAGTGGAGCTGCGGTGCCACTTGGAGAGGGCCGTGTCGAACCAGGGGTCGCTGCTTTTAGCCATGATGCTGCCTTTCGCATAGTGCCTGTGGGGCCGCGGGGTTGCGCTCCTGTACGTTCCGGAGAGCACGCCCGCTCCGGTGTGTGCGATGTGCGCCCCAGTCTACGTGCGTCAGCGCTGGCCTGTGGGGCCTCCCTGCGCCCGTGTGGACCTGTGGACCTGGGGGCCTGCGAACCCGGGGGGTATGGGACGTGCGGGGCTGTCCACCGGGGTCGGGCAGTCCTTCGTGCACAACGTGACGTTCCCCTCATCTTTTCTTCTGGCAGCCGATGGGGGTCGGCCCGTAGAGTTTTTAGCCAGTGCTCCACGAGGTGGCACCTGATGTGCTGCGCTGGTTCTGTGCGGGTCTCGCCCGCGCGTGGCCCGGGCTGTACGCACCGCTGAGCCTGTCGCAGGCCCAGAAGAGCCGCCTCGCCGAGTAGTTTGAGTAGTTCACCTACCGCATCCGGCCGTGTTGCCCCTCTGCGACCCACCTCGTACTCGAGTCGGGCCAGGGGTGCGCGGTCAGGTGGATGCGTGAGCGTAGTAGCCCAGGGTTGGCCAGTGGCATGAGTCCGCGGCGGGCCTGCCGGCTGCTGCCTCGTGTGTGACTACTCCTCGTTTTTCACCACTTGATTTTTTTCGTGCGTCAGCGCGCCGTGTGCGCTTTGGCTGCCGCCGCGCCGAGTGTTCCCACATGTTGCCTGCATGTGGGGTGTCGGTGCGGGCGGCTGCCGGGCGTGGTGCGCTGGGAAAGGGAACGCTTCTACCGTGAGTTCCGATAAGTCCCCGTCGACTGCTACGCCCGCAGAGTTTGCTGCGGGCGAGACGATTCCGGAGTACTCCACTCCCGCCGCCTACGAGGTGGGGGAGAAGGAGACCTGCCTGACCGCCATGCTGGCGCTCGCGCAGGCCCGCCCCTATGGGGTGATGTTCACCCGCCCGCAGAACTTCGAGTGGGTCAACGTCACGGCGAAGGAGTTCGTCCGCGAAGTCTTCGACGTCGCCAAGGGGCTCATCGCCAACGGGGTCAAGCAGGGCGACCGGGTGGCGTTGCTCTCGGAGACGCGCTACGAGTGGTCGCTCATGGACTTCGCTATTTGGGCCGCCGGCGCTGTGGTGGTGCCGATTTATGGGTCCTCCTCCCTGTCGCAGGTGCAGTGGATCATTGAGGACTCTGGTGCGGTGTTTGCCGTGACGGAGACCCGCGACCACACGGACCTGATGAAGCACCTGCAGTGGGGCCCGGACGACAAGCCGGCGCTGTCGGGTTCCCCCTCGCAGCTGCGCCGCATCCTGGAGCTCAATGCCTCGGCGATTCCGACGCTGAAGTTCGAGGGCCGCGAGATCGACGACGCTGAGGTGCAGGCCCGTATTGAGGCCACCCGGGCGGCGGATCTCGCCACCCTCATTTACACCTCCGGCACGACGGGCCGGCCGAAGGGCTGCCGGCTCACCCACCACAACTGGGTGGCGGAAGTCCGCGCCCTGCTCACGCACCCGATTGGTGCGATCGCGATCCCCGGCACCCGGGTGCTGACCTTCCTGCCGCTGGCGCACGTGTTCTCCCACGCCGTGAGCCTCGCGGTGTGCATCGGTGGCGCCACCCAGTCCCACTGGTCGGATTTCTCCTCCCTGGTGGTGGAGTTCCAGCGTGCGAAGCCGGACCTCATCCTCGGCGTGCCGCGCGTGTTTGAAAAGGTCCGCAACGGCGCGGCGGCGAACGCGCACGAGAAGTCCGCTGTCGCGGGCGCGATGTTCGACACTGCGGAGAAGGTCGCCCGCGAGTACTCCCGGGCGCTGGATACCCCGGCGGGCCCGAGCCGTTCCCTGCGGCTCAAGCACTCCACCTTCGACAAGCTCATCTACTCCAAGATCCGTGCCGCCATGGGCGGGGCGGTGAAGTACTGCATCAGTGGTGGTTCGGCGATGAGCCAGGATCTGCTGCACTTCTTCCGCGGCATCGGGGTCACCGTCTACGAGGGCTACGGCCTCACGGAGACCACCGCCGCGGCGGCGGTGAACTTCGACGACAACATCATCGGCACTGTCGGCCGCCCCGTCGGCGGCGTGTCGGCCCGCATCAACGACGACGGTGAGATCCTGCTCAAGGGCGAGATCGTCTTCGAGGGCTACTGGAACAACGACGACGCCAACAGCGAATCCTTCGACGCCGAGGGCTGGTTCAATACCGGCGACCTGGGTGAGATCCTCCCCAGCGGGCACCTCGTCATCACCGGCCGCAAGAAGGACCTCATCGTCACCGCCGGCGGCAAGAACGTCTCCCCCGGCCCCCTGGAGGATCGCCTGCGCAGCCACCCGCTGATCTCCCAGGCGCTCGTCGTCGGCGACGGCAAGCCCTTCGTCGGGGTGCTCATCGCCCTCGATGAGGACGCCTTCGAACGCTGGAAGACCGGCCGCGGCATCCCGGAGAACAAGACCATCTCCGACCTGGCCACCGACCCGATGCTGCGGGCCGAAATCCAGGACGCCATCAACGATGCGAACTCCACCGTCAGCCACGCGGAAGCGATCAAGAAGTTCTACATCCTCGACCGCGACCTCAAGGAAGAGGAAAACGAGCTCACCCCGACGATGAAGATCAAGCGCAACGTCGTGGTCGCCCGCTTCGCCGACGAGATCCGCTTCCTCTACAAGCGCTAACAGGGCACACCCCTTGAGGTGCGTCGCCCCGCACTGCCACGCACCTGTCGCCCACCGGTCCCGCACCCCGGTGGCGGCGGGTGTGCGCGCGGGTGGCGGTAGTCCGGCCGGGCCTGCGAGGCGGTCGGGGCGGGCGGGCGGAGAAATTCTCGCCGCCTTGGGCGGGGCAACCGGATGGGGGTGGGTGGGTAAATTAAGCTGTGCTCCGTGCCGCGCGCAGGCGGGAAAACCCCAGGCCTGCGGGCGAAAAAGTGACACCATCAGCCCGTGCGACACTGCGCGTTTGTGGCGTGCCAGGGCGCGTCCGCGATTGCTGCTGCAGATGTGCTGCCCGGCTGGTGTGGTTGGACCCCACGTGGGGCCAATCGTTGTTGTTGATGACGTGGATGTGGGGAAGGAGTACAAGCGAGTGCCTAGTGGTGCTGATGCCATGGCCCGTGCTGCGGGCACGCCGCTCGCCGGTACCCCACCGCACGGCCCCCGCCAGGGCGGGGCGCTGGCGCAACCCCGCCGGGGGTTGAAGCTCAGCGGGGCGAAAGCCCGCCACCGGGAACTCACTCAGGCCGTCTACGACATCGGCGACGAGGTCGCCGAATATGTGGAGCACATCGCCCAGGCGGTCGCCGACTGGGATGTCGAACTCGTCGAGGACTGCTTGGACGAGTTTGAGGAGATCCTCCACGAGGGGCGCAGCGACGCCCGCAGCGTGCTGGGCGAGTTGGCGGGCCTGCGGCAGGCCCTGACGACGGGCCTGCACTCCGGCAACCTGTCGGTGCATACCGGCGACGTCGAGGAGATCCCCGCGCCCCCGGAACCGGTGACCGCGGTGAGCCTCGTCAACGATTTTCCCTTGGGCCGCACCGTCGCCGTGGAGGTGCTGCAGGACACCCTCGAGGCCCGCACCGAGCGGGTGCATGCCTGCCTGGAGGACACCTGCGATTGGGTGGTCGCCACCGCGAGCGCGGTGGCCCGCGACCTGGATGCGGCGAACCTGCCGCTGTGCCTGAGCAAAGCTCACCGCATCGTCACCGATGCGGCGCACGCGTGGATTCATGCGGTCCACGCCCGGGATCGCAGCTTCGCCCGCGCGCAGCGCGGCCACAACCCGCCGCGGTTCCTGTTCGAGCGGGCCCAAACCGATGCGGTGGTGGCCCGGGTGCGCAAGAAGCTCGCGGAGCGCGCCACCAGCACCCCTGCCCCGCGCGGCCGCTAATCGGCGCGGGAACCAGCCGCGTGCCTGCGGGTGGGTGTCGTGGCCGCTGATATGACACGATGGCCGAATGACTCTCTCCCCGCGCACGCCCGCCCCGCAGCCGGGGCCGGATGGTGACGGTACTGCCGCCGCACCGTTCGGCCTGTACCTGCACGTGCCGTTTTGTGCCTCCCGCTGCGGGTACTGCGACTTCAACACCTACACTCCGGGCGAGTTGGGGTCCCGGCTGGGGCCGGATAGTTACCTGGAGGCCGTCGCCGTGGAGGTCGCCCTCGCAGCGGAAGCCACCGCCACGGCCCTGGGGGAGCTGCCGGAGGTGAATACGATTTTTGTCGGCGGCGGCACGCCCTCGATGCTGGGGCACGAGGGCCTAAGCCACGTGATGGACCTGGTGCGGGGGCATTTCACCCTGCGCCCCGGCGCGGAGGTCACCACCGAATCCAACCCGGAGTCCACCAGCCCCGCCTTCTTCGCGGGTCTGCTGCAGGCCGGCTACACGCGGGTGAGCTTGGGCATGCAGTCCGCGGCCCCGCACGTGCTCAAAGTCCTGGAGCGCCGCCACACCCCGGGCCGGGCGGTGGCCGCCGCCCGGGAGGCCGCCGCCGCGGGCTTTGAACACCTCAACTTGGACGTCATCTACGGCACCCCGGGGGAGGAGGACCGCGACCTGCAGGCCACCCTCGAGGCTATTTTGGATACTCCCGTCGACCATGTGAGCGCCTATTCACTCATCGTGGAGGACGGCACCGCCATGGCCCGCAAGGTGGCCAAGGGGCAGCTGCCCGCCCCGGATGAGGACGTGCTGGCGCGGCGCTACCGGATGATTGATGACACGCTGCGGGCCGCCGGCATGGACTGGTACGAGGTGAGCAACTGGGCCCGCCCCGGTGGTGCCTGCGCGCACAACCTGGGCTACTGGCGGGGCGGCAACTGGTGGGGCATCGGCCCCGGCGCCCACAGCCACCTGGATGGGCGTCGCTTCTTCAACGTCAAGCACCCGGGACGCTACAACGACATGCTGGGCGCAGGAGAGCTGCCCATCGCGGGCGAGGAAACCCTCGACGCGGACGCCCGCCACATGGAGGACGTCATGCTGCGCCTGCGGCTGGCGGAAGGCCTGCCCGAGCACCTCATCGCTGACGACGCTGCCGGCGTGGTGGCCAGCCACCTGCAGCGGGGGCTGCTGCGCCGCAGCACCGACACGCGCGGCGTGGTGCACCTGGTGCTCACCGACGCGGGCCGCCTGCTCGCCGACGGCATCGTCACCGACATCCTCGCCGCCGAATAAGCGCGCCACCGCACCGGTGGCACCCGGTGGAAGCTTGCGTGTCTGTGCGGGGGTGTGGCCGCTGGGAGGTTCGTATTACACTGCAAGCACCTTCCACGACACCACGCACGACCCGGGCCCTGAAAAGTGGGCGCAGTAGGGTGTGCGTGAGGTACGAGTTGACGAACCTGACACAAAAGGGGGTGGCGGACGTGGCCGAAACGGCGACTTCACGCCGCAGACACGCAGTGCTGAGCGCCATCGTGGCCGACTACATCGCCACCAACCAGCCGGTCGGCTCCAAGGCGCTGGTGCAACGCCACCAGCTGGGGGTCTCCCCGGCGACGATCCGCAACGACATGGCCGCCCTCGAGGCCGAGGGCTACATTAAGCAGCAGCACGCCTCCTCGGGGCGGATTCCCACGACGAAGGCCTACCGGGCCTTCGTCGACCAAGTGCACGCCATCAAGCCGCTGAGCGGGGCGGAAAAACGCGCCATTTTGACCTTCCTGCAGGACGGCGTCGACGTGGAGGACGTGCTGCGGCGCAGTGTGCAGCTGCTCAGCGGGCTGACGGGGACGGCGGCGGTGGTGCAGCTGCCCACCCTGGCGGCCTCCCACGTCCGCCACGTGGAAGTCGTCCACCTCACGCCGACGCGGCTGCTGCTCGTGGTGATCACGGATACCGGCCGGGTGGAGCAGCGCAACGTCGAACTCGTCCACCCCATTGAGGCGGACGCGGCCGCCCGGGTCCGCGACGAACTCAACCGGGCGCTCGTGGGCCGCACCCTGCCGAACGCCGCCCACAATCTCGATGCCGTGGTGGCGGCGACCGCCGGGTGGGATGCCGCCCACCGCGATAGTGTGGCCCGCAGCCTGGCGGTGCTGCGCACCACCCTGGTGGAGCGCCCCGCCGACAAGCTCATCGTCGCCGGCGCGGCCAACACCCTGCAGATCGACGAGTCCGTGCTCGAGGCCCTGGAGGAGCAGGTCATCATGCTCAAGCTGCTGAGCGCGGCGACCGCCCCCGGCGAGGTGCACGTGAGCATCGGGCAGGAAAACGCCGACCAGCACTTCAAAAAAGCCTCCGTCATCGCCACCTCTTATGGCGCCCCGGAGGAGGAGACCGCCATCGGTGGCATGGCGGTGGTGGGCCCGACCGCCATGGATTATGTCGGCACGATGAGCAAGGTGCACGCCGTGGCGACCTACGTCAGCCGCGTCCTCACCGGCGGCTAAGCGCCGGCGGGTGTGACTCCGCGCGTGTAAGGCCGCGTGGGGTGGCTGAGTTTCGCTGGCGGCGAACAGGGGAACACCTGCCCCCGGGGCGGCGTTGTGCGGGGTACACGAGCTCTTGGGGCGTCCCACCCCATCTCCATCGCGCCCGCGGGTGCCGTGGTCGCCGTCGTGATGCCTGTGGACCCTGCGGGTCCTGTGGGTCCCGATTGGTGTGGGGTGGGGTCGTTCGAGGGATCGTGTGGGCCGCAAGGTGCGGTGGAGGACTTGCTCCACTACACTTCCCTGCGGACTTTTGCCCGAGAAGTCTTTCCTTCTCAGGCACCGGGTGCCACCCGCGCACCCCACCCGCACGCAGGCTGTTTCTTGTTCTTCTTTTTCTCCTGCGTGCGTGTGAACCCAGCCCACCAACCCAATGTTTGTGTACGACACACACCCTGCCGCACGTCAGTAGGCCGTGACCTTCGGCGCGCCCCCTTTTTTCTTTGGGCGCGCAGGTTGCAGGTTTGCTGCCGGTTGCTGCAGGTCAGGAGGATGAACCAACCCCGTGGCACGCGATTACTTCGGCATCTTGGGCGTCGACTCCGGCGCCAGCGATAGCGACATTAAGAAGGCGTACCGGCGTCTCGCGCGCCAGTACCACCCGGATGTCAACGACACCGAGGAAGCGGCGGAGAAGTTCCGGGAAGTCTCCCTGGCGTATGAGGTGCTCACCGACCCGGAGAAGCGCCGCATCGTCGATATGGGTGGCGACCCGATGGAGCAGGCCGGCGGCATGCCGGGCGGCGGCGGGTTCGGCGGCGGCCTCGGCGACATCTTCGAGGCGTTCTTCGGCGGCGGCCAGCCCCGCGGGCCCCGCAGCCGCGTCCAGCCGGGCGCGGATGCGCTCCTGCGGGCGCAGATCACCCTGGAGGAGGCGTACACCGGCGCGGAGCACACCATCACCGTGGACACGGCGGTGCTGTGCGACACCTGCCAGGGCTCCGGGTCGAAGGATGGCTCAAAGCCGGTGACCTGTTCCACCTGTCAGGGCATGGGTGAGGTACAGGAAGTGCAGCGCTCCTTCCTGGGCAACATGATGACCACCCGCACCTGCCCCAGCTGCCACGGTGTTGGCGAGATCATCACCGACCCCTGCCCCAGCTGCCACGGCGACGGCCGCAAGAAGGCCCGCCGCGACCTGCAGGTCCGTTTCCCCGCCGGCATCGAAAACGGCATGCGGATCCGCATGGCCGGCCAGGGTGAAGTCGGCCCCGGCGGCGGCCCCGCCGGCGACCTGTACGTGGAAGTGCACGTCACCCCGCACAAGATCTTCGAGCGCGACGGCGACAACCTGCACGTGACGGTGCGGGTGCCGATGGTGGAGGCCGCGCTGGGCTCCACCATCGACATTGAGGGCCTCGACGGGCAGACCCGCACCATCACCATCCCCGCCGGTGTGCAAAGCGACGACGTGGATGTGGTGGCTGGTGCCGGTATGCCGCTGCTCAAGCGGCAGGGCCACGGCGACCTCGTCGCCCACTTCCAGGTGGAGGTCCCCACGGAGCTCGACCGCCAGTCCCGCAAGCTGCTGGAGAAGGTCCGCGATCACCGCAAGGAGCACCCGCAGGTCGCCTCCCACGAGGAGCAGCGCGGCTTCTTCGGCCGCAAGCGCCGCCGCGCCCGCCGCTAACCTGCCACCCATAGGCACGCGCCTGGGCGTGCCCCACCGCGCACGCACCCCTGCGCCCCGCTGAGTCCCCCTCGGCGCGGGCACAGGGGTGCGCGCGTGTGCGCCACCGGGCACACCGCGCCGCAGCCCGGGGGTGCGGCAACGGGGTTGACCCCCAGAGTGACCCCACGGCGGCCCTCGGGGTGCCCCCGGCGGAGAGGAAACACCCCTCACAGCGTGCGTGGGGCGCATATGCTGTGAGCGGTAGCCACCACGCCCCGACGGGTGTGAGTGTGGTGCCGCCTCTTGTTCTGTTTGCCGTCGTTGTGTCCGTCACCGTGAAGTGGTGCGGTGCCGCACCCGTGAAGAAAGAACCTGCCCTGCCGTGAGCTTGCCCGCCTTCATCCTTGACTCCGCCCGTGACGACTACGCCGTCGGCGACGTGGTGACCGTCAGCGGCCCGGAAGGCCGCCACGCCGTCACCGTCAAACGCCTCACCGTCGGCGAGCAGCTGCTGCTGCTCACGGACGTCGGTGTGCGCTACACGGCGACCGTGACGGCCACCCGCGGCAAGGACACGCTACAGGCGGCGATCGATGCCGTCGAGGAGGTCACCCCGCCCACCCCGCAGGTGGTGCTCATTCAGGCGTTGCCGAAGTCAGAGCGCTCCGAACTCGCCATCGACCTGGCAACCCAGGGCGGGGTGGATGCGATTGTGCCGTGGGCGGCGGAGCACTGCATCGCCAAGTGGGTGGGCCCGAAAGCGGCGAAAGGCCGGCAGAAGTGGTTGCAGGCCGCCCAGGCGGCCGCGAAGCAGGCCCGCCGGGCCAGCATCCCGCCCGTGGCGGAGCTCGCGGGCAGCCCCGCGGAGGCGGTGGCCCGCGCAGCGTCGTTCTTCGGCCCCCTGGACATGCTGCTGGTATTGGACGAGGACGCGGCGAGCCCCTTCCGGCAGCTGGATTTCACGGGGAAGGAACGCATCGGCATCGTCATCGGTCCAGAGGGTGGGATCAGCGATGAGGAGATCGCTGCGTTCCGTGAGCTCGGGGGGCAGGCGGTGCTGCTTGGCCCGGAGGTGCTGCGCGCCGCGAATGCGGGCTTTGCGGCCCTGGCGGCGATCGGGGCGTCCACGCCGCGCTGGTAGGCCGCGGGCCGCAGCCGTGGCACCGAGCGGGCCCGCGTGTGCGCTGTGGGCGAACACGCCCACGGGTGGCGGGGTTGTCGCTGCTAGAGTGGCAGTACCTTTTCCTGTTTTTTTACAGACACGCGGGGCGTCTGCGGTCCGCGTGTGGGCCGCGCGCCCACCTGCCTCGTTGAAGGAGACCCACAATTCCTGCCTCTGGTTCCCGCCCGACCGCCACACCACTGGATCCCATGGGGGATACCGCAGCTGCGGACTCTGCCCTGCCGCTGACCACCGACACTGTGGGCACTGCCGCCGCAGGCGGGGCGCGCGTCACGCACACCGTGCAGCTGGCACCCGAGTACGCCCAGCAGGTGCTGGGGATCAATGATGATTCGGTGAAGGTGCTGCACAACCTCACCGGGGTGGAGCTGTTTGCCCGGGGCAGTGATGTCACGCTCATTGGCCAGGATTTCGCCGTCGCCCAGGTGCAGCGTGCCTTGAAGGAGCTGGAGTCGATGGCGCGGCGCGACCACGTCATCACCCGCGACACCGTCAAGCACACCGTGAACATGGTCGCGCAGAAGCAGCGCGAGTCGGTGGCGGGGATGCTCAGCCAGGAGATCATTTCCCGCAAGGGCAAGGTGGTGCGGCCGAAGACGCTGGGGCAGAAGCAGTACGTGGACGCCATCGACGAAAACACCATTACCTTCGGGTTGGGTCCTGCGGGCTCCGGCAAGACGTATCTGGCGATGGCGAAGGCGGTGCAGGCCCTGCACGCCAAGGACGTGTCCCGTATCATTTTGACCCGCCCCGCCGTGGAGGCGGGGGAGAAGCTGGGGTTCCTGCCCGGCACCTTGAACGAGAAGATCGACCCCTACCTGCGCCCCCTGCATGATGCGCTGCGGGACATGGTGGAGCCGGAGATGATTCCGAAGCTCATGGAGGCCGGCATCGTGGAGGTCGCCCCCTTGGCGTACATGCGTGGCCGCACCCTCAACGATGCGTTCGTCATTCTCGACGAGGCGCAGAACACCACCCCGGCGCAGATGAAGATGTTCCTCACCCGTTTAGGCTTTGGTTCGAAGATGGTCGTCACCGGCGACATCACCCAGGTGGATTTGCCCGGCGGGCAGAAGTCCGGCCTGCGGATCGTGCGGGAAATCCTCGCCGGGGTGCGGGGGATTTCCTTCCAGGAACTCACCAGCGAGGACGTGGTCCGCCACCAGCTCGTCGGCGCGATTGTTGACGCCTACGACGAGTGGGATGACCGCCAGGAGTCCCTGGCTGCCGCCCGCCGCGCAGCCCGGGAGGCGGCCGCGCAGTCCGGGGAGTAACATTCCCGCCGCATGCTGCGGCACCCCCGGCGCCACCCTGCGGCGCGTGGCGCTGAGCCGCTCAGCGCGAGGCCGCGCACTCCCACCGCTTTACGCCACACCGAGGCCACCGCGCGGTGCTGTGCTCGGTGCCGTGGTGGGCGGGCGAGTTTTTGCTGTCGAGTTAGTTCTTTTTTCTCTCTCAATGGGACGATGACACTGTGAGTATTGAAGTCTTCAACGAGTCCGGCTACGGCGACGTCAACGAGGAAGCCCTCATTGATGTGCTCAGCTTCGCGCTGAGCCGCATGGACGTCAGCCCCGAGGCGGAGGCGACGATCCAGCTCGCCGACCTGGAGACCACCAGCGACCTGCACCTGCGGTGGTTTGATCTGGCGGGGCCGACGGATGTCATGAGTTTCCCCATGGATGAACTCACCCCCGGCGGGGGTCGTCCTGATGCGGACCCCGTGGGCCCGAGCATGCTGGGCGATATTGTGCTGTGCCCCGAGTTCGCGGAGAAACAAGCCGCGACGGCCGGCCACTCGCTGGCACACGAGTTGGCGTTGCTCACCGTGCACGGCTGCCTGCACCTGTTGGGCTACGACCACCTCACCCCGGCTGAAGAGCAGGAAATGTTCGCCACCCAGAATGAGATCCTGGCGGACTGGTACGACTCCCTGGCCGAACGCGGTATCACTTTTGAGCCGAAGCCCTCGAACCCGGGGGCGTTCCCCACGGCTGCCGACCGGGCCCGCCTCGACGACGAGGTGCTGGCCGCGGCGCGTACTGATGAGGGCGTGGAGGTGTCCACGGTGGAGACCACCGGGGCGGATGGGTTTACGATTCCGGCGATCGCTGAGCCGGCCGACGGGGGCGCGCACTAGTGGACGTGGCACCGTGGTCGGATGTGCCGTGGTCGGACGTGTGGCTGGGCTGCGGGGCGATTGCTAGCCTCGTTGCCTCTGGCGGGTTGGGCACCGTGGAAACCGCGGTGCGCAGCATCTCCCGGGCGCGGGTGGAGGAGTTCGTCAAGGATGAAATGCCGGGCGCGCCCGCCCTGCTGCGGGTGCTCGGCAAGCGCGCGGAGCACATCAACCTGCTGGTGCTGCTGCGCACCTTCCTTGACTCGGCGGCCGCCGTGTTTGTTGCCGCCCTGTGCTTCTCCCTGGCGGGGAGTACGACCTGGGCGATGGCGGTCGCGATCGCTGTGCTCACCTTCGTCACCTACGTCGTCGTCGGCGTGTTTTCCCGCACCGTCGGCAAGCAGAACCCGTACACGGTGTCGCTGAAAACCGCGCTGGTGCTCTCCGGGCTCAGCTATGTGCTGGGGCCGGTGTCGACCGTGCTCATCCGCATCGGCAACATTCTCGCCCCCGGGCCCGGCTTCAAGGAAGGCCCCTTTGCCACCGAAGTGGAGCTGCGGGAAATGGTCGACATTGCCCAGGAGCACGGCATCGTGGAGGTCGAAGAGCGCCGCATGATCCAAAACGTCTTCGACCTGGCCTCCACCACGGCCCGCAGCGTCATGGTGCCCCGCCCGGAGATGATCTGGATCGAATCCGGCAAGACCGCCGGCCAAGCCACCGCCTTGTGCGTGCGCAGCGGGCACTCCCGCATCCCCGTCGTCGGCGACAACGTCGACGACATTCTCGGCGTGGTGTACCTCAAAGACCTCGTGCAGAAGTCCTACTACGACACCGATGGTGGGCGCAGCCGCACCGTGGACGACATCATGCGGCCGGCCACCTTCGTGCCGGACTCCAAGCCGCTGGATGAGCTGCTGCAGGAAATGCAGCTCTACCGCAACCACATCGCGATGCTCGTCGACGAGTACGGCGGCATTGCGGGTCTGATCTCCATCGAGGACATCCTGGAGGAAATCGTCGGCGAGATCGCCGACGAGTACGACCAGGCGGAGACCGCCCCCATCGAAGAGCTGGGGCCCCGCACCTTCCGGGTCGTGGCCCGGCTGTCCCTGGAGGACCTGCAGGAGCTGTTCCGCGACCAGCTGGAGATGGACTGGGAGTTGGAGGAGGAAGTCACCGACGACGTCGACACCGTCGGCGGCCTGTTGGCCCTGGAGTTGGGGCGCGTGCCGCTGCCGGGCTCCACGGTGGATTTCCAGGGCGTGCACTTCACCAGCGAGGGCGGCCGCGACCGCCGGGGCCGCCTGCGGGTCACCAGCGTCATCGTCGACGTGCCGGAACCGCAGCCCACAGACGTGGAGGACTAACCTCCCCGGGCACAGGGCAGAAGGGAGAGGGGCACAGGGGAGAGGACCACACAGGCCGACGGGGGACCTGTGCCCATGGGCTGCGCGCCCGCGCAGTGGGCGCGGGTGTCCGCCGTGCGCGAACAGCCGCACCAAAAACCCAGGTGGCACCCTACCTCGTTACCCAGCAGGTGGGCTGGCGTTCTACACTGGTGAGCAGGAGAAAAAGACCTTCCGCGGCGCGCTCGCGCTTCCGCGAAGGGGACACAGGTATCAACCACAGAAAGTGAACGTCCAACGCCTATGATGAACGCACCCGAGGGCTTCCGCTCCGGCTTCTTATCCCTGGTGGGCCGCCCGAACACGGGCAAGTCGACGCTGATCAACGCCCTCGTGGGTCAGAAAATCGCGATCACCGCCGACCAGCCGGAAACCACCCGCCGCCCCATCCGCGGCATCGTGCACCGCCCCAACGCACAGATCATCCTCGTCGACACCCCGGGCCTGCACCGGCCGCGCACCCTGCTCGGCGAGCGCCTCAACGACATTGTCAAGGACACCTACTCGGACGTCGACGTCATCGGGATGACGATCCCGGCGGACGAGAAGATCGGCCCCGGCGACCGGTGGATCCTCGACGCGGTCCGCAAGGTCAGCCCCAAGACCCCCATCGTCGGCATCATCACCAAGGTCGACAAAGTCTCCCGCGACCAGGTGGCCGAACAGTTGGTGGCCGTCCACGAGTTCCTCGGCGGCGACTGCGACGTCGTGCCCGTGAGCGCCACCATGGGGGAGCAGACCGACACCCTCGTCGACGTCATCATCTCCCACCTGCCGGAGGGCCCGAAGTTCTACCCGGACGATCACATTACCGACGAGGACATCAACACCCGCATGGCGGAACTCATCCGCGAGTCCGCACTGTCGGGCCTGAAGGATGAGCTGCCGCACTCCGTCGCCGTGGAGATCGACGAGGTGCTGCCCAACCCGGAGCGCGAAGGCGTGACCGATGTGCACGCGGTCCTCTACGTGGAGCGCCCCGGCCAGAAGGCCATCATCATCGGCAAGGGCGGCCGCCGCCTGTCCCGCATTGTGCAGGAATCCCGCAAGCAGATCATTGAGCTGCTGGGCACGAACGTGTACCTGGACCTGCGGATCAAGGTGTTGAAGAACTGGCAGTCCGACCCGAAGGCCTTGGGCCGCCTCGGGTTCTAGCCCCACCCGCGGGCCCGGACCCAGCACCGGGCCGCCTCAGGAGCTCTCCCCGCACCTCGTGCACCCCGCCGTGCCCGCACCAGCCGTGGGCACGGCGCAGCCATGGGTGGGGTCACTGATGCTGCTGGGCCGCCCGGCCCGCGGTGCGTTCGGCACGCGCGACGCCTGCCGCGCGCAGCACGCCCCCTACAGGCACCCTGCCCGCGTGTACCTCGCACGCACCCCGTCTGCCTGCCCCGCCGATTTCTTTGAAGGAGGTGCCCTCATGGCCCGGCCCAGTTTCCGTGATCGTGCCCTCGTGGTGGGCACCCACGACTTCGGCGAAGCCGACCGCATCGTCGTGCTGCTCACCCGCACCCACGGGGTGGTGCGCACCGTCGCCAAGGGGGTGCGGCGCTCCACGAGTAGGTTTGGTTCCCGCCTGCAGCCCTTCGTCATCATCGACGTGCAGCTCTACCAGGGAAAAAACCTGCACAGTCTGACCGGTGCGGACACAGTCGAGTTCCTCGCCCACGGCATCATCGACGACTACGCCCGCTACACGGCGGCCGCCGCCGCACTGCAGGCGGCCCGGCGTTTCAGCGTCAGCGATGAGCAGGACCCCTACCTGTTTGACCAGTCCTGCCACACGCTGCGGCGCATGCAGGACACCGCCAACCCCCAGGTGGTGTTGGATACGTTCCTGCTGCAGATCATGAATCACGAGGGGGTGGCCCCCAGCCTCTTCGACTGCGGCAATTGTGGCGCGGCAGGCCCCCACCACGCCTTCGTGCCGGCGGCCGGCGGGGCGGTATGCGGCAGCTGCCGCCCGCCCGGGACGAAAAATGTCGCCACGGCGGTGCTGCGGCTGATGTGGTTGTTGGCACACGGCCAGGAGGATGCCGCCGGTGAGCTCCTCGTGGGGGAGGAGGGCACAGCACTCGGTGGGGCGATGCACCAGCTCGTCGACGCTTATGTCACCTACCAGTTAGGTGGGCCGCTGCGGGCCCTGCGCCTCGTGGAGGATTAACACCCACGTCCACGGCGCGGGGCAGGACACCCCCAGTTCTCCCGCGCGAGCCTGCTTAGCGCCCCCGGTGGCCGCGGTGCCCGCGGCGGCCGGCCCGGCCCGTGCCCGTATTGTTCGGGCGGGTCGCCGCCGTGCGCAGCAAGTCCCGCAACTCCCGGGGCGCGCTCAACATGACCATGTGGTCCGCGTGGTTGAGTTCCACGTGGCGGTGGGGCAGGAGACTGCCGTCGGGGGCGGTGGTGGGCAGGGCCTCGGCGAAGGCTTTGTGGTTGCGGATCCACCGCCGGTTGCGCATCCGCGCCCACCGGGTGCGGCCGGTAGCCACCACCACGGTGACCGGTACTTGCAGGGGCGCGATCTCTGCGATGCGGGTGAGGTGTGCGACCCAGTCGTCGCTGCGCCGCAATTCCAGCACGAGCTGCCACCAGGCGCGCTGCCGGCCGAAGGGCTGGGCGGCGATGTCCGCGTCCGCCGCGGACATCCCCTGGATGCGGCCGACCAGACGCATGACGGCTTTGCCGATGGGGGCGGGCAGATCGACGAGCAGCCCGCGGGCGACCTGCCGCACCCGCCACCAGGTGCGCTGCACGGTGCCGGGCTGGACGTGTACTTGTGATGCCAGGAGTGCGGCGCGGGCGGCCGCCGCACCGAAGGTGCTGTCGGCACCCTCCACGCCGGCACTGCCATCCCCCGCAGCAGAGCCACCGGCACCCGTGGCCCCTGCCGCGGTCGCCGCCTGCGCGAGGGCGACCCGCTGCGCCGAGGCGTACGCCTCGTGCTGCACACGAGTCGGGGTGGAGCCGTCGACGAGCACGAGGGCGCAGGTCTTTTCTGGGAAGGTGCGCGCCAACCCCTCCGCCAACAGGGCCCCCATGGAGTGGCCCACAAGCACGACCTTGCCGGGAAGTTTCTGCATGAGCTGGCTAAGGCTTTTTAGCTCGTAGTCGAAGTCCGCCAAGGGGGCGTCCTTGTCGACGAAGACGGCACGGGTGGCGGGCGCAATGTGCGCGCCGGGCATGAAGCTCATCAACTTCGACCAGGCGGCGGGCTGCACGCCGAGGCCGCCGATGAGGAGGTAGCTGACGCCTTCCTCGGAGCGTTCGACGAGGCGCCCCCAGGAGTCTTTGGGCTGCACGGGCGTCGCGGAATCCTCCGACGCCTGAGGTGCCGTGGAGGCGCTCGGAGGAGACGCGGCGGCCATGTCCGAGGACGGGGCAGCCTGCGGGAACTCTTTTGGCTGCTCAGCAGGGGGAGCAGGCTGCGGCGCAGGGGTGGGGCGGGGCGTGTGGTCGTGTGAGGAAGGTGTCATGCGATGGCGGGGGAGTTCACAGGGGTGGGGCGTGAGAAGGAGTGGGAGGAACGATGCGACACTGCGTGGGTCGTGCCGGGCGGCGTCGTCAGCTGGGTGGGGGCGGTGGTGGCTGCCGACGGGGGTGAGTTCGGGTGCGGCTTTGCTGGCGGCCTCTGGGCTGCGGCTCCTCCTGCGGGTACCGGGAGCTGCGCTTGCTGTGCACAGTCCCGCGCGCGGCAGCGAGGGGGATGTCATCGGGTTGTTCCGTCGCCGGGTGGCGGGGAAACGCATCCGCGCGCGCCCATGCATATCCCATCAGCCACACTCCCCACAGAAACAGCAGCACACACTGCGCTACACCCGCGGGGGGAATCTGAATGACGGTGGCGATGACAACCCACACCAGGGCCATGAGGGTGAGCAACCCCAGCCGGCGCAGCCGGGCAGGGAAATGAAACGTCCGATGCGCGCACAACAACGCACCCGCGGTGGCCACCGTCGCGACGGTGCTTAATCCTTCATGAATCATGTCGGTGGCGCTGCCGCCAATGGAGACCAGCGAAGAGGCGCAGCCCCGATCCACAGCTGGGGAGCAACTCATGGGGAAGAAGAACTCCCCGCAGGTGCAGGCACCCCACAGCGCAATCAAGCGATCCGTCCACGGATACGGGGTGGTCTTCCGAGCGAACCAAATCCCGGCGACGGCGAACATGCCCCCGAGCAGATCCGTGAAGCGGAAGAACCCGCCGCTCGGCCGGGACTTGGCCCCATATTCGGAGACAAATCCGTTGGCGTTCCACGCCAAATCGGGGTCGAGGGTCCAGCCCAACATCCAGGTCCACGCCACGACCGCAGCCAGCAGCAGCGCCCACGTGGCAACCTTCTGCCCGGTGCTGCTATACGCCCATCCGCGGGGCGCACGCAGACTCGGCAGCCGTGCCCGCCACGTGCGGGAGGAAAGGCTGATAGCCATGGGGCTCCTAGGGGGAGGTGCGTCAGAGCATCGACGGCGGAGAAAAGACAGTGAAATAGCAATGTCAGACCCGGTGGGGCTCGCGCGGACGCGCAAACAGGGCAACAAACGAGGCAGTGCCCGTGCACAGGCGGTGCGAACAGGATCCGGAGGCGCATCACCTGCGTTCCCGCGTCACCGCGAGTGCGGGTGAGGGACTCCTCACCAAGTGTAGGGCGCGGCGGCGCTGTACGGGGCCGTTTTACACGATGTTTTTCATTGAGGCGCGCAGCTTCCCAGCGCCTTCCCAGATTCCATCGCACTGTTGGTGCGGCTGGTGCGCCCGAGGCACGTCTTTTTCAGCTGTGCGGGCGGGGCACAGCGGGATCGGTGTGGGGGCTGTCTTTTGCCTGTGGCGGCGCAGAGTGCGGGAAATCGTGGCAGAATGAGCGACCGTGAACCTGACTCCGCCAGATATCGATCCCCAGTTCATTCCCCGCCACATCGCGCTCGTCATGGACGGCAACGGCCGTTGGGCGCAGGAGCGGGGCCTCAAGCGCACCGAGGGCCACAAGAAGGGCGAAGCGGTGCTGCTGGACGTGGTGGATGCCTGCATCGCCATGGGCGTGCCCTACCTGTCCGCGTACGCGTTCTCCACGGAGAACTGGCGCCGCTCCGCGGACGAGGTGCGTTTCCTCATGGGCTTCAACCGGGACGTGCTGGCCCGCCAGCGGCAGGAGCTGCACGAGAAGGGCGTGCGGGTGAAGTGGGCGGGGCGCCGCCCCCGCCTGTGGCGTTCGGTGATCCGGGAACTGGAGGCCGCGGAGGAATTGACGAAGGGCAACACCACCATGACTCTCGTCATGTGCGTCAACTATGGTGGCCGCGCGGAGATCGTCGACGCCACCCGCAAGCTGGCAGCCGATGTGAAGGCCGGGAAGCTCGACCCCAACAGCATCACGGAGAAGACGTTCTCCCAGTACCTCTACGACCCTGAGATGCCGGACGTGGATCTGTTCCTGCGGCCCTCGGGGGAGAAGCGGACGAGTAACTTCCTGCCCTGGCAGTCGGCGTACGCGGAGATGGTGTACCAGGACAAGCTGTTCCCCGATTTCACCCCGCAGGACCTGTTTGATGCGGTGGAGGAGTACGCCCGCCGTGATCGCCGTTTCGGTGGGGTGAAGAAGTAGTGGCGACCCCGGGGGAGCACCCACAGGTGGCGGGTGGTGCCGCGCCGCATAGCCCTGCCACTGATGGGGTCACCTCGTCGGCGACCCCCGGTGTAGGTGCGGCGGCCACGGAGTTGGCGGCGCCGACGCGGAAGCAGATCAAGCGCTGGCAGCGGTATCTCGCGAACGAGCGCGCGGAGGCCGCCGTGTACCGGGAGTTGGCGCATAACAAGACCGGCGAGGAACGCGACATCCTGCTGTCGCTCGCGGCTGCAGAAGCCCGCCACGAGGAGTACTGGCGCAGTCGCCTGGGCGACTACGTGGGCATGCCCCGCCGCCCCGACTACTCGACGCTGCTCATGGGGTTCCTGGCGAAGCGTTTCGGCTCGGTGTTCACTCTCGCGCTCATGCAGTCGGCGGAGTCCCGCTCCCCGTACGCCAAGGATGCGGACGCCTCCCAGCAGATGATTGCCGATGAGCGCATCCACGCTGAGGTGGTGCGCGGCTTGGCGTCGCGTTCCCGGGAGAAGATGAGCGGCTCGTTCCGCGCAGCAGTGTTCGGGCTCAACGACGGGTTGGTGTCCAACCTGGCGCTGGTGCTCGCGGTGGTGGGCTCCGGGGCGAGCCAGGGCGCTATTGTGCTCACGGGCTTCTCCGGGCTGTTGGCCGGCGCCCTGTCGATGGCGGCCGGCGAGTACGTGTCCGTCTCCTCGCAGAAGGAACTGCTGGCGGCCTCCACGCCGCACAAGGATGCCGACACCCTCGTCCCGCAGCTCGATGTCGACGCCAACGAGCTGTCCCTGGTCTACCGGGCCCGTGGCATGAGTGAGGCCGAAGCCACCGCCCACGCGGCGGCCGTGCTGGCCGGTATCCGCCACAATCATCCGGCAGTGGAAGCCCCCATCACGGGCAGCCGCTTGACGATGGTGAGCAACGATGAAGCCGTCGGGAGTGCTGTGGGGGCGGCGAGTAGCTCCTTCTGCCTGTTCGCTGCGGGCGCGTTCGTCCCCCTCATCCCCTTCCTCTTTGGCCTCGGCACCACGGCTGCCGCGGTGGTGAGCTGCATCCTCGTCGGGGTGACGCTCATGGCCACCGGTGGCGTGGTGGGTATTCTCTCGGGCACCTCCCCGGTGACCCGCGCCCTGCGGCAGCTGGCGATCGGTTTGGGCGCTGCGGCCGTCACCTATGGCCTGGGGTCTGCCTTTGGCGGGATCACCTAAAAGGTCCGCTAGGTTCCGTGCAGGACCTGGGGTAGTCTGATGTCGGAAACAAATGCGAAACGCCTGTGCTCCCCTGGGAAACCAGAGGAGCACAGGCGTTTGTGTGGAAAGTTTTCGCCAACTGGCGCAAGGGCCACAGGCGGGGAGATGAAGCAGGTTACTTCTTCATCTGGCACTCGGCGCAGGTGCCGAACACCTCAGCAGTGTGGGAGGTCACGATGTAACCGTGCAGACGGGCCTGGGATGCTGCCCAGTCCTCGACCGGGCCGCCGTCGATCTCCTCGGTCTTGCCGCAGGTGGAGCACACCAGGTGGTGGTGGTGCTTATCGGACTCACAGGCGCGGTAAAGAGTTTCGCCGGTCGCCATGTGCAGCACGTCGACAGCGTTGATGTCGGCCAGGGACTGCAGCGTGCGGTACACGGTGGTCAGGCCCACCTTGTAGTTGCGGGCCATGATCTCCTGGTGGATGACCTTGGCGGAGGAGAAGTTCTGCAGCTCGCGCAGCACGTGGACGACTGCGGCGCGCTGGCGGGTGCTGCGGGCACCCAACTTCGGGATCGAGGCGTCGGTTTTGACTGCCATGGATCTAACCTTTCTGCTAAAAGGAGCGAGCGCCAGAGGCGCTCTACGGTTGGCAGATGCACCAAGCTTGGGGCTGCTTAAGAAAATCTTGAGATAAACATAGCTGACAGCAGGTGTCGCACAAACTCAAATGGTGTGATTTTTCGCAAGGCATTCACCCTGGTCAGCGTTCAGCTTGACGATTGCGCAGGGTAGTCGAGGGTTTCGACTACGCCCCCAAGGCGGACTATGGGGGTGAAACGGGGGTAAACTTCGTGGGAAAAACGATGTCGGAAGCGGGTCCAATGTGGGGGTCTTGGGGCACGGCGGGGGTGCATGGATGTGCAGCCTGCGCGGACGTGATGTTCGTCCCTTTCCCTCTGTCGAAGTTGAAAATAGGCTAAGAATCTATGCCGTGCCCCGTATCGGATGGCACAGCGCTGCCCGCGTCGCAACGCATCAGGGATGCGCGGCTGCCGACCGTGTGGGTGTGGGGATTTGTCCTGCTCATTGCGAGTGCACTGATTTTCCCGTGTCGCAGATCCTGGATATGAACGGCGCGTGCAAGGTGTGCCATCCGGGTCGTGCCGTGCCCACGGTTGATTGCTGGGGCATTTCCAATAAGAAGCCCTGTGGCCGATAGGTAGGGGTCGTTGCGGCACCCTGTCGGGGCGTTGGGGCGTGCTGCAAAGAACCGAAAAGAAAGTAACCACTCGGGTGGGAGGTCACACGACCGGGGTTTGCATGTCGATATCGGCCGCGTGCGTGGGGCAGTGCGGATCGGCGGGGAAGGATCCTTCCTCGCGCAAGGCGCAGCCGACGTGTAGCGGTGGTGTCGGTGGTGGCCGTGCGGGGTGTGGCGGAAGCTGCGCTGCGGACGGGTGGCGCACGAGGGATGAGCGCCGCTGGGGTGCGGTGCGCCGGATGCTTTCCACGGCCTGAAACGCCAAGGGCCGGGTCCCACCATGAGGTGAAACCCGGCCCTCGGCTTAAAAGCCCGTGACAAGCGCGATCCGTTGCGTTCCCGTATTAGGTCTCTTCACCGGACGCGCTCAGGGCGGTCCGCATGATCTTCAGGGAGGCAGGACAGGTCAGGGTGTAGAGCTGCTCCCGACCTTGGCGCTCGGCGTCGACAACGCCTGCGTCCTTCAGGACCTTGAGGTGCTGCGACACCAGGGGCTGGTTGGCTCCGAGGATCTGCACGATCTCGTGCACGCACAAGTCCTGCTCGGCCAGCAGGTGCACGATCTTCAGCCGCAGGGGGCTGTGAAGGGCGTGGATGAGCTCGGCTGCCTGGATGTACTTCGTGTCGTCCAGGCGGTGCTCGGAGGTGTTCGTGATCGTCCGGCGGTTTTGGGTAGGTGTGGCCATTTCGGGACCCCTTCTTCGGATGCTCGTACGTGGGCTGTATGTTGAGCGGCTTCTCAACGAGGGGGCTGCGTTGTGCGCCGGGGCTACGTCCTCAGGATCGAGGTGTAGTGGGTGCAACTGCAGCTCCCAACAACGGACGTGGGATGCACTTTCAGTAAACCCTAAGTCAAGGCATTGTGCATGGGGTTCTCGAAATCTTAGTGAAAAAGCGGCAAGAATCACCCCCTCACGGGGGTGATATAGCTGAAAATTTATTAAATATCACCCGTCGAGGGCGCTCAAGACATATTGCACCAGTCGCAAGTGAAGTCCAAATACATGAACGGTTTTGCATATGTCCATCTCATGGTGGAGTTTCCGTGCCGAAAGGTGGGCGCTGAGCTGCTATGACGCCGCATCTGGCGAGCAGTGTGTCGCGAACACATGCGTCGCGTCGCACCAAAGCCCCAGTTCAGGGGCATTGTGGGAAGAATTTCTCGGCGTGTCGCGGCCGTCGTTCGCAAGCGGGAAATGTCTATCAATAATGTACAGCATTGCGTGTGGGAATGTGTGGGAATCCCGGCGGAATGTCTGACGTTGCAGAGGGGTTCGTGTCAATTGGCGTTGACATATATGCGCTATATATAATGCAAAAGTGTGAGGCTGCGATCGGACCCCTTCTTTGGATGATTGCCCTCACTTCGTGCGCAGCGAGCGCGCGAATCATGTCATCAATCAGCGGCTATAAGAATGGGCTTATATGTTTTCCATGCAAGAGTATGGGCGCCCATCCTGCTGGTGCTTCGCCGATTGATCGCCCTGGTCGGCTTGCTGGGGCTCCGTTTCGGTAAGTCACACCATTGCTGCTGTTGACATGCGATTCGCGCTCTAGCTGAGGGGCCTGCCCCTCACTTCTGCTGCAGTGCTCGGATGCTTCGGATGCTCGGTGTGGGTTTGCTCACATCCCCGGCGTGCTGTGGCTGAGTGAAATCAGGCTCTGTGCATAAATGGCCGGTCTGTCATGCATCGCCCCGACGGCTGACGGGGTGATTGCTTGCCATGAAAGTGGTCACATATCTGGTCGATGATGGTGGACTTGTGACCATCGGCGGCTGGTCGCGCGCGGCCTTGGCGTTCCGCGCTTCTGTGTGGCTTGCTCTGCCTCGTCCTGCGTGCGCTGCGGTCCGCGCGGCGGGGCAGTCGTGCTGTGCCCGCGGCCGCCGTCAGGGACGCCGCCGGGTGGGCTGCGGTGCTGGCCCTTGGGGTGCGCGGGGGAGTTGCGGGCTGGGGTTGTTGCCTGCGCGTGTCCGGGGTGGGTTCCCGCGCGTGCGGCGCTGCCTGAGATGGGGGCGCCTGGGGAGGACGGGGGTCGGGGCGCGGGGCACGTGGGGCGTTGGGTAGAATTCGCCTGTTGAACCCTGTGCGTGCCCGGCAGCCAGCCGGGCATCGAATCCGATTCAAGGAGAAGACCACCATCGTGGCCACCAATTCCGTCATCGACACCGTCGTCAACCTCTGTAAGCGCCGCGGCTTGGTCTACCCCTGCGGCGAGATCTACGGCGGCACCCGCTCCGCGTGGGACTACGGCCCGCTCGGCGTGGAGCTGAAGGAAAACATCAAGAAGCAGTGGTGGCGCGCCATGGTGACGTCCCGCCCTGACATCGTCGGCCTCGACTCCTCGGTGATCCTGCCCCGCCAGACCTGGGTGTCCTCCGGCCACCTGGAGGTCTTCACCGACCCGCTCGTCGAATCGCTGCACACCCACAAGCGCTACCGCGCCGACCACCTGCTGGAAGCCTACGAGGAGAAGCACGGCCACCCGCCGGCAAACGGCCTGGCCGACATCCCCGACCCGGAGACCGGCCAGCCCGGCAACTGGACCGAGCCGCGCGAGTTCTCCGGCATGCTCAAGACCTTCCTCGGCCCCGTCGACGACGAAGAGGGCCTGCACTACCTCCGCCCGGAGACCGCCCAGGGCATCTTCGTCAACTTCAAGAACGTCATGACCTCGGCGCGCATGAAGCCCCCGTTCGGCATCGCCCAGATCGGTAAGTCCTTCCGCAACGAGATCACCCCGGGCAACTTCATCTTCCGTACCCGCGAGTTCGAGCAGATGGAGATGGAGTTCTTCGTCAAGCCCGGCACCGACGAAGAGTGGCACCAGTACTGGATCGACGAGCGCTTCAACTGGTACGTCGACCTCGGCATCAACCCGGAGAACCTGCGCCTGTACGAGCACCCGCAGGAGAAGCTCTCGCACTACTCCAAGCGCACCGTGGACGTGGAGTACGCCTTCAACTTCGCCGGCTCCAAGTGGGGTGAGCTCGAGGGCGTGGCCAACCGCACCGACTACGACCTCACCGTCCACTCCAAGGGCTCCGGCGAGGACCTATCCTACTTCGACCAGGAGTCCGGCGAACGCTGGATCCCCTACGTCATCGAGCCGGCGGCCGGCCTGGGCCGCTCCATGATGGCGTTCCTCGTCGACGCCTACCACGAGGACGAGGCCCCCAACGCCAAGGGCGGGGTCGACAAGCGCGTCGTGCTCAAGCTGGATCGCCGCCTGGCGCCGGTGAAGGTGGCGGTGCTGCCGCTGAGCAAGAAAGACACGCTCACCCCCACTGCGGAGAAGGTTGCCGCTTCCTTGCGCAAGCACTGGAACGTCGACTACGACACCTCCGGCGCGATCGGTCGCCGCTACCGCCGCCAGGACGAGATCGGCACCCCGTTCTGCGTGACCGTCGACTTCGACACCCTCGAGGACAACGCTGTCACCGTCCGTGAGCGCGACACCATGGAGCAGGAGCGCGTCCCGCTCGACCAGCTGGAGGCGTACCTCGCGCAGCGCCTCATCGGGTGCTAATCATGGCGCACGACAGCACCACGCCCACCGGCAGCGGCATCCAGCCCGTGACGGTGACCTCCTGGGGCCCTCGCCACCACGAGGGCGAGGCCTACACCCTGGAGTTGTTCTACGGGCAGGCCGACGAAAACACCGGCACGATCATCGACCGCACGGTCGTCGGCCGCTTCACCGAGGCCGACAAAGGCCACACCGTCACCGCGACCGTCGCCGGGGAGCCCTGGGAGGTCACCCGCGACGAGACGGCCGTGACTGCCACCCTGCCCAGCGGGCGGATCTTCACCCTCACCGGGGAGAAGGGCCGCATCAGCGGTTCCAAGCGGCTCACCGCCGATCTCGCCGGCCGGCAGGTGGATCTCGTCAACGAGTCCAAGCAGGACTGGGTCCTCGAGGACGTCGCCAACGCTGAGGCGAAGCTGGGGCAGTTCTCCGGCGGTAACCGCGGCGTGCGCACCAGCCTCGTGGAGTGGGAAGACGACGCCGCCGTCGATGACGCCGAGCGTTTCTTCCTCGCCTACGCCGCCCGCGTGGCCCTGGAATCCCGCCTCTGGCTCAACACCTGGATCCTCACCGCGAGCCTCCTGGTGCTGGCCCCCCTCATCGTGCTGATCTACCTCTACGGCCCGGTCTTCGGCTAACACCACGCGGCAGACTCCGCCTGCAGCTCGCACAGGCCGCCAGCAGGCACACGATGCCCACACAGTGCCCACCGCACCACCCGCGGTGGGCACTGTGCTGTCTCGGGCTGTCGTGCTCAGCGGAAGCCACGCTGCGGGCGGCACTGCGCCGCACGACAACAAAACACCCGCGCCCGGAGCGTGTGTCCCCGTGCGGGAAAGGGGAGGGGCTCGCAGTGCGCGGGTGTGCCAGGTGTGTCGTGGACGAGTGCTGTGCTTGGGGGCTTAGAACGCGCCGCCGGAGGAGGTCGAACCGCCGGACCAGCCGCCGCCGGACCAGCCGCCCCCGCCGCCACCGAAGCCACCCGAGTAGCCGGAACGGCCACCGTCCAGGAGGCTGCCGATGATCATGCCGGTGAGGAAGTCACCGCCACCGCCACTGTTGCGGCGGCGCTGCTGATCGTTGTAGTCGTCGATGTTGCGCTGCGCGGCGCGGAGCGCATCGTCAGCGGCCTTGCGGGCCGCCCGCGCCACGGTGGCGGCGGCACGGAACTCACCCTGCTGGAACAGGCCTTGCGCCTCCGCGAGGCGCTGGGTGGCCTCCGCGAGCGCGGCGCGGGCGGCGGAGCCGATGACTTTGCCGCGGGTCGAGATGACATCCTCGGCGGCCTGCACCCGCTGGGTGGCGGCCTGGAGGGAGTCGGAGGCGATCTGCTGCTGGCGGCCGCGCTCCGCGGCGCGGGCCTTCACGCGGTCCAACACGTCGTCCAGCTGGGCGTCAGCGTCCAGCAGCGCCGTGTACGCGCCCAGCGGGTCTGCGCTGCCGGTGGCCTCATAACGGGTCAGTGCCTTCGTACCGGCGGCCTCCGCGGCGCGGGCATCGCTCTGGTCCTGCTCGGCGATAACCTCCACGCGGGACAGTTCGGCGATTTCTTCGCGCACTTCCCGAGCGAGGGACTGCAGGTTGCTGCGGGCGGCAGCAATGTTGTCGTCGGCGTGCTCCACGCCGGCGAGCAGCAGGTCCGCCTGGTTGAGGGCGTTTTCCGCAGCGCGGATCGCGGCGGGCAGGCCCGCCTGCTGCCCGGCGGGCCGGGCCGCCACCTGGCGGGCCTGGTCGAGGGCTTCCTCGGCGGCGCTCAAGTGCTGCTGCGCAAGATCGGGGTTGGCCGCGATGGAGGCCAGGGTGTGCTCGTCGTAGCGCTGCTGCAACGCGGCCAGGGTGCTGCGCACCTGCTCCAGGCGGCTGAGCGCATCGATGCGCTGCGCCGTGAGGGCAGAGATGCGCGCATCGGCGCCGATGAGCAGGTTGCGCAGGGAGGTGAACTCCTCCACCTGGCTGAGCAGCTCCTTGTCGGTGGCGTTGCAGTGGCTCACCACGTCCGCATACACCGCACGGAGTTCTTCCTCGCTGACATCTCGGCGGCGGCTCAACTCGCCCAACTGCCGCAGATAGCCGGCGTGCATCGCCTTAGCCTGCTCAATACGCCGCGCGAGGACCGCAGTACGGTCCGCGCCGAACTCGGCCGATGCGAGGCTGAGCTCTTCCTCCGCGCCGCGGATCGCCTCATCGGTGGAGACAATCTCTTCCTGCGCGAGGGTGGCCAGTGCGGTGATGTCGGCGTACTTCAGGGAGGTGACATCCGCCGGATCAATGCCACGGGCCTCATCAAGGGCCTCGGCCTCGGACTGCTTGCGGCTGCGCTTGGCGTACGCCACCGCACCCACACCGGCGGCCCCGAGGCCGGCCACCCCGGCGCCCAGCCACAGGGCCCCGGAACCACCGGAGCTCGACGACGAAGACGACGAGCCACCGCCGACGGTGCCGGGCTGCCAGTCCAGGGTGGCCTGGACAGCGGCCTCGGTGGCGGCAAACCAGTCGTGCTCCACCAGGTGCGGGTAGATCGCGTTATCGAGGGTCTGGCGCAGGCCCTCCAGCATGGAGGAGTCCGCCGCGGCCACACCATAAGCGCCGTCGATAGCCACAGCGACGACGGCGACGTTCTCCGCCTTGTTGGCGTTGAACAGGGAGGTGGCGTAGTCCTGGCCCTCCACCCCGTTGAAGGAGTCCACGAACACCACATACAGCTTCACCTTGCGCTGCAGCTGGAGGTTCTTCAGCTCCGCGTCGAGCTGCTCCCACTGATTGCGGGTAAACACCCCGGCAGTATCGGTCACGCGTTCCGTCAGCCGCCCCGGGGCCAGCTGCGTCTGCGCCAGTACCGAGACCTGAGCCTGAGAAGCACTAGGAGCAACGGCCGCAGACACCGCCGGGGCCGCGGCGGCGGGGAACACCCCGCCGGAGGCCACCCACAGGAGCGCCGGCGTGGCCGCCACGGCAGCCAGCGCCGCACCCCGCCCACCGCGGGAAACCAACGCCTGCGCACGCGCAGCGACGCCGCCGGAGGCGCGGGAAGACGGGGAAGCAGAACAGCCGGTGCCAGGGGTAGGTGTCATAGCCCCACAGAATACCCGCGCCCGCGTGCCCGCGCGCCCCGCCGGGGCGGCACCACACCCCCGCCCACACACCCCCGCCCACACACCCACACCACTGCCCGCACGCAGACACCCCAGCCCACCCCGGCACGGGCGCAACCCCGGGGCAGGGGTGCGGCAGATGCGACGAGGCAGGCGCGACAAGGCGGCCGCAAGGCGTGCAGACCGACAACACCGCGGCAGCAGCAAGGTAGGCGGCAGATGGCGCAGTGGCCGCCGCCAAGTACGCGGGGGAGGGGCGTGGCTGCCACGAGGAGGTACGGGGCCTTAAGACCCTGGAACCCCACCCCTGTGGACAACACGCAGCCGTGGGCGGGCACGCGCAGGGTAGGTGCAATAGAGTCAAGGAGAACGTGAGCACGCACCCACACCCCGCCCCGCACAGGGGCCACAGCACCGCCCGGTGTGGGGGTGGGTGCCCGCGGTCGCGGCGCAACAAAACCCAGTGAAGAAGTGGAGGCACATCGCCCCGTGGACGACATGTACACCTACAGCGCGCACGATGCCGCCCGCCTCGAGAAGGAAGGGGCCAAACCCGCCAGCATTGCGGGCCTCCACGTCGACGAACGAGACGCCTTCGCCCGCGACCGGGCGCGCGTGCTCCACTCGGCTGCGCTGCGCAGGCTGGCGGATAAAACCCAGGTGGTGGGTCCCCGCGATGGGGATACTCCGCGTACCCGGCTCACGCACTCCCTGGAGGTCGCACAGATCGCCCGCGGCATTGGCCAAGGGTTGGGTGTGAGCGGCGACCTCGCGGAGCTCGCCGGCCTGTGCCACGACATTGGCCACCCGCCTTACGGGCACAACGGGGAAGTCGCCCTCAACGAGGTGGCCGCATCCTGCGGCGGCTTTGAGGGCAACGCGCAAACACTGCGCATCCTGACCCGGCTGGAGCCCAAGGTCATTGTGGATGGCCGCAGCTTCGGGCTCAACCTCACCCGCGCCTCCTTGGCGGCAGCGTGCAAGTACCCGTGGACCCGCACCCAACCGGATGGCAGCGTGAAGAACAAGTACGGCTGCTACGACGAGGACCGCTGGATCCTCGACTGGGTGCTCGACGGGGAGCACCACCCCCGGCCGCCCATCGAAGGGCAAATCATGGACTGTGCCGACGACTTCGCCTACTCGGTCCACGACGTCGAAGACGGCATCGTCTCCGGGGAAATCAGCATGAAAGTGCTGTGGGACTTCGCGGAACTCATGGCCCTGGCCGATCGTGGCGCGAAAGCCTACGGCGGTGACGCCGCCGCCCTCGTCGACGCCGCGGACAGGCTCCGCAGCCTCGACGTCGTTGCCCGGGCCGCCGACTTCGATGGCTCCTACCCGGCACTGGCCACCCTGAAAGCCATGACGAGTCAACTGGTGGGCCGCTACGTCGGCGCCACCGTGGCCGCAACGAAAGCCAACGCCCCGGGGCCCTTCGGGCGCTACCACGGCAACCTCATCGTGCCGGAGGACGTGGCGGCGGAAGTCATGCTGCTCAAGACGATTGCGGTGCTCTACGTCATGGACGATCCCGGGCACCTGGCCCGGCAGGACCGCCAACGCGACCGCATCTACCAAGTCTTCGACTACCTCAGAAGCGGTGCGCCGGGCTCCCTCGACCCGGCGTTCCGCTGGTTCTATGAGCAGGCCTCCAGTGAGGCGGAACGCACCCGCGTCATCGTCGACCAGATTGCCTCCATGACGGAAAGCCGCCTCGAACTCCTCGCCCGCGACCTGGGGGCCTTCGCCGGATTCCTCGAGTAGCGCCCCACACCACCACGCCAGGTCCCGCCCGGGCACACACCTCGGCGTCAGTGGGACAAGCCCCCAACACAGCGAGAGATCCCCCAGATGGGGGTGTGCCCACCTGGGGTTTAGAAGACACATTCGGTGCCTGCTCTGAGGGATTCGGGCCCGCCGATACTCTAAACGGGTCTTTGTGCAGCGCACGCACCAAAAACCTGCGTCGCACTGTGCTTCCCCGTCGTTTCAGAGAACAGGAGTCTCTATGTCTCGCAGCGCCAAGACCGCTGGCCTGTTGTCGGCTGCCCTCGTGGCCCAGCTCGCCGTCGCCCCCGCCGCCCACGCCGACGCATCCCTCAAGCTCATCGGTGATGCCAAGTCTGGCTACGAGTGCGACGTGAAGTTCGACCCTGCCGACAAGAAGCTCGAAGATGCCATTCTGGCTGAATCTAGCCAGATCGCCGATGAGATCCGCAAGGAACTTGAACGCCGCTACCCGCAGCTCAAGGAAGCTGTTAAGGAAGACGTTGCCGCCTATGAGCGGGGAAAGATGAGCTCTGGGGCATTTTGGATCAAGCACCGGGTGGCTACGGAGGAGGCTGGGCTGGATTCCTTGGAAAGCACGTATTTTCTTCCGGGTGCCGTTCTGCAGGATTGGGCTGAAACGTCGGGTTCTGACTACACGAAGTTCGTCGCTGGTGTACAGAACCACAATCCGCTGACGGAGAAGGAAGCTGAAGCGTTCAGTAAGGAATACATGCACTTCCCGTATAGGACCATTCACGTTGCATATGGGAGCGTTGGCGGCGGAAATCCTCGTCATGACGGGAATAATTCAGGTCCGCGAGTCTATTCGCCAACTCTGAAGTTCATCCTCGCCGACGTCCTCGAAAAACACCCGGATTACGAAGCGAAGCTCGAGCGCTTCAACCGCGCAACTGGTCCTGTCCGTGTTGCCCAGTGCGTCGTGATGATTCGTGACGCCAAGGCTGCGGACGAAGCCCGCGAAGCCGAGGCGGCCCGTAAGGCGGCTGAAGAGGAGGCCCGTAAGGCTGAGGAGGCTCGCAAGGCCGAGGAAGCCCGCAAGGCTGAAGAGGCTCGCAAGGCGGCTGAAGAGGAGGCCCGTAAGGCTGAGGAAGCCCGTAAAGCTGAAGAGGCTCGCAAGGCGGCTGAAGAGGAGGCCCGTAAGGCTGAGGAAGCCCGTAAGGCTGAAGAGGCTCGCAAGGCGGCTGAAGAGGAGGCCCGTAAGGCTGAAGAGGCTCGCAAGGCTGAAGAGGCTCGCAAGGCGGCTGAAGAGGAGGCCCGTAAGGCTGAAGAGGCTCGCAAGGCCGAGGAAGCCCGCAAAGCCGAGGAAGCGCGCAAGGCTGAAGAGGCCCGCAAGGCTGAAGAGGCCCGTAAGGCGGAGGAAGCGCGTAAGGCTGAGGAGGCTCGCAAGGCCGAGGCGGCCCGCAAGGCGGCTGAAGAAGAAGCACGCAAGGCCGCCGAGGAAGAGGCTCGTAAGGCGGAAGAAGCCCGTAAGGCTGCTGAAGAAGAGGCCCGGAAGGCCGAGGACGCTCGTAAGGCGCAGGCCGCCAAGAAGCCCGGTGCTGAGGGCAGCTCCACCTTCGGCATCCTCGGGATCCTTGCTCTCATCGGCGCTCTGATTGCTGGTGTGGGTGCATTCCTCAACAGCCAGCCCGGTGGCATTCCGGGTCTGCCCCGCTTCTAATTCAGAATTCCCCTCAGCGAACTCTGCTGTGCCTTAAGGGCACTCAGCGCTGATCAGGTGAGTGGAAAGGCAGCCTGTTGCCCGGCTGCCACTCACCTTGAGGATGAAGACGACGCCGTCACCCTGCTTGGGGTGGCGGCGTCTGTGCTCTACGGGCTGGGGTGGCCCGACGAATAGTGTGCTGGGGGGCGGTGACGGCGACGCGAGTGGCGAAGCTGCGTACCTTCCGTGCCCTACACAGTGGGGTAGAGCACCAGGGAAATTCCTGCTTCGCGGAAGATCTCGCACACAATCACCGTGTCCTGGGGGTCAAGCCCCCATTCCTCGGCGAGGACCTTGCGGAGGCCTGCCTGGTGGAGTTCACGGCAATAGTCGGCGAGCGCATCGTAATTCTGCGGTTCACCCATGGGCAGCACTGCTGCCCGGTAGAGGGCACGCAAGAACTGCGCTTTGCTTGCCACCGGCTCCGCGAGTCTGACCACTGCGGGCAGCGTGAAGCCACCACACTGCCCGCCGCAGCACGAACCGGCGGGCGATGATGAAGTGCTGGTTGTCGTGGTGTTTGTTGCAGTGCCCTGTGCTGTGGGCTCAGAGGCGTTGGTGTTCGTAGCGCTCATGCTTAGCGGCCTTCCCTCGCAACGACGTCTTCCGCATCGGGGATGAAGCAGAAACTGTCGTAGTGGTCGGAGGTGTAGAACCACACCTCAGGATCAGTGGCGGTTCCACCGCCGGTGACGATGCGGCGCGCACCACGGTGGCCGACCCCTGGGGTGTCGACCGTGTACTCCCGGTAGTAGTTACGGGATTTGCGGGGGAGCACGTTTTCGTAGTTACCGAAGCGCACCCCGTCGTTGTCGGGGTAGGCAAAAGGCCCGCCGTGGGTGATGTCGGCGGCAACACTCGCTGCCTGCTTGGGCAGGGTGCCCAGGGGACAGGTGTCCATTCCCTTCGGGGCGCGCGCCTGCGCGCCCTGGGCGGTGTCCTCGTTCGTGCCTTGGGCAGAGCCCTTGGCCGTGCCCTGGGCGGTGTCCTTGGCGTTGCCCGTGCTGCCGTCCTCCGGGGCGGAAGTGGGCTTCGGCTTCGCGGTGGGCTTCGGCTTCGCCGTGGGCGTCGCAGGGGAGGCGGCAGAGGCCGCAGGAGCGCGCTGCCCGTCGGCCGCAGTGGTCGCGGCGGCTGTCGTGGTGGCGGTCGCGCTGCTGGGGCGGGCTGCCTCCGAGTCAGCGGAATCGCCACCAAAGCCCAGGTAGGCGCCCACGGCGGCGAGGACGACGGTGCCGAGGCCGGCGAGTAGCCCGGGGCGGCGGGCCGGGCGCTGACTGCGCTGTTGACTATCCATGGGCACTATCTTTTCATGTCGCGTACTCTTATCCGGTATGGCGAAAGGACGGATACCGGAGCAGGACATCCAAGCGATCCGCGAGCGCACCCCCATCGAAGAAGTCGTCGGCGAGTACGTGCAGCTCAAGCCGGCGGGGGCCGACTCGCTTAAAGGGCTGTCGCCGTTCAAAGACGAAAAGACTCCGTCCTTCCACGTGCGCCCCAACCGGGGATACTTCCACTGCTTCTCCACGGGCAAGGGCGGTGACGTTTACACCTTCCTCATTGAGATGGAGCACGTCACCTTCCCCGAGGCGGTGGAGATGTGCGCGGAGCGCATCGGCTACCAGATCAACTATGAGGGTGGTGGCCCGGGACGCCGGGAGGAGCCCGGCACCCGCCGGCGGCTGCTGGCGGCCAACAAGCACGCCTTCGAGTTCTACAAGGCCCGCCTGGAGGGCGAGGATGCGGCGGTGGCGCGGAACTTCCTCACGGAACGCGGGTTCTCCGCGAGCCACGCCCACGAGTTCGGGTGCGGCTACGCCCCGGCGGGGTGGGATACCGCCACGAAGTACTTGATGGGCAAAGGTTTCACCTTCGAGGAGCTGCAGGCCGCGGGCCTGACCACGATGGGTAAACGGGGCCCGATTGATCGTTTCCACCGGCGGCTACTGTGGCCTATTAAGAACATCTCCGGTGAGGTCATTGGTTTCGGTGCCCGCAAGCTCTTCGATGACGACAAGCTCGGCAAGTACATGAACACCCCGGAGACTCTGCTGTACAAGAAGTCGAAGGTGCTCTTCGGCCTCGACATGGCGAAGAAGGACATTGCCAGCAGCCACCAGGCTGTGGTGGTGGAGGGCTACACCGACGTCATGGCCTGCCACGCGGCGGGCATCACGACGGCGGTGGCGGCCTGCGGCACCGCCTTCGGTGACGAGCACCTGCAGATGCTGCGCCGGCTCATGCTGGACGACACGTACTTCCGTGGGGAGCTCATCTACACCTTCGACGGCGATGAGGCCGGCCAGAAGGCAGCCCTGCGGGCTTTTGAGGGCGACCAGCAGTTCACTGGCCAGTCCTACGTGACGGTGGCACCGAACGGCATGGATCCCTGCGATTTGCGCCTGGCGCACGGCGACGCCGCCGTGCGGGATCTCATTGCCCGCCGCATCCCCATGTTCGAGTTCGTGGTGCGCAACCTCATCTCCGGTTTCCCCCTGGAGCACACTGACGGTCGCCGCCAGGCTCTGCGCCGCGCAGTGCCGGTGGTCGCCGGCATCCACGATGCCGCACTGAGAGACGAGTACGCCCGCCAGTTGGCGGGCTGGGTGGGCTGGCAGGAAACCGCCGACGTGGTGCGCGAAGTCCGGCAGGCGGCCCGCAACCCGCAGAAGAAGGAACCCCTTCGTAGCCGCCGTATCCAGGACACGGCTACGGGGACACCTGCCCAGGAGCCGCAGTTCGTCACCCCGAACCCGAACGACTCCTACCTGTGGCCGCAGCGCGAATCACTCAAGCTGGCCCTGCAGTGGCCCGGCTTCGCCGGCGCCTACTTCGACGGGCTTGACGAGGAGTGCTTCACCCACCCCGCCTACCTGGCGGTGCGGAAAGCGATCGACGCGGCCGGCGGGTGCGAAGGGCACCACGAGAACGTGGACTGGTTGGCCGCCGTCGCGGGCGAAATGCACGACCTCATTGGGCGGACGTTCATCAGCGAACTCGCCGTGGAACCCATCCGGGTCGATGAGGAAGGCCTCCCCAACTACACCGACAAAGTGCTGTCCCGCCTGCAGGAAGCCCGCGTCGGCAACCAGATTGCCCTGCTGAAATCCCAACTGGAACGCATGCGCCCCAGCGAAGACGAATTGGCCTACAACAGTCTCTTCGCTGACCTCATTGCCCTCGAGCAGGCCCGCCGCGATCTGCGGGATCGCGCCTTCGCGGACTGACGCCCCACGCTCGGGCACGGGGGCACCTCTGCCATAGGGCGCGCCGGGGCGGGCTGGGCACTACTCCCGCCCTGCGGTGGCGCCTGAAACGCCTGTCGTTGAGGGCAACCCCGCTACGAGTTTCGGCGCGGACATGCGTCCGTGGGGATCTCGGCGGAAGGGGAAGACTCGACGCGGCTGTGCCGAGGACGGGACGAGCGCAGGAAACGGTCCTTGACAAAATCAACCAGCAAGACTGCCGTGCCCAGGAACACGCCGACGACAACGGCGGCGAAGCTGAGCTGCGGGCGTAAAAGCAAAAATACGACGTCGACGAAAGCGATTGCGAAGTACACCGCGCCGATGGTGCACGCTGCCAGGCAGGATACCGCTGTGACGTCCAGCCGGCGGTAGCGGCGGGAGTAGGCCTTCATCAACACAGTCAAGGTGACGACGATCGCTGCGAGAGGAATGGCATCCATGAACCCCAAGGGGCGCGTCAAGAATTCGAAGAGGAAGTGCAAATTTGCGCCGGGAAGGCTAGTAAGAATGAATGTGATCATGGGCTCCGGATGATGCTAGGGATTGGCCAACGTTTTTCTACGTCGATGCTGTAATTGTATAGGTGACTTGACGCTGCCGTGCACTACGGGTGTGAGGTGCTGCTGTGTGTGGGATTTTCTCCTGGCTCGCCAGAAATGCAGCCATCCCACAATGCTGACGAATCCGAAAATGAACGCGCCGTAGAATGGGTATGGCAAAAGAAGAATCCCAAAAAAGTTCGACGTCCCGGTTGCAACTGTGGAAGCTGTACCGAGGAGAAAGAGCATCGTGACCACGCTGGCTCGCTTCCACCCAAGGAACAGAACGCCAAGTAGGAAGAAGGGCAGAAGGAAAAGCATGATCGTGAGAGCCCTCGCGGACTCGTATGTCACGAAGGAGCGCCCCAGGACGCTTGAGAAGAGCTCGAAGAGGAAATCGGCGATTCGGTCAAACAGGGAGTCTTTGCCGAAGCCGAAATAAAGATAGCCGTCAAACATTACTGGTTCCTCCCGCTTGAGGTGGGGGCGGTCGTGGTCACTGTGATTTTATTGAAACTCACCAAGTTCTGGGCCTGAGGGCTAGGCTTCGCGCAATTCAGTGCGTGCGAGCGGGTGGGTTGTCGCATTAAGGGTGGGCAGTGTCATACCCTGTAAGCAAAATCTGAGCTTGAGAAGGTCTTGACATGACAACCGCCACCACCACTACCGAGC
>NZ_PPDL01000001.1 GCF_002994655.1 Corynebacterium sp. 13CS0277
TCTTCGGACGTCGGGCCGTTCGGTGCGGCAGCTGCAGTATCAGCAGCGCAACGGAGCTGAGGCTGAGAAGGGGGTGGGTGCCGTGGACGATTAGTACGGCCGGCCGGGCAGTCGCGTGTCGTGATGGCGCGTGATCTGTGGGGTTAGTGCGTGCATTTTTGGTGGCGCTGAGCGTGCACAATTACATGGCGCTTGACACCGCGTAAGCACCGTTGGGCTTCTCCGCTAGGTTCGAGTCCTGGCGTGGCTACAAGACAACAACCCCATACACCCCCCACAGCCCCGTTTTCCGAGGGCTGAAGCGCTGGTGTGTGGGGTTTTGTCGTACCTGAAAACACGCGTCCCGCAACGGTGCCAAGAAATCAACAGTCCTGGAAAAGGACGAACACAACATGAAGCCTTTAAGAGACAACCCCTTCGTGGTGCACCTCGTCGCTAAGAACACCGGCCAGGCCGGTGGCGGGTACGGGGAGGAGAATGCCCCGCTACGGGGACTGCTGATGCGGGCGGCGCGACACGGGCTAAGGAAGATACCGTCGACGCGGATGCCAGCTCCAAGGCGGATATTGGGGAAGCGAACGCCGGCGTTGCAGACTAGGAACTGGGTGATTCTGCTCAGCAGGAGCTCGGGGAGAAACTGAGCCGCCTGAAGGGACACTGCATGCGCCTGACCGGAGGGTTTCTGCAGGAGAGGGCTGAGATGGCTGTCTGCCGCTCCGATTAAGCGCTGCCCTTGTAATCCCTGGAGCGACGGACACAGTCGACCGCGCGGGGAGTTCTGCCCCGTCAGGTGTTTGTGTGATTGGCTGGATTTCCTCGGCCGGGTCGGTTGGCATGCCACTGCTGTACCTCGGCGGCGTTCCACAGGGGTGTGCGCTTGTCGAGGTAAGCCGTAGGTTGCGGGGCATGCTTCGTGACGTAGAAGCGCCATGTCGCGGGCGTGATGCCGCAATGGGAGGCGCAGTCGGTAGCGCGCCACAGTTCCTCGCCTGTGGTGGCGTCGATGATGCGGGGGACTACTTGCGCCACAGCGGGTGCCGTCCGATGTCATAAGCCAGCCCTATAGTTGCGGTGATGCCGCCGGCAAGCACCAGGGAGCCGCCGATCACCGGAGGAAATCCGAGTTGTGCGACAGTGACGGCGGTGAGGAAGAGAATCACCGTGATGGTGGGGGCGTTCTCTGCAAGATTCTTCATGTTGGACGATCTTAGTTGGTGGGGTGGGGATGGTTCCTGGATGTTTCGGCCATCCAGGGGGTGCTCCTGCCAACGGCTGGAGGGAGCCCGGGGATGGCCCTAGTACTGGCAGTAACCAGGGCTATGACCGCGACGGCGGTGTCATGTAATGCGAGCTTCTTCATGAGGCGTAATCCTATTGGCGAAGGCCGGAACGAGGCCCTGGACGTGTGTTCGATCTGCGAGGTGTCGGACTTGTCGGTGCTTCGTGCCGTCGGTGTTCGCAGTGTAGGTATCCCTGGTCGTGGCCTTCGCCGTTTCGCTCTGTCGGGGGAGGTGGGCATAGGATTTTTCGCTATGGCATTGAACGAGACTCCGATCCCCGTCACCTCTGACGCTTCGCACGCGGCCGCCCGGGTGCGCTTCCCCCGCAGCATTTGGGCGGAGGAACCCACCACCACACCGGCGCCATTGACGTGGCGGGATCTCGTGGCTGCTGCCGCGATCCCGGTGATTTTCTTCGTCGGCATCGTTGGCATGCACCTCACGGATGGTCGCCCGGGGGAGGCGTTCGGTGTGCGGCTCGGCCTCGTGGACGTGGTCGTGCGTGTGGCTCTCTGCGTGGCGTTGGTGGTCGCCTACCGGCAGATGTTTGCCCACAACTGGGCTGCGTTGAAGCGGGCCCCGTGGGCTACGACGGGCATCGTGATCGCTGGCGCGATTGGGCTGCAGGTGGCGATCGCGCTGGGGCGGCTGGTGATTCCCACGCCCACGCCTGGTGCTGACAGTGGTGATTCTGCCCAGCAGGCGGTCACCTGGGGGAGCTTGGCGCTGCAGGCGGTGCTGCTCATCAGCCCGGTTGTCACCGTCTTCATTGAGGAGGTCGTGTTCCGCTACACGTTCCTGCAGCGGCTGCCCGTGTGGTCCCACCCGGTGTTGTTGGCTGTCGCGGTGGTGCTCAACTCGATGGTGTTTGGCGCGATCCACTACTACAACTTCGGCGGCGATATCGTGCAGACGATCCCGTACATGTTCGCCGGCCTGCTGATGAACCTCATGTACCTGTGGACCCGCAACGTGTGGGTGCCGGCGCTCATGCACCTCGTCAACAATGTGCTGCTCACCTACGGTGGTTTGATCCTGTTGGCGGTGTTCCACCTCTTTGGTCTCACGGAGGCCATGGGTTAGACCCCGAGGTTTCCCGCAGGGTGGCGACGGTCGTCTCTGCACGATGCGTGTGGCCCCTGGCGTGCGACAGTGTGTCGCCAGCCAGGGGCCATCGTCGTATGGAAGGGGATAGGGGGCCCACCCGCCGTGGGCGTGGGCAGGTATTGCGCCTACTGGGGGCGGTGTGCGGAGAAGTAGTCCTCCATGGGAACGAAGTCGCTGAGGGTAGGACTCAAGGTGCCTTTCGTCCCATCGGCGTTGAGTGCCGGTGCCTGCGCGCCTCGCCCCGGGGCCCCCACCTCCTGGGTGGTGGGTGTGGCCGCGGGAGGCGCCGCGGGGGCAGCGCCATCGGTGTGGGCGGGCATCTCCAGGCGGGGGCTGAGCACGTGCGCCAGGGTGTGCTGCACGAGCTCGGCGGCGGCGCGCTGGATGCGGGCATCCAGGTCGGTGCCAGCCTCACCGAAGTCGGCGGTTGCGGCAAACACGCCCGTCGGGATGGGGTGTGCCCGCAAGGCGCCGGCCAGCGGGCGGAGCGCGTGGTCTAGCGCCAGGCTGTGCCGCGCCGAGCCGCCCGTCGCGGCCAGCAGGATCGGGGTGCGGCGAATCCGGTCGGTGCCCACCAGATCCATGAAGGTCTTAAACAGGCCCGAGTAGCTGCCGGCATAAATCGGGGTGACCAAGGCGATGCCGTCGGCGTTCTCCATCGCCGCCAGGGCGGCATCCACATCATCGTTCGGCAGCCCGGTGACGAGCACGTCCATCATGCGGTACGCGAGGCTTTTCACATCGATGTGCGTGATCTCCACTGCGGCGCCGTTGTGGGCGGCGATGCTGGTGACAGCCTCGTTGAGGGAACGGGCTAACAAGTCGGTCGACGAGGGCGTCGAGAGGCCCGCGCTCACCGTGGTGATCCGCAGCGGCCGGTGCAGCCCCGGGATACTCCGAGTGGTGGGCTTCTTAGCGGATGCGGGGGAGGACGGGGTGGTGGTCATGGTGTGCTCCTTGACAATTTGCGGTGGTGGGGTGCGCCAGCACCAGGCGGTGTCCGCCTGCAGGCGCGGGATAACGAGGGAAAAATCAAAGCTATGAGAATAAAAGGGGGTGAAGAAGAGAGGGGTGCAGAAGAGAAGGAGACAACGGATTCGCGTGGACGAATCCCCACCGGGGAGGGGGACTCCCCGGTGGTGGGCGCCGCGGCTGCGGGGGAAGCTTAGCGCTTGTCCTCGGCGCGCAGGCCGGTCCAGTTGTCGCCGGTGTGGAAGCGGTAGTCGTCCCGGTATTCCTCACCTGCGGCGGCGAGCTGCGCGTCGCGGGCCGCCACCAAGGAGGCGTGCGTCGGCGCGTCCGGCACGTCCGCCGGGCGGTTGTCGTCGTACTCCTTCCGCAGGGCGGGGGCGACCTCAGAACCGAGGATCTCAATCTGGTTGAGCACCTCGGCGGTCGGCAGGCCGGCGTGGTCGATGAGGAACATGATGCGCTGGACGTTGCCGTAGTCCTCCCGCATGGCGGCGTAGCGGTCGATGACCTGCTGCGGGGACCCCACCGTCAGCGGGGTGTGCGCCATGAAGTCCTCCAGCGGGGCCCCGTGCCCGTAGACAGGTGCCTCGTTGTAGTAGGGGCGGAACGTGTCGATCGCGTCCTGGCTCTTGGGCGCCATGAAGGCGTGGGCGCCGATACCGACGATGGCTTGCTCCGCAGTGCCGTGCCCGTAGTGGGCGTAGCGGGCGCGGTACAGGTCGATCATTTCCTTGGTGTGCTCCGGCTTCCAGAAAATGTTGTTGTGGAAGAAGCCGTCGCCATAGTAGGCGGCCTGCTCAGCGATCTGCGGGGAGCGGATGCTGCCGTGCCACACGAAGGGGGCAACACCATCCATGGGGCGCGGCGTGGAGGTGAAACGCTGCAGCGGGGTGCGGTGCTTGCCGCTGAAGTTCACGACATCCTCCCGCCACAGGCGGTGCAGGAGATCGTAGTTCTCCACCGCGAGTTCGATGCCGTCGCGGATGTCCTTGCCGAACCACGGGTAGACGGGGCCGGTGTTCCCGCGGCCCAACGTCAGGTCGAGGCGGCCGTCGGACAGGTGCTGCAGCATCGCGTAGTCCTCGGCGATCTTCACCGGGTCATTGGTGGTGATCAACGTGGTAGCGGTGGTGAGCTCCAGGGTGGAGGTCTGCGCCGCGATGTAGCCCAGGGTGGTTGTCGGTGACGAGGAGAAGAACGGTGGGTTGTGGTGTTCGCCGAGCCCGAAGACGTCCAGGCCGGCGTCCTCGGCGGCGCGGGCGATGGTGACGATGTCGCGGATCCGCTCGTGCTCGGTCGGGGTGGTGCCGGTGACCGGGTTGCGGGTGATGTCGGAGACGGAGAAAACGCCGATTTGCATGATGTGTGCTCTTTTCTGTGTGCCAGGCGTGGCCTGGGAGTTCTTTGGTTGAAGGGGTGAAGAAGGGGAAGAGAAGAAGAGGGGACAGGGACGGTGGACGAGCCACCGGGGCGGGGGCGTGGCGCGCCGGGCGCTAGCTGGGGGCGTGCCGGTCGGCGGCGTCGGGGCCTTGGCTGGGGCTTGCCGTGAGGGCGTCGATGAGGCTGCCGAGGGTGTCGAGCTGTTGCTCGCTCAGACGGTGGAAGAAGTGCTCGTAGACCCAGGCGTCGTGGGTGGTGCCGACTGCTTCGAAGGTGCGGCGGCCCTCGTCGGTGAGGGCGACGATGGAGGCGCGTTTGTCTTCGGGGCTGGGGGTCTTCGTGATGAGCCCTTTGCTCACGAGTCGGGTCACCGCCCGGGAGAGCCCGGAGGTGGTGAGGACGAGTTCCGCGCCGAGGCAGTTGATGGTCGGCGGGGTGGGGGAGTGGTAGATGGTGGCGAGGATGTCGAACTCGCTGAGGCTGAGTCCGGAGTCCTTCCTCACGGTGGCTTCAAGGCCACCGATGAGGGTGCTGGTGGTGTGGAGGAAGCCTTTCCACGTGTCCCATTTCGTTGTCATGTCACGAACTATAGCGCCGATTACTTGCGCGCGCAAGTAACTGGGGTCTGGTGACGTGCGAGAGATCGCGAAAAGTGCTTCTATGCAGGGGATATATTCCGCTGCGCTCGGGCGGCAGTGGGGGTCGTTGGGGGCCGTAAGGGGCCTGCATACTGGCTCAGGGGTGGGCTGCAGGATGGGGGAAGAAGCGCGCGAGGGGAGGCGTCCACCTGATGCATTCCTGCTGCACGCTGCGGGCTATACTTTTCCGCATGACTTCGCACGCACCCTCGGACGCCATCCACGCCGCAGACATCCAGCTCGCCCAGGCCCGCATTTCTGCCGTGATTGCCCCGACGCCGCTGCAATACTGCCCCCGCCTGTCGGAGGAAACCGGTGCCGAGGTGTACCTCAAGCGCGAAGACCTCCAGGACGTCCGCTCCTACAAGATCCGCGGCGCCTACAACAACATCAGCCAGCTCACCGACGAGGAGCGCACCGCCGGCATCGTGGCCGCCTCCGCAGGCAACCACGCCCAAGGCGTGGCCTACGCCTGCCGCACCCTGAAAATCAAGGGCCGCATCTACGTGCCGAACCAGACCCCGAAGCAGAAGCGGGACCGCATCATGGTGCACGGCGGCGACTGGGTCGAGGTCGTCGTCACCGGCGACTCCTTCGACGAGGCCTCCGCCGCCGCGCACACCTACGCCGAGCAGCAGGGCGCGACCATGGTCGAACCCTTCGACGCCCGCAACACCATCATCGGCCAGGGCACCGTCGCCGCCGAGATCCTCGCCCAGCTCACCGCCATGGGCAAGCAGGCCGACAAGGTCATCGTCCCCGTCGGCGGCGGCGGGCTCATCGCCGGTGTCGCCTCCTACCTGTCGGACATGGCACCCCACACCGCCATCGTCGGCGTGGAACCCGCCAGCGCGGCCTCCATGCAGGCCGCCCTCGACAACGACGGCCCCGTCACCCTGGACACCATCGACCCCTTCGTCGACGGTGCCGCCGTCAAACGCATCGGCGACCACAACTACGAGGTCATCGACCGCAACCGTTCCCGGGTGCACATGATGAGCGTGTCCGAGGGGGCCGTGTGCACCGAGATGCTGGGCCTGTACCAAAACGAAGGCATCGTCGCCGAGCCCGCCGGTGCCCTCTCGGTCGCGGGGCTCACACAGCTGCACAACCGAGCCGGCGAAGTCGTCGTCTGCATCATCTCCGGCGGCAACAACGATGTGCTGCGCTACAACGAGATCGTGGAGCGCTCCCTCGTGCACCGCGGCCTCAAGCACTACTTCCTCGTCAACTTCCCCCAGGAACCCGGCCAGCTGCGCCTGTTCCTCTCTGAAATCCTCGGCCCCAACGACGACATCACCCTCTTCGAGTACTTGAAGCGCAACAACCGCGAAACCGGCACCGCGCTCGTCGGCCTGCAGCTGGGGGCGGCCAGCGACTTGGAGCCCCTCCTCGAGCGCATGGCGGCCTCCCCGATCGCCTGCCAGCAGCTCCAGCCCGGTACCCCCGAATACGAGTTCCTCACCTAACCTGCGCTGCGCGGCACCGATGCCGCGGAGCATCCAGCCGACGCTTGGGCGGCGTTGTGCGCCCGCATCGTTCCTCGCCGATGCCCGCGCACCGCGCGGGCGTCGGCTGTGGCGCATCTGGCACCACGCCCGGGGGCGTGAGATGTGTAGCTCGGGTGCTGCCCCGCTAGGTGGGGTGGGCGGCCCACGGTTTAGAGTTGTCGGGTGAGCACTCAACCCGAACCCCAGACCAGCACCACCGATCCGGACGCAGCCGCCGCCCAGGCGCGGGCGGAGTCGTGGCCGCACCGCTGGTGGGGTGTCGTGGTCCTCACGTTCGCGCTGGCGGTCCTCGCGGTGGACGCCACCGTGCTGAACTTCGCCATCCCGGCGATCACCGAAGACATCGCACCGACCGCACCGCAAATGCTGTGGATCGTCGACATCTACGCATTTGCACTCGCCGCACTGCTGGTGACGATGGGCAACGTTGGCGACCGCTTCGGCCGCCGCAACGTGCTGCTGTGGGGCACCCTGTTCTTCGCGCTCGCCTCCGCGGCCGCAGGCCTGGCGCACACCCCGCAGATTCTCATCGTTGCCCGCTTCGTGCAGGGTATCGCCGGCGCCTGCCTCATGCCGTCGACGCTGTCGCTCATCAGCGCCATGTTTAAAGACCCCGCGGAACGCGCCCGCGCGGTGAGCATCTGGATCGCGGTGTACTCCGTCGGTGCCGCCGCAGGCCCCCTCATCGGCGGGTTCATCCTCAACCACTTCCACTGGGGTGCGATCTTCTTCATCAACGTGCCCCTGTGCGCCGTCGTCATCGTCGGCGGTCTCATGGTGCTGCCGAAGTCGCGGGCCGATAACCCGCCGGCCCTCGACGTCAAGGGCGCGCTGCTGTCGGTGGTGGTGCTGCTCAGCCTGGTCTACGTCATCAAGCTGCTGCCCCACGAGGGGCCCACCCGTGCCGTCCTCCTCGTCGCGGTGGTGTGCGTGGCCGCCGGCGTGGTGTTGGCCCGCCACCTCCGCCGGGCCACCAACCCCGTCATCGACGTCGTGCTGCTGCGCGACCCCACCTTCGCCACCATCGTGCTCGTCAACGGCATGAGCATGTTCCTCTACCTCGGGGTGATGTTCTTCCTCGCGCAGTACCTCCAGGTCGTCTCCGGGTACTCGGTGTCCCAGGCCGCCTGGCTGATGTTCCCCGGCCTGGCGCTCGTCGTGGTGTCCACGCTCATCACGGGACGGATCATGACGAAGGTGCCGATCCGCCTGCTGCTCATCATCGCGCTCATCGGCGCCATCGTCGGCTGCCTGCTCATGGGCGCGGGCGCATGGATCGAGTCCGGCCTCGCCATCGCCCTGGCCTTCGTGCTGCTCAACTGCTCCCTGGGCATGATCGACCCCGTGAGCAACGCCTTCATCCTGCAGGCCGCGCCCCCGGAGCGTGCCGGCTCCGCCGCCGGCATGAGCGAAACCGGCTACGAACTCGGCGGCGCGTTCGGCACCGCCATCCTCGGCTCCATCGTCATGAGCGTCTACGCCCGCCTGCTGCCCAGCGAGCCGGCGCTGCCGGCGGCGGCGAAAGAATCGATCGCCACCGCCCACGAGCTCGCCCACGACGCCGCCCAGCTCGCCGAGATTGATCTGGCGTTTTCCACTGGTGTGGTTGTCGCCTGCGGGGCCGCAGCGCTCATCGGCGCCGCCGTGCTCGCCGCGGTGTGGAGGAACATCCGCTAATGCAGGACACTTTCCTCGTGCCCACCCCCGGTACGCTCGTCACCTGCGAGCTCGCCATCAAACGCTCCCGCTTCATCACCTACCTCACACGGGTCGACGACGAGGCGGCGGCGCGGGAGTTCATCGCGGAGATCAAACACACCTACCCCGACGCCCGCCATCACTGCAGTGCCTTCATCTACGCTGTCGACGATGCCAACCCCGTGGAGCGCTCCTCCGATGACGGGGAGCCCTCCGGCACCGCCGGCATGCCCATGTTGGACACGCTGCGCGGCTCCGGGCTGAGCAACATTGCGGCGGTGGTGGTGCGCTACTTCGGTGGCATCAAACTCGGCACCGGCGGACTCGTGCGGGCCTACTCCGACGCCGTCGCAGCAGGCCTGCCGCAGGTGGTGCCGGTGCGGCGCAGCCGCCAAGACATCTTCACCCTGGAGCTGCCCCACACGGACGCCGGCCGCATCGAGGCCGACTTGCGGGGGAGGGGATACGCCATCGTCGACACCGTCTACGGGGCAGGCGTCGAACTCCACATCGCCTGCAACCCCGGGGAGGGCGAGGCGCTCGCCGGCATTGTTGCCGGGCTGACCTCCGGGGCGGCGGCCCCGAAAGAAGCCGGCACCCGCTGGGTGGAATACCCCGTGTGACGCCGCTGGCGGGGCGTCACACGGGGGCACGCTCCTGCCGGTTTAGTCGTGGAACAGGCCCTGCGCGCCTGGGGCACCCGCCGCGCCATCGGCTGCAGGGGCGCCCAGGTGCGAGACGAAGTCCCGCACCGCCCGCCACGCCACCAGTCCACTCGGGGAGACCGCCGCGGCGGGAAAATCGTGGAACCCGGACCCCACATGCAGGTGGGTGACCTCCGGGCGGGTGGCGAGCCGTGCCGCATCCGGGGCGAGAATATCCCTGCCCCCGGAGATCACCAGCGTCGGCGGAAGCGGGCGGGAATCCCACAGGGGGGAGACATCCGGGTCGTTGAGATCCCGCCCGCCGGCGAAGCCGGAGGCTGCGCGGCGCAACACCTTCACATCGAGAAGCAGATCTGTCGCCCCCGCTGGCACCTCACTCAAGGTGAGATCCAGCCACGGGCAGATGAGCACCACCCCGCGCACGGCCTCCGGGTGCTGGGCCGCGGCGGCGGCCGCCAGGTTCGCTCCCGCCGAATCGCCGACGAGGATGACGGGCCCGTGGACGGCAGCCGCCTGCCGGACCGCGGCGGCCACCACGGGGCGGATCTCCTCCGCGGTGCCGCCCACCGGGTACTCCACACACAGCACATTCGTGCCGACCAGCTTGTCGAGTGCCCACACCATGCGCTGGTGATTGTCATCGAATCCCTCGATGAACCCGCCACCGTGGATGAACACCACCTGCGGCTTCGTCTTCGTGTTCCTCAGCCGCCGCACCCGCCGCAGGGCGGCGAGCTCCACCCGGGCCTGCAGGCCGCTGAAACGGCCGGCGAAGACGGTGCGCGCACGAGGCGGCGTCGCAGCAGTGGCGGGGGCAGGGGAGGCAGCATCACTCATGCTGTCCACTCTAGGCCCGGGCACGCCCCGGGAGCGGCGACGGCGGCACGCACCCGCTTCGATGGGTGGCTGCGCTGCGGGGTTTTTCATGTGCGGTGGCTAGAATGAGTGCACTATGACGATGCAGCAGTTCCCCCACCAGTCCAATCCGATCGAGCGCCGCAAGCAGGCCGTGCGCAAATACACCCAGCGCGGTGCCATCTACGCCGGTACGGGCATCGTCGGTGGCATCGCACTCGCGCTCATCGCCGGAAGCGCCACCTGGCTGGTTATCGGCTTGGTCGTCGCCGTCGTCGGCGGCGGGCTGAACTACAAGCGCGTCAAGGACATCGTCAACTACCGCGACCCCCAGTAACCGCACCCCCATGAGTGCCTCTGCACGCATCGACGCCTGGGTGTGGGCCGTGCGCCTGACGAAAACTCGCACCATGGCTGCCGCCGCCTGTAAGGCGGGGCACGTGAAACTCAACGGCGCGGCCGTGAAACCCTCCCAGCAGGTCGTCGTCGGCGACCGGGTGCGGGTCTGGGTCGACCACCGCGAATACGACGTCGAAGTCACCCAGATCATCACCCGCCGCGTCGGCGCGGCGATCGCCCGCACCTGCTATATCGACCACAGCCCGCCGCCCCCGCCGAAAGAGATCCTGCTGTCGATCCCCACCCGGGATCGGGGTGCCGGGCGGCCGACGAAGCGGGAACGCCGCGAGATCGATCGGCTGCGCGGCCGCGACAGTCGCTAACAGCACACAACGCCCCACCGTCTTGGTTCCTCCGTCCTCCACCACAGGCCTCCGCGCACATGCTGTGCGCAGGCAGGGGAGAATAAGGGGGATGTCGACGGTGGGGCGTTGTCGGTGTGGGGCGGGCGCTTAGTTGCTGCTGCCGAAGGTGCCCCACTGGGCGGGCGGGAAGTCAATGTTCATCCCACGGAAGAAATCGGCGATCGCCAAACCCCAGACGTGGAGAAAATCGGCCAGCTGGGGGAAATCCTGCAAAGAACTCATGAGGGGTTCTCCTAAAACACACTTCGGGGGATGTCGGGGACGGGGCTGCGCGCACCACATGCGTGCGCGCGTGACCTCCCAGCCTACGCGCCGAACCAGCACTGCGCAGCCGCCGCAGGTCACCCCACCACCCACAACCCATGCGGGCGCGACTATGGACTCGCGTTTACGTGTCGCAGATGCCGGCGGCCTGCATGATCTTCCGCCGCTTCTTCAACCGGCCCTCGCGCTGCGAGGCGCGGTTGCCGGAATCCTTCGTCCGCTCAATGTGATCGTCGCCGAACTTCAACAACAACAAATCATCAATGATGCGCAGCTGGCTCGGCGGGAAACGGTACTTCATCGAGGCCTCCACCGCGGAGATATCCGCCTCGTTGAGCAGCCGCTTCAACTCCGCCACGGTGGTCACCCCGTTGCGGCTGAGCAGGTCCTCCATCCACGGGTAGTACTCCGTCTTCGCCCGCGGGAAGCGGGTACCGGTGAGCATCGTCAAAATACCCGGCAGCGTATCGGCGGAAATCTCCACGTCCTTCGCGCCCGCCGGCACTTCCTCCTGGATGGCCGCAATCTGGTCGAACTGCTGGTCCGCCAACTCAATGAGACCTGCCGCCAAGGTAAACGCCCGATCCACCCGGGGGTCGAGCTCCCCGCCGGCACCCTTGTAGCGGATGTCGTGCTCGAACTCCGCCCACGCGTGCTGCAGGACGGTGCGCACCTGCACCTCGAAGACGAGACCCACGTAGTCGTGCAGATCCTCACAGGATTCGGTGACCTGCAGGATGAGGTGGTGGGAGCCGTAGCCGAACCCGCCCGAAATGCGGGTCTGCGCGGCCTTATCCACCTGCTTGCGCACGAGGAACGACTTCTTGAGCACCCCGATGACGTCCGGGATCGCGGTCGAATGGAAGGTGGTGATGCGCACCCCGACGACGTCGACGATCTCGTTCCACGGGTCGGCGTAGAGGAAACTGCCGTCCGGGTTCTTCTTCATCGCCTTCATCTTGAGCGAACGCCACTGCTTCACCCGGGCGGTCACCCGGTCGTAGTTCACTCCGGCATCCGCCAACAACTCTTCGATGGCGTCGATGAAATCTTCCGCCGCGAGCGGGTTCGCGCGGCGGAATTCGTTGTAGCTGGCCTTCAAGGCGCTCGTGCGTTTGTGCGGCATAATCGACACCCCAGCATAGTCCGGCCCCTGCCGCCCGGCACACGGCACCACCGGCGCACGCAAAGGCAGCCGGGGCCGGCGGGCGGCGACGGGCATGACAGCACCAGCAGTGGACGCCACGTGCGCTGTGGCGGTACTGCGCCCCGGGGGCGCGGGTGGGGGTGGGGAGCGCTCGGCATAGCAGTCCTTGGAGGAAGCGGGGGCCTCAGACGTGGGAATTGGCGGGCGTGGGGACCGCGCAGGGCGGCACAGTCGGGCTCAGGCGACGCGCGTGAGGCTGCGGAAGGGTGTCATGAGCATCGGGTGCGGCGCCGTCGTCGCGGGGATCTGGTCGACACCGGTGGCCGCCGGATAGCCGGCAGAGTAGACGATGGGGGAGGACACCAACGCCTCCGCGGTGGCGGTCTCCGCCGACACCATGAGCTCCTCGACCCCCATGCTGGCGGCGAGGAGCAACCTCCCGTCAGCGAAGGCCAGGTATTCGACCTCAGCGTCCATGAGCCGGCACGCCGAATCGTGCAGGATGCTGAACAGGCAGGGGTGTGCCAACCAATCCTTTGCGGCGGCCTTGCCGGGGACGCGGACCTCCAGCACCATGCCCGGCACCTGTGCGGTAGCCAACGCGTCTGCGCTAATACCGACCTGCGGCTGCGGGCCGGGTGCCGCCGGGAGGGCGATACCCGCAGCGCGGAGATCCCGCGCCCCGCAGGGGCCCACCCGGGGGATTCTCGGACCGCTTCGAGGGCCGCGGGGAAGAAACTGCAGCTGGGCCTGGGGATGGTTGATCGCGGCGAGCACGTTTTCCGCAGCGCGGTTCCACCATGTCACCGTTGACCCGGGGAGCTGGTACAGCTGCTCCCAGGACACGGCTCCGTTCTGCGTGACGAAGGACGTGCCGAGGGTGGCGCTGAGCGCCAGCACCACCGGCGAGCGCCGGGATGGTAGCTGCGCCCGGTGCGGCGGGCGGGCTGTGGGCGCATCCTCGCCCGCGAGATCCTCGCGGGGGCGGACCACCAGCTGCGGCAGCAGGCCGGTGGTGTGGCTGTGGCTGTGGTTGAGAAACGTCATCGACATGGCAGGCGAACTCCTGGGAAACACCGCGCCCCACACATCACAGCCCCCTGTGCCACCATCACGACGACAGGCGGGATGCACGCGATGGTGACACGTGGGCACAGTGGGGTGCTGTGGGGCACACACAATGGTCACAACGCCGGGAAACTTCCGCCCCGGGGGAGGGAAGAGCTTCCCGGCAGCTTGCCATGACACGCGCCGGTGTCCATGTGGTGCCACCGGGGGTGGCAGATCCGGCAAGCACACCCGGGCAGGGGTATATCTGTGCTGCTCAGCGGTGGAAAAAAAATTTCTGCCCCTTACCCCCGCACCGCCGCTGCCCGAAAGAGGGTGGGGAGTTCCGTGCGGGCGCTATAGCTCACCCACCGCCGCACCTGGGGCGTGGGTGCGGCGGCGTGACCGGGGGATGAGTGTTGGGGTGTCGTGTGGGGATCCGATGAGGTCGCCCCGGGGCCACAAGAAATGAAGAACCGGATTGAGGGGCCTACACACCGGGGGTCATGGTCACATCGGGTGGATGCTGGAATGCCGCAGCAGGCGTCGGCCCTCATCCCGCCCCGCTCTCACGTGAAGCAATACCCCTCTCACACGACAGGGGTGTTCCGGTCTTTCAAGATCTGTCGACGTTGCGGTGACGTGGTGACAGGGTGTGGGGCACCGTGGGTGTTCTCACTGCTGGGGGAGGGGAAGATTGTCCCTTCGTTGGTTGAGCCGCGCTCTGGGGCTATACGGTGGGCGCGGTGGGGCACCCCACCAGAGGGCCGCCGGGGGTTTCGGAGTGCTGCGCCTGCGCCCGCTCTGAGCGCTCCGCCAGCGCATCGTAAATGGGGGCGCTGCGCAGCACCATCGCCACGAAGACTGCCACGGCGCACGCGCCGAGCATCGGTGGCAGGACGGTGACCGACCCGGTCATCTCGGTGGCGAGAATGATCCCGGTCAGTGGTGCGCGGACCGTCGCCGCGAAAAACGCCGCCATGCCCACCAGCGCTAGGGCTTGGGGTTCGGGGAAGGCTTGGGGCAGCAGTTGTTGGCCGATGATGCCCACTAGCAGGCCCACGCTGGAGCCCATCACCAGCATGGGGGCGAACAACCCGCCCGGTGTGCACGCCGCATAGGAGACCACTCCGAGGACGAAACGCACCGCCACGATGATCAGGAGTGCCCTCACTGTTGCCTCGCCACTGAGGGCGGCTTGCGTGAGCGGGTCACCGCCGCCGACCAGGTGCGGGGAGATGACAGCCACGCAGGCGATGGCAGCGCCGATGATTCCGGCCCGTGCTTCGGCGGGAAGCGTCGAGGCGTCGACCATCCTCAAGGCTTTCATGATCGATGTGTTGTAGAACGCCCCCAGTAGCCCGACGATGACACCGATCAGGGCGTAGGCGGGAACGTGCCGCAAGGAGGGTGTCATGAGTTCTGGGACGTGGAATTCGTCGCCGTGGAGGAAAAACTGTGCCACCCCGAAGGCGGAGGCACTGGCCATCAGTGTGGCCAGGGTGGTGCGGGCGTCGAAACGTTTGAGGAGTTCTTCCAGTACGAAGACCCCGCCGGCGATGGGGGCGTTGAAGGTTGCCGCCAGTCCCGCCGCAGCCCCAGAGGCAATGAGGGTGCGCATGTCTGTGTCGTTGCGGCGCAGCGCACGGGAAACCATCATGGCGATGCTGCCGCCCATTTGCACGCTGGGGCCTTCGCGGCCCAGCGCCAGACCAGAGCCGATCGACAGCACACCGCCGACAAACTTCACCGGCAAGAGGCGGAAATGCCCAAGGGTGCCTTGCTTGGCCACCACCGCTTCCACGCGGGGGATGCCGCTGCCTTCTGCTGTGGGTTCGACGCGCCGAACCAACCAGGCGGCCGTTGCGGTCATTGCCGCGCTAGCCGCGATGATGGCCAGCATCCCCACAATGCCGTGCGTGTCTTGCCAGGCCAGCGCCGCGTCGCGGTGGCGGTCGACCCATTGCAAAGACAGTTTGAAGGCCATGGCTAGTCCGCCGGTGACGATGCCGACGATTAACGCGGCGATCATGAAGAGGGTGAACGATGTCACCGATTCGCTTCCCCTGTGGCCTAGGGGGAATCGTGCGCGCAGGCGCGCAACTAGTGCGACCATGATGCTTTGCCCGTCTCGAAGCGACAGTGAGTGGGTACGGTTGCCCATTCTACGGTGTTCACAGGCACGCACGGTGGCCAGTTGCCTGCGCACTCAGGCGTGCACTCAGCGCATTGCTGGATGTACACGACTGGAAAGGATCACAGCCATCGATACTTGAGGGCATGGCGCTGAACCTTCGGTGCAGGGTGGCAGGGGCGGTGCGCCGGGGTGCTAGTGGGTGTCAGCGACGGTGAGCAAGGCGGTGCAGGCGGGGGTGGGGTTGAAATCATTCCAGGCGAGGTACTCCACGCGCCGTGGGCCGTTGATGACGGATTGAAGGATCAGTTGCGTGCCGTGGGGCACCACTTTTTCTGACAAAAATCCGATGGCGAGCCCGTGGCGGATGAGCCCGAGGAACAGGTCGGTGGTGGTGGCTTCGAAGGCGACCGTGCGGTGAAGGCCCGCTGCGTGGAATGCGTGGTCGGTTTGGGCGCGGCCGGCGCTGCCGGCGGGGAAGTCGACGAAGGTTTCTTCGCTCAAATCGGCCAGGGTGATGCGTTGCCTGCCCGCGAGGCGGTGGTGGGCGGGCAGGACTAGGGCGAGGTCTTCGCGGTTGAGTTCACGCGCGGCCACGCCGCGGGGTGGGGAGTTTTCTGCCAGCCCCACAAAGGCCACATCAACGACGCCTTGCTTGACTGCGGCCACCAACTCCTCGCTCCCGCCATCACGCAGACATACCTGCACGTCCGGATAGGCAGCGTGAAACCGGGTCAGCAGGTGCGGGATGTCGACTGCGGTGGGGGTGGGGATGACCCCGATGGTGAGCGTGCCGCGCACGAGCCCTTGCGCGGCCGCCGCGTCGACTCTGGCGCGCTCGGCGGCATCCAGGCTGGCGCGGGCCCCTGCGATGAAGGCCTCGCCTGCCGGGGTGAGTTCTACGCGGCGGGGTGTACGGGCAAAGAGCTTGACGCCGAGTTCCTGTTCGAGGTCTTTAATGCTGTGGCTGAGGGCGGATTGCACGACGAAGCAGCGGGCGGCGGCCCGGGTGAAGCTGTGTTCTTCCGCGACGGCGATGGCATACCGCATGTGCTGCAAATCCATACACCCATGATTCTTGCTCATGACTGTGATGACAAATATGTGTTGGACTCATGCTGCTTGTACGCGCAGGATGGTCATCATGACAACAACGACACCACCGTCGAACCGGCCAACCTTGGGGACGAGTGATGCGCCCCAGGTGGGGTGGATCCTGGTCACCGCACTGGTGCCCATCGTGTGGGGAACGACCTATATCGTCACAACCCACCTGCTTCCCCCAGGGCATCCCCTGTTTGCGGCGTTGATGCGGACGCTGCCGCCGGGGCTCATTGCGGTGGCCCTGTCCCGCCAGCTACCACGGGGGCAGTGGTGGCTGAAAAGCTTGGTGCTGGGCACGCTGAACATGGCGGCGTTTTTTCCTCTGCTGTTTGTGGCGGCACAAAAACTTCCCGGCGGTGTTGCCGCAACCCTCGGTGCCATTCAGCCGATGGTGGTAGCGGTCCTGGCGGTCGTGGTCCTTCACGACAAGCTCTCTTTGTGGCGACTGCTGTGGGGTGCGGTCGGGATGATAGGTGTGGGCATGGTGGTTGTGGGCCCTGATGCGGCCCTTGATCCCATCGGCATTGTCGCGGGCCTTGCGGGGGCGGTGTCCATGGGGGCGGGTGTTGTTCTCACTAAGAAGTGGGGCAAACCCGACAATGTCAGCCCTCTGGGCCTGGCAGGCTGGCAGCTAACTGCGGCGGGCGTGGTCCTCCTCGTGCCAGCGCTGGTGTTCGACGGTGTGCCCCCGACAATCGATGCGCGCGGCTGGGCGGGGTACGCCTGGCTGGGGCTTGTCGGCGCGCTGCTGACGTACACGATCTGGTTTGCAGGGATCCGCCGGTTGCCTGTCACCCCGACGGCGCTGCTGGGTCTGTTGTCGCCGCTGACTGCGGCGCTGTTGGGTGTGTTGATCGCGGGTGAGTCGCTGACGCCGCTTCAGCTGGTGGGTTTTGTTGCCGCGTTGACGGCGTTGGTGGCAGGCCAGCTTCCCGGCCCACGGCGGCGGAACTGACTCACGGCCAAACCCCCGCCAGGTTCCAGGTGATGGTTGGCACGACACGACCATCGCGCAAGAGTCAGTTGGGCCGGTGCATCACGCACAACACCTCGATCCGTGACGGGACGACCCCATACAGGGGCGCGTTGGTGAGGCCCCACGCCTTAACAACGCGCGGTCGATGCGCCCGGGAGAATAGGTGGGGCTATGGGTGGATTGGATGAAGCAATGACAATCAAACAATCAAGGAGAACACGTCATGAACGTCTATGACGCAATTGCCCGCCGTCGCGCATCGCGCGACTACACCGACGAGCCCATCGCCGATGCGGTCATCGATCGGGTGGTTTCTGCCGCGCTGGAAGCGCCCAGCGCTTTTAATTTGCAGCTGCGCGACGTGGTGGTGGTTCGCGATCCCGCCACGAAGCAGGCACTGACGCAGTCGTCGGGGCAGCCGCAGTTCGCCGCCGCCGACACGGTGTTGGTGTTCGTCGCCCGCATCGAAGCCCTGCCGGAGGATGCACACGAGATCCTGCCCGCCGACTACCTTGCCCGCGTGGAGACAACGAAGTCCGGCCTGCCGCGGCAGGTCTTGAGGGAGCAAGCGATGACAGACGCGATGCTTGCCGCCGGTTTCGCCCTGGTCGCCGCCAGCGCCGAAGGGCTAGCCACGAGCCCCACCACGGGCTGGGATGAGGAGCAGGTCAAGGAGCTCATCGGTGTGGGCGGCCGCGCGGATCGCGGCGTTGGTTTGGTGCTGGCCATGGGGCACCCCGCCACCGCGCCGGTGCACCCGGGCCGCCAGGCCTCCCGCCGTGTGGAGGAGCGCTACCACTGACCACCCTGGGCAGCCGCCAGCTCAGGGCACCCCATGAAGCACCTGGTGGTCCCGGCCGGCGGGGTGCGGGAGGGGCGGCCGCACTGGGGGAGGCCGTGCATTAGAACGGAGGGGTCAGGTCCTCCGGGGTAAAACCGGAATCCTCCAGGGCAGGTGTTGCCGCCAGCGCGGCAGCAGCCTCGGGGAACTGCGCTAGAGTACCCAGCAGCTCGTCTGCGGACAGCAAGTGGATCTCCTGTCCCTTGGCGATGAGCTCCTCGGCGCGCTTCTGCTTCGTGGTGATGCCCTCCCAGGTGCCGAGGACCAGCATGGTGGTTTTCTTCGTGACGTTTTTGGCGACCTGCCCGCCCAGGGCTGCCACCTGCGCCCACAGCTGGCCCTTGTCGTGCTCGCCGAAGTCCCCAGAGAACACCACCACGTGGCCGACGAAGGGGGAGCCTTCCGGCGGGGTCGGGTTCGGCTCCGGAATGACGTCCGGCGTGCGGGCCTTGCGCCACTGGGGTGCCCGCCGGCGGGTGGACGTGCGGGGAGCTGCGGATGTCTCCTGACTTGCGGCCGCAGCTCCCGCGAGCGGTGCCAGCCCGAGGGCTGCGCGCTGCGCGGGAATGTCCGCCCCACTGGCGGCCGCCTGCACGTGAGTGACGTGCTCGGCGGTGACTTCTCCGAGGGTGAAACCCCGGGTGTGGAAGTAGTCCACCGCGCTCCCCGTGAAGTCTTCGCGGCGTGCCAGCCGGATGAAGATTTCGGCGCAGGCGATCGCGTCGGCCTCCGCATCGTGGTGGTGCGCCAGATCAATCCCGAGGGCTTCGGTCATGGGCTTGAGCCCATTGCGAACCTGCCCGACGTTGGTGGCCTTCGCGAGAGCCACCGTGCAGGCGGTACGGAAGGGCACCAGATCGATGCCCGCGGCCTCGGCGGCGCGCTGCACGGCGGTGCCATCGAACTGTACGTAGTGGCTCACCACAATGTCTTCGCCGATGAACGCGCGCGCCTGCTCCCACACCTCGGCGAAGGTGGCAGCGTCCGCCACGTCCTCGGGGCGGATGCCGTGGATGGCGATGTTGCCTTCCTCGAACACATCGAGGTGGGCCGGGGGCTGGCACAGCCAGCTGGCGGTTTCCGTCACCCGGCCGTCGACGACGCGGGCGAGACCCACCTGGCAGATGGAGCCGTTGTCGGCGTTCGCGGTCTCCACGTCGAGGGCGACGAAATCCAGCCCCGGGATCTTCGGCCCCGTGGACAGCACATCACTGTCGACCAGCAGCGGGGCGGAGCCTCCGTCGAGCAGCTGCTGCAGCTCCTCGGCGACCTGGGCTGCCTGGGTGGCGCGCCCCGGCGCGAAGACGATGTCCACGTCTGCACCGTCAAGGTGCACGGTGCCGCTGACGAGCGCGGTCGGCGGGTGCAGGCGCACCCCCGTGATATCGCTCAAGGGGACCCGCTGGGTGGTGGCCCCCAGGCTGGATTGCAGCGGGGAGGGCACCAGGTGCAAGGTGTTGTCACTACGGGTGACAGAGATGGTGCTGCCGTGGGCGGAAACAGACATGCCGGTTAGTTTAGCGCCTGCCCCGAATCGGCCCCTGACGGCGCACACCGCACCCCAGCCCGTGTGCGGCGTGGTGCGGTGTGATGGCGAGGGGAGCCGGGAGCGCTCTAGTAGGCGCTATCGTCGCGGAGATACTCGTCGTCCGCCAGCTCCACTGGGCTGACGGCCTCGCCGGCCGGACGGGCGGGCCGGGGCGCAGGGGTGTGCGCCTGGGCGGCATCCGAGGCCATCTTCTCCCGCATGACGGCGGCCTGATCCTCCGACATGTCGATGGTCGTGACCTGCTGGGCGGCCGACTCCGGCGGGGCGGTGTCGACGACGTCTTCCTCCAGGTCGGTGCTCGCCTCAAACACGGGCGGCTCCAGCTGCTTCAAAATCACCGTGGAGCGGGCCGGTACGACGATACGCCCGCCGGCATCGACAACCGTGTCCTGCAGGGGGTAACCGGTCTCCTCGGTGGTGTCGACGATCATCTTCCAGCTTTGGCCGAAACGCTTCGACGGCAGTGTGAACTCCAGCGCCTCGTAGTGGGCGTTGAAACACAGGATAAAACTGTCGTCGGTGATGCGCTCACCACGGGAGTCGGTCTCCACGATGGCGTCGCCGTTGAGGTACACCATGAGCGACTTGCCGAAGGTGAAGTCCCAGTCGGACTGGGTCATCAGCTTGCCGGAGGGCACCAGCCACGCAATATCGCGGTTCGAGTGCTCGTCGTCGCCCAGGGGGCCGCCGGCGAGGAAGCGGCGCCGGCGGAACACCGGGTGGTTGGCGCGGATGCGCAGCAGCCGCTTGGTGAACGCCACGAGGCTGGCGTTGGATTCGGCCTGCCGCCAGTCCATCCACGACAGGGTGGAGTCCTGGCAGTAGACGTTGTTGTTGCCGAGCTGGGTGCGGCCCATCTCGTCGCCGTGGGCAATCATCGGGGTGCCCTGGCTGAGCAGCAGGGTGGTGAGGAAGTTGCGGCGCTGCTGCGCGCGCAGCTTGACGATGTCCGGGTCGTCGGTGGGGCCCTCGACGCCGCAGTTCCAGGAGCGGTTGTGGCTTTCGCCGTCGCGGCCGCCCTCCCCGTTGGCGTCGTTGTGCTTGTTGTTGTAGCTCACCAGGTCGTTGAGGGTGAAGCCGTCGTGGGCGGTGACGAAGTTAATCGACGCCGTGGGGCGGCGCCCGTTGTTGGCGTAGAGGTCCGAGGACCCGGTGATGCGGGAGGCGAACTCGCCGAGGGTGGCGGGCTCGCCGCGCCAGAAGTCACGCACGGTGTCGCGGTACTTGCCGTTCCACTCGGTCCACAGCGGCGGGAAGTTGCCCACCTGGTAGCCGCCCTCGCCGACGTCCCAGGGCTCGGCGATGAGCTTGACCTGGCTGACGACCGGGTCCTGCTGCACGAGGTCGAAGAATGCGGAGAGCTTATCGACGTCGTGCAGTTCGCGCGCCAGGGTGGAGGCCAGGTCGAAGCGGAAGCCGTCGACGTGCATCTCGGTCACCCAGTAGCGCAGCGAGTCCATGATGAGCTGCAGGGTGTGCGGGTGCCGGACGTTGAGGGAGTTGCCGGTGCCCGTGTAGTCCATGTAGTACTGCTTGTCGCCGTCGACGAGGCGGTAGTAGGCGGCGTTGTCGATGCCGCGGAACGCGATTGTGGGGCCCAGGCGGTTACCTTCGGCGGTGTGGTTGTACACCACGTCGAGGATCACCTCGATGCCTTCCTCGTGGAAGGAGCGCACCATCTTCTTGAACTCGCTGACGGCACCACCCGGGGTGGTGGAGGCGGCGTAGTCGTGGTGGGGTGCGAGGAAGCCGAAGGTGTTGTAGCCCCAGTAGTTGCGCAGGCCCAGTTCGCGGAGGCGGTCGTCCTGCAGGAACTGGTGCACCGGCATGAGCTCAATGGCGGTCACGCCTAAGTCTTTGAGATAGGAGATAATCGCCGGGTGGGCGAGCCCCTCGTAGGTGCCGCGGAGCTCCTCCGGCACGTCCGGGTGCGTCATCGTCATGCCCTTGACGTGGGCCTCGTAGATGACAGTCTCGTGGTAGGGGGTGCGCGGCTGGCGGTCGTTGCCCCAGTCGAAGAAGGGGTTGATGACCACCGACAACATCGTGTGCCCGAGGGAATCCTCCGTGTTGCGCCCGTTGGGGTCCTCCGGGTTGGTGATGTCGTAGGAGAACAGGGAGGGGTGCCCGTCGAATTCGCCGTCGAAGGCCTTCGCGTAGGGGTCGACAAGGAGCTTCGAGGGGTCGCAGCGCAGGCCCTCCTGCGGGTTGTAGGGGCCGTGCACGCGGTAGCCGTAGCGCTGCCCGGGGCCCACCCCGGGCAGGTAACAGTGCCACGTATGGGCGTCGACTTCGTCGATGGGGATGCGGGTCTCCACCCCATCGCTGTCAATGAGGCACAGCTCCACGGCCTCGGCAACGTTAGAAAACAGCGCGAAATTCGTGCCGGCGCCGTCGTAGGTAGACCCCAAGGGGTAGGCCTCGCCGGGCCAAACTTGGTAGTTGTGCGACTTGTCGACTGTCATAACCCCTCATCCTACGTTTACTCGGCGCCAGTGGTGGGCCCGGGCCCACCCGTGTCGACTGCCGTCCCCGACCCCGCGGGGACGTCATCCCGCACCCCGCCCCACCCCCGTCATCTCACGATGTGGACGGCTGTGTGGGGGAAAACTCCTGGCTGTGTGCTCGCGGTGTGTGGCCCGCTCCCGGTTCGTCCTATCGGGTGGAATAGGTGCATCCGTGCGCATGAGTGGTGTGGATGTGGGGGAGTCGCCGCCGATGAAAAACGTCACATGCGCGTGGTTTCGCCTGCCACCAGTGTGGGCGATGTGCCGTTGCTGGCAGGCACGTGGGGCGCGGGGGAGGAGATCTGCCAAGGGCGCCCGCGGCGCGTGGCCGGCGGCTACTGGGCGCGCGCCGCGATGCCGGCGATGATGAGGTCCACCCCGTTGGAGACCGACTGGACGGCTGCCTCGAACGCGGCGCGGTAGGCCGCATCCGCCTGCTCCTGCGTGGGGGCCGGCTTCGTCGTGAACTGCGCCAGCCGCTGCCGGGACTGCTCGCCCACCGTGGAGCCCACCACGAAGTCCACCACCGTGGACGCCGCAATCCGGCGGGCCTTCTCGTCCGGCACGACATCTTGCAGCGGCAGGGCGCAGGCCTCCAGCACGCGGGAGTGCAGCTCCTCGTTTGCCAAGGCGGTGGCCACCACATCGGAGCCATCCGTCACCGTCAGCATGCAGGTGCGCAGGCACATCGCGCGGGTGCGCAGTGCCTCCTGCCAGTCCATGCCGTCCGTGTCGACCACGATCATGGTCTCCTCATCCGGCATCGCGAGACGATCGGTCTGCGTGCCGGCCGCCTGCGCCCCGTCATTGACGAGGAAACGCAAAGGGGCCGCGCCGATGAGCGGGCGCAGCAACTCCACGGCGATGCCGGCGAGCAGTGCCTGCTTATTCGGGAAATGCCAATACAGGGCGCCGGGGGCGACGCTCAGCTGCTTGGCGATGCGCCGCATAGTCGTATCCGCCAGGCCATATTCGTCGAGAATGGCAATCGCGGCGGTGAGGATGGTGGGGCGGGTCAGTTGCACGCCGACCAGCATACCGGGGTGGGCGACCGCGCTGCGGGAGCCGGTCGCCGTATCCCGGGGCGGCGGTGTGCGAGCAGCCGCGCGCAGGGCGCGTTCGCCGCGCGGGCTGGGGTGGTGATGGGGCTACCCCCACCGTGTGATGCGGCTGTGGAGCGCGCCATAGTGGCAGCTGGGTGCTGGCTGTGCGTGGCCGCAAAAGTCCTTGTGGAGTGGGGTGGGGGACCTGGGATTAGTAACGGGGCGGTGCTAGGGTGGGGACGTGTTGTGTGACAGGAACAACGGCCGCAGAACGCCTGCGGGCCCCTGTCGCCCAGATCATGACCCCTCGACGTCTTCCGTGTTTTGGAAACGATTCGTCCGGATTTAGGAGATAACAGACTTGACCTCTCGACAGACTTTCGTCCGCGCGACCGCTCTCGCGACCGTGATGCTCGCCCCGGTGGCCCTGACCGCTTGCGGCAGCAAGGACGACGAGGCGGCTGCGTCTTCCACCGCCCCGGCGACCAGCACCACGACCACCACCGCCACCGTGGCCCCCACCACCGAGGCTCCGACTTCTGAGGAAGCCCCCACCACGGAGGCCGCCCCGACTGAAGACAAGCCCGCCGAGGAGACCCCGGCCCCGGCTCCCGCGCCTGAGCAGCAGGAAGCTGCCCCGGTGCCGGTGCCCGGCGGCATCGACGTCAACAACATCCCCGTCGTCGAGCCGATCGCTGGCGGCCAGCCCGGCTCCGAGGCGGACGTCGCCCAGGTGCGCGGCATCATGGAGGCGCTGAACTCCGGTAAGACCACCCACGAGGTGTTCCGCAGCCTGCAGAACAACACCTGTACCCGCGTCCTCCAGGCCAACGGCCAGGACGGCCAGCTGGACCTCACCGAGATCCCCGATGTTCCGGTCACCATGCTGCCGAACTACCAGCCGAGCTCCATCGGTGAGATCACCGACGTCATGGTCGAGGGCGACGAAATGTCCGCCCAGGTCTCCACCGTCACCGGTGGCGAGACCCGCACCGGCACCGTCCGCTTCGCCCGCGAGGGTGGCCAGTGGAAGCTCTGCGACTAACGCACCCCACCGGCGCGTGATCCGCGTCCGGTACGTAGCCGGCTGCCCGGCGGCGCGACCGACGAGTCCTTTCCTCGTGGGTCTTGCGCCGCCGGGCACTGGCGCATTCAAGGGGTGGTTGAGATGCAGGGGCAGCAGGGGAGTGCCCTCCTTCGCTCATGGCGCAGGGAGCGGGGCTGCGTCCCATTCGGGCGGTGGGGGTAGATGGGGTGTGGGACACTGTCCGGAAAAGCCCAGTTGACGGGGCGGGGGTGGGGGCAATTACCCCCACAAGTGGTTGAACCCTGTTTAGTCGGTCGGTAGGTTGGGTAGCGCAGTACACCCGACTCCACCACGCCCACCCGCGCCGCCACCGTGCGCCCGCAGGTACCCGGCGTGGGGTGTCGACGCCGAAACACACACAAAGAAGGTTAGACGTGACCGCAGCCCAGCACGCCACCGCACTCGACACCCACGACCGCGACATCCTCGACCTCGCCCGCGAGAAGGTGCTTGGCACCGGCCAGGGCCTCAACCAGGAGGAAACCCTGCGGGTCCTGCAGCTCGGCGACGACCGCCTCGAGGAGCTGCTCGGCCTCGCCCACGAAGTCCGCCTCAAGTGGTGTGGCGAAGAAGTCGAGGTCGAGGGCATCATCTCCCTGAAGACCGGCGGCTGCCCCGAGGACTGCCACTTCTGCTCCCAGTCCGGCCTGTTCGAATCCCCCGTGCGCTCCGCGTGGCTGGACATCCCTGCCCTCGTCGAGGCCGCCAAGCAGACCGCCAAGACCGGCGCCACCGAATTCTGCATCGTCGCCGCCGTCAAGGGGCCCGACGAGAACCTCATGAGCCAGCTGGAGCAGGCCGTCGCCGCCATCAAGGCCGAAGTTGATATCCAGGTCGCGGCCTCCATCGGCATCCTCACCCAGGAGCAGGTCGACCGGCTGGCCGCCGCCGGCGTGCACCGCTACAACCACAACCTGGAAACCGCGCGCTCCTTCTTCCCCAACGTCGTCACCACCCACACCTGGGAGACGCGCCGCGAAACCCTCCGCATGGTCAAGGAAGCCGGCATGGAGGTGTGCTCCGGCGGCATCCTCGGCATGGGTGAGACCCTCGAGCAGCGCGCCGAGTTCGCCGCCGACCTGGCCGCCCTGGAGCCGGACGAGGTGCCGATGAACTTCCTCGACCCCCGCCCCGGCACCCCCTTCGCCGACTACGAGGTCATGGAGACCGCCGACGCGCTGCGCGCCATCGGCGCCTTCCGCCTCGCACTGCCGAAGACCATCCTGCGTTTCGCCGGCGGCCGCGAGCTCACCCTCGGCGACCTCGGCGCCGAGCAGGGCCTGTTGGGCGGCATCAACGCCATTATCGTCGGCAACTACCTCACCACCCTCGGCCGCCCCCAGGAGCAGGACCTGGAGATGATGGGCAAGCTGCGCCTGCCCATCAAGGCACTGAACGCCACCGTCTAACGACACCGCACGCCCCCGGTGCCCCGCGTGCCGGGGTGTGCGCTGCCCTTCTTGTTGTTTTCGTTGACCGTGTGTGAAGAAGACCTCCATGAAAATCCCCGACAGTGACGAACTCCTGGTCGCCATGGTGACCGGCGAACCGCCCGTCTACCACCCCAACACGGGGCAACAGATCGCCGACGGTGTGGAGATTAAACTCTCCCCGTCCGCCCGCGCAGGACTCGAAGCGCCCCGCTTCTGCCAGCTGTGCGGCCGCCGCATGGTCGTCCAGGTCCGCCCCGACGGCTGGGATGCGGTGTGCTCCCGCCACGGGCAGGTGGACTCCACCTACCTCGGGCAACGCTAGCCCTAGGCCGCCTAGCCCCGGGCGCGCGCCCGTCGCTACTCGTACTCTCACCCCGCTGCGCGGCTTCAGTCGCCGGCGGGGTGCGCTGCGTTCTGAAGCATCGGGCGGCGCACGGGCGGTGAGCCGAGAAGTGGAACAGGGTTTAAGATTTCCAACCATGAGCCCCGCAACCCCTGTAGCCCCCGCAGCGCCCCGCGGCCGCCGCCCCCGCGCCGACCACGCGCGCCGCCAGCTCGCCCGCGAACTGCTGCGCGTCGGCCTGGTGCTGATGCTGGCATACCTTGGCGTGGGCGGGGTGTGGGGTGCCCTGGTGCCCTCCCTCCACAGTGACGGCACCTTCGTGGCCTACCCGGACACCGGGTGGCCGGACGTGGACGCCTGGTTCGCCTTCGTCATCGCCACGGGCCTGGTGGGCATCATCAGCGGTGTGGCCGTCGGCACCCGCCCCGCGTTCGCCACCAATCCCGTGAGCGTGTTCCTCATGGGGGCCTACACGTTCGGTTGCACGGCGGTCGCCTGGTTGGCGGGGGAGCAGGTGGCGCTGTGGCGCTACCCGACGCCGGAGGACGGTGCCGGTGAGATCTCCGCGCTGCTCTTCGTCAACCCGGGGATGGCTTATGCTTTTGCGCCGGCGATGGCGTGCCTGTCGATGTGGATCTACTTGGCGCTGCGCTACATCCAGGTCGGCACCGACGAGGACCTTAACGCGCAGACGTAGATTCCTTCTCACGGGGCCATGGTCGGGGGTGCAGTGCCGCCGGTGGCGCGGGGGAGTAGTGGGGCCGGGGTGGAGGTGGTGCCGCTACCCGCTAGACTGCATACTATTCGTCGCGCAGAATTCGGTGCCGCGCACCCCCGCTGCCCCCATCCAGGGGCAGCAAGTAGGACAGCCTGGTGCCGCGTGGCACGATCATGGTCGCCACACAGAAGTCTGTGCGCACCCCACCCGCAGTTGCTCCCCGCCGGCACCCCCGTGCGCGGCTCCACCCGAGGAAGAGGCTAAACACGTCCGCCATGTCTGAGACTCCGCTTGCCACGCTCGCCATCACTGACCTGCGAGGTACCACCCCCACCGTGAGCCAGCTGCGGCGCGCCCTGCCGCGCGGCGGCACCGACATCGACTCGGTGCTGCCCGTGGTCGCCCCCGTCGTCGAGGACGTCAAGCAGCGGGGCGTTGCAGCAGCACTGGACTACTGCGAGAAATTCGACCGGGTCCGCCCCGCCGCGGTGCGGGTGCCCGCCGATGTCATCGACGCCGCCCTCGACACCCTCAATCCGGAGGTCATCGCCGCCCTGGAGGAGGCGATCCGTCGGGTGCGCGCCGTGCACAGTGCCACCAAACCCACCGACACCAGCGTGACCGTGAGCGACGGCGGCGTGGTACGGGAGAAGTTCATTCCCATCTCCCGGGTCGGCCTGTACGTGCCGGGCGGCAACGCCGTGTACCCCTCCTCGGTCATCATGAACGTCGTCCCCGCCCAGGAAGCCGGCGTCGGTTCCCTCGTCGTCGCCTCCCCGCCGCAGGCCGACCACGGCGGCTGGCCGCACCCCACCATCCTCGCCGCGGCGAAACTGCTCGGGGTGGAGGAAGTGTGGGCCGTCGGTGGCGCCCAGGCGGTGGCGCTCATGGCCTACGGCGACGAGACCGGCGCCCCGGAGGAGCACCTCGTGCCCGTCGACATGATCACCGGCCCCGGCAACATTTTCGTCACCGCCGCCAAGCGGCTGTGCCGCTCCGTGGTGGGCATTGACTCGGAAGCCGGGCCGACGGAGATCGCGATCCTCGCCGACAACACCGCCGACCCGGTGTGCGTGGCCTACGACCTCATCAGCCAGGCGGAGCACGACGTGCTCGCCGCCAGCGTGCTGGTCACCGACTCCGAGGACCTGGCCCACGCAGTCCAGGCGGAGGTCGCGCAGCGCTACCAGGTGACCCTCAACGCCGACCGGGTCGCTGAGGCACTTACCGGCTCCCAGAGCGGCATCGTGCTCGTCGACGACCTCGAGGCCGGCATCCGCGTCGTCGACGCCTACGCCGCCGAGCACCTCGAAATCCACACCGCCGATGCCGAGGCCGTCGCGGAGCGCATCACCAACGCCGGCGCGATCTTCATCGGCCACTACTCGCCGGTGCCGCTCGGCGACTACGCGGCGGGCTCCAACCACGTGCTGCCCACCAGCGGCTCGGCGCGCTACAGCTCCGGGCTGTCCACGCACACCTTCCTCAAGGCGGTGCACATGATCTCCTACGACGAGGCCGCACTGAAAGACATCGCGGACACCGTGGTCACCCTCGCCGACGCGGAGCAGCTGCCCGCCCACGGCGAGGCGATCCGCGCCCGCTTTGAGACCCTCTAGCCCCTTTTGAAGCCCGCACCATCCCTTGCCCGTACCGCCGCGCGCGTACCGCGTGGGCGGCGGGTGCCCCACTGAAGAAAGCGTGGACCCCGAGTTGTCCGACCAGACCACCCAGCCCACCAGCCCGGCTCCCCGGCCCCTGGCGCACGCCACGACGCTGGCCGAGCTGCCGCTGCGCGAGGAACTGCGCGGCGAGCACGCCTACGGCGCACCCCAGCTCGATGTGCAGGTGCGGCTGAACACCAACGAAAACCCTTACGCCCCCTCCGAGGCCATCATCGAGGACTTCGTGGATCGGGTGCGCGAGGAAATGCGGGGGCTCAACCGCTACCCGGAGCGCGACGCCGAGGACCTGCGCCGGGCGCTGGCGGACTACATCACCACCCACACCGGGGTGCCCGTCACCCTCGACAACGTGTGGGCCGCCAACGGCTCCAACGAGGTGCTGCAGCAGCTACTGCAGGCCTTCGGTGGCCCCGGGCGCAGCGCGCTGGGTTTTACCCCCAGCTATTCGATGCACCCGATCCTGTCGAGTTCTACACACACGACGTTCCACGAGGTGCCGCGGGATGCGGCGCGTGGCTTCGCTATCGACGTCGATGCCGCGCTTAAGGCCATCGCCTCGCTGCAGCCCGACGTGGTGTTCCTCACGACGCCGAATAACCCCACCGGTGGGGCCACCCCTCTGGCGGATATTGAGGCCATCCTCGCCGCTGCCCCCGGCATCGTCATCGTCGACGAGGCCTACGCCGAGTTCGACGACAGCCCCTCCGCGGTGACCCTGCTGGAGAAGTACCCCACCCGCCTGGTGGTGTCCCGCACCATGAGCAAGGCCTTCGACTTCGCCGGCGGCCGCCTCGGGTACTTCGTTGCCGCACCCGCCTTTGTGGAGGCGGTGCTGCTGGTGCGGCTGCCGTACCACCTGTCCTCGCTGAGCCAGTTGGCGGCGACGGTGGCCCTGCAGCACAGTGACGACACCTTGGCCACCGTCGCGACCCTCGTTTCTGAGCGCGAGCGGGTCGCCGCCCGCCTGGCAGAACTCGGCTACGCCGTCATCGACTCCAAGTCCAATTTCATCTTCTTCGGGCACTTCGCCGACACGCACGCCACCTGGCAGCGCTTCCTCGACGATGGCGTGCTCATCCGCGACGTCGGCACCCCCGGCTACCTGCGCACCACCATCGGCCTGCCGGAAGAAAACGACGCCTTCCTCGCGGTGGCGGAACGCCTCGCCCGCGAGGCCACCACCTCCTAGGGAACACGCCACCTGCGTGGCACGCACTGCGCACGCGCAGGTGCCACATTCCCCGACATCCCCGCCTGTCACGCACGCCCGCGCCGGCGTGTGTGAGGGCACAGACGCGAAAGAACCCCGCACACTCATGACTGCTGTGACTCATCCTGACGCCCCGCGGCGCGCCCGCGTGGAGCGCACCACCAGTGAATCCTCCATCACCGTCGAGCTCAACCTCGATGGCTCTGGGGTGACCGATATTTCCACCGGGGTGCCGTTCTTTGACCACATGCTCACCGCCTTCGGCGCCCACGGCAGCTTCGACCTCACGGTGAAAGCCACCGGCGACACGCACATCGACGCCCACCACACGGTGGAGGACACCGCCATCGTCCTCGGCAGCGCTTTCGCGCAAGCACTCGGCACGAAGGCCGGCATTCGCCGCTTCGGATCCCAGCAGCTGCCCATGGACGAGACCCTCTGCGAGGCGATCGTTGATGTCTCCGGGCGGCCCTACTTCGTCATGAAGGGCGAGCCGGAGCAGATGCTCCACGCCGTCATTGGCGGCCACTATGCCACCGTCATCAACGAGCACTTCTTCGAAACTCTCGCGATGAACGCCCGCATCGCGCTGCACGTGCTGTGCCACTACGGGCGCGACCCGCACCACATCACCGAAGCCGAGTACAAGGCGGTCGCGCGCGCCCTGCGGCACGCCTGCGAACCCGACCCCCGAGTCACGGGCATTCCCTCCACCAAGGGCGCACTGTGATGCTGGAGCGCATTCCTTGGGCTTCGCTCGATGTGGTGGGCGGGGGTGGGGCCCGATTTGAAGCCGCCGGGGCAGTTATGACACCCTCAGCCACACACGCCCCCGGGCCCAGTGTGAGCGCCGGGGTGTATCTGCTGTTCGCGCTTTCCGGCCTTTGTGTCGGCGGGGCGTGGGCGGCCTACCAGGCAGGAAACAAACTCCTGGTGTTTGTGTCAGGTTTCCTGGCGGCCCTTGCCGGCGCCGCCGGAGTGTTGTGGATGATGGGAGCGATGAACTAGTGGCAACGAGGGCTCTGACCCGTGACCAACTCGAGCAGCTGGACAGCATGTGGAAGAGCCCCGGGTTTATTGCCACGCTCGTCGCTGTGGCCAGTGCGTTCGGCTCCTGGTCGATGCTGTTGCCGGTGGTGCCGCTGCACGTGCTGGGGCAGGGGGGAAGCGACGCCCTGGCGGGTGCGACGACCGGCATTTTCATGCTGTGCACGGTGCTTACCCAGATCGCCACCCCGCAGCTGCTGCGCCGCTTCGGCTACGTGCCGGTCATGGTTATCTCCGCGCTGCTGCTCGGGGTGCCGAGTGCCCTGTATGCCTTCTCCATCGCTCCGGTGCCGGTGCTGCTCATCTCCGGGATCCGTGGCGTGGGGTTCGGTGCACTCACCGTCGCCGAGTCCGCGCTCATCGCGGAGCTGGTGCCGATGCGCTTCCTCGGCAAGGCCTCCGGCATGCTGGGGCTGACCATCGGCCTCGTAGAGATGGCCTTCATGCCGCTGGGCATTTACCTCGCGAACACCTTCAGCTTCTCCGTCGTCTATGTCACCGGCAGCTTGATTGGTCTCGTCGCGGGCGTGATGTGCGCGTTCCTGCCCCGGATCAAGGCGGCTGAGACTGCGCCCGAAGAGTCGGCGTCGGCGGTGCCGGCGGCTGCCACCTGGAAGCTCGTCACCGTGCCCGCGGTGGCGATGTGCACGGCGGCGATGGGCTTCGGTGCGATCTCCTCCTTCCTCGCCGCCGCAGTCAAGGAGCAGGACCCCGCCACCGGTGCGGTCGTCGGCGGCCTGGTGCTCTCCGTCGTCGGCGGCGCCCAGATGCTGTCCCGCTACACCGCGGGTGTGATCGCGGACCGCCGCGCGGAGGCCGGCACCATGCTCATCGGCTCCCAGGTCCTTATCGCCGCAGGCCTGGGCATGATCGCCATTGTGCTGGCGCTGGGGCTCAGCCCCTGGCTCATGCTCGTTGCCGCCCTGCTCTTCGGCATCGGCTTCGGTGCCGGGCAGAACGAGGTGCTGTTGTTGATGTTCGCCCGCCTGCCGCGCAGCCGCGTCTCGGACGCCTCCGCACTGTGGAACATCTCCTTCGACTCGGGCACCGGGCTGGGCTCCGCCGTGCTGGGCGTCGTCGCCGGCCACCTGGCCTACACCGGCGCCTACACCACCGCCACCCTGCTCGTCGTCTTCGCGCTGCTGCTGGCCATCGCCGACAAGGTGGTGGGCCGCCACCGCATCGCTGAGCACAACAACACCCGCGCCCAGCTGCGCCGCGTGCCCGCCGCCCGTGCCGCCGTGCGCGGCACCCGCAGTGCTGCCCGCCGGGCCAAGGCCATGGGCAAAGCCGGGCTGTTTGCCTCCCAGTCGGCGGCGAAAGCGGTGTCGAAGGCCGGGAAACGCGCCCCGAAGATCGGGGTGGATGTGGCCCGCACCGCCACCCCTGGCCGGCGGACCGCGCGCCGCGCCACCGAGCCCGGGGCGCAGGACTAACCCCACCCCCGCAGGCCGCGCACCCCGGGTGGGGGAGTACACCCCGGGTGGGTGCGGTGGGGTGCCGGGTGGATGTGCCCCCACGGGCGCGCTGCCACTAGCATGGTGAACCATGGCAAAAACAGTGGCCCTCCTTGACTACGGTTCCGGCAACATCCGCTCCGCACAGCGCGCCCTTGAACGCGCCGGCGCAGACGTCACCGTCACCCGCGATCCCGGCATCGTGCTCGCCGCCGACGGGCTCCTCGTCCCCGGCGTGGGTGCCTTCGGGGCCTGCATGGAGGGGCTGAAAGCCGTCCATGGCGACCGCATGATTGGTGAACGGCTCGCCGGCTCCCGGCCCGTCATGGGCATCTGCGTCGGCATGCAGATCCTCTTCGAGCACGGCGTCGAGCACGGCGTCGACGCCGCCGGCTGTGGCGAATGGCCCGGCACGGTCGAAAAGCTCCGCGCCCACGTATTGCCGCACATGGGGTGGAACACCGTCGAGCCCCCGGCCGGCTCGCAGATGTTTGCAGGGTTGAGCCCCGAGGAACGGTTCTACTTCGTGCACTCCTACGGGGTGATGAATTGGGAGTTCGTCGACGACGGGCTCACCACCCCGCCGGCGGTGACGTGGGCTACCCACGAGGATTGCCGCTTCGTTGCCGCCGTCGAAAACGGCCCCCTGTGGGCGACCCAGTTCCACCCGGAGAAGTCCGGCGATGCTGGCGCCCAGTTGCTGCGCAACTGGCTCGACACCCTGTAGCTGATGCGGCGGGCGGGGCCGCAGAACCCCGCCGGCGCGTGTCTTTCCTGTCATCCACTGTCTCGGTTTCCTTCGTATCTTTTAAGGTTTTTCTTCGACGATGAACACCTCCTCTTTCACCCTGCTGCCCGCCGTCGACGTCGTGGGCGGGCAGGCCGTCCGCCTCAACCAGGGCGAAGCCGGTAGCGAAAAGGTTTACGGCTCTCCTCTGGAGATGGCGCTGGAGTGGCAGGCGCAGGGCGCGCAGTGGCTCCACTTCGTCGACCTCGACGCCGCATTCAACCGGGGCTCCAACCACGAGCTCATGGCGGAGATCACCGGCGCACTCGACATCGCGGTGGAACTCACCGGCGGCATCCGCGACGACGCCTCCCTGGAGCGGGCCCTGGCCACCGGGGCGCAGCGCGTCAACATCGGCACCGCCGCCCTGGAGAAGCCCGAGTGGATCGCCCAGGCGATCGCCACCTACGGCGACAAGATTGCCGTCGACATTGCCGTCCGGCTCGAGGATGGCGAGTGGCGCACCAAGGGCAACGGGTGGGTGAGCGACGGGGGCGACCTGTGGGAGGTCGTCGAACGCCTCGACGCCGCCGGCTGCGCCCGCTTCGTGGTCACCGATGTGTCGAAGGACGGCACCCTGAGCGGGCCGAACATTGACCTGCTGCGCGACGTGGCGGCCGCCACCGACGCCCCGGTCGTCGCCTCCGGGGGGATTTCTTCCCTTCAGGACGTGCTGGCTGTCGCCCAGTACCGGCAGGAGGGCATCGACTCCGTCATCATCGGCAAGGCCCTCTACGAGCACCGCTTCACTCTCCGCGAAGCCCTCGACGCCGTCGCCGCCCAGCAGGCGTAGCCGCTACCAGCCCCCGCACGGCAGGGGCGTGCGGGAGTAGTCTGTGAACAATCAGGCATCGCCGCCCTGTGCCTGCCCGGCACCGTGCGCCCCTCGCACCCACGACTGCCACGCCGAGGACCATTCCCGCCGACCACGTGGTGCGGAGCCGGGCCGCAGGCCCGGGGATGCGCGGTGGGCACCTCGAGACTCGAAAGTGACGTGAACCCCGGCCATGGCCCCTTCCGCTTCACCCCCGCAGGACGCGCTCAGCGCAACCCAGCTGGAGGACCTCCGCCAGGCCGCCTGTGCTGCGGCGCGCACCGCAGCGGAGACGTTCATCTCCGCCCGCGCCAGCTGCACCATCGAGGTCACAAAAGCCGACGGCGGCTTCGCCACCGGCGCCGACCTGGCGATCGAACGCCACCTGCGCAGCCTGCTGGAACCTACCGGGATCCCCGTGTGCGGGGAGGAACTCGGCGGGGAGGGAGCCGCCACCTACTGGATCGTCGACCCCATCGACGGCACCACCAACTACGCCACCGGTAGCCCCCACTGCGCCATCCTCATCGCGCTGATTTCCGATGGTGTCCCCGTCGTGGCGTGCACCGCGATGCCGCTGCTCGGCACCATGCTGTCGGCGGTGGCGGGCCGTCCCGGGGTGTGGAATGAGGGGCTGGGCACCCACGCGGGCACCAAGCCACTGCTGGGGGCGTTGGCGGAGGAACCCGCCGTGCCCGCCGCGTGGGCGGACGCCACACTCGTAGGCTTCGGTTCGATCGTGTCCCCGGCGGATTCCCGCTTCCCGACGGTGCTGCGGCACCGACTCCTCGGCGACCTGTCGGTGACGTACCCGCGCCTGCGGATCACCGGCAGCGTTGGCGTGGACCTGGCCCTGACCGCCCTGGGGGTGTTCGATGCGGCGGTGACGTTTAGCCCCCACCCGTGGGATAACGCCGCAGGCGTCCTCCTCGTGCAGGCGGCAGGCAAAACCGCCACCGACCTGGAAGGGGCCCCGTGGCGGGCGGACTGCGGCATGGGTATCGTCGCCGGCCGCGATGACGTGCACGCCACCATCGTGGACCACATCCGTGCCCTGAGCGCCGCGGGCGCTACAGACGATTCCTCCAGCGCCTAGACACCCTGGGGCAACGGCTCCCCACGCGGGGCGCGGGGGTACACCCCGGGGAGCCGGTGGATGATGCGGTGGTGGTGGACCGATAGACTTCCTCCAGACGATCCTCGCCCCCGCCGCCGCGGCGGCTGGGGATTCGTGCGAGAACTCAGCACAAACATCCAGTGTGTAGAAGGAGTGTGGACGCCGTGGGCGTTGCCGTGCGCATCATCCCGTGCCTCGACGTGGACGAAGGTCGCGTCGTCAAGGGCGTGAACTTTGACAACCTGCGCGACGCGGGCGACCCCGTGGAGCTCGCGCGCCGCTACGACGCCGAAGGCGCCGACGAGTTGACCTTCCTCGACGTCTCCGCCTCCAAGGCGGGCCGGGGCACCATGCTGGAGGTCGTGCGCCGCACCGCCGACTGCGTGTTCATCCCCTTGACCGTCGGCGGCGGGGTGCGCTCCGTCGACGACGTCGACCAGCTGCTCCGGGCCGGCGCCGACAAGGTGAGCGTCAACACGGCGGCCATCGCCCGCCCCGAACTGCTCACGGAACTCTCACAGCGTTTCGGCGCCCAGTGCATCGTGCTCAGCGTGGATGCCCGCCGCGTGCCCCCGGGAGGCACCCCACAGCCCAGTGGCTTCGAGGTCACCACCCACGGCGGCACCCGCTCTGCGGGCATTGACGCCGTGGAGTGGGCCGCCCGCGGGGAGGAACTCGGTGTGGGGGAGATTCTGCTGAACTCCATGGACGGCGACGGCACCACCGACGGCTTCGACACCGAGCTGATCCGGCTCGTGCGTGAGCGTGTGAGCATCCCCGTCATCGCCTCCGGTGGGGCCGGCACCGCCGCCGATTTCCCGCCGGCGGTGGCCGCCGGGGCGGACGCGGCACTCGCCGCGACGATCTTCCACTTCCAGCAGGTGAGCATCAGCGAATGCAAGGACGCACTCGCCGATGCGGGCTACGAGGTGCGCCGATGAGCGTGCAGTACTCCACCGGGGCCACCAGTAGCGACAATCCGGCAGATTTCGAGCTGCCCGCCGACATCGCCGCCCAGGTGCGGTTCAACGACCAGGGGCTCGTCCCCGCCGTCGTGCAGGCTACCAGTGGGGAAGTGCTCATGCTCGCCTGGCAGGACGCCCACGCCCTGGCGTACACCTTGGCCACCCGCCAAGGCACCTACTACTCCCGCAGCCGCGCAGAGTATTGGATCAAAGGCCTGACCAGTGGGCACGTGCAGCATGTTGTCGATGTGGCCCTCGATTGTGATGGCGACACGGTGCTCATGACCGTGGAGCAAACCGGTGCGGCCTGCCACACCGGCTCCCGCACCTGCTTCGATGAGCGATCCCTCATCGGCGCAGACCACGCCGACTAGACCGCAGGGTGTCCATCCCCACGCTCCGGCGAGGGGGCACCCCTCCCGCAGCCCCGAGAATCACGCGTTGAAGTGAGTGAGCATGAGTACTGACCCCACTGTTGCTGCCGCACCGGCTGCGGCATCCCAGCCCGCCGCGCGGCGTACCGCCCGCCTGGCAGCCCTCGCGATGGCCGCCGGCGGCGGGGTGATGTGGGCCCCGACTTGGCTCACCGCCAGGTGACTAATCTCATGTTGACGCTCTGACCAGCTCGAATGGGATTCGAAAAGTTTAAAAGTGTGCACTAGGGCGCGCTCAAATTGGGCTACTAGGACGCGAAGATTTGACTTTGACTCTGGCCAATCGGCAGGCGTGTGCCGTCCGTTTTACGGGCGCAAGGCAAACGGCCTTCAGCCCACGGGATGCAAGGAATCTCTTCTGGCTCACAGCCCCTGCGTATGGCCTCTTCGGAGCTCGATCCCTCTTGGGCCGTGCCGTTTATGGCTGGAAGATTGCCTCGCTGACCGGCGCCTATCTTCAAGAGAGTGTCCTCGACCAACCCCGCTGCCAATCCTTTGTCCGAGGCGTCACAACGTGCGAGGCAAAGTACTGGGCTGCATGCGGCCTCGCCTTGCCCTCGCTGTCTCTCCACTCAGTACGATAAAGCAGCTTCACGGAGGATTCCTGATAGAAGCGTTAATCAGTGTCCACTTCGCAACCGGCTCCGAGACGTTCAGGGGGCGTCGTGCCGCCCGGTCCGGCGGTGCGCCACGACCTGAAGAGTGCGTCTTGGATGAGTGGAAAATGCCAGTTGATTACGACTTTTTAGGGCCTTCAGGAGCAAAATTTGTTGTTACCGTCGATGCCTTTCCTAACCAACAATCCTTGCTGGTGGTGTGGATCACGGGGTGGTTGAACTGTGCACTAGGATGAGCCAAGTCGGGAGCGATCCCTCATCGGCGCAGACCACGCCGACTAGACCGCAGGGTGTCCATCCCCACGCTCCGGCGAGGGGGCACCCCTCCCGCAGCCCCGAGAATCACGCGTTGAAGTGAGTGAGCATGAGTACTGACCCCACTGTTGCTGCCGCACCGGCTGCGGCATCCCAGCCCGCCGCGCGGCGTACCGCCCGCCTGGCAGCCCTCGCGATGGCCGCCGGCGGCGGGGTGATGTGGGCTGCAGGCCGCATGCCCTGGCTGCAGGTGGAGATCTTCGACGACAAGTCCGGTGCCGCCACCCACACCATCAGCGGCTCGACCTGGTCGACGGAAATCGCCGCCGTCGCGTTCGTCGTCCTCGTTGCCGCCATCGCCGGATTCGCGCTGCGGCGCCTGGGGCGGAGGGTGGCGGGACTCGTCGCCGCAGTGGGCGCCGTGGCGGCCAGCTACGCGCCCCTGGCAGTGATCGCCGGGGAACCTCAGGCCGCCCGCGCCCACGCGCTGCTCACGGCAGGCACCACGGTGGGGCAGTCCGGGCAGGCCCGGATCACTGCGTGGGCGACGGTGGAGACCATCACCGTCCAGCCGGCCGGGGTGTGGCTGGCGTTCGCTGGCTGCGCGCTGGCACTCATGGGCGGGATCGTGCTGGCGCTGCGCCCCGGGGCGGATAGTGCGAAACGCTCCGCCTACGACACCGCGGCCGCCCGGAGGCAGCGCCTCGCCAGCGACCTGGAGCGCGTGGCGGACTCCCCGGAGGGCGCGGACGATGCGCCGCGGGTGATGTGGGACGCGCTGGACGCTGATATTGACCCCACCCAGCGCTAACGCACACACCGCCTCCACGGCCGTGGCAGTACGTGCTTGACGGAGCGTGTGCACGCGCGGGGTGCTGCGGCACAGTCGGGTGATGCGGGATGCTCAGTGGGCCCCGGGAGCAGGACGTATGCGCAGCCAATTTCCTATTTCACGTCCCCAGTCGATAGTGTTCTAGTTAACACTCGCGTGGTGGCGGTGGAGGATTCCCCGCCCACCACACCCCGGTGGGCACGCCGTAGTCACGGCCCCGCCCCGACAACGTCGCCCGGTGGCACCGGCGGCGGGGGAGTGCGCTGCGCCGACCGCCACCTGGAGGAAAGGGGGATGTGCCGTGACTGGAACAACGACCGTCTTCGACCTCATCATCGCGGGCGTGCGCGAAGACGTCGCCGCCCGTGAAGCTCGGGTGCCTTTCCAGGACATCAAGGCTCTCTCCCGCGACGCAGCGCCCGCCCGGGATGCGCTGGCTAGCCTCCGGATGCCCGGCTGTGCGGTCATCGCCGAACTCAAGCGCGCCACCCCCGTCAAGGGCGACATTGCCCCGATTCGCAAGCCTGCGGCGCTGGCCCGCGCCTTCGAGCGTGGCGGGGCCGCCATGGTGTCGTGCCACACGGAATCCCGCCGCTTCCACGGCTCCCTCACGGACCTCGCCGCGGTCAAGGCCGCGGTGAGTGTGCCGGTGATGTGCAAAGACTTCATCGTTGACCCGTACCAAATCCACGAAGCCCGCGTATTCGGGGCGGACATGGTGCCGCTGCTCGTGGCGGCGCTGCCCCAGGCCCACCTGGAGGCGCTGCTGGACCGGGTGCACTCGCTCAACATGACCGCCCTCGTGGAGGTCCACACCCCGGAGGAAGCCTCCCGGGCGGTCGCCGCCGGGGCCCGCGTCATCGGCGTCAACGCCCGCAATCTGCGCACCCTCACCCTCGACCGGCAGGCCTTTGCCGCCATCGCCCCGGGGCTGCCCCGCGACGTCATCAAAATCGCCCTGTCGGGGGTGCGCACCACCAGCGACCTCATGGCGTATGCCGGTGCCGGCGCGGACGCAGTCGTCATCGGCGAAGGTCTGGTCACCTCGGCGGAACCCACCCAGCTGTGCCGCCAGTTGGTGGCGGCCGGCAAGCATCCTGCCTGCCCCAGCGACTCCTAGCACCACCTCATGGTGTACCCCTGAGCCACCCCCACCTGCCCCGGCGCCTGCCGCCGTGGGGGCCGTGTGGCCTGCCTCAGGGGCGTGGGATACCCCCGCCCGTGGGGGGTTTCACCTCGATGGGGCGCACCACGGCGTCAGATAGGGCACACTAGACTGCTGTGACCCTGCATCATCTCGCACTCATTCCCTCCCCGCCCCAAGGCGTGTGGTACCTCGGCCCGATCCCGATCCGCGCCTACGCGCTGTGCATCATCACCGGCATCATCGTCGCCTTGTGGATGTCGAAGCGCCGCTACGTCGCCCGCGGCGGCAGCGCGGACATCGTCGACGAGGCTGCCATCGTCGTGGTGATCTGCGGGCTCATCGGCGGCCGCCTATACCACGTGGCCACGAGCTACCAGCAATATTTCTGCGCCGACTGTAACCCCTGGGATGCCTTCAAAATCACCAATGGTGGTCTTGGCATCATGGGTGCGGTGGCCCTCGGCGTGCTGGGCGTGTGGCTCCTCATGCGCCGCCGGGGCCTGCCGCTGGGGCCGCTGGCCGACGCGATCGCTCCCGGCCTGGTGCTCGCGCAGGGCATTGGTCGCCTAGGCAACTACTTCAACCAGGAGCTCTACGGTGGGCCGACCGATCTGCCGTGGGGGCTGGAGATCTACCGCCGTGTCGACGCCCAGGGCAACCTCGCGCAGCTCACCGGCCGCTCCGACGGCACGGTCATCGCGGTGGTGCACCCCACGTTCCTCTACGAGCTCATCTGGACCGTGATCGTCTGCGGCATCCTGTTGTGGATGGATAAGCGCTTCCGTATGGGGCACGGGTCGGTGTTCGTCTCCTACATCGTCCTGTATTCCCTGGGCCGCAGCGTCGTGGAGTTCATGCGCACCGACACTGCGAATCACATCTTCGGCCTGCGCATCAACAACGTCCTCTACGGCATCCTTCTGCTTGTCGCCCTCATCATCCTCGTGTGCATGCGCCGCACCCGGGAGACCCCGGAGGAGGTGCGCGGTGGGCAGCCTGCCCCCAGCGGGGCAGATGCGCCCACCGCCGCAGCCAACACCGCCGGCACTGCAGGTGCGCTTCAGGTAGCCGACGCCGCGGACGCACCCCGGGCGCAGGACACCCACCCGGCACCCTAGTGACCCGCTCCCGTCCCTGCTTGAGTGGGGCGGGGATGACACGCACCCACCGGCAGCGACGTGTGCTGCGGCACCGGTGGGTGCGTGCGTGTCTCCGGGGTGAGGCGCCTGGGGTGAGCGATTCGCCTCCCCCGAAGGGAGGAAACACGCTGGGGTGGCCGGGGTCTGGCACCTAGGGCGTGGGTGTTCGCCCAGGTGCGCAGGTGCGCAGGTGAGCCTTTCTGTCGGCGCGTAGTAGTGTGTGGTGGCACTCGACAACACCCCGGGGTGCTACACCCCGGCTTTTTTGTTGTCACCGTTTGCCATTGTTCGTTGGCTCATCGATCACAGGGAAGGACAGGTTCGACGCCCCATGCCGCAGACCCCACCCTCGCCACCCGGCGAGCACGACCAGGGACCGGCCTTGTGCGTCGCCGCCCCCGCCCCGGGGCGCCTGGGGGAGGACCTGCGCACGAGCGCCCGGATGATCGGGCCGATGATGCTGGGTCTGGTGCCCCTCGGACTGGCCTTTGGGGTGCTCGTGACCCAAAGTGGTTTCGCCTGGTACTGGGCGCCTGTTTTGTCGACGGTGATTTACGCCGGCTCCATGGAATTCGTCGCCCTCGGGCTCATTACTGCCGGCACCGGTCTGGTGACGGGCGCGGTCACGGCCGTGGTGGTCAACTTCCGGCACATCTTTTATGGGCTCACCCACCCGCGCGTGCATGGCTGGGCGGGTCTGTACACGGTGTACTCGCTGACCGACGAGACCTATGCGGCACTCGCCGCGAAGGAGAATGTCTCCGAACGGGTCGTCGCCATCAGTCACCTGTTGTGCCAGGCGGCGTGGGTCATCCCCGGCATCATCGGCGCCCTGGTGGGTTCGGCGCTGCCTGCGGATCTCACCGGCATTGACTTCGTCATGCCGGCGCTGTTCGCTTCCCTGGCGACGGAGGCCTACCGTGCCAGCGGCACCCCGCGGATGGTGGTGCTGGCGCTGGCGGCCACCGCGCTTGCGAGCTGGCTGGTGCCGGCCTACGCGCTGATCCTTGCGCTCAGTGTGTACGCACTTGTGGCGCTCATCCCGGGCACCATGGGCGTACGCCAGCCGGAGCCCGTCATCGTCGTCGACCATGCGCCGAAGGAGGCGTAGCCCGACCATGATGCAGTCGCTTCTTTCCCCGCATTCGTCCGCCCGCGCGTTTCTGCTGGCGGCGGACGCGCACCCCGGGCGCTTCGGGCTGCCGGACGGGGTGGACTTCTCCCACACGGTGGCCCTGCTGGCCATCATCGGTGCGATCACGGTCGGCCTGCGGGCCGTGCCCTACGTCGCGGCCGGCGCGTGGAAGGACTCCGCCCTGTTGGCGCGGGCCTCCGTGGTGCTGCCCGTCGGGTTGATGAGTGTGCTGGCGTTCCGCAGTTCCCTGTCGATGGGTTCGCCCGTGGCCGCAGTGCTGGCGCTGGCGCTGACCATCGCGGTGCAGTGGTGGCGGCGTTCCATGATGCTCTCCCTGGTGGTGGGTACGGGGGCGTACATGGCGCTCGTCGCGTTCGGGGTGGCGTAACACCGACCGTTGTTCACGCCGGATGTGTGTCGCTCGCGGAAGAGTGACCAGAGCGAGCGGTGCGCGCAGGGCACTGAGAACGGTGGCGGTGGGCGCGTGTCCCAGCGGGCTGTGGGGGAGAGCCTGTGGGTGGGGCGTGGGGAGGAGAAAAGCAACCGGAAAAACGACCGCGGGGTGCCCACCACGCGGCGGAAAAGCCCCGTCAGGCGCGGGTGTGATGAAGTTCAAACACGGGCTGTGGAGCGTGCTGGGAGACGGAAAAAACCGGCCCGACCATGCCCGGACAATGTTGGAATGTGCCCGTTTATGTGGGAAAAGCTGGTGAGGGGCCCACACTTTGATGACACGGACATCGCCCTGCGGGGTACCCGGGGTGGGCATAACCAGCGGCGCAGATGGTGGCGGAACGTGGCGGCGCGCGCCTGCCCGTCACTAGTGTGGGGGACGTGGAAAGACGAACCAAGATTGTATGTACCCTCGGCCCCGCCGTCGCCAGCAAGGAAGGCATCCTCGGCCTGGCGAAGGCAGGCATGGATGTCGCGCGACTGAACATGTCGCACGGCGACCACGCGGACCACGAGAAGAACTACCAGTGGGTCCGTGAGGCCAACGATGAGACCGGCCGCGCCATCGGTATCCTGGCTGACCTCCAGGGCCCGAAGATCCGCCTCGGCCGTTTCACCGAAGGCTCCACCTACTGGGAGACCGGTGAGACCGTCCGCATCACCGTCGACGATGTCGCCGGCACCCACGATCGCGTGTCCACCACCTACAAGAACCTGGCGAAGGACGCCAAGCCGGGCGACCGCCTCCTCGTCGACGACGGCAAGGTCGGCCTCGTGTGCGTCACCGTCGAAGGCAACGACGTGGTGTGCGAGGTCGTCGAAGGCGGCCCCGTCTCCAACAACAAGGGCGTGTCCCTGCCGGGCATGGACATCTCCGTCCCGGCCCTGTCCGAGAAGGACATCGCCGACCTGCGCTTCGCCCTGAAGCTCGGCGTCGACTTCATCGCACTGTCCTTCGTCCGCTCCCCCGCGGACGTCGAACTCGTGCACGCCATCATGGATGAAGAGGGCCGCCGCGTCCCCGTCATCGCCAAGCTGGAAAAGCCCGAGGCCGTCGACGCCCTCGAGTCCATCATCCTCGCCTTCGACGCCATCATGATCGCCCGCGGCGACCTCGGCGTCGAGTGCCCCCTGGAGGACGTGCCGCTCGTCCAGAAGCGTGCCATCCAGATCGCCCGCGAGAACGCCAAGCCGGTCATCGTGGCCACCCAGATGCTCGACTCCATGATCGAGAACTCCCGCCCGACCCGCGCAGAGGCCTCCGACGTCGCCAACGCAGTCCTCGACGGTGCCGACGCCGTGATGCTCTCCGGCGAAACCTCCGTCGGTGTCGACCCGCAGAACGTGGTGCGCACCATGGCCCGCATCGTCAAGGCCGCAGAGACCGACGGCGAGGTTCCCCCGCTGTCCCACATGCCCCGCACCAAGCGCGGCGTGATCTCCTACGCCGCCCGCGACATCGCCGAGCGCCTCAACGCCAAGGCCCTGGTGGCCTTCACCACCTCTGGTGACACCGCCAAGCGCCTGTCCCGCCTGCACTCCCACCTGCCGCTGCTGGTGTTCACCCCCAACCAGGCCGTCCGCTCCCAGCTGGCGCTGACCTGGGGTGCCCAGACCTTCCTCACCCCTGAGGTGGCCGACACCGACGAGATGATGCGTCAGGTCGACTCCCAGCTGCTGGCCATGCCGGAGTACAAGCGCGACGACATGATGGTTGTCGTCGCCGGCACCCCGCCCGGAGTCTCCGGCAACACCAACATGATCCAGGTCCACAACCTGGGCGAGCAGGCCGACAAGCCGGCCCCGAAGCCGTCCACCACCGCTAAGGTCGACGAGCCGAAGGCCGAGAAGAAGGCTGACAAGAAGAACAAGGGTAAGAAGAAGGACAAGAAGAAGTAATTCTTCCCCCCTCTTCGCCACCACCGGGTGATCCCGGTGATGGCCCCGAGTCCGGCCCCCATGCAGCAGCATGCGGGGCCGGACCTCGTTGCGGCGGCACCTCCTGCCGTGGCGGCCGCTGTCAGCGTGTGCGCTGCCACGAGAAACGCCCCCGGCGGGCACACCCCACGCGAGAGAGCGTGAGGGTAGCCCCCGGGGGCGTCTGTCTGCGCGCCACCCCGCGGTGCCGCAGGCCGCGCCGGGGAGGTGGGTTAGCGCGGGGCGGGCAGCAGGTGCTGCAGGTGCGGCCACGCGGCCGCCAGGGCGCCGACGACTGCGAGCACCACCGCGAGCAACGGCCACGCGGAACTACTCGACGCATCCCCCTGCGGGCGCGGCGGGCGGGTCACAGGCGAGGAGGACGGCGTGGTGGTGCCCTCCGGGCGGGTGGTCGAAGGCGTGGACGCCGTCGGGCGAGCAGGAGTGGGCTCTGCCGTGGGGCGCGCACTCGTGCTCGGCTTGGCGCTGGGGGAGGAGCCCTGCGACGGCTGCGCTGTCGGCGGAGTCGTTGACGACGGGGTGGTTGCCCCCGGGGTGGGCGGGGTGAACGTCTTCAACGGGCGGTGGGTGGTCGACCAGTCGAAAGGCTCCGCCGGCGGGAACGTCGGCGTGCCCGTGCGCCGCCCCGTCGGCTTCTCCCCTGCAAAGGGGGCACGGTACAGCCACTCGGTGCGCAGCACCGCCGGCGACTGCGGGGTGGTGCCTGCGGCCTCGCCGGTAGCCTCCATCGCGTAGGTGTAGGCGTGATCCTGGTCCAGGGTGCGGGCGACCGCCACCCCAAAGGTGCGGTTACTCGGGTGGAGCATGTTGTACAGGTGCGCATTGGCCGCATCCCACACACCCTTGGTCTCCCAGAGGGACTTCTGCTCCGCATAGCCGCCCCAGATGCGGGTAATCATGTCCTCGATCGGCACCTCATGGGAGGAGGTGGCGAGATTCTCCGCCTCCGAGGACACCTCGCCTAAGGCGGCGGTGGCGAAACTCGCCCCGCCGGGCCGGCTGTGCGCATACCCGCCGTGCTTGTGCGCATGCTCCACCGCTCGCTGAAGCGCGATGATGGTGAGATCCTCATCGATCGCGATGTCGAGGTACTGCTCCAGGGTGGTGATCCCATAGGCCTTCGCCACATCCCGCAGCGTCGTGGTGTTGGTAGCCTGCGAGGTATTGCCGAAGGCGGGGTTGGTGGTCCACATGTGGCGGCGGACCTCCTTGATCGCCTCCAGCCCGCGGGTGCGGGCCAGCGACAGGTCGTACTCGACCCCGACGGCGACCAGCTGATCCTGGTCGACGGTGGTCTCCACCCCGGTGACGGGGGCCGGTGCGGCACCCGCCGCAGGGGCAGTGAGCAGAGCAGTGGCCAGGAGCGGGGCGCAGCACAGCGCCCGCACGCGGCGGCGGGACAGCGGAGAGGGAAGCATCACAGGGGGATCCTTGACAGGGCGGGGGAAAAGGGGGAGGGGAGAGACGAAAAAACTTCTTAAGTGTCCCCGACGCGTGGGCGCCGGGTTTTACGGTGGGGCACTGCGGCCCACAGTAGCAATCCTGCGGCGCATGCTCCCCGGTTCGGGGGTGCCCGCCGGCGTCCACCGTGCGGCCACCGGGGCCGTGAGGGGCCGGCGTGTCACCCACCGCATGACTGCGCCGCGGCGGCGGCACCGGCGAGACATCACAGGGTGAAGAAAAGCCTGCGGGTTGTCTCCGGCACCGCCGCCGCGGCGGCGGTGGAGAAGAGATAAAGGCGGAGGTGGGCTACTTGGAGCCGTGGATCGGGGTCGGCTCCAGCTTCCACACTTCGCGGGCGTAGTCGCTGATCGTACGGTCGGAGGAGAACCGGCCCGACTCGCAGATGTTGATCCAGCACTTCCGGGCCCAGGCGCGCGGATCGGCGACGTAGTCGGCGGCCATACGGTCGCGGGCCTCACGGTAGGACGCGAAGTCACCGAGCACGTAGTACACGTCCGGGGTCTCCCAGCCGTTGCCGTCGAGCAGCGAGCCGCGCAGGTCGTGGAACGCACCAGAGTTGTCGTCGCTCAGGGTGCCGTCGACGAGGGCATCGAGGACCCGCTTGAGGCCGGGGGTGGTCTCGTAGGTGGCGTACGGGTTGTAGGTGGCCTTGAGCTCCGGGAGCTCCTCCACCTTCGCGCCGAAGATGTAGGCGTTGTCCTCGCCGACGGCGTCGACGATTTCCACGTTCGCGCCGTCGAGGGTGCCCAGGGTGAGCGCACCGTTCATCATGAACTTCATGTTGGAGGTGCCGGAGGCTTCCTTACCGGCGGTGGAGATCTGCTCGGAGACGTCCGCGGCGGGGATGATGTGCTCGGCGGGGGAGACGTTGTAGTTCTCCACGAACACGACGTGGAGGACCTTGGAGACCTCCGGGTCGTTGTTGACGAGGCGGCCGATCTCGTTGATCAGCTTGATGATGGCCTTCGCCCGCACGTAGCCGGGGGCGGCCTTCGCACCGAAGATGAAGGTGCGGGGCGGCACCTCGGAGGCGGCCACCTGACCGTCCTTGATGCGGAAGTACAGGTCCAGGATGTACAGGGCGTTCATCAGCTGGCGCTTGTACTCGTGCAGGCGCTTGATCTGCACGTCGAAGATCGATGCCGGGTCGACGACATCGCCCTGGCGGTGCTCAATCCAGGTGGCGAAGTCAGCCTTGTTCGCCGCCTTGATTTCCATGAGCTCGTCCATGAGCTTGTCGTCGTTGACGCGATCGACGAGGGTGGTCAGCTCATCCAGGTTGGTCACCCAGGCGTCACTGCCCAGCTCCCGGGTGAGCAGCGCCGACAGGCGCGGGTTGCACATCGCCAGCCAGCGGCGCGGCGTGACACCGTTGGTCTTGTTGTTGAACTTCTCCGGCCACATGTCGTGCCACTGCTTCAGCGTCTCCGCCTTGATGATCTCCGTGTGGAGGGCGGCGACACCGTTGATGCTGTAGGCGGCGTAGCAGGCGATCCACGCCATGTAGACGTTGCCGTCGTGCACCGGGGACAGGTAGTGGATGGTGCCCTCGTCGACGCCGGCGGCGTGGAGCTCTTCGCGGAAGCGGCGGTCGATTTCCTGCACGATCTCCCACACGCGGTAGAACAGCTGCTGGAAGATGGACACCTCCCACTGCTCCAGCGCTTCGGCAAGCACCGTGTGGTTGGTGTAGGCGAAGGTCTTCTGCACGATGCCCCACGCCTCATCCCAGCCGAGGCCGTGCTCGTCCATGAGCAGGCGCATGAGCTCCGGGATGGCGAGCACCGGGTGGGTGTCGTTGAGCTGAATGCAGTTGTACTTCGCGAAGTCGCTGAGATCCTCGCCGTGCTCCGCAATGTAGGCATCAATCATGGCCTGCAGGGACGCGGAGACGAAGAAGTACTGCTGGCGGACGCGCAGCACCTTACCGGCGTAGGTGGTGTCGTTCGGGTAGAGCACACGGCACAGGTCGGCGACGCGCTCCCGGTCGACGATGGCGTCGGTGAAGCGCTGGGAGTTGAAGGCGTCGTAGTCGAATTCGCGCAGCGGCTCCGCCTTCCACAGGCGCAGGGTGCCGACGTTGTCGGTGCCGTAGCCGGTGATCGGCATGTCGTAGGGCACGGCGCGGACGACCATGTCGTCGAAGGTGACGAAGCGCTTCTGTTCCTCACGGCGGATAGCGAAGGGGTAGCCGTCCTCCATCCACGCGTCCGGCTGCTCCGCCTGGTAGCCGTCCTCAATGCTCTGCTTGAACAGGCCGTAGCGGTAGAGGATGCCGTAGCCCGTGACCGGAAGGTCCTGGGTGGCGCAGGAGTCGAGGAAGCAGGCCGCCAGGCGGCCCAGGCCACCGTTGCCGAGGGCGGCGTCGTTCTCGGCCTCCAGCACGTCGGCCAGTTCGTGGCCGTTTGCCTTCACCGCGGCTGCGGCCTCATCCACCAGGTCCAGGTTGGTGAGGTTGTTCAGCAGGGCGCGGCCCATGAGGAACTCGGCGGAGAAGTAGTGCTGCTGGCGGGTCGCCTGGTAGGCGCGGGTGGTGGCCTCCCAGTTGTCGGCGATCCGCTCCATGACGGAGGCAGACAGACCGAACCAGAACTTGCGGTTCGACGCATCCGGCGGGGTGGTGCCGGAGTAGGAGCGCACGTAGCCGCCAACAGTGTCGGCAGAAAGCGGCCGCGCAGAAGTGTCAGTCATATGGGAAAAATCTTTCCGTGAATACCGAAGCCACAAGCGGGCACCGCGGCACCTGCCGTGGGCACCCGCGAGGAAGAAAAAGAGTGCGGGCTTCGTATGGAGTAGGGGATTCGCTGCGCCCCGAGCCGCACCTGGTCGAGTACATATCGACGGGGCGCTGGGGCGCGCACGTTGCACGCATCTCGTCACACACCCTTGGGTGGGCGGGTGTGTTCTCGGCCGACCGCCCCGGCACGCAGGGTGCCGGCGGGGTGTGGGGCTGTGTGCCCGGCGGGGGACGCGTGCAGCGTCACAGCACTCCAGCCTAGTAGTGGGGTGGGCAAAACACCGCCCGGGATGCCCCTTTTCCGCCCCATCTTTGCCAAAAGTCACACCAACGGATGCGGCCCCACACATCTACGGTGTCGCAGGGCACCCGCGCCGCAGTGACGACCACCACCACAAGGGGCGCGCCCCGCCGCACGCGTGCGATAGCCTCCGGGCGCGGATTCGCTGCGCGCGGGGTGGAAAAGCGTCTACCCTGTGAACCATCACACCACACCCCTGTGGGCACCACAGGGCCGACCCGTGGGGAAGGAGGAGCACGACCCCCATGAAACTCGCCGAAGCTCTCGCACTGCGCGCCGACCTGCAGACCCGCCTGGAGCACCTGCAGCGCCGCAGTGTGCAGGTCATGCGGATCCAGGAAGGCGACGAGCCGGAGGAAGACCCCCGGGCGTTGATCGCGGAGTACACCCGCACGAGCGCTGAGCTCTGCGCCCTGATCGCCCGGATCTCCCAGGTCAACGCCACCACCGCGTTCGACGACACCTCCACCATCGCCGATGCGTTGGCGCGCCGGGATCAGGCGAAGAAGGATCACCGCTTTTTCCTCGCCCTGGAGGAGGCGGCCTCGGTGCGGCAGGACCGCTACTCTCGCTCTGAGATCAAGTACGTCACCACGGTGCCCGTCTCTGAGATCCGCGCCCGCGCCGACGAGGCCGCCCGCCGCTACCGGGAACTCGACGTGCAGCTGCAGCAGAAGAATTGGACCACCGACATGCCCGAGGACTAATCTCCACTGATCGTGGTCCGTGGGTGTGCCGCGTCGCCAGCCGCTCGGCGGGAGGGCTCTTAAGAACGTCGGTAGTTTCCAGCGGGATGCAACCCCACCTCGACGGGGATGAAGTGGTCGAGGACCTTTGCAGGCCGCCCGGTGGGCCGGGCGAGTGAGTTCGATTCTCACGGTAGACAGCGAATGCCCAGAACACCTCACATACGCCACAAAGAACACATCACATTTCACAACCAGCATCCGGGGAAACGAGGGTTGGGAACGGGGACATGATCCTTGAGCGTCCCTCCCGCGACCGCAGCGCGCTGCGGCCACCCTTCGACCACGCAGTCAGGCACCGGTGCCATGAGAACACTCATGGGCACCGGTGCCTGTGTGTTTTTTGCGCGCCCCCCGTGGCGGTGGTGCGCGCGGGGGTTAGCGGGCGAGGTACGCCAGTGCCGCGGCGGCGGCCGCCTGGGTGGTGGCCGCCATGGTCGGCTCAATATCGGGCACGAACGTGCTGGTGTGGTTGCCCGGCACGAGTTCGACGACGCGGTCCTCGGCCACGGCGCGCTCCCACAGCTGCCGCGGTGTCACCCCGACCGTCCAGAACAGGTAGGGGCAGCCGAAGTGGCGGGGAATGTTGGAGAAGTCTTCGCTCGCCGTCCAGGGGGTGGCGTCCACCGACTCCTGGCCAAACACGGCGTCGAAGACGGGGCGCACCTGCGCGAACGCACCGGGGGTGTTGTCGGTGAGTTCCCCGTGGCAGGACCAGGCGAAGGTGGGTTCCTTCTCGCAGCCGGAGGCCTGCGCCTCGGCGCGGACGACGCGCTCAATGGCGGCGTAGACCTTGTCGCGCACCGACTCCGAGTAGAAGCGGCAGTTGAGCACCAGGGTCGCCTCATTGGGGATGGTGTTGTTGGTGTTGCCGGCGCGCAGGGTGCCGACGGAGACGACCGCGAAGTCGAAGGGGGAGACTTCCCGGGCGACGATGCCTTGGAGGCGCACCACGATGAGCGCGGCGAGGTAGGTCGGGTCGATGGAGAGGTGCGGCATGGAGCCGTGGGCACTGCGCCCGTAGAGGGTGATGGTGATCGTGTCGCAGGCGGCCAGGGCGGGGCCCGGCATGCTCATGACCTGTCCTGCGGGGCCGGGGACGATGTGCTGGCCGAGGCACACGTCGGGGGTTGGGATGAGGTCGGCCAGGCCGTCGTCCACCATGTTGCTGGCGCCGGCGCTGATTTCTTCTGCCGGCTGGAACAGGGCGACGAGGGTGCCGGACCAGGTGTCCCGGTGGGCGTCGAGGAGGGCACAGGCCCCCAGCAGGCCGGTGACGTGCATGTCGTGGCCGCAGGCGTGCATGACGCCGGTGGTGCTGCCGTCCGGGCGGGTGACGGTGCGTGTGGAGGCAAACGGCAGCCCGGAGGTCTCCGTCACGGGCAGGCCGTCGAAGTCGGCGCGCAGCAGCACGACGGGGCCGTCGCCGTTGCGTAAAATACCGACGAGGCCGTGGCCGCCGATGCCGGTCATGACCTCGCAGTCGAAGCGTTGGAGCTCTGTGGCGATGGTGGCGGCCGTCTGTTCTTCCTCGAGCGAGAGCTCCGGGTGGGCGTGGAGGTGTTCGTAGAGGGGGCGCTGCCAGGACAGGTCGACGCCGTGGTTGTGCAGCAGGTCGGCGATCGCAGCCGGGGTGGAGCCGGTAGGCGTGGGGGACGAAGGTGTCGCAGTCATGGCGGGGTGGGCTTTCGGGTCGCGGTGGGAACAACAGGCGGTCACGCCACCCGTGCGCGGCGGCGTGCGGCGATGACACAGAAGATAGCGAAGAAGTGCTGCCGGTGCGCCCGCACCGGCGCATGCGACGCGGGTGCGGGTCAGTGCTGTGGCTGAGAAGTATGCGGGCGGCTAGTGCTGCAGCAGCGGGTTGTACTTGAGGCAGTTGCGCTCCATGGAGCACTCGGTGGCGATCCGAATATCCGGGGCAATCGTGCCTTCGTCGCGCAGCCGGTACATGGCGGACACCATCCGGTCGCGGGCGTCCTGCGGGGAGATGGTGTTGAGATACACCTTCGTGCCGCCCTCGAAGCCCGCCAGGGTGGAGACTCGCCACTTGATGACGACCCGCCACGGCATCGGTAGATCCAGGTCGATGGGCTTGTGGTGCCATTCCTCGTTGCAGGGCACGTGCGGGCCGGCGGCGGCGTGGCAGGCGTGAATGAGGTCACTCATGGCGGCGACTTCTTCCGGCGTTTGCTTCCACGGTTCCGGGGTGGCGGACTTGGAGAACACTTCGAGTGCGGGGTAGCGGTGCCCGAACCCGGCGAAGACGATCGCGTGGGCGTTCTCGGCGATGATGAGGTTGTGGTAGCCGGCGTAGTCGACAGCCCACTCGTTGTACATGTTGGGGTTGGCGCGCAGGCGGGCGATTTCTTCCTCCGCGGTACCACCCCGCTCATCGATGGCGACGAGCTGCTTGTGCAGGTGGTCGAAGCTGGCGCCGGCGGGCTTGAGCCAGTTCTGGAAGATCGCCACATACGGGGCGTAACGGTTGGAGGCGTACAAGTCTTCCGCGGCGGCGATGGTAAAGCGGATGAACTCCCGGTGCTCGTCCACGCTGAGGGTGCCGGAGGAGGCGAGTTCGGAGGACGTGGTGGCACCATCCACAAAGTGGCGGCGGCCAATGATGATGTCGTGCCCGCCGCCGAAGAACGGCAGCGCCGCCCGCACAATGTCCTCGCGGCCCAGTGCGGCGATCTCAGCATCCGTGCGGCCCGCGGCCCGCAGTTTCGTCTCCACGATGGAGCGCACATGCGCCCACCCGCCGGGGGCGGCGAGGTAGGTGTCCATCCACTCCTGCTGGGCGGGGGTGAGCGTGCGGCCGTAGTTTTTCTCCCAGTACTCGTAGGAGACGATCTCAAACAGGTTCGGCACCCGGCGGAACAGGGCTTGCGAGTCGTGCAGCTCCTCGGGGAGCACATGGGTGAGGATGTCGTAGCCGCCGCTGCCGGTGGCGACCAGCCGGGCTTTCTCCGGCGGGGTTTCCAGCAGGCGATCCGTGCAGAAGGCGCACGTGTCCGCGTTCGCATCCGCGGGCAGGGGGTAGGGGTCCGGCAGGGTGGACGCCAGGGGGCGGTTGCCGCGGCCGGGCACCGTCCACACTTCGGTGCCGGAGAAAGGATTGACCTGTTTGATGGTGCCATCCGCCATGATCTGCATGGGGCTGCGCCGAGCGTGAAGCGAAGACGTCATAATGTCTGTCAGTCTAACCCCTGCCCACGGCCCCACCGGTGGCACTGCGCCACCGCAGGCACCCCAGCGCCGGGCGCGGTGAGGCTGCCCTCGGCTAGGCTCGTGCCCATGGCTGTTCTTCGTTTCACCGCCCTGGTCCCCACCGCTGAACGTGCGGGACTGCTCGACCAATTCACCAACCTCGCGGACGCCATGGCTGCCCGTGGCACCTTCAGCAGTGCTGGCATCACCATGGTGGACTCCCCGGCCGCAGGCGGTCCCGTGGACGCGCAGCTGCGGGAAACCTACCGGATGCAGCACGACGAGATGGACATGGAGGACGCGGAGGTCGTCGACATTGAGGTCACGCCCCATGACTACACCGGCAGCATCAACGAGCTCGCCATGTGGTTCGCCCGACTGCTGACCCCGCCGGCCACGCTGCCTGCCGAGGCCGCGCTGCGGGAAAATGATGAGCTCTTCGAGGTGGCTGACACCTACCCCTGGATGGTGCAGGTCCACCCCTAGCTGTCCGTCCCCCCGCCACGGGGGTTTCGCCCACTCCTGCCGCCACCTTGAAGGCGTGGGCGGGGGAGTGGGCGTGGGCGGGGGAGGGGCCCAGGGGAAGCGGGGTGTTAGGAGTTCTCGTCCTCGTCCGCGACCGCAGCGCTGCCGGCATCCTCAGCAGCCAGCCCCGTCAGCGCCTCCTCGGTGGCGGCGTGCGCGCTGAGGAAGTACTTAACCGCCTGCCCCAGGCCGTCCTCGAGGGCCTCGATGGTGTCGTCCTCGACCACCAGCGTCGGCACCGGCATGTTCGGGATGATGCCCGTCTTGCCGAAGGCAGCCGGCACACTACGCGCCACCACAATCATCGGCACCTGGGCGGCCGTCAACGCACCAATGGCGGTGGCGGGATTCTGCACCGACTCGGCAGTCATCTCGTCGGTGACGACGACCGCCACCACATCCGGGTGGAGGTGCCCGGCCAGATTCGCGACATACAGCGCCTGCGGGGCAATCGTGTGGGTGGCATCCGGGCGCATCCACGCCGTCGCCAAGGGCAGGCCGCCGCCCGCCCCCATGCCCGGCTGCGCGGGATCCACCCCGAGGACGTCTGCGAGGCGGTGCAGCGATTGCTCGGCGGGCAGCAGGCTATCCTCGCCCCCGAGCACCAGGAAGTGCGCGCCCAGCGCCTGCATGTTGAACTGGGCGGCATCAATGCTGGCGACCTGATCCACCCGCCCCCGGGGCACCACATGCCCGTCCGCGGTGTAGAACTGCGCGCCCAAGGCCACGAGGATGCCAGTGCCACCATCGTGGGTGCGCACCCCCTCGGTGAGCAACGCGATCGTCGTCGCGCCCCGGCTCAACGCATCCGCGATGAGCACACCCACCCCGTAGGTGTCGCCATCGGCCTGTTCGGTCAGCGGCGCGCAATCAATAACCGCCTGCAACTCGGTGGCGGTGCCCGCCACCTGTCCGTCAGCGGACTCCTCCGGGCCGAACGACGCCAGCAGATACGACGCCTCCGTCAGGCGCCCATCGGCCGTCACCGTCGGGCAGGTGATCGTCTCCCCCAGCATGTTGTCCAACAGCCGGTACGAGCAGGCACCGTAGTCAACGTCCGGATAGGCGGCCATCGTGGCATCCACGGCGGCCAGAAGCTCCGGGGTTGTCCGTGCGCCACACGACTCGAGGGCAAACATGATGGGCAAGCTGGGGGAGGTCATAGCGTGAGACACAGTCTTTCCGTTGGGCATTGGGGCAGTGCGCATCTCACCCTACCTGGCGCACCCGCCCCACCACTGGGGTGTCGGTGCGGCAGCGGTGCACCCCAGTGGCCGCCCGACACACCACCGCCGGGGCCTGACAGCGCGCGCCGCGGAAGGTAATGAGCACACACCCGCAGACGAAGCGGTGGAACAATGACCCCACGGACACCGCGACCCCCGCACACCACCGCCATGATTGCCGCGTCACACCCACACACAGGATGACTGCATGGGGTGCCAGGCACTGCGGGGCGGACATCGGATCACCGGCGGGGCACACCCCGCGCTCGGCGTAGCGCCAGCAGCCCCGGTACCGATGAACGAGGTGAGGATCAACCCCGGGAGGACCACAGATGACGACAGCGACAACAGCCCCGCGGACACCCGCGCCCCGACAGCTGCGGCACCACACCCGCCGGGTGGTGTGTCTCCTGGCCGCCGCTGTGCTGTGCGCCGTCGGCGCGCCGGGCACAGCAGCAGCCGTTGCCGCACCCGCGGCTCCGGAAGCCCAGGTGCCCGCGGTGGAGACCACCGGGGTGGAGGGCCCGGCTGCCGCCCACCTGGCGGAGGCCAAGTGGATCACCTTCACCAGCAGGCAGCAGCCGCTGAAACCCCGCGGCACGAACGATCCCGCCTGCCGGGTGGATGCCGCCCACCCCTGGCCGGTGGTCATGCTGCACGGCACGGCCGCGTCGTTCTACCAGGACTACTCCGCTCTGGCGCCGGCGCTCGTGGATGAGGGCTGGTGCGTGTTTGGCGTCGACTACGGGCAGGGGCCGGAGCCGAAGGATGGGTTCGGCTGGCAGTCGATGGAACTCAGTGCCGGACAGGTGGAGGAGACCGTGCGTGCCGCGCAGGCCACCAGCGGCGGGCAGCAGGTGGCGCTCGTCGGGTTTAGTCAAGGGGCGACTCTGGCGCGGGTGTGGATGGACAGGTTTGCCCGCCCCGGGGAGGTTGCCGCCTACATCGGGCTGGCGGCCCCGTCGCGGGGTGGCACCTTCTACGGTGCGGCGGGGCTGCTAGATGTGCTGCCGCAGGTGGTTGCCGATGAGGTGGCCTCGCCGGCGCTGCGGGAACTGGTGGCGGGCAGCCCGCTGCTGACGGGATTGGCGGACGAGCATGACCTGCAGCCCGGCACCCGGGCGTTTACGGTGGGCACCCGCTTCGACGAGATGATGCCGGAGCGCACCAACCAGCCACTGCTGGCGCACCCGGGGACCCACCTGTGGCTGCAGGATGTGTGTGACCTGGACTTTGGCGGTCACATGTACCTGCCCTACAACCCGGCGACGCGGACGATCGTGCGCACGCTGCTGCGGCAGGTCGTGGATCATCCCGTGGGGCACCAAGAACGTGTGGGGGAGGACCCTGCGGTGGCGCGAGTGCGGCAGTTGGCTGCGGCGGGGCAGCTGGGGTGCAGCCCCGTGGTGCCGGGCCATGTGATTCCGTTGATCTCGGTGGTGGATAACCTGCGGAAACTGGGCGTGCTGCCGACTCCGGTGGAGGCTGTGCGCTATCGGCTGGGCTGAGCAACTTGCGCCAATTTCTATCGAACGGCAGAATGGTATTTCGACACACCGACGTGCACTGCCCCGCCAGGCACCAGGTGCGGCCCCCAGACCACCGGCACCCGCCGGCAGAGTTGAGCCCGGCCGCCGCCGCAGGCGCAGAACACTCACCGATACTTCCCAAGGAGTAGGCACATGACCGTTGAACAGCAGGTCTCCGCAATCTACGACAAGCTCCTCAAGCGCAACGCTGGCGAGCCCGAGTTCCACCAGGCTGTCGCCGAGGTTCTCGACTCCCTGCGCATCGTCCTCGAGAAGGACCCCCACTACGCCGAGAACGGCCTCATTGAGCGCCTCTGCGAGCCGGAGCGCCAGATCATGTTCCGCGTCCCGTGGGTTGACGACGAGGGCAACGTCCAGATCAACCGCGGTTTCCGCGTCCAGTTCAACTCCGCCATCGGCCCCTACAAGGGCGGCCTGCGCTTCCACCCCTCGGTGAACTTGGGCATCATCAAGTTCCTCGGCTTTGAGCAGATCTTTAAGAACTCCCTGACCGGCCTGCCCATTGGCGGCGGCAAGGGCGGCTCCGACTTCGACCCCAAGGGCAAGTCCGACGCGGAGATCATGCGCTTCTGCCAGTCCTTCATGACGGAGCTCAGCCGCCACATCGGCGAGAACGTCGACGTCCCCGCCGGTGACATCGGCGTCGGTGGCCGCGAGATCGGCTACCTCTTCGGCCAGTACCGCCGCATGCGCAACGCCCACGACTCCGGCGTCCTCACCGGCAAGGGCCTGACCTGGGGCGGCTCCCTGGTCCGCACCGAGGCCACCGGCTACGGCCTGGTCTACTTCACCAAGGAGATGCTGGCTGCCCACGGCGCGTCCTTCTCCGGCGCGAAGGTTATCGTCTCCGGTTCCGGCAACGTCGCCATCTACGCCATCGAGAAGGCGCAGGAGCTCGGCGCGACCGTCATCGCTTTCTCCGACTCCAGCGGCTGGGTCCACACCCCGGGCGGTGTCGACGTCGAGAAGCTCAAGGAGCTCAAGGAAGTTCGCCGCGAGCGCGTCTCCGTCTACGCCGACGAGGTCGAGGGCGCTGAGTACCACACCGACGGCTCCATCTGGGACCTGGCCTGCGACATCGCGCTGCCCTGCGCTACCCAGAACGAGCTCAACGGCGAGCACGCCAAGAAGCTGGCCGACAACGGCTGCCGGTTTGTCGCCGAGGGTGCCAACATGCCCTCGACCGCCGACGCCATCGAGGTCTACCGCGAGCGCGGCATCCACTTCGGCCCCGGTAAGGCTGCCAACGCCGGTGGCGTGGCCACCTCCCAGCTGGAGATGCAGCAGAACGCCTGCCGCACCTCCTGGACCTTCGAGGAGACCGACCAGCGCCTCCACGACATCATGACCAACATCTTCAACAACTGTGCCGAGACCGCCAAGGAATACGGCCACGAAGGTGACTACGTCGTCGGCGCTAACATCGCCGGCTTCAAAAAGGTCGCCGACGCGATGATTGCCCAGGGCATCATCTAACTCGACACCCCCACGCCGCGCCCGAGTACTCCGGGCAGCGCGTGTGACCGTGCGCCCGCCACCCCACCAGTTCAGAGGAGGCGGGCGCAGTCGTCTCTGTGCCGCGTGCCTCACGTCGCGCAGAGACGGTGCTTGGGGCGCACGTCGGCCAGTGGGGCAACAGTGGTGCTGTGAGTCGCTGTGGGGTGGTGGAGGGTGCCGATTGTGCGGGCGGTGGATCGGGGTGGAGGTGCTGGGCGGGGAGGTTGTGGCGTATCGATGGTGGGTGGGGGAGAAAAATCCTGCGCCCCTGCTCGGCGTGTCCTGCGTGTTATCACCAGTCACACCTGTCACGGGCGGTACGATGCGGGCATGTTTACCGCGCTGAAGAACCTCACCGACCTCATCGATCTGGTCGAGACCGCGCACCAGGTGCCGCTCTCCCAGAACTGCATGGTGCCCCGCGTCGCCGTGCTGAACCTGCTGGAGGAAATCCGCAGCGATCTCCCCGATGAGATGGAGGCCGCCTCCGAGGTGCTCGCGCGCGAGCAGCAGATCATCGACCAGGCCAACGCCGACGCCGACCAGATCGTCGCCGACGCCGACGCCGAAGCCAACGCCATCGTTGCCGACGCCAAAGCCGAGGCAGATGCCGCCCGCGAGAGCGCGAAACGTAAAGCAGAACGCGACCTGGCCGACGCCTCCGAGCGCGCCGCCCGCACCCTTGAAGATGCCCGCCGCGACGCCGACGGGCTGCTGGCGGACGCCACGTTTAAGCGCGACAAACTCCTCGAAAACGCCAAGAGTGAATACGACCGCATCCTGCAGGAGGCCAGCGACCAGCAGGCCTTCATGGTCTCCGACGCGGAGGTCGTGCGCCGCGCCGAGGAAGAAGCCAGCCGCATCGTCGACCGCGCGCACTCCGAAAGCTTTGCGCTGCGCCGCGACTGCGACGACTTCGTCGACGGCAAGCTCGAGGAGCTCGAAGTTACCCTGTCCGAGACGCTCCGCCGCATCGAACGCGACCGCAGCGCCCTGCGCCGTGGCGCCGGCGTCGCCGGTGGGGCGTCCTACCAGCAGCCGGTCGAGGACGACACCTACGACATCGACTACGAGGGCTAAGCGACTGGCGGCCCGCCGTGGGTGCGTGTGCGCGGCCGTGCACGCGACCACCCGCGGCGGGGCGTGGTCGTTGTGGGGGTGTGCCACCGCAGCGTGGCAGGGGTGATGGTGGCGCACGCGGACAGCGGGGCGCGCGCGGCTTTCAGCGCTAGCCGCAGGGCGCGTGGGGGAGGTAGGCTAAACCCCGCCATGACTTCACCTTTGAACTTCGACGTCACCGACATCCTGCGCGGGGCGAACTCCGCCACGCTTGACTCCTCCGGCCCCGCACCCGCCCGCATCGGGCTGAACATGGTCGCCTTCGAGGAAGGTGCCCCCTTGGACGTCACCGCGCACTTCACCCCGCTCGGTGGGGAAACCGTCAACGCCTTCGCCACCGTCAGTGGCCCGCAGACCGTGCAGTGCGCGCGCTGCCTGGCAACCTTCACCCACGACGACAGCGTCGAGATTAACCGCGTCTACACCGCCGACCCGAACCTCGTGCAGGGGGAGGAGGCCGAGGATGAGGACGCGGACGAAGGTGTGGAGGTCTTCGAAGGCACCGTCGTCGACCTCACCCAGGCGCTCATCGACGAAGCAGGCCTCACCTGGCCGTTCAGCCCCGTGTGCGCCGACTACGGCCGCGAGTGCGACACCGACGACGTGCCCGCCCCGGACGGGGAATCCGGCAAAGACGAAAAGAATCTGATCGACCCCCGTTGGGCAGGTCTGGAGAAGTTCAAGTGAGCGACAAGAAGAAGCTGAGCGCGAACGACAAACTCGACCGCGCCTACCGGGCGACCGACCACCAGCCGCTGCTCGACGCCCTGGGGGTCGACATCCGCGACGACCTTTTGCGCCTGGCGCTCACCCACCGCAGCTTCGCCAACGAAAACGGCATGCTGCCGAACAACGAACGCCTGGAATTCCTCGGCGACGCGGTGCTCGGCCTGTCGATTGCCTCCCGCCTGTTCGACCTGCACCCCGACCGCGACGAGTCCGCAATCTCCAAGATGCGTGCCGGCATGGTCTCCCGCTACGGGCTCGCCGACATCGCCCGCGAACTCGGGCTCGGCCCCCACATCCTGCTGGGCAAGGGGGAGCGCCAATCCGACGGGCAGAGTAAAGACTCCATCCTCGCGGACACCACCGAGGCCCTGTTCGGTGCGATCTACTCCCAGTACGGGTTCGAAACCGCGCGGGAAGTCATCCTGAGGCTCTTCGCCGAGAAGATCTCCAACGCCTCCGCCTCCAGCTTCACCCAGGACTGGAAAACCTCCCTGCAGGAGCGGCTCGCGGAACGCAAGCTCGCGATGCCGGTCTACACCTCCACCTTCACCGGTCCCGACCATGACCGCTGGTTTACCGCCACCGTCACCGTCGACGACGTCGAGCTGGGTGTCGGCCAGGGGCCCAACAAGAAGCGCGCGGAGCAGGAAGCCGCCCACAAGGCCTGGTCGGCGCTCGCCAGCGACAGCTGCCCGCCGCAGCTGCGTTAAGCGGGCGCCTTCGGCTCCGCCCCAGGGCACCCCGTCGACCGCGGTGCCCTGGGGTTTGTTGTGGCCACAGCCCCCTCTGATTGCCCACCGCGAGGTGGTGCGGATCTGTGGGAGGTATCGTGCTGCCTGTTGCCTTCTTTGAGATTGTGTGTTTGTGTGCCCACCCCATTCCTCCGCTGCGCTGCGGGATGGGGTGGACGACAGTGTTGCTAAGGAGCTTCCGCGTGCCTGAATTGCCCGAAGTTGAAACCGTCCGCCGAGGACTCGCCGAGCATGTCGTGGGGCGAACCTTCGACTTCGTCACCGTCCACCACGATCGCACCGCTCGCCACACCGAGGGCGGCCGCGCGGAGCTCGCCGGCCTGCTCGAGGGGCAGAAAGTCACCGGAGTGCAGCGGCGCGGCAAGTTTGTGTGGTTCACCTTCAACGACGGCGTCACGGACGGCGCCCTGTGCCTCGTGGTGCACCTGGGCATGAGTGGGCAGATGCTCATCAAAGACTCCCGCGCAGGAGTCTCCGACCCGAATCACAAGCACCTGCGGGCGCGCGCCCAACTCAGCGACGGCAACGCCTTGTGGTTCGTCGACCAGCGCACCTTCGGCTACTGGCGCACCGATGACCTTGACGGCGGCATCCCGGCGAGCCTCAGCCACATCGCCCCCGATCTCCTTGAGGACGCCACCGACGTCGCGGCCCTCGCGCGGAAGATGAAAGCGAAGCGGGTGCCGGTGAAAGTGCAGCTGCTCGACCAGACGATCGTCAGCGGTATTGGCAACATCTACGCCGATGAGATGCTGTGGCGGGCGCGGATCAACCCGAAACAAAATCCCACCCGGCTCTCCCTCGGGGCGCTGGAGGAACTCCTCACTGCCGGGCAGGAGGTACTGCGCGACGCGATCGCCCAGGGCGGCACCAGCTTCGATGACCTCTACGTCAACGTCAACGGCCAGTCCGGATACTTCGATCGCTCGCTCAACGCCTACGGGCAGGCCGATACTCCCTGTGGGCGCTGCGGCACCCCGCTGCGCAAAATCATGTTCCGGGGCCGCTCCGCGACGTTCTGCCCCACCTGCCAGCGGGCGCGGTAGGCATCCCCGGTGTCCCGCCGCGGCGATCGCCCGGGCGCCTGAGAGATGAATCACCTGCAGATGTGCTCTGTGAGAGCGGTCGGCGGGCCCCTATGCTGTGAAAATCCTGGCATCGCGGTGTGAACCAGCACAAGTGATGCTGCTGGGCAGTATTCACGACACACCCCCGGTTTCCCTTAAAGTAACCGGCATGGAAACCTTGCAAAATTTGGTGGATAGCACCTCCAACGGCCTGTGGCGGGTGCTGGCCTACGTGCTCGTCGCGGCGGGCCTGTACTTCTGCGTCCGCACCATCGTGGTGCAGCTGCGCTACATTCCCGCGATGTTCAGCGCCATCACGGAAAAGCCCTCCCAGGCCGAATCGGGCAAGGACGGCATTTCGGCCTTCAAGGCCTTCACCATCTCCGCCGCCAGCCGCGTCGGCACCGGCAACGTCGCCGGCGTGGCCATCGCGGTCACCGCCGGCGGCCCAGGTGCCGTGTTCTGGATGTGGGCGCTCGCCACCATCGGCGGTGCCACCTCCTTCGTGGAGTCCACCCTGGCGCAGGTGTACAAGGTGCGCGATACCGACTCCTACCGGGGCGGCCCCGCCTACTACATCACCAAGGCGTTGGGGTGGAAGTGGCTGGCAACGATCTTCGCCGTGCTCATCACCATCACCTACGGCTTCGTGTTTAATGCGGTGCAGTCGAACTCCATCGCCGGCTCCGTGGCGACCTCCTTCGACTCCCTCGACCCGCACACCGTGCACCTCGTCGTCGGCGGCGTGATCGCCGCCCTGACTGCGGCGGTCATCTTCGGCGGTGTGCAGCGCATCGCCTCCGTCACCCAGATCATCGTCCCCGTCATGGCGGTGCTGTACATCATCGTCGGTCTCATCGTGGTGGCCCTCAACATCACTGAGGTGCCCTCCATGATCGCCCACATTGTGGAAAACGCCTTCGGCATCCGCCAGTTCGGTGGCGCCACACTCGGGTATGTCATCATGACCGGCGTGAAGCGCGGGCTGTTCTCCAACGAGGCCGGCATGGGCTCCGTGCCGAACGCGGCCGCCACCGCCTCCGTGTCGCACCCCGCCAAGCAGGGCCTCATCCAGACGCTCGGCGTGTACTTCGACACCATCGTCGTCTGCTCGATCACCTCCTTCATCATCCTGCTGGCCGATCCGTCGGTCACCGACTCCGACGGCATCGCCGTCACCCAGAACGCGCTGGCCGACTCTGTGGGCACGTGGGGTATCCACTTCCTCACGATGGTGATCCTGTTCCTGGCGTTCTCCTCCATCATCGGCAACTACTACTACGGCGAAGCCAATATCGAGTTCCTCACCGGCAGCAAGACGGTGCTGTGGGGTGTGCGTGCCCTCGTCGTCCTCTGCGTCTTCGGCGGCGCCCTGGGCACCGTGCCGCTCGTGTGGTCCCTGGCCGACGTGTTCAGTGCGCTCATGGTCTTCGTCAACCTGCTGGCCATCGTGCCCCTGTGTGGCGTGGCGGTTGCGGTGCTGAAGAACTTCACCGTGCAGCGCGTCGCGGGCCTCAACCCCATCTTCCGCCGCGAGGACGTCCCCGGCCTGCGCGGCTGGGACGGCATGGAGTGCTGGGATGGCTCCGACCCGCTGACCCACACCACGCCCGAATACGAGCCGGTGCTGGCCCAGGCCCGCGCCGAGTTCCTGGCCGACCGCACCAAGGACACCACCGCGTCCTAGGTGTCCTTCCTCGCGCGGGCCATCCGGGGATACCCGGGTGTGCACCCCGTGGCCTCCATCCCGCCCCGACGGCACACGCACCCTGAAGTGCGCCCGCGCCGCCGGGGCGGTGGTGTCTGTACGGGCGGTCCCGGGATCCGCCTGCGGCCGCCGCCACGGGGGAGTGGCCCGTAGAATGACAACGACACCACAGCCACCCGTCTTTGTCTTTCAAGGAGCACCATGAGCCCGAACGGCACCCACGACTCTGTGCACCCGGATACCCCGCGGCGGATGACGGCCTTCGTCCACGGCCAGGTCCAAGGGGTGGGGTTCCGCTGGTGGACCCGCTCCCAGGCGCTGGAGTTGGGGCTTGCGGGTTCCGCGACGAACCTGCCCGACAGGCGGGTGTGTGTCGTCGTCGAGGGTGGGGATTTCGCGGTGCGGGAAATGCTCGGCCGCCTGCAGGAACAGCCCAGCCGCTGCGGGCGCCCGGGTACCGTGCGCACCGTCGTGGAGCAATGGGGTGCTCCGCGGGGCGTGCAGGGCTTCGACATGCGCTAAGCCGGGTGCCGCGTGCGGGCGGTGGTCGTCGGGCCATCTACTAGACTTATCGCCCGTGCATCTGAAATCGCTGACCCTCAAAGGCTTCAAGTCCTTCGCGTCGGCAACGACCCTGAAATTCGAGCCTGGAATCTGTGCCGTGGTGGGGCCCAACGGGTCGGGCAAATCCAACGTCGTCGATGCGTTGGCGTGGGTCATGGGGGAGCAGGGGGCGAAAACGCTCCGCGGCGGCAAGATGGAAGACGTCATCTTCGCCGGTGCCGGCGATCGCAAACCGCTGGGGCGGGCGGAAGTCACCCTCACGATCGACAACACCGATGGGGCGTTGCCGATCGATTACACGGAAGTCTCCGTCACGCGGCGCATGTTCCGCGATGGGGCCAGCGAGTACGAAATCAACGGGGCGAAAGCCCGCCTCATGGACATCCAGGAGTTGCTCAGCGACTCGGGCATCGGCCGTGAAATGCACGTCATCGTCGGCCAGGGGCGGCTCGCATCCATCCTGGAGGCCAGGCCGGAGGACCGCCGCGCCTTCATCGAGGAAGCAGCCGGGGTGCTCAAGCACCGGCGGCGGAAAGAAAAAGCGCAGCGCAAACTCGCCGGCATGCAGACCAACCTGGATCGCCTGCAGGACCTCACCGACGAGTTGGGCAAGCAGCTCAAGCCGCTGGCCCGGCAGGCAGAAGCCGCCAGCAAGGCCGCCACCGTGCAGGCGGAGCTGCGCGCCGCCCGCCTGGCGCTCGGGGCGGATAAGGTGGTGCGGCTGCGCGCCGCTCACGCCACCGCCGCCCGCACCCACGAAGACACCGCCGCCCGCGCGGAGACCGCCCAGGTGCGTGCCCAGGAACTCGTCGATGCCCGCGACGCACTCGACGCGGAAGCCCAGGCCCTGCACCCGGAGGCGGAGCGCGCCCAGCAGGCCTTCTTCCACGCCTCCGCCCTGGCGGAGCGGGTGGCCGCCACCGGCCGGGTGGCCGCCGAGCGCGCCACCCACCACCAGGAGTCCGACGCCTACCACGGGCCGGACCCCGAGGCGTTGAAAGCGCGCGCGGAACGCGCCGCCGCCGAGGCCGAGCACGCGAGCGCTGAGGTGGAGGTCGCGGCCTCCCGCCTGGAAGCCATCCAGGACGAAGTCGAGGTCGCCCAGGACGCCGCGGACGCCGCCGACAGGGAACACCTCGCCCAACTCCGGGCGATCGCCGACCGCCGTGAAGGCGTCGTCCGCCTCGTTGCCGAGGAAGAATCCCTCACCGCCCGCGTGCAGCAGGCCACCCAGCAGCGCACCCAGGTGGAGCAGGAGGTCGCCGACATCGTCAGCCGGGTCGCCGCCCTCAGCGACAGCCTTGGTGCCGCCGAGGCCGCCGTTGCCCGCGCCGCGGAAGCCCGCGCACCCCTGCAGGACGCGGTCGAGGCCCGCCAGTCGGAGGTGCGGGCCGCGCAGGCCCGCCTGGAGGACATCCGCAGCCTGGAACGTGAGGCCGAACGCACAGTCTCCCGCCTGGAATCCCGCATAGACACCCTGCAGGCCCAGATGCCGAAAACTGACGCGCAGGAAGTGCTTGGCGAGGGTTTCCGGGCGTTGAGTGAGGCGCTGGAATTCGACCCGGACATCGCCCCCGCGGTGGCCGCCGCCCTGGGCGCGGCAGCCACGGGCCTCGTCGGCCCGCTGGGCGAGGAGCTCGTCGACGAACTCGAGCACACGGAGATGGAACGCACCGTGCTCATCGACGGCGATGCGGGCACTACTGACCAGGTCGCGACGTGGAACATCGACGCCACGCTGCCGGCGGGCTGCCAGTGGCTCCACGAGCACGTCACCGTCACCGCCGGCGCCCGGCCGGTGGCCCGCCTGCTGGCGGACGTGGTGCTCGCCGACACTCCCGCCGCCGCGCGCGCCGCCGTCGCCGCCGACGAACGCCTGCGCGCAGTCACCCGCACGGGCACAGTGGTGGGCGCCGGCTGGGCCACCGTCGGCCAGTCCGCGCCGACTCCTGTTGACGTGGCCGGCAGCATTCACGCCGCCCGCGCCGAACTTGAGGTCGTCTCCCGCAGCCTGCGGGACCATGCCGGTACGCTTGCCGGTGCGACGAGCGCCGCCGAGGACGTGCAGGTACGCCTCGCGGCAGCACAAGCACAGCTCCACGAGCACGACCTCGCCCAGTCGGCGGCCGTCGCCGAAGACAAGCGCATCCGCAGCGAGCTCGAGCTCGCGCAGCGCCAGCGCGCCCGGGCGGAAGACAAACTCGCCCAGGCCACCGAGGCGCTCGCCGCAGCGGAACAGCAGCTGCACGCCACCCGCGACCGGCTGGCCCGCGTGGAGGACACGGACGAGCCCGATGAGCCGACCACCGCCGAGCGAGACGCCGCCCACGACACCCTGGCGCAGCTGAAAGCCATGGAGGTCGAGGCCCGGCTCGCGGTCCGCACCGCCGAGGACCGTGCGGAGCACGCCCGCCAGCATGCCGCGGGCCTCGGACGGCAGGCGCAGCACGAAGCGCAGGCCGCCGCCCGGCACCGCGAACAGGTCGCCCGCCGCGCCGCCGCAGCCCGCCTGGCGCGGGTCGTCGCCGACCTCTGCGAAGACATCGGTGCCCGCGCCGCCATCGCCGTCGCCCAGGCGCAGCAGCGCCGCGATGACATCGACGAGCAGCGCCGCGAACTCGCCACGGAGCTGGCGCGGGCCAAAGACCAGGCCAGCAGCGCCACCCAGGAAGCCAACCGGCTCGCCCAGGCCACCCACGAGGCCGAGATCGCACTGTCGCAGGCGGAGGTGCGCCTCGAGCAGGCGGAGACGACCGTCGCCGAACAGCTCGGCCTGCCCGTCGACACGATCGTCGCCGAGCACGCCCCGGACGACACTTTCGACCGGGCCGCCACCCAGGCGGCGGCGAAGAAGGCCGAAAAAGACCTGGCTGCCCTCGGCAAGGTCAACCCCCTGGCGCTGGAGGAGTACAAGGCGCTGCAGGAGCGCTACGACTTCCTCGCCACCCAGCTCGCGGACGTCGAGCAGGCGCGGCGGGATCTGCAGCAGGTCATCGTCGACGTTGACGCGAAAATCCTGCAGCTGTTCACCGACGCCTGGGTCGACGTGGAGCGCGCCTTCCCGCAGGTGTTTGCCACCCTGTTCCCCGGGGGCGAAGGCCGCCTCGAGCTCACCGACCCAGACGACATGCTCACCACCGGCATTGAGGTGCATGCCCGCCCACCGGGCAAGCGTGTCACCCGCCTGTCGCTGCTGTCCGGCGGGGAGAAGTCGCTGACGGCGCTCGCGCTACTGGTGGCGATCTTCAAAGCCCGGCCCAGCCCCTTCTACGTCATGGACGAGGTCGAAGCCGCCCTCGACGACGTCAACCTGCGGCGCCTGATCAACCTCTTCGAGGAACTGCGGGCCTCCAGCCAGCTCATCGTCATCACGCACCAAAAACCCACGATGGATGTCGCCAACGTGCTCTACGGCGTCACCATGCGCGGCGACGGCGTGACCCGGGTGATCTCGCAGCGCATGAATCCCGTCATCGCCTCCGACACCAACGCCCCCGCTGCAGGCGACGGGGACGTGTGATCCCTGTCCCGCACCGCACCGCGGGCGGCACCTGCGGCGCGGCGCACACGCTGCACGAATGCGCCGCTGGTAGTGATTGTCGGTGGTGGTGTGTGGGGCGGGACAACTGCTACGATTCTTCTTCTCACACCCCCGACCACCACCCCTTTTTTCCTCGCATCTCACCTCAATTTTCATTCCTCGCGTGCGGCCCCGTTGTTTCGCGGCGCGGCGCGCAGACGGCACACATCAAGGGAGCTTGAACCTGTGAACCCTGGCGACACTTCGCCCATCGCTGACCCGACGGACTCACTGCTCGGGTGGGCGTCCAACACGGAAATCGCACTCCAGCAGACCTTCGCCGGGGTGTCCTATGTGTCTGACGCCCGACTCGCGAACGACACCTGTGAGCTCTACGAACGCTTCCTCGGGATTTTTGTCTCCCGCCAGTTGGCCGCCGGCGGCGACTTCAGCGCGCTGCTGCGGCTGGTGCCGGCACTGTTTTCCGCGGTGCTGACCTACCGTGCGGGCCGTCTGGTGGACCCCCACCAGTTCGGCGCGGAAGTGCTCGCGGGCCTGGGCGTGTCTGCCGAGGCCGCGGGGGCGGAGGCGGAGCAGCAGGTCGTGGAGCTCGCGCCAGAGCTGTTGGCGTCGGCTGGCCTCGTGGCGGAATTCGCGCCGGAGCCGGACCCGGAGGTGCTGCCCTGGCAGGTCGCCCTGCTGGGGGAGCACGCGGGCCTCATCGACTGCGATGTGCCGGACGTGGTGGAACTGTTCGACCTGCTCACCCCGGGGGAGCACACCGCTGATGACCGCGCCGAGAAGGCCTTGGAGGTGCTGCTCGGCGGGGATGCTGCTGGGGTGTTTGGGGAGGACCACGAGGAGCGGCTGGCGCGCCCCCTGACGGTGGCAGTGGCGTGTGCGGCCGCCAACCCGGAGCGCATGCGCGGCCTGCTGCTGCCGCTGGCGGAGGTGTACGGCTTCTCGCTGGCGCACCCGGACGAGCCGCTGCGCGGTGCGGACGATGCGATGGCGGCCCTGCCGCCGACGGTGGCCTACGCGGCCGCCGCCGAGCTGAAGGAACGCCCCGCCGGCACCCCCGGACGCCGTTTCGCCGTGGGCACCGCCACCCGCGAAATCGCACCCCGCATCATCTTCGACGAGGTGCGCTCCAAGGTGTGCCTGCGCCTGCCGGAACTGCCGCTGCGCAGCGCCGCAGAGCAGCGCTCCTGGCGGGTGCGTGTCGACGGCACCACGACCGTGTACCGCACCGGCAAGCCCTGGGGCGAGGTCAACCTGCTCAGCCAGGCCATTGACGTGCCGATTGCCCGCCAGGTCCGCGAAGTCACCGTCGTCGACGCTGACACCGGCAGCCAATGGGTCGTGCCGGTCGTCGCCGACCACGACGACCCGGCCATGATCTTCAGCGTCAAGGGCCAGAACTTGAGCGACAAGCGTTCCCTGCACCACGGCCGCGTGCGGGTCGTCGCACCCGCGGGCTCGACTGTGTGGGACGTTGTCCACGGCACCGAGCTCGACACCTTTGAACGTGCCGCCGTCGGCGGCTGGGATGGCTGGGAGGCTCTCACCGTCGACTGCGAGGAGGCCGTGAGCCTCCAGGTGGTGCCGCCGCAGGGTAAGCCGAGCCTGGCGAACCCGGTGCGCAGCGTTGACGCCCGCCGCCGGGTGCGCTTCGTCGACCCGGGCTCCCCGATCGATGGGCTGCGGTCGGTCACCCGCCTGCCGTTGCACTCCGCGTCGCTCATTGCGGAGTTCCCCCCGACGGTGACCGGGGAGGAGGAAACCTGGTTCCTCACCATCTCCTCCTTCGCCGGTGCCGGAAACTCCGGCGAGGAGGTCGCGCCCGCGGAGCCGCTGCTCGTGCCCGCGGAGGGTGGTGTGTTCGACATCTTCGACCCGGGGCTCTACGACGCGCCCTGGGTGGGCGAATACCTTGTGCGCCTGCGCGGCCCCCGCAACGAATCCTTCCGCCACGAGTACGCCATCGTCGAAGGCCTCGACGCCTCCTACGAGACGGCCGGGCTGTCCACCAGCTTCCGCATCCCCGCCCAAGGTGGGCTGTCGGAGGCGGTGCTTAAAGTGCGCTCCGGGGACAAGCCCTTCCATGTCACCCCGAAAAACGTGGTCGTGGTGGGCGACGCCCCGGGCGCGGAATTTACCGTCGCCACCGAAGAAGGCGACCAGATGCCGATCTGGTTCAAGCCGCCGCGGCTGCGCTTCGACATTCCGCTGCTGGGGCAGCCGACTCGTTGGCGCACCACCCGCATGGTGACCTCCACCCGCTCCTTCGACCCGGAGGGTATGGTGCGCGTGCGCGTCGTCGGCAAGCCGGGTGCCCTGAAGCAGGCGCAGATCAGCGTGCGCAACCATCACGGCACCCCGCTGCGCACCGTGAAGATGACCGCCGAAGATCCGGTGACGATGGTCGCCCCCTTCGCCTCCCTCGCACAGGCGATGGGGTCGATGGTGTCCGGCCGGCTGGACGTGGAGTGGACCGATACGCGCGCCGATAAGCGTGTGTCGGTGAACCTGGCGACGATCACCAACGTGCCCGCCGCCACGGGTGCCGCACTCAGCGCGGATGGCACTCAGATCCTGCTGGAGGATGTCGCTGAGGACCGTGCCCTGGGGGCGTGGCTGTGGCCGTTGACCGCACCCTGGGCTCCCGGCGTGCGGGTGCCGGTGGTGGGCGGCGTTATCGACCTGCCGGAGAACCTCCGCGGCGCCGGCGACATCAGTGTCCAGCTGCACACGGCGGACCCGTTCAGTTCCATGCGTGCGCCGCTGGTGCCCGGTCCCGGTAGTTTCCTCGTGGCCCAGGATGGGTTCTACGGTGACGCCGACCCGGCGAAGAGTCACTTGGCGGAGTTTTTCGCGGGACTGACGGACACCGTGCCGGACGATAAGGCCCTGTGGCCGCTGCTGTGGGACTTCGTCACCGGGCACGAGGCCGCCGGCCAGACCGCCACCCTGGCGATCGGGGCGCTGGCCGCGAATCCGCGGGGTGCACTCACGGGCCTGTCCGCCAGTGAGGTTCCCGCCGACCAGCAGCCCGGCCAGCTCATCCGCACCGGCCTGGTCACCGCCGACTTTGCCCGCGCCGCGGGTGACGGGGCGGGGGAGTCCATGCACCGCACCGCCTGGATCGCGGCCCTGGAGCAGCTCGCCGACCTGCCGGCCCTGGTCACCCCGCCGGCACCGGCTGCGGAGGATGCCGCCCCGAGCACCGAGGAGGATGCTGTCGCCGATGCGGTGGCCGCCGCCCTCGGCGTGGAAGACGGGGATGCAGCCGAGGCGGCAGCCGAGCCGTGGGCGCTGGACCCGAAGCAGGTGCGTGCTGCTCTCGCGCAGGTCGCCGCAGTGGCCGGCGATCGTCTCGTGGAGACCATTCGCACGGGCCGCGACGCCACCCTGGAAAGCGCCTGCATCGACGCCTCCACTGTCGCGATCGCGAAAATGCCCCCGGAGCAGCAGGCCGCGGTGCTGGAGATGTTCTTCAGCCAGTCGCACATCGTGCCCGGCCCCATCATGGACGACTCCGCCCGCCTGCTGGCGGTATTCGAGGCCTTCAACCAGCGGGAGGCGGTCTCCGCGCTGCTGGGCGATAGTGAACTCATCCAGTCGGCCGTGAGCCTGCTGCGCGCGATGCGTGGCGCGAACCGCCACCTGTTCTCCGTGGCGCGCATCCGCTTTGACAAGCTCGACGGGGTCGATACGGATTCCCCGGACGCCCGCTGGGCGCTCGCCCCGGTGATCTCCATCGTGTTCGCCCTGTCCGCCCGCATGCATGCCCACGGCATCATGGGGAAGTCGAAGGTGCTGGCGGCCGCCACCCAGGGGTGGGCGAAGCTCGCTGAGCTGGTGCCGGACCTCGTCACCGGCGACCTCATCGCCGCAGAGGCGATGGTGCTGTCGGTGCTCCACCCGGAGCTCACCGACTAACCCGCCCCCGTGTTCCATCCTGGGGCCTGATACCGACCGCCGGCGCGCCGCCCTCCTTTCAGCTCGCACACAGTGAGCCTGCATGGGTGGGGATGCGCGCCGGCGGTTGTGCCTATCGGGCAGGGGGTGGTCGTGGCCTCAGTGCACAGGGGCTGCGGGGGTGGTGCCCGCCGGGGCGTGCCCCAGCAGGTGCAGTACATGGTGGGTCAACTCCTGAGGCTCATGCTCGGCGACGGTGAGGTCAGCGACGATGTGTGCTTCGGGGCTGGCCGACATCACGACAATTCGGTCGGCGAGCAACACCGCCTCCTCCACGTCGTGGGTGACAAGCACCGCGGTGGTGGCGTGGTCGCGGCAGAGTTGCTTGAGTAGCTGCTGCAGATCGGCACGGGTCAGGGCATCCAGAGCGCCGAAAGGCTCGTCGAGGAGCACAATGTTGGCTTTGAGGCTGAGCGCCCGGGCGATGCCGACGCGCTGCTGCATGCCGCCGCTGAGCTGGCCCGGGAGCCGTCGGGCAGCGTGTTCTAGGCCCACGGCCGCGAGCATGTCCCAGGCCAGCTCCCGCCGCTGCTGTCGGGTGAGTTCCGGCCGCGCGGAGCGCAACCCGAACTCGATGTTGCCCAGTGCTGTTTTCCACGGCAGCAGGGCATGGTGCTGGAACACCACCGCTCGGTCGGGGCCGGGGCCAGTGATGGGGGCGCCGAAGCAGGCGACGCGGCCGCCACTCGGTTGCTTGAGGCCTGCGATGACGTTGAGGAGGGTGGATTTGCCGCACCCGGAGGGGCCGACGAGGGCAACGAATTCGCCCGGGGCCACCCGCAGTGTCGTGGGCGCAACAATGCGGGTGCTGCCATAGGACTGGCTGACGTCGCGCAGCTCGATGGCGGGAAATTCGCGTGTCTCTTCGGGCGTGCGGGGAGTGGTCGCTGGTGTGGGGTTCGGCTTAGGCATAGCGGATCACTTTCGTCAGGCGGTTCACCACGGTATCGAGGGCGAAGCCGGTGGCACCGATGATGAGGATGGCGACGACGATGGCGTCGGTGTCGAGGCGGTTCCACATGTTCCACAGGAAGAACCCCATGCCGCGCCCGCCGACCAGCATTTCGGCGGCGATGATCACCAGCCAGGAGGTCGACAAACTCAACCGCAGGCCGGTGGCGATGCCCGGCAGGGTGGCGGGGATGATGACGTGCACCAGGGTGCTCAACCGGGAGGTGCCCAGCGTTGCCGCCAGGTGGAGGTAGGTCGGCGGGATGGTGCGGACAGCCTCCGCGGTGGCCAGCAGGGTGGGCCACACAGCGGTGAAGACGATGACGAAGATGGCGGTGTGCTCCGCGTCGCGGAGCAGCGCCAACCCCAGCGGCAGCCACGCCAAGGGGGAGACAGGGCGTAGCACCTGCACGACGGGCTCCGTCGCCCGCCGGAGCGTCGGGTGTAATCCCGTGAGCAGGCCCAGCGGGACGGCCACGGCGGTGGCGATTGCGAAACCGACAAGGACTCGCTGCAGGCTCGCCAGCAAATGCCAGAACATGCCGACGCTGGCGGGGCCGGTGCGGTAGAAGGGGTCGCCGACGAGATCGACGGCGCGGGTCCACACTCCGTTGGGAGTGGGGGCGATGGGGGAGAGCCACCCCTGCTGGGCGGCCAGGTGCCAGGCGGCGAGGAACACGGTGATGCCGGTGAGGCTGAAGGCGGCGGCCCGTGCCGTCGCGCGGGCATCTGGTGGGCTGCCCGGTGGGGTGGGCCATGCTCGCCTGCGCGGCGCGGCCGCACGTGCAGAGTCTTCAGCAGTGGTGGGCGTGCTCGGGCGGGTGGGGTTGAGGATGGGGGTGGTCATGAGAGAACACTTTCAGTGTGTCGTTGCGAGAAGGTGGTGTGTGGGGGCGACTTAGTTGGGCCCGGTGCCGTAGCCAGCGAGTGGGGCGGTGGGGCGGAACGTGGTGCCGGAGATCTCCAGCGCTGGGCTGGTCGGTGTGCCTGCAGGGAGGACCGCTTCCGCCGCGGCGGTGACCGCGGCTGTGGTGGCGGGAATCCCCAGATTCCAGCGGGCCAGCTGGGCGGCCATCCAGGTCACGGCCGCGCCATCGGTGGGGGAGTCGAAACGCATGCGCTCCAGATCGGTGACGACCCGGTCGTCCCAGGCGGTGTAGGTGCCTGAAAGTGCGCCGGCGACGAATGCCGCCGGCTGGTTGAGGTAGTTTTCCTGCGCGGCAATCTCGGCGGTGCGTGCCGCGTCGTTGGTGGTGCGCGCGGCCGCGAAGAGGGACTGTTGGAGGGCGTCGTCGATGCCGGGGTGCGCATCCGCGAAGTCCTTGGCGACGGCGACGCAGCAGCACGGGTGGTTGTCCCACCACTGTTTCGTCAGCGCGAAGGCGCGGCCGTAGCCCTGTTGGAGGGCTCGTTCTGTCAGTGGTTCGGGTCCGACGAAGCCATCGATGGTGCCGGTGGCGAGCTGGGCGACCATGTCGGCTGGGCGCAGCAGCCGCAGGGAGACGTCGAGGTCCGGGTCCACACCGGCCGCCGCCAGCTGGTCCCGCAGCAGCAAGGCGTGGACGGAGTACTCGAAGGGGATGCCCAGGGTGAAGCCGCGGAGGTCGCTGATGTCGCGGACGCGGGCGTGGTGGTGGGCTGCGAGGACGAAAGCCTGGCCGTTGGTGTTGAGGGTGGCAGCGATGCGGGTGGGGCGGGCACCGCCGGCGGCCCCGGCATCGATGGCGATCGGCATCGGGGAGAGCATGTGGGCGACGTCAATATCGCCGGTGACGTAGGCGGACCAGAGTTCCGACCAGCCGACGAATTTCCGCAGGCGAACGTTGAGGCCACCGGCGGCGAAGGTGCCGAGAGCATCGGCGAGGATGAGCGACGTTGCGCAGGCGATGGGGATGTATCCGATGGTGATGGGCATGGTTGCTGCTTGCGCGTGCGGGCTGCGTGACCTGCTCAGATGGGTGCCGAGGAGGCCGGCGGCCGGCAGGGCGGCCAGTCCGGCGAGGACGGTGCGGCGGCGGAGTGGTCGCGGTGGGGGTTGCAGGTGGGGTTTGGGGGACATGGCTGTGGGGTGCTTTCCGTGGGGAGGAAGTGCTGCCCCGGCGGTGAGGCGGAACGGGGTGAGCGGCTTCAAAGAATCTAAAGTACCGTGCAGTCTAAAGCTCATAGACTGGCCTGTCTAGTATGGGGGTGCTTGTACCCTCCCCCGGGAAAACCTGCAACTATAGAGAGCATGGATTTATCTACCGTGTCCCCCCTCATGATCGGTGCGGCCGTTGTCGTCGTCCTGGCGCTCCTGGTCGCCCTCATCGTCATCGTGGGGCTCAAACGCAAAGCCTCCAAGACGGTTTCCTTCACTGAGAAGGAAGAGCCGAAGGAGCTGACCCAGGAAGAAAAGTCTGGAAACTACCAGGCCAAGAGCAACTTCAACTTCGCCCCTGCGAAGCCGAAGCAGCCGGTGGACAACGCTCGTGGTGCGGCCGCCGCCGGCGGTGCTGCCGCGGCCGCAGCTGCGATGACCGCAGCCGTCAACGAGCAGCTCCAGCAGCATGCCTCCGCCACGCCCGCCAAGGAGCCGACAGATCTGCCCAAGGATGCGGACGTCCTTGATGCCGAGGTCGCCCAGCAGCCCGTCGAGCAGGACACTGTCGTGGAGGACGCGGCGACTGACGCCGCAGTCCACACCCCGGAAGAGGTTGTCGATGCCGCAGTCGGTGGCATTGCTGCCGCCACCGCCGCGCGCACGGACGCCGAGGATGTTGTCACCGAGGACGCCTCCGCCGCGGTGCAGGCGGAGGATGCGGCTGAGGATCTGCGCGATAACCTCGTCGGCACTGTCGGCATGACTCAGGCCGACGAGGATCGCGACCTGCTGGATGCTGCAGCTGAGGCCAAGGCCACCGCACAGGAGGATGCTCCCGCTGCGCCGGTGGAAGATGCCGGCGATATCGCGCCCGAGCAGCCCGTGAACCTCGCGCAAGAGATCCCGGGCTTGGCCGACGCTGAGGCCGCCGCCGCGCAGGCGGAAGCGGCAGAGGCCGCCGATGCGGCTCCCGCAGAGCCGGCTGCCGCCCCGGAGGAGTCTGCCCCGCAGGAAACTCGCGCGGAGGCTCCGGCGCCTGACGCTGCCCCCGTAGTGGAGGAAGCTCCCGCCGAGACTGTCGATGCTGCGGCTGAAGCCGCAGAACCTGCGGCGGACGACGCGGCCGCGCAGGAGGAGGCCGTGGAGGCCGCCCTCGCCGCCGAGAGTGTGGAGGCTGCCGCCAGTGCAGCCCGTGAGGACACGCCCGCGCCTGCCGCGGACGCGACGCCGGCAGTGCCCGCCGCACCCCAGGACGACATCGCACCCGCTGAAGGTCGTCTGGGCCGCCTGCGCGGCCGCCTCTCGCGCTCCCAGAACGTCATCGGTCAGGGCGTGCTCGGCATCCTGAGCGCCGGCGACCTGGATGAGGACGCCTGGGAGGAAATTGAAGACACTCTTCTCATGGCTGATCTGGGCACCGCGACGACGGTCGCCGTCGTCGAGGCTCTGCGCGAGAAGATCGCCGCCCGTGGCGTGTCGAGTGAGGCTGAAGCCCGTGCCATGCTGCGGGAAACCCTCATCGAGGCCTGCAAGCCGGAGCTGGATCGCTCCATCAAGGCCATGCCCTACGACGGCAAGCCTGCCGTGGTCCTCGTCGTCGGCGTCAACGGCACTGGCAAGACCACCACCACCGGCAAGCTGGCTCGCGTGCTCGTGTCGATGGGGCACACGGTGCTCCTGGGTGCGGCGGATACCTTCCGCGCCGCAGCCGCCGATCAGCTGGAGACCTGGGGTCGTCGCGTGGGTGCAGCGACCGTGCGCGGCGCTGAGGGGGCCGACCCGGCCTCCGTGGCCTTCGATGCGGTGGCCACCGGCGTGGCCGACGGGGTGGATGTGGTGCTGGTGGATACCGCCGGCCGCCTCCACACCTCCGTGGGCCTCATGGACCAGCTGGGCAAGGTCAAGCGCGTCGTGGAGAAGAAGGCTCAGGTCGACGAGGTGCTGCTCGTGCTGGACGCGACGATCGGCCAGAACGGTCTCATGCAGGCCCGCACCTTCCGGGATGTCGTCGACATCACCGGTGTGGTGCTCACCAAGCTCGACGGCACCGCCAAGGGTGGCATCGTTTTCCAGGTTCAGGAAGAGCTGGGTGTGCCGGTGAAGCTGGTGGGTCTCGGCGAGGGCGCGGATGATCTCGCCCCCTTCGAGGTTGATTCCTTCGTCGATGCTCTGCTGGGGGGCACGAGCTAAACCGCCTCTGGCTGGTTGTGACACCCGCCCAATTCCGTTGCGTGCCGAAGTGCTCGTGGACGGGATGGGCGGGTGTTGTGCGTGTGGGGGATCGTTCGGCGCGGTGTGTGGTGGGTCAGCGGGGTGGCATGGGGGAGGAGTGCGGTGGTGTGGTTCGGCTCAATGCGTGGTTCCCTCTGCATCATGCGAAAACCTGTTGGTCTATAGGTAGAATTCCTGGTGTTCCACACGCCACCCGCACCACACCCACCATGCGCAGGCCTGAACCCGTGAGGTGGTGCAGGTGACGGTCCCTAATCGGAAGGTCGCAGATGTCCCTTGTTCCCCCGCCCCTCGGTGCCGCAGCCGACGCGGCCCACATTCCCGTGACCACCCTCCTTGCCGGCGCCGCTCACCCACAACCGGCAGTCGGGGAATCCACCGCCACCGGCGGGCTGTGGGTGTTGGTAGCCGCCTCGCTCGTGCTCCTCATGACACCCGCCCTGGCCCTGTTCTACGGAGGCATGAGCCGGCAGAAGTCCGTGCTCAACATGATGATGATGAGTTTCGGGGCGATGGGCGTCGTCACGGTCACCTCCATCGCCTACGGCTACTCCATGTCTTATGGCCCAACGAGCCTCGCAGGGGTCATTGCCAGCCCGCTGGACTACCTAGGACTGCGGGGAGTCATCACCGCCAGTGATCACGGCACCCCAGTCTTTGCTGTCGGTGACAACGGCTACGCCCGCATCATCGACGTCTGCTTCCAGCTCACCTTCGCCATCATCAGCGTCGCGCTGATCTCCGGCGCGATCGCGGAACGCGTGAAGTACTCCGCCTGGCTGCTGTTCTCCGCGTGCTGGGTCACCCTGGTCTACTACCCCTTGGCCCATCAAGTGTGGGGCGGCGGCATCCTCGGCGAGGACGCCCACGGGGTGAGTGCCTGGCTGTTCGGCACCGCCGGGGAACACGCCCGCATCGCCCCCATCGACTTTGCGGGCGGCACCGTCGTCCACATCTCAGCGGGCACGGCAGCCCTCGTGCTGGTGCTCATCATCGGCAACCGGCGCGGCTTCCCCCACCACGTGCACCGCCCCCACAACCTGCCGCTGGTCATGCTCGGTGCCGCCCTGCTGTGGTTCGGCTGGCTCGGATTCAACGCCGGCTCCGCACTGGGCGATCAGAGCTTGGCGGGCCTGGCGTGGTTGAACACCACCGCCGCAGCCGCCGCCGGATTGCTGGGGTGGCTGTGCGTGGAGCGCATCCGCGACGGCCACGCCACCAGCCTGGGGGCTGCCTCCGGGGTGGTGGCGGGTCTGGTGACCATCACGCCCGCCGCCGGTGACGTCATGCCCCTGTGGGCGCTGCTGCTGGGGGTGACTGGCGGCGCGCTGGCAGCCATGGGCGTGGGACTGAAATACCGCTTCGGTTTCGACGACACCCTCGACGTTGTTGGCGTGCACCTCGTCGGGGCTGTGTGGGGCACCGTGGCCGTCGGATTCTGCGCCACCGGACGGGGCCTGTTGACCGGCGGCGGGCTGCGCGGAGGCTGCGAACTCCTGGTAGTGCAGGCGCTCATTGCGCTGGCGGCCATGGCCCTGGCTGGGGTGGTGACCGCAGTCCTCGGGCTGACGATCCGCCGCACCATGGGCTGGCGCGTCGATCGCGACGTCGAACTCGGCGGCATCGACACCCACATCCACGGTGAGTCCGCCTACGACACCACTGTTCCCACCCTGGGGCGGGGGCGCTAACGATACACTGGCCCCAGACACCTCGCGGCAGCTGCCACCGACGCACCCGCCCCACAGGCGGTGATGGTGCGGCCGCCGCGAGACTCACCCCGCGCCCTGCGCCGTGCCCACCCCTTCGGCACCCACCGAGCCCCACTGCCCGTTGCACCTGCTGACGTGAAAGAAGCCCAGCCGTGAAACTCATCACCGCCATCATCAAGCCCTTTACCCTCGGCGAAGTCCAGGACGCCCTCGAGCAGCTCGGCATCCGAGGCATGACTGTCACCGAATCCCAAGGATTCGGTCAGCAAAAAGGCCACACCGAGGTCTACCGGGGTGCCGAATACGCGGTGGATTTCGTGCCGAAGATCAAGCTGGAGGTTGTCGTTGACGACGAGGACGTCGACGAGGTCGTCGACGCCATCGTGGAGGCCGCGCGGACGGGCAAGATTGGCGACGGCAAGCTGTGGGTGACCCCCGTCGAGCAGCTGATCCGCGTTCGCACCGGTGAACGCGACGACCAGGCCCTTTAACACGCCCACCCGCTGACCTGCCGCACCGCTGGCAGGCTGTGGCGCCCAGCGCCCTGGCCCGTCGACTGTGCCCTGCGGGGTGCACCTCGGGCCTGCCGCACCCCGCCACGCCAGGTGTGGCGCGCCCGCCCACCACCGTGTTGTTGTACGAAAGGCCGCCGACACCCCATGCCACAGACTCCGGACACAGGCGCAGCAGCATTAGCAGCCGCAGCAGCGGGCAGTTCAGGAGACGCCCCGGAGGGCGCGGCCCGCGCGGAAGCGGTGCGGGCCGACACTGTGGCCCGTGCCCGGGAGGCACTCCAGCAGCTACCCCTGCCCCAGGGGTGGGCGCTCGCGGCCACGGGGTCGCTGGCGCGTGGGGAGATGACCGAATACTCCGACGTTGACCTACTCATCCTGCTGCCGGACGGCGAGGACTTGCCGGGGGAGGACGACGAGCAGGTGGCCCGGTGCGTGGAGCGCATCGTCTACCCCCTGTGGGATTCCCCCTGGAGGATCGATCATGCGGTGCGGACCCCGCAACAGTGCACGGCGATCATGGCGGAGGACATCACTGCGGCTCTCGCGCTGCTGGAGATCGTCCCCATCGCCGGTGATATCGCCCTCGTGGAGCGCACCCGGGCCCGCATCCTGGCCACCTGGCGGCAGATGCTGCCCCGCGTCTTCGACGACGTCACCAGCTCCGCAATCGCCCGCTGGCGGCGTAGCGGCTCCGTCGTCGCGATGACACGCCCCGATGTGAAAAACGGGCGCGGTGGGTTGCGGGATTTGGCGCTCATTCGGGCCCTCGCGCTGGGCAACGTGTGCGACATCCCGCCCCTGGACTCCGAGCACCGCCTCCTGCTCGACATCCGGACCTTGCTGCACCACGCCACCCGACGCCGGCGTGACGGGCTTGACCCCGAATACGCCGCCGATATTGCGCTCGCCCTCGACTATCCCTCCCGCTATGAGCTCTCGCGGGCGCTGGCTGCCGCGGGGCGCACCATTGATGCCGCCGTGACGAGCGCGCTGGCGCAGGCCCGCGCCATGCTGCGCCGCACCGGCCCCCGCCAGGCTCCCCGCCGCCCCCTCGACACCGACGTCGTCGACGCCGGCGACATCATCACCCTGTCCCGCAATCCCCGCCTGGACGACCCCAGCCTCGTGCTACGCGTCGCCGCCGCCAGCGCACGCACCGGACTCCCGGTGGCCGCCTCCACGCTCGCGGCCCTCGCGCACTGCCCGCCGCTGCCCACCCCCTGGCCGAAGGCCGCCGTCGCCGATTTCATCGCGGTGCTGTCCAGCCCCGAAAACACCCACAACGTTGTCCGCGCCCTCGACGACCACGGCCTGTGGGAAGCCATCGTCCCCGAATGGCCCCACATTCGCGGGCGCATGCCCCGGGAAGCCAGCCACATCCACACCATCGACCACCACACCCTCGACACCTTGGCCCGGCTTGGGCACAACACCGTCGAGGTGGCCCGCCCAGACCTGCTGCTCCTCGCGGCGCTGTACCACGACATCGGCAAAGGCTACGACCGCCCCCACGAGCAGGTCGGTGCCGAACAGGTCGCCCGTATGGCCGCCCGCATGGGACTCGACCACCGCGACATCATGGTCGTGCAAACCCTCGTCGCCGAACACACCCTGCTGGCAGCCACCGCGGCGCGGCACGATCCCACAGATCCCGCCACCGTGGACCTGGTGCTCGACGCGGTGCACTACGACCCGCTCGTGCTCGACCTGCTGGAGGCGCTCGCCGAGGCCGACGCGCAGGCCACCGGGCCGACGGTGTGGACCCACAGGTTGGCCCGCCACGTCTACACCCTCTGCCACAACGCCCGCCGCCAGATGGCGCAGCACATCACCACACCGCCACCCGCACGCCCCTTCGTCGCACCCGGCAGAGCCGTCGACATTTCCGCCACCGATTCCGGCTACCGGGTGCAGTGGACGGGCCGCTACCCGCGCGAGTCGGTGCGAGTGCTGGCGCTGCTGGCCGCGAAAGGGCTGAGTATCGTCGACGCCCAGATGGTCTTCGACGGCGACGACGACGGCGGGGTGTGCGCCGCCGAGTTCGTGGTCCGTGGTGCGGTCGGAGCGATCGACCCGGAGGAATTCCGCCAGGCCTATAACTCCGGCGTGTTCACCCTCCTGCCGCCCGTGGACCCCATCGCCGTGAATACCGTGTGGCACGGCACCATCGTGGAAGTCCGCGCCGAGGACCGCCGCGGCGTGCTGGGGGCACTCATTGGGCTGCTGCCCGATTTCCGGTGGCTGACGATGCGAAGCTACGGCTCCACCATCCGGGCAACCGCCGACCTGGGGACCTGCGTGACCGGTGCTGCGGCGCGCGCCCGGATTGAGAAAGACATCAGCACGCTCGCCACGGGCGCACGACCCGCTGGGCGGCGCGGCTAAGCCACCCAAGAATGCGCCCGGGGTACCGGGGTCGCTAAGATAACCCGAATCACCGTGCACCCGCAGATGATGCGCCCGTCGCCGCCTACCCCGGAGAAACATCCGTGGGCGGCTGCCAGGGCGCTGGTGCACCTCATCATTACCGCGAAGGGGAGAACAACACCGTGTTCGAGTCCTTGTCCGACCGCCTGACAAGCGCGCTGACCGGCCTCAAAGGCAAAGGCAAGCTGTCCGAGGCTGATATCAACGCCACCGCCCGCGAAATCCGGTTGGCGTTGCTCGACGCCGACGTGTCACTGCCGGTCGTCCGCGGCTTCATTAAACGCATCAAGGAGCGCGCCACCGGCGCCGATGTCTCCGCCGCGCTGAACCCGGCCCAGCAGGTCGTCAAGATCGTCAACGAGGAACTCATCGAGATCCTCGGCGGTGAAACCCGCCGCATCACCCTGGCGAAAAATCCGCCGACCGTCATCATGCTCGCCGGCCTGCAGGGTGCGGGTAAGACCACCCTGGCGGGCAAGCTGGCCAAGCACCTGGCGGGCAAGGGGCACGCCCCGATGCTCGTGGCCTGCGACCTGCAGCGCCCCGGCGCTGTGCAGCAGCTGCAGATCGTCGCTGAGCGTGCCGGCGTCGACTGCTTCGCCCCCGACCCGGGCACCGCGATCGACACCCTCGACCACGAGATGGGCACCTCCCACGGCGACCCCGTGGCAGTCGCTACCGCCGGCATCGAGGAAGCCAAGCGCACCAACCACGACATCGTCATCGTGGATACCGCCGGCCGCCTCGGTATCGACGAGGAACTCATGAACCAGGCGCGCAACATCCGCGACGCCGTCAACCCCGACGAAGTGCTCTTCGTCATCGACGCCATGATCGGTCAGGACGCCGTCCAGACCGCCCAGGCCTTCCGCGATGGCGTGGACTTCACCGGCGTGGTGCTCACCAAGCTCGACGGCGACGCCCGTGGTGGTGCCGCCCTGTCGATTCGTGAAGTCACCGGCAAGCCGATCCTGTTCGCCTCCACCGGCGAGAAGCTCGAAGACTTCGATGTGTTCCACCCGGAGCGCATGGCCAGCCGCATCCTCGGTATGGGTGACGTGCTCACCCTGATTGAGCAGGCGGAGAGCGTCATCGATCAGGAAGACGCGATGACGACCGCCACGAAGCTCGTCTCCGGCGAGCTGACGCTGGAGGACTTCCTCAACCAGATGCTCATGGTGCGCCGCATGGGTCCCATCGGCAACCTGCTGAAGATGCTGCCCGGCGGCAAGCAGATGAGCCAGATGGCTGACATGGTCGACGAGAAGCAGCTCGACCGCATCCAGGCCATCATCCGCGGCATGACCCCGGAGGAGCGGGCCAACCCGAAGATCCTCAACGCCTCCCGCCGTAAGCGCATCGCGCAGGGTTCCGGTGTGAGTGTCGCCGACGTCAACCAGCTCGTGGAGCGTTTCTTCGAAGCGAAGAAGATGATGGGCCAGATGGCTGGCCAGTTCGGCATGGGCGGCGGACGGTCGGCGACGAAGAAGAAGCCGAAGGGTCGCAAGGGCAAGAACGGCAAGCGTAAGCCTGCGAAGAAGGGGCCGACCCGTCCGAAGATGCCGCAGGGCATGCCCGGGATGCCGGGGATGCCGGGCATGGGTGGCGGGATGCCGTCCATGGAGGAACTGCAGAAGCTGCAGGAACAGATGGGTGGCGGCATGCCCGGCCTCGGTGGGCTGGGCAAGCTCGGCAAGATCCCCGGCATGCCGAAGATGCCCCCGGGCTTCGATCTGGGGGACCTGGGCGGGGCTCCGAAGAAGTAGCGCTGCCGCCACGCCACACGGTGATGGTGTGTGACCGCCGCGCCCACTTGCAGTGGGGTGTGGCGGTCACGCGTATCGACACCTGTCACACCAGCCTCAGTGCCTGTGACCTGCCGCGCACGGTAGGGATGCGGATGTGGGGTTGCGGTGGGTGGTGTGCTAACGTTGCCGAGGTTGTGTGCGCCCCGCGCGCACGCCGCATGACCTCATCCTGCGGTACACCGTCATCGACCCCGGTCGACCGGTGGTCACCCGCAGGTAAAAAGTTAAAGGGTTGAACCGGCCCGGGAACCCCCGGGTGTCTGTACTGCCCAGTGACCACACAGAAGGAGCCTTCCATGGCCGTCAAGATTAAGCTGCAGCGTCGCGGCAAGATCCGCACCCCCGAGTACCGCATCGTCGTTGCTGACGCCCGCACCCGCCGTTCCGGCAAGGTGATCGAGAACCTCGGCATCTACCAGCCGAAGAACAACCCCTCCGTCATCGAGGTTGACTCCGAGCGCGCTCAGTACTGGCTGTCCGTCGGTGCTCAGCCGACCGAGCCGGTCCTCGCCCTGCTGAAGATCACCGGTGACTGGCAGAAGTTCAAGGGCCTGCCGGGCGCCGAGGGCCGCCTGCAGGTTGCTGAGCCGAAGAAGTCCAAGCTGGAGCTGTTCAACGAGGCTCTCGCCGAGGCGAACAACGGCCCGACCGCTGAGGCCATCACCGAGAAGAAGCGCAAGGCCAAGGCTGAGGCTGAGAAGAAGGCTGCTGAAGAGGCTGCCAAGGAAGCAGAGGCCGCTGCCGCTGCTGAGGCTGCTGAGGAAGCCGTCGAAGAGGCTGAGGCTGCTGCCGAGGCTGAGTAAGCCACACCTCTTTTTTCACGTCACTGTCCCCGGTCACCGGGGTGGGGGCGTGTGCTGAACAAGCTCCCCACCGCATGGGCGGTGGGGAGCTTTTTCGCGTCGTGTGGGGTGGGGGAGAGGTATGACTGCGCGGGCCTGGGGGAGGAGGTGATACCCACCGCCCTAAAAGAGGTATGCTGGATGCATATTTAAGGGCTGTTGAGGGAATCCTCCACTACTTATCCCTCCGGTGACCTCCACCGCCTGCGCCCCTGAGACCCGAAGGAATTGAGCATGTCCGCCGCACCGCTGCCCGCCGCCGACCGCGACCCCGCCCACGCCCCCGGACACTGGGTGCTCGCCCGCGCAGGGAAGAAAGTCCTGCGCCCCGGTGGCAAAGAAACCACCCACTGGCTGCTCGACCAGGTGGACCTGCGCGACAAGGACGTCGTCGAATTCGCCCCCGGGCTGGGGCTCACCGCCAAGGAGATCCTCGCCCGCAATCCCCGCAGCTACACCGGCATCGACCGCGACGCCGCCGCCGTGGCCACCGCCCGCGCCGCCATCGGTAGCCGCGGCACCCTGCGTGAAGGAGAGGCCAACGCCACCGGGCTGCCCGATGCCTGCGCCGACGTCGTCGTCGCCGAAGCCATGCTCAGCATGCACACCGACACCCACAAGGCAGAGATTCTCGCCGAAGCCGCCCGCATCCTGCGCCCCGGTGGAGTGCTGCTCAGCCACGAGCTGCTTCTGCGCCCTGACGACCTCGCCGAGGAGACAAAAACCAACATTCGACGCGACATCGCCCGCGCGATCCACGTCAATGCCCGACCGCTGACCATCAGCGAATGGGCGGGCCTGGCCGCCGCCCAAGGGCTGGCTGTCGTCGACACCTACACCACCACGATGAGTCTGCTGGAACCCCGCCGCGTGCTCGCCGACGAGGGCTGGCGGGTGCCCCGCATCATCTTCACCGTGCTGCGCGACAGCAAACTTCGCGCGGCGGTCTTCGGGATGCGCGCCGCCTTCCGCCGCCACGCCCACAACCTCGGTGCCATTGGCCGCGTCTACACCAAGGTCGACTAAGGCCCGGCCCCCGCCGCGACAGACAAGGAGCATTGTTCCCATGACAACCCAAGCCCCACAACCTCAAGAAGGGGCCACCTCGCTGCCCATCCACCGCCCGGAGACCTTCGGTGACGCCGACACTACAGGGGCCGTGTTTCACGGCGACGTGCTGGCACTTGCGCCTGCCGCACAGAAGGGGGCCCGCCCGGCCGTGGCCCGCATCCACACCGGCCCCCGCGCCAACCACATCCTCTTCCGCTTCCAACCCGGCCAACAGCTGCGCCAGCATAAAGCCGCGCACCCGATCACCGTCTCCGCGCCGGAGGGCGCGCTGCTGTTCACCGTCGCCGGGCAGGACCCTGTGGTCTTAAGCGGCGGGATGATGATGCACCTCGATGCGTACATTCCGCACGAAGTTGCCGTCGCCGACGGCGCGGACGGCGGCGTGCTGTGGCTCATCATGCACACCGGCGACTAGTCCGCACGAGGCGCGGCTCCCACCGTGTGGGGTGGTAGCCCGTGGGAGGCGGTAGAGTTGTAGCCCATGACAAGCGACGTTGAACTCCTCATTGGCCGAGTGATCAAGGCCCACGGCATCCGCGGCGAAGTGGCCGTCGAGCCCACCACCGACGAGCCGGACATCCGCTTCGCTGTCGGCCAGGTTCTCCACGGCACGCAGTCCGGCAAGGAGCACACGCTGACCGTGGCGAAGTCCCGCCCCCACCAGGGCCGCCTGCTGGTGACTTTCGAGGAGATTGCCGACCGTACGGCCGCAGAATCCCTGCGCGGTACCCAATTCTTCGCGCCTCCGCTCGACGATGATGACGATGAGGAGGGCTTCTACGATCACGAGCTGGAAGGCCTGCGCGTCATCCACGACGGCGAGGACATCGGCGCGGTCGACTCCGTCAGCCACGGCCCTGCCGGCACCCTTCTCAGCGTTGCGCTGACCCGGGGCGGGGACGCACTCGTGCCCTTCGTGCACGCCATCGTCCCGGAGGTTGATCTTGAGTCCGGAACGCTGACCATCACCCCGCCCGAGGGGTTGCTGGACCTCGACAGCATCTAGCGCCCCACACGTGCCGCCGCACCCGACACCGTCGGTGCGGCCCCCCATCCCCGCCTGTCGCTCTCAAAGTCCCCACCGCTGGAGTGTGTCCCGCCCGTGCGCCTCGACGTCGTCACCATCTTTCCCGAATACTTGGAGCCGCTGCGCCACGCCCTGCTGGGCCGCGCCATTGAAGACGGCCTCCTGAGCGTCGGCGTGCATGATCTCCGCCAGTGGGCGCGCGGGGTGCACCGCGCGGTCGACGACACCCCTTATGGCGGGGGTCCCGGCATGGTCATGATGCCTCAGGTCTGGGGGCCCGCCCTCGACGACGTGGCGGCCGGCACCGGCCCTGCTGCCGGGGCGGCGGTGGACTCCGCGCAGCCGCACAAAGCCCAACCCACCCACGATGCTGTGCGGGGGCGCCGGGCGGAGGCCTACGGGGATGCGGACCCCAGTGCCCAGCCGGGGGAGGATCCCAGCCTGCCGGTGCTCATCGTGCCCACCCCGGCGGGTGTTCCTTTCACTCAGGCGCATGCCCGCGCCTGGTCCCGGGAAGACCACCTCGTGTTCGCCTGCGGGCGCTACGAGGGCATCGATAGCCGCGTCGTCGTCGACGCGCAGCAGCGCTACCGGGTGCGGGAAGTCTCCATCGGCGACTACGTCCTCATCGGTGGGGAGGTCGCCACCCTTGTCATCGCAGAGGCCGTCTGCCGACTCATTCCCGGGGTGCTCGGCAACGCCGAGAGCCACGAGGACGACAGTTTCTCCGACGGGTTGCTCGAAGGCCCCAGTTACACCAAACCCGTGCAGTGGCGCGGGCTTGAGGTGCCGGCCGTGCTCCGCAGCGGCAACCACGACGCGATTGCCGCCTGGCGGCACGAACAATCCCTGCGGCTCACGGCCAGCCGCCGGCCGGATCTGCTCGCCGAGGTGCAGCTCAGCGCGGCTGATCACCTGATTCTCGCGGGGCGTGATGTCGACGTGTACGCCCCAGGATTGCCCGCCACTGGCAAGCGCGCCAAGGCGGTGCGCCGCCGACTCAAAGACAACCCCGCCATCGGCGACGTCCGCGCACGCCCGGTGGAGGAACCACCAGCGGCGGAGGCTGCGGGTGAGGCGTCCATCATCAGCGTGCGAACGACCCTCGACGACGCGGCGCTGCTCACAGTGCTGCGCGCCGGTGGCGTCCGCGACGCGACCATCGTGTCGGCTCCCGCACCCCACAACCCCACCCCGGAGAACCCATGAGCACTCCCACGCCCCACACCCCCTTGACCGCCGCGTCGTCGCACGCCGAGGAGGCGCAGAAATGCGCCGATCTGCAGGTGCTCGCCAACGCTCGTGAGCTCACCGCCGCGCAGTCGCGTTGGGCGCAACGCCTCGCGGCCGCCGGCCTGCACGATCCTGAGATCTTCGTCGAGCCGCTGTCCCTGGGCTGCGAACCCGACAACATGCTCGTCACCGAATACGAAATGCGGCACGGTACCCCGCCGATTACGCAGACCCTCCACCGGGTCATCGTCAATGCCCGCACAGCACTAGCGGATGCGGACATGACCCGGGCAGTCGTCGACTGCCTGCCGGCAGATGCCACCTGGTACGGCACCACCCGGGCCGGGCGGGCCGAGCCGGGCAGCGGGGCTGCCTGCAACGTGCGCTTGTAGTGGCCACGGCCCCTGCCAGGAAGCGCCTGTGCTGCCGGGCCTGCCCCGGGGATCTACCTGCCTGGGGCGGGGGAGCACCCACACCGGGGGACAGCGGCTGCTGCCGCGCTGCCGCGTGGGTGGGGTGTGGGCGGGGTGCGGGGCGGTGGGTAGGATTGCTGAAATGACCGAAACCACGACCGCGTCACGAAACTTTGATGTCGCAGCGGCGATTGCCGCCGAAGCGGCACTGAACGCCGACGGTGTGCGCGCAGCCCTCGAGCTGCTCGCGGAGGGAAACACCGTCCCCTTCATCGCCCGCTACCGCAAGGAAAAGACCGGCGGCCTGGACGACACGCAGCTGCGTTTCATCGAGGAACGCGCTGAATACCTGCGCGACTTGCACCACCGCAAGGAAACGGTGCTCGCAGCCATCGAGGAACAGGGCAAGCTGACGGCGAAGCTGCGCCGCCAGATCGAGGAAACCACCACCAAGGCCCGCCTCGAGGACCTGTACCTGCCGTTTAAAAAGCGTCGCCGCACTAAGGCTGATATCGCCCGCGAGGCTGGCATCGAGCCGCTCGTTGACGAACTCATCAACCAGCCGCAGGCCACCCCGGAAGACCTCGCCGCGCGCTTCATCACCAAAGACTTCGCCGACGCGGCCGCCGTCCTGGAAGGCGCACGCAACATCCTCGTGGACCGGGTCGCCACCGACGCCGACGTCGTCGGCGAGGTGCGTGATACGTTCTTCGCCACCGGCCACGTCTCCGCGCAGGTCATCGATGGCAAGGAGAAGGAAGGCGAGAAGTTCGCCGACTACTTCCATTACGACGAACCCTTCACCAAGCTGCCCAGCCACCGCATTCTCGCGCTGCTGCGCGGCGAAAAAGACGGCGTGTTGCGCCTGAACTTCGCGGCCGGCGACGAACTCGACTTCCCCGGGCTTATCGCCCGCCGTGCCGACCTCGCAGTCGGCGAGAGCCCGTGGCTGGCGGACGCGGTGAACTGGGCGTGGCGCACCAAACTGTCGGTGTCCGCAGGCCTGGACACCCGTATGCGGCTCAAGGAAGCTGCCGAAGAAGGCGCCCTGAAAGTCTTCGCCACCAACCTGCGTGACGTGCTGCTGGCGGCGCCGGCCGGGCAGCGGGCCACCATGGGCCTGGACCCGGGCTACCGCAACGGCGTCAAGGTGGCCGTCGTGGATGCCACCGGCAAGGTGCTCGACACCACCATCGTCTACCCCCACCAGCCGCAAAAGCAGTGGGACCAGGCTGCCAAGGAGCTGGCGATGCTCGCCGCGAAGCACGGCGTGCAGCTGCTTGCCGTCGGCAACGGCACGGCCTCCCGCGAAACGATGACGCTCGCGCAGGAAGTCGCCGAACTCATCGTCGCCGCCGGCGGCGAGAAGCCCACCCCGGTGACGGTGAGCGAATCCGGGGCCAGCGTGTACTCGGCCTCCAAGATTGCCGCCGAAGAATTCCCCGATATGGACGTCTCGCTGCGCGGTGCGGTGTCCATCGCCCGCCGCCTCCAGGATCCGCTGGCCGAACTCGTCAAGATCGACCCGAAGTCCATCGGCGTCGGCCAGTACCAGCACGACGTGAATCAAACCCACCTGGCCCGCACCCTCGATGCCGTGGTGGAGGACGCCGTCAACGCCGTCGGCGTTGACGTCAACACCGCCTCCGTCGCGCTGCTCAGCCGCGTGGCCGGCATCTCTGCCACCCTCGCCGGAAACATCGTCGCCTACCGTGACGACAACGGCGCATTTCGCACCCGCAAAGAACTCCAGAAGGTGCCCCGCCTCGGGCCGAAGGCCTTTGAGCAGTCCGCCGGCTTCCTCCGCATCATGGGCGGCGAGGACCCGCTGGATAGCTCTGCCGTCCACCCCGAGGCCTACGACGTGGTGCGCCGCATCGCCGCCGCCACCGGGCTCGGAGTGGGCGACCTGATCGGTAATACCCGGCAGTTGCACCGCCTCAACCCCGCCGACTTCGCCGACGAGCAGTTCGGTGTGCCGACCGTGACGGACATTTTGGCGGAGCTCGACAAGCCCGGCCGTGACCCGCGCCCCGAATTCGCCACCGCAACCTTCGCGGAGGGTGTGCACGAGGTTGCTGATGTCACCCCCGGCATGATCCTCGAAGGCACCGTCACCAACGTCGCGGCCTTCGGCGCGTTCGTCGACATCGGAGTCCACCAGGACGGCCTCGTGCACGTCTCCCACATGAGCCGCCAGTTCGTCCAAGACCCGCACACGATTGTCCGCTCCGGCGACGTCGTCAAGGTCAAAGTCATCGACGTCGACGTCGACCGCCGCCGCATCGGACTGAGCTTGCTGCTCGACGACGAGGCGGAGGGCAGTGCCCGCGGCAGCAAGCCGCGCGGTGGCCGAGGCAAGGCCCGCGGCGAGGGCTCGTCCACCGGTGGGGAGCGCCGCGGCGGCGGCTCCCGTGGTGGGGCGCAGGGACGCCCCCGGGGCGACCGGCGCCGCGGTGGCCGCGGTGCCCAGGGTGGTTCCGAGGCTGCCGGTGGTGCGCTCGCGCAGGCGCTGCGCGACGCGGGCCTGCGTTAGCCGCCGACGCACCGTGACCGGTGGGGCCACTGTGACAAAGTTGCTGCGTGTGGCCCCCCATGCCATAATGAACCGGTTGTCTTGGTGCAGACTCTCTTCCGTCATGCCCTATACCTCGCGCTCATCGCCGCCTCGTGCGGGAGCCGCAGGTGCGGCAGGAAGATGGCTAAGGTCTGCCCCACAGGCTGCTTAATTGTCTCGGATACGAACCGGCCGAGCGCCCAGTTGAGGGAAGAGCCGCTAGGTTCCTCTGTCCTTATGCATCTGTGAAGGATTGCTTACATGAACATTCTCGACAAGGTCGATGCCGCGCAGCTGCGCGACGACATCCCGGACTTCCGTCCCGGTGACACCCTGAACGTCCACGTCAAGGTTATCGAGGGCGACAAGTCCCGTATCCAGGTCTTCAAGGGTGTTGTCATCCGCCGCCAGAACGGTGGCATCCGTGAGACTTTCACCGTCCGCAAGGTCTCCTTCGGCATCGGTGTGGAGCGTACCTTCCCGGTGCACTCCCCGAACATCGATCACATCGAGGTCGTCTCCCGCGGTGACGTCCGTCGTGCGAAGCTGTACTACCTGCGCAACCTGCGCGGCAAGGCAGCCAAGATCAAGGAGAAGCGCTAAGCTTCCCTGCCGGCACACCCCACTGCTGGGTGTGCCACAGCTCAACCCCCGGACCTTATCCACGTGTGGACGAGGTCGCGGGGGTTTCCTGTTGCTCGGGGAGCTGTCAGACGCCGCTCTGGTGCCTATGGGGTAAGGAACGGGTGCTGCCCCGGGCGTGGTGGCCCAGGGGGACGTGCCACAATGCGCACCGCCCGTGGTGGGAAGCTGGTGCCTCCCGCCACGGGCGGTGAGTGAAGTGTTGAAGGCGTCGGCTGGATCCTTGCCATTCCCCCAGAAGTCATGAGGGGCGCGAGGCGCCGCCGCATGCTGGGGGAGAAGGGGGTTACTTCTTCCAGCCGATGAGCTCTGCCGGGAACACGGCGAAGCCGGTCGCACCGACGTTGGCGATGCCTTCCTTCGTGGCGACGACGCGGGCCGGGTTGTAGTTCGGGATCAGACCGAACAGGGCGAAAACGTCCTCCTCGATCTCGTTGGCGAACTTGATCTGCTCCTCGGCGTTGTCCATCTGCTGCAGCTGACGGATCTTTTCGTCGATCTCGGCGGAGCCGGTGTCGGACTTGTTCAGCTCGGAATCGGCGAAGAACATCTGGCCCATGTAGGCAATACCGTAGGGGTCGGTGGCACCCCACGCCATCGGCAGGATGTCGAAGTCGCGGTTGCGCAGCGTCTTGGAGAATTCGGAACCCGGGCGGTTGTCGATGACGACATCGACGCCGACGTCCTTGAGCATCTTCTGGGTGGCGGTCGCCATCGCCTTGGAGACCTCAAGGTCACCGAAGAGGACGTAGGTCAGGGACAGCTTCTGGCCGTCCTTCTCGCGGAAGCCATCGGCCCCCACAGTCCACCCCGCCTCGTCGAGGATCTGTGCGGACTTCTCCGGGTCGAAGCCACCGACCTTGTCGAAGTTATCGCTGTAGCCCGGCTGGAAGGGGAACATGATGAGAGAGCCGACCGGCTCACCCTCGTAGGGCATGCCGTTGAAGACGATGTCGGTGATGGTGCTGCGGTTGATGCCGCGGGTGACGGCCTCACGCACGTGAACGTCCTTGAGCACCTCACTGTTGGAGTTCAGCACGGTCAGGGTGGTGCGGGTATCCGGTGCATCGTTGATCGCGATGCCCGGCATATCCTTCACGGACTGGTAGGACTCCTTCGCGTTGAGCGCCAGGGAGTCGATCTCACCGTTCTTGAAGGCGTTGATCGCAGCCTTGTCCTCCATGTAGCGGAAGATGCGGCGGTCGAGCTTGCCGGGCTTGCCCCACCACTTGTCGTTGCGGACGAAGACAACCTCGCCCTTGTTGAAGTCGACGTTTTCCACCGTGTAGGGGCCGGCACCCCACTCGGGGTGCAGCTGCTTGAGGTAGCTGTTGTAGTTCGCCGGGTCCTTCAACGCCGGGTGCGCCATGTCGGTGAACAGGCCGGGCCAGTACAGGTAGGGGCCGTCGAAGGTGACCTTGACCTCAAAGTTATCGGCACCGGGCTCGACGGAGGTGATCTGCTCGAAACCGTCGGTGGACTTCGGGGCGTAGGCGTCGTTGTCGCCGCGGTTGATCTCCCAGTAGGTCTGGAAGGCGGTGACATCGATCGGAGTGCCGTCGTTGAACTTGGCGTCCTTGTTGAGCTTGAAGGTGACGACGGTATTGCCGTCCACCATCTCCTCGTTCATGGACTCGATGTAGGCCTCGTTGGCGACCGGCTCACCTTCGGGGGTGAAGTAGATGAGGTGCGGGTTGTACCAGCGCCACAGGTCCGTGGTGTAGCGAGTGGAGTCAGCGTGGAAGCGGTTTTGCTGTTCGCTGAGTTCGCTGAGGCCGGTGACGTAGTCGCCGCCGTCGCGGAGCTCGTCGTAGCTGGCGGACAGGAAGTTGAAGTCCTTGTTGGCGTGGACGGTCTTCTTGTCAGCGCCCGAGTCGCCACCATCCGATGCGCAGCCGGTGAGCGCGAGGGCAGTCACTGCCAGGGCGGCGGTCACGCGGGTGCCGAGGGAACGTTGTGTCATGGTGGGGTTGTCCTCCTGAGATCACGAAAGGCAGGGCGTCGGCGGGTGGGCCGACGGGGGTCTGCCGTGCAGTCCACGACAAGGTGAGTGTGGGCGCGGGTGGGCCCACGTGTGGCTGCAATCGCATCACATCTTACAAGCTGACTGTCAGTCAGCCCACATTGTGCATCCAGGTGTGAGGTGACCTGCATCGGGTGTGGGGTTCACTCGCTGGGGTGAGGTCGGTGGGCGGTGGCGCGGGGCGCTGTCGTGGTGCCAGACGCCGACACCCCCGCAGCGCAGCCGCTGCGGGGGTGTCGGGAAAGGATCTGTGTGCGGTGCCCAGTGTGTGAACTGCAGGCGCCGCAGACGGGGCGTTACTTGGCCCAGCCGAGTTCTTCCTTCGGGAAGGAGGCGAAGCCGGTGGCGCCCATGTTGGCCAGGCCTTCCTTCTGGGCGGAGATGACCACACGGTTGTAGTAGGGCATGATGCCGTACTGCGCGAAGGCTTCTTCCTCGAGCTCGTTGGCGCGCTTGTTCTGCGCCTCCGGGTCGGTCATGGCCTGCATCTCGCGGATCTTCGCGTCGAGCTCCGGGGTGCCGGTGCCGGACTTGTTGAACTCGGAGTCAGACAGGTAGGACTGGCCGAAGTAGGCGACACCGTAGGGGTCGGTGGCGCTCCAGCCCATGGGCAGCAGGTCGAAGTCGCGGCGGCTCAGGGTACCGGAGAAGTCGGAGCCGGGGCGGGAGTCGATCTGGGCGTCGATGCCGACGTCCTTGAGCATCTTCTGCACGGCGGACGCCATCGCGCGGATGACTTCCGAGTCGGAGAACACGATGTAGTTCAGGGTGAGCTTCTTGCCGTCCTTCTCGCGGATGCCGTCGGCACCCTCAACCCAGCCGGCCTCCTCGAGGAGCTTCTTGGACTTCTCCGCGTCGAAGCCGCCGACCTTGGTGAAGTTGTCGTGGTAGCCCTCCTGGAAGGGGAAGTTGAACAGGGAGCCGGAGGGCTCGCCCTTCAGCGGGAGGGTGTTGAAGGCGATGTCGACGATGGTGTCGCGGTTGATGGCGCGCACCACGGCTTCGCGGACCTTGATGTCCTGCAGGTTCTCGGACTTCGCGTTGAGGGTGAGGATGTTGTTGGCGACGTCCGGACCCTCGGAGATGTAGATGTTGTCCATGCCCTGGATGGCCGCGTAGGAGTCCTTGGTACCTGCGCCGACGCCGTCGATCTCGCCGTTCTTGAAGGCGTTGACGGCGGCCTTGGCCTCCATGAAGCGGTAGATGCGGCGGTCGAGCTTGCCGGGGCGGCCCCACCACTTGTCGTTGCGCTTGAAGCCCACCTCGCCCTTGTTGAAGTCGACGAAGTCGACGGTGTACGGGCCTGCGCCCCACTCGGGGTGCAGCTGCTTGAGGTAGCCGTTGTAGTTCTCCGGGTCCTTGAGCGCCGGGTGGGCGATCTCGTTGAACAGGCCGGGCCAGTACAGGTAGGGGCCGTCGAAGGTGACCTTGACCTCGTAGTTGTCGGCACCGGGTTCGACGGAGGTGATGAGTTCGTAGCCGTCGGTCGCGTTCGGGGTGTAGTCCTCGGTGTCGGCGCGGTTGATCTCCCAGGTGGTCTGGAAGGCGGTGACGTCGATCGGGGTGTCGTCGTTGAACTTGGCCTTCTTGTTGAGCTTGTAGGTGACGACGGTGTTGCCGTCGACCAGCTCGGAGTCCATCGATTCGATGTACTCGGGGTTAGCAACCGGCTCGCCTTCGGGGGTGAAGTAGATCATCTGCGGGTTGTACCAGCGCCAGATGTCCGTGGTGTAGCTCGTGCCGTCGGCGTGGAAGCGGTTCTGCTGCTCACTGAGTTCGGCGAGGGCGGTGACGATTTCGCCGCCGTCTTTGAGGTCCTCGTAGGCGACCTTGTTGTAGGTGAACTTCAGGGCGTCGACGGTCTGGGCGGACGAGCTGCTCTTGTCGCCCGAGTTCTCGCCGTCGCTGGCGCAGCCGGCGAGGAACAGTGTGGATGCGGCGATGATGCTCGTCATCTTCACCGCGAAGGAGCGGTTGCTAGACATAGGGCCTCCTGGGGGTGGTCGTGGTGTTCGCGGGGCGGGGCGCTTCTGGCCGGTGTGTGGTTCCGGCGTGAGGCTGCACCCACTCGCGAACGCGTGTGATGCGAAGCATACAAGACCGTGCGGTCTACCGCATCCCTGCAGGGTGCTACTTGCGCGGCCACCCCTGTGTCATTGTGTGTGGTGCAAAGTATGCGGGCGCCCTTTGGTGGGTGGTGGGTTCTTCGCGCCGTCGCGCAGGTAGCGCATGTGCAGTCGTCCTCAGCTTGCGGTTGTCCTTTGGGGTCCGGGCGTGGGGGACATGTCGGCAGTTAGATGTCCCGCCGTGGCACCGTCGCCTCTCGCATAAAATTGGATGCCCGCGCGAGGACAGACTGAAGCTTGTCTGATGAATCGGGGGTAGATGACGGGGGTGGTGTGAGGGGCGTGGCGGGTGCTTGCCGGCGCCGTCGGGTCGTGCGCGGCACGGGCTGTGTCTGGGCACCGCACACCCCCGGGCGTGCCCGGCAGGTGTGTGCGCCCCCGGCATACGCAACGCCCCGGCCTCCCCACAGGCGGGGGAGAACCGGGGCGTTGTACTACTGCCTCAGCGGCGAGCTAGCGGTGGTGGCAGACGACCTCGTGGTCCGCGTGGTCGACCTGGTGCGGCGTCGGAGCGACCTCCTCGCAAAGGCGGCGGGCCTCGCCGTCCAGCTCCGCGTAGAGGGGGCAGCGGCCCCGGAACGCGCAGCCGGTGACCTTCTTCGTCGGGGAGGGCAGCGAGTCCTTCAACACGATGCGCTCACGGTGGCGCTCCACCTCGGGGTCGGCGACGGGGATCGCCGACAACAGCGCCTGCGTGTAGGGGTGCTGCGGGTTGTCGAAGAGCTCGTCCGTGTCGCCCTGCTCGACGAAGCGGCCCAAATACATCACGGCCGTCCGGTCGGAGATGTGGCGGATCACCGACAGGTCGTGGGCGACGATGAGGTAACTCAAGTTCAGCTTCGCCTTGAGCTCATCCAACAGGTTGAGCAGGCCCGCCTGGATCGACACGTCTAGCGCGGAGACCGGCTCGTCGAGCACGATGAGCTTCGGGTTGGCCGCCAGGGCGCGCGCGACGCAGATGCGCTGCCGCTGTCCGCCGGAAAAGTGCCCGGGGAAGCGGTCAATGTGCGCCGGGTTCAGGCCCACCAGCCCCATGATCTCGTGGATGCGGGCCGTCTTATCGCCCTGGTAGTCCAGCGCGTCGAGCGGCTCCCGGAGGATCTCCGCCACCGTCATACGCGGGTCCAGCGCCCCCATGGGGTCCTGGAACACGATCTGGATGTCTTTGCGGGCCAGGCGTCGCGTTGTCCGGTTGAGGGTGGACGCGTCGGTGCCGTTAAGAACGATGGTGGTCTCCGCCTCCGGGGCGAGGTCCATGATCTCCAGCAGGGTGGTGGTCTTGCCGCAGCCGGACTCGCCGACGATAGCGAAGCATTCGCCTTCCCGAATGTCGAAGGTGAGGCCGTTGACGGCGTACACCGACCCGACCCGGCGCTTGAGCAGCGCGCCCTTCATCAACGGGAACGTCTTCGTCAGGTTCTTCACGTCGAGCACCGTGGAACGCTCCTCGCGCGGCACGTCCGCCAAGGGTTGCTCCGGCAGCTCCGGGGTGGGGAAGATCGGCACCCCACCCAGCATCCGGTCAGCGATCTCCGGGGCGCGCACGCACGCGGCCGCGTGCCCGGGCGACAACTCCACCAGGCTGGGCTCCGTCGCCCGGCAGGCGGCCGTAGCGATCGGGCAGCGGGGTGCGAAGGTGCACTCGTCGGGCAGATTCACCACGATCGGCGGGTTGCCCTCAATCGTGGTCAGCGCCGTCTTCTCCTTGGTGGTCACGTTCGGGATCGAACCCAACAAGCCCACCGTGTACGGCATCCGCGGCTCGCGGAACAGGGTGCCGACCTCCGCCTGCTCGACGGGGCGGCCAGCGTACATCACCATGACATCGTCGGCCGTGCCGGCGACCACACCCATGTCGTGGGTGATCATGATCGTCGCCGCGTTGGTTTCCTGCTGCGCGACCTTAATGAGGTCGAGGATCTGCGCCTGAATCGTCACATCCAGCGCGGTGGTCGGCTCGTCGGCGATGAGCACCTTCGGCTTGTTCGCAATCGCGATTGCAATGACGACGCGTTGGCGCATGCCGCCGGAAAACTCGTGCGGGAAGGCCTTGGCCCGCCGCGCCGGATCCGGAATGCCGACAAGATCCAGCAGCTCCACCGCTTCATCCCAGGCCTGCTTGCGGCTGACCTTTCGGTGACACTGGATCGCCTCCACAATCTGGGAGCCTACGTCGAACACCGGGGTCAGGGAGGACAGCGGGTCCTGGAAGATCATGCCGATCTCGTTGCCGCGGATCTTCGACATCTTCTCGTCCGACAGGCCCAAAATCTCCCGGCCGGACAACTCCACGCTGCCGGTGATGTTCGCGTAGGTCGGCAACAGGCCCATGATCGCCATGGACGTTACCGACTTGCCCGAACCCGACTCGCCCACAATGCCGAGCGTCTTGCCCGGGTACAGGTCGAAATTCACGCCGCGGACCGCGTTGACGGTACCCGCCTCCGAGGGGAAGGAGACGTTGAGGTCGCGGACGGAGAGGACGGGGTGCTGGCTCATGCTTTACCTCCAGCAGAAGAGTTCGGATCCAGGGCGTCGCGCAGGCCGTCGGCGATGAACGCCATCGACACCGTCAGCAGCGTGAGGACAGTGGCAGGGAAGTAAAACTCCCACGGGGACGACTCCAAAGCGCCCGCGCCCGTCGACAGGAGGGTGCCGAGGGACACGTCCGGAATCTTCACGCCCAAGCCCAGGAAGGACAGGCCGGTCTCGCTCATCACGGTCGACACCACACCGAGGGTGAGGTTGATGACGAGCAGGGAGCCGATGTTCGGAATCATGTGGCGGGCCAAAATCTTGCCCGAGCTGACACCCATGTAGCGGGCCGCGCGGACGAACTCCCGCTCCCGCAGCGAAATCGACATCGACCAAATCACACGCGCCTGGTAAATCCAGCCGAAGGCGATGAGCACCACGATGAGCAGCTTCCAGTCACCGCCGGAGCCCGACACCATCAGCGCGATGATGAGGAAGGAGGGGATCACCAGGAGGAAGTGGATCATCGCCAGGATGGCGCGCTCCGGCTTACCGCCCCACAGGGCGGCCGCCGTTCCCACAAACGCGGAGATCAACGTCGTCGCGAACGACACGAGCACCGCAATCGTCAGCGATCGGCCCAGGCCATGAATGACCATCGCATAGAGGTCGTTGCCGGAACTCGACGTGCCGAACCAGTGCTCCGCACTCGGCGGCTGGCTCAGCGCCAGGAAGTCCGGGTCGTCGTACGCCCACTGGGTGGTGTACTTGCCGAAGATCGCCAGCAGCGTGAGCAGGCTGAAAATGATCAACCCGACCACGGCCATCTTGTTGCGCAGCAGGCGCTTCGTATACAGCGTCAGCTTGCTCATCGGCTTCGAGCCGAGGGACTCCTCCAAAGGATTCTCCAGGTGCTCGACCACCTCGGTCTCCGTCGCGCCCGCGGGAGCGTTCTGGCTCGTCACGTTCGACTGGGCGGTGAGATCCGCGGTGGGGGCGGCGTAAGGAGCCACCTGCTCGCGGCGGTCCTCCACGTAGTCGCTTGTCTTCTTCGTTGGCTTCGCCATTTAGCTCACCCTCACGCGGGGATCGAGGAAGACCACCAGGAAGTCCGACAGGATCGCGCCGATCGCCGTCATCGCCGCACCGAACGCGGCGACGGCGACGACGCCGTGAATGTCGTTGCGGTTGATGGTCTGGATGAAGTACTGGCCCATGCCCTGCCAGCCAAAGATCGTCTCCGTCATCACGGCACCAGTGAAGATGCCCGGGATGGAAAACGCCACCGTGGTGGCCACCGGAATGATCGAGGTGCGCAGCGCGTGGCGACGCACCGCCTGCGCGCGGGTCAGGCCCTTGGCGCGCGCGGTGCGCACGTAGTCGGCATCAATGTTGTCCAGCAGGATGGAACGCTGGAGGAAGTGGTAGCCCGCGTAGGAAATGACCACCAGCGACACGGTCGGCAGCACCAGGTGCTGGGCGGTGTCCACGATCGTGTTCCACACGCCCTCCACCCCGATGGAGGAGGAGCCGGTGACGTAGAAGATGTTCTTGCCCGCCGACTTGTTGATCTTGATCGCAGCCCACACCACGATGAGGGTGGCGACAACGATGTGGATGTTCATCGTGATGATCGACAGGAACTGCCACACCCGGTCGCCCTTTTTATACTGGCGCGACGCCGTGTAGACGCCGACCGAGACACCAATGACCACGGACAGAATCGTGGCGATGAGCATGAGCTCGGCGGAGACCCACACACGGTAGGAGATCTGTTCGTTCACACTGTCGCCCAGGGGGGACTTGCCCCAGTCCCAGTGGAGGATGATGTTGCTCAACCAGGTCCACCACCGGTCAAGCAATGGTTCCTTGTTATTGAGGTTGAGGGGGGTCAGGATGGCATCGACGCGTTCCTCGGGTACGGGTGGCCGCCGCTCAGCGTAATTGGAGCGGGGGTCAAGAAACGACGATGCCAGGAAGTACGTGATGTTCACGGCGAGGAAAATCATGCCGATCCAACTCAACGTCTTCTTGAGCAGGTACTTGATCATGGCTGGTTCTTTAACTTAGGTCGGGTCGGCGGCAGGAACCCCGGGGCCCTGTGCGCAGGGGCCGGGTCGGCACGTTGGGTGTCGTGCGGTGATCCCGTCAACGAGACTTTAAGACTGTGTGTCTGCTCACAAGATACCGTTGTGATGGGGTGAGGTGAAAACCGGCAGCGGGCGCACCATTGACCCATACGTGCCAGCGGCAGTGTGCCCCTGGTCAACGTTCCTGCCTTGAACTACAGCCTGTGCGGGCTGTTTCTCGGGCTATTTTTCCCACCTGGTGGGCGGTATTGTTCGCCGTGCATGGGGTGGGCTAGGGGGCTGTGTCTCTGCGCGGCGCTTCCCAGGGAGGTGTGGGGAGCGCGGGTGGGGTGAGGGATATCCCACCCTGGCGTGGTCCCTTGGTGGTGTCCGCCCCCGTCGACCGGAGTCCCTCGCGTCGTCGGTGGCGCGGCAGGATGGGGCACCCGTGGGGTCGGGTGAGCCCGTGGGGGTGCATAGTCTGGGAAAACAGCACGAAGTTGCTGAGGAAAAACCGGGCTGCACGCGACGTGTCCCCGCCGTGGGCCTGGCGCCGGCAGCGGGGGAGAAGCTGCGTGTCGGGATTCAATCGTGCAGGTCACGGGCGTGCTTCTGGGGTTGTGGCAGTGGGTTCGCGAGTGCCGCGGGCCGTGGGGTGGGCGCATGGTTGTCGGCGTGGTGCCCGGCCGATGGCTGGTAGAGTTCAGCTTCGTGATTTCCACTGCCAGCATCACGCCCGGTGGCAGTGCGTCCACTGAAGCGTTCACCTCGAAAGGCATCGCAGGCATGAAGAACAAGGAGGCCGGCAAGGCCACCACCCGCGAGAACAAGCAGCGGCCCTGGTACATCGAAATCCCGATCGTCATCGCGATGACCGTGGTGCTGGTGTTCGTCATGCAGACCTTCATCGGCCGCATGTACGTCATCCCCTCCCAGTCGATGGAGCCGACCCTCCACGGCTGTGCCGGCTGCAATGGTGACCGCATCTTCGTGGACAAGATCACCTACGACTTCTCCGACCCGAAGCCCGGCGACGTTGTCGTGTTCAAGGGGCCCGACTCCTGGAACGACCGTTACGTGTCGCGCCGGAGCTCGAACTCGGTGCTGCGGGCCGTGCAGAATGCCGGCTCCTTCCTCGGGTTTGTTGCCCCGGACGAAAACGACCTCGTCAAGCGCATCATTGCCACCGGTGGGCAGACCGTCCAGTGCCTTGAGGGCGACCAGGGGGTCACCGTCGACGGCCACACCATTGACGCCTCCTACACGCTCACCCCGCCGGCGCACCCCGTCGATCCCCGCACCGGCAGCGAGGCCTGCGGCGGCGACTACTTCGGCCCGCTGACCGTCCCGGAGGGCAACGTCTTCGTCATGGGCGACAACCGCACCAATTCGGCGGACTCCCGCTACCACATGGGGGATGAGTTCCAGGGCACCGTTCCTGAAGACAACATCATCGGCAAGGTGCAGGCCATCGTGTTGCCGCTGGGCCGCATGGGTCGGGTTCACTCCGTCGACCTCGACGCCGCCCAGCAGTAGCATCTCCTGTGTGCGTGCATCCCTTGTTTTCTTAAGGTGGGCGCGCGCCTCGAGCCGGTGTGTTCTCCCTTCTCGCCTTCTCCCGTGTGGGGTGGGCCCAGGGGAGGAGACACCGGCTGTGTCATGTCCACCCTGTGCCCATGGTGAATCGCTCAGGTGCCCGCCGTCATTCGTGACTCGGGCGCGGCGACGTGCCACGATGAGGCACATCACTTGTGTGTCGGCTCGCGTTGTGTCGTGAAGGAGGGCCCATGCGGCGGTTGAAACACCTACGCACCCACGAGGTTGCGCTGATGAAGGCGGGCCTCGGGCCGGTCGCTGGCGTGGATGAAGCTGGCCGTGGGGCCTGCGCGGGGCCCCTCACTGTCGCCGCGTGCATCCTCCCGCCCGAGCCCGTAGCCGCGCTGGCGGAGCTCACCGACTCCAAGAAGCTGACTGCTGCCGCCCGGGCCCGCCTGTACCCACTGGTGCAACATCACGCGCTGGCCTACGCAATCGTCTTCATCAGCCCCCAGGAAATCGACCGTTTGGGCCTCACCCACGCCAACATCGGCGGCATGCGTCGCGCGGTGGCCGCGCTCGGCGTGGAACCCGGATACGTGCTCACCGACGCGATGAGCGTCGGCGGCCTGCGGCAGCCGTTCCTGCCGATGATCGGCGGTGATGCCACCGTCCGCTGTATCGCCGCCGCCAGTGTGCTTGCCAAGCACTCCCGCGACGTCGCCATGGGCGAACTCGACGAGGTGTATCCCGGCTACGGGCTGGGCGGCCACAAAGGATATGGCACTGCGGCACACATGGATGCGGTGCGCCGCCACGGCGGCACCCCCATCCACCGCTATAGTTATGCCAACGTTGCCGCAGCCCACAGTGCCTGGCGTGCTCGCAAGGAGTCCGCCGCCGGCTGCGGAATCACGGAGGGCGACACCCCGTGAGTTTTTTCTTTCCCACCACATCATCCGAAGCTGGAGAACCATGAGCGCAGAGGACCTGGAGAACTACGAGGCTGAAGTCGAACTCTCCCTGTATCGGGAGTACCGCGACGTCGTGAGCCAGTTCTCCTACGTCGTCGAAACCGAACGCCGCTTCTACCTTGCGAACGCCGTGGAGCTGATTCCCCGCTCCGCCGGGGGCGAGGTCTACTACGAGCTGCGCATGTCGGACGCCTGGGTGTGGGACATGTACCGCTCGGCGCGTTTCGTGCGCTACGTCCGCGTGATCACCTACAAGGACGTCAACATCGAGGAACTCGACAAGCCGGAAATCACCTTCCCGCAGTAGCACCTCACACACACCACGCAACGGCAGTCGTTGGAAAGCAGTACCCCTCCTGCTTCCCGGCGGCTGCCGTTGTGCGTGCGCGCACGAGGGGCTTTCCCAGGGGCGTGTGGGCAGGGTCGCAGGGGTGGCGCAAGCCTGTGCCGGCCGGAGACTTCACCGCCCGCCGGGGTGAATCGGGGGAGGTGTGGGGGTGACTTCTCCGCGGGATCTGTGGACAACGCTTGCCATGGTGGGTCCGCTGTGGACAAGTGTGCTGACCCGGCGCGCAGCACCGTGGGTGGTGCGGGCACAGTGTGGGCACCCCGCGGGAGTGCGCCTCCTCGTGCGCAGCACCGGCTGTGCCCGCACCCCGCGGGGGAGGAGGACCCATGACGACTCCCAATCACATCCCGAGCGTTTCGTCGCCTACGGCTGTCAGTGGCTGTGCCGCGCCCGCGTGCAGCGTGGCGCAGCAGGTGCCGGAGGGGGTGCCTGTCGCAGCTGTGCCTGCGGAGACGTGGAATCAGGAACCCCGTGACGCCGCCCAACTCAGCCGCTTCGGCGTGGAGGTCGGCGTGCGCGCCTACACGGCCGCCGGTGGGGAGATTCTGCAGCGTTCCCCAAAGGTGCACGACGGTCGCGCCGACCTGCTGGTCTTTTTGCCGCCCGGCTGCGCAATGACCCCCGGCATCTTGAGCGATGATCCCCAGCTGCCGTTGCGGCAGTCCACGCCGCCGCCGGGTGGTGAGGATGCGCCCCCGGGAGTGGGAGCGCTCGTTGTCGTCGACGTGAGCGTCCGCCGGGGCACGTCCCTGGGGCGACGGCCGTTTATGAGTGCGCCGAAGGCTGCCCGGTTGCGGGCTGTTGCGAAGGCCAGTTTCGCCCAGTGGCGGGCGCAGCACGGCGACGAGGCTGCCACCGGCCTGCGGGTGTCGTATGACGCTCTCGTGGTCTACGTCCGCGGGCAGCGCGCCGAGGTGGTGCTGCACCACGACATCCTTCCGCAGGTCGAACCCGGCCGCCAGGCGCTCGTGCACGGCCGCACTGGTACCCGTGCACCCCACAGCCAGGGCGCCGGCGCGTCGGGTGGTGCCCGCATCAGCGCGGTGATCCCCGTCGGCAGTGTGCCGATCGTGCCCCGTATCGTTGCCCGCACGCATCGGCCTGCGCAGGCGGTGACTCGATGAGCGCCCAGCACACCCCGCGACACGTCCCAGGTGTGGGCACTGCTGCGCTGGGGCGGGTCACGAACCCCACCGCCCGGCAGTGGGCAGTCACTTTCCTCCAGGCCAAGCTTGGCGGGCCGCACCGGGGAATCAGTGAACTCATCGCGCAGGGGCACACCCCCGAGGAGATCGTCGAGCAGTGGAATCACATGCACGACGGCGAGCTGTGGCGGGAAGGCCTCGGCGGCTACGCGGCACTGAAAGACTGCAATGTGCTTAGCCATGATCCGGCCGACATCTTTGAGCGTGGCGTGGCCGCCGGCGGCCGGCTCATCCTGCCGGGGGATGCTCAGTGGCCCGCGCAGCTGGGCGAGCGCTTCCAGTTCCTTTCCGCCGTCGGCGAGCAGCACCCCAAAGCCAAAGACCCGGCCGCCTGCCTGCCTCTGGGGCTGTGGGTTCGTGGGGGCAACCTCGCCGAGCTCACCCGCCGCGCGATGGCCATCGTCGGCACCCGCACCCTCGACCGCTACGGGCACGACGTCACCCGCAGCTTCGTCACCGAGCTCTGTGCCCAGGGCTACACCATCGTGTCCGGGGGTGCCCTCGGCGTCGACGCCATCGCCCACCGCACCGCACTCGAGCACGGCGTGCCCACGATCGCGGTGCTTGCCTGCGGCATCGACCAGGTCTACCCCGCCAAACACCGCGCACTGTTCCACGACATCGTCGACGCCGGCGGGGCGGTCGTCAGCGAATACTGCGCGGGCATCCCGCCCGGACGGCACCGCTTTCTCACCCGCAACCGGCTCGTCGCAGCCCTCGCGGTCGGCACCATCGTCACCGAAGCTCCCTGGCGTTCCGGGGCGCTGAACACGCTGAGCTGGGCAGCGGCCCTCGGCACGGTCCCTATGGCGGTCCCCGGGCCCGTGAACGCCACCGCCAGCAGAGGCTGCCTCGAAGCCATCCGCCAAGGCCGCGCCAACCAGGTATCCTCCGTCGCCGAAGTCCTCGAACTGTGCGCGCCCCTGGGCACCATCGACGCCGAAGAGGAAACAGCAGCACTGTTTCCCGCACGCGCCGCCCAGCAATTAAGCCGACTGCAGCTCACGGTGCTCGACGCTGTCGGGCACGAACCGGCACCGACGGAGACCGTGGCGCGCCGGGCGGGGGTAGCGGAGGACGCGGCCGGAGTGGTGCTGCTGGAATTGGAGAAACTGCAGTTGGTGACCCTTGCGCAGGGGCTGTGGGCCCTGCCGCGTCTGTGGTGAACGGGGGTAGAAACCCACAGGGCCTAAAGCAAAGGCTTGCATAACCGCAATAGGCCAACTAAAGTTGGCCAGGCAAGCCTCAAGTAAGACGCTGTCGAGGGTTCGGGCTGGATTCCTCGGCACCTGCGTTTTACACCGCACATGCGTACAACCCGGCGTCGGGTCCTGCTCGAACGCTGCATGTTCCAACATTGCTCGCGGGTATGCCTTCCTTCCAGGTGGTCCCATCCGGGCAGGCCAGTCTCACGGCGCCGGGGAAATCATCAGCAGCCACGTTTCGTGGCGGCGGGTGTTTCACAGGTGTGCTGAACGGGTACTTGCACATTTTGGGTGAGTCAACAGTGGCGCATCCGCCCCACAAACCCACGCCGAAGTTGTCTTCGGCGCGGGGGCGAGGGGTGGGTGCGCCATTGTGCATTGTCAGGCCTCGCTGGGGCGGTCTCTGGGGCGGCTACACTGCAGTGTCATGACCGTGCCAGAACGCTTTGCCCGCGCCGTCGAGGACTTCGGGGAACACCTCGACAAGGTGGAGGGGCGGAGTCCCGCGACGGTGCGAGGCTACACCCGCGACTTGCTTGACCTGGGAACCCATCTCGGGGAGATCGACGACTTCACCGTCGACACCATTCGCTCCTGGCTGGCGCTCGGGGTGGAACACGGCTGGAAACGATCGACCATCGCCCGCCGCGTCGCGAGCGTGCGTGCCTTCAGCACCTGGGCTGCCCGCCATGGGCTCATTGCCCGCGATGTGGCCGCCCGCGTGGTGGCGCCGAAGGCCGCGAAAACGCTGCCGACGGTGCTGTCGAGCCAGGCGGCCGAGACGTTTCTCGCCGCAGCCGGGGAACCCACAGCGGGCAGCCGTGCCCGTGGCGACGAGCAGCAAGAACTCGCGCCTGCGGATCGGGCCGAAGCACTTCGCGACCAGGCCATGATGGAGCTGCTCTACGCGGCGGGTATGCGTGTCGCCGAACTTGTCGGCATGGACATCGCCCACCTCAACCTCGCCCAGGGCACCGCGCTGGTCACCGGTAAAGGCAACAAGCAACGCTTCGTGCCTTTTGGTGAACCCGCGGCGCGCGCCCTGGAAGCCTGGCTCGATGACGGCCGCAGCATCCTCGCGCAGCCGGGGGAGACCGCGCTGTTCGTGGGGCGGCGCGGGCGCCGCATCGACGCCCGCCAGGTGCGCCGCGTGGTCTCGCGACTCGCCGACGAGATCGGCGCCCAGGGGCTGACCCCCCACGGCTTGCGGCACACCGCCGCCACCCACCTGCTGGACGGCGGCGCGGACCTCACCACGGTGCAGCACGTGCTCGGGCATGCTTCCCTCAACACCACGCAGATCTACACCCACGTGTCCACCCAGCGCCTGCGCGACGCATTTTTTGGCGCTCATCCTCGCGCGCACCTCACGGAGAGCACCGAGGGCGATGGTGGGCAGTAGCCCCCAGGTGCCGATGCGGCCAGGCCGTGGGGGTAGCGGACTCTAGCGTGCCGGGGTCGGCTTGAGCCGAATTACCGGGCGCTGCAGGAGTGACAACGGATTGATGTAGCTCTTCCGCCCGGTACGGGCACCCCAGCCGAGCCCGGGGTACCCGTCAACGCTCGGCGCCAACCGGCCAATGACCACCCCCGCCTGGACGACGTCGCCCCGGGACACCAGGGCGTACACCGGCTCGTACGTCGTGCGCAGGCCCTCCCCATGGTCGATGCTCACCACGGGCTTCCCGGCAACCACCCCGGCGAAGGCGACGGTGCCCTCCCCGGCGGCAAACACGGGCGCGCCGACCGCAAGCTCGAGGTCGACGCCCCGGTGGCCGGGCAGCCACGGCTTGTCCGGATTGTCGAAACCGCGCAGCACCCGAGGCGTGGCGTGCGTCGCCGACGTGGGCGAGAGGAACACCCCGTACCGGGACGACAAGGCTGCTGCCGGTGCCTCCAGCGCCTCGGCGGGAATCAGATGGTTCTCCCAGGGGGCGAAGGCCGCGAGCGACAGCGTCAGCGCGTAGCCGAAAGCACGGACGGAAAGATTGCGCACCTTCACCCGGCGGGCCACCACAGGCCCCTGCCGGGCGGCAGCCGTATCCGGAGTAGCAGGCTCCGACGGTGTGCTGTCTTCTCGGGGTGCGGCGTCCTCACTGTGTCGACTCGATGCCGCGTGCTCACTGCTGGCGACGTCGCGCGGCGGCGGGATGTCGCCGGCATGGGTCGAGCACGTGTTGTCCTCGGTGGGCGTGCTGCCCGGGGTGGCGGCGCTGCCCTCCTCGGATAGGAACTTGTCCACCACGGACGCGCCACTGCAGCGCGCCCACGCCCGCTGCAGCAGGGGAAGGTCCTCCTGTGCGGGTCCTGCGGAGTCCGCCTCAGGAGAGCCGGCCGTGCCGCGCGGAGCACGCCCCGGGCGCGGCTCGTCGCGTGTCGGCGGCGCCGACTGTGCGGTGGAGGAGGCCGCGGGCGCGGGACCGGAAGGCGCAGTGGGGGAGGAGGCGGCCGGGGCCTCCTCCGGCTGCAGTCGCGCGGCCACCCGGGAGGCCACGGTGGCGAGCCGGCCACGCACGGACCTCACCGCGCGCGGCAGCCTCGGATTCGCCGGCGCGCGGTGCCGGCCCACCGCCGGGCGCGTGCGACGGGCGGTGCCGTGTGCATCCGCCGTGGCCGCAGCCTGGGCGCAAACCACCGCCGGAGCGCTGCCGCGGTCGGGGTTGCGGGTCGAAGAATTCAGGGACAACGTGAAAGAGAACAACATGGCTCATAGCCTGCACGGTTTCAGCACACCATGCGAGGGATCGCGGGCGAGCCTGTGGATAACTCCCTGTGAGAGGTGTGACCACTGGGGCGCGTGGAGACAATCTGCAGGCCAGGGCGATAACGCATTTGTGGATAACGGGGGCAGTTCATTATGCTTAGCCGCTAGCAGTGTGTCCGATCGAGCATGCGGTACGAGACAACCCTGACTCACCCACTCCCCACAGGGGGTGCGATGAGAAAAACGGGAAGCGTCTTGTGCCTTTTTCTTTTGCTCCGAACGAACCGCTGACTTCGCGCGGAGACCGCACCTCACCATGCGGCAGCGACCACCTCGTACCCAGTACGAATGGTCGATGCTTAGCGAGGCGCATCACCCCCGGGAACTCCACCGGTCCCCACGTGTCGCGAACCACTGACGTGGATTCGTGTGCGTTGGGGCGGAGATGCCGGGCGCTCCGCCAGGGCACAGTCACACGATGACCTGTGCAAAGAAAACCAAAAGTCTCAATTTTTTAAGGAAGGGAGCATCCCATGGCAGTCGTTACCATGAGCGAGCTTCTCGACGCTGGTGTCCACTTCGGTCACCAGACCCGCCGTTGGAACCCGAAGATGAAGCGCTTCATCTTCACCGACCGCAACGGCATCTACATCATCGACCTGCAGCAGACCCTGACCTACATTGATCAGGCCTTCGAGTTCGTCAAGGAGACCGTTGCCCACGGTGGCACCATCCTCTTCGTCGGCACCAAGAAGCAGGCCCAGGAAGCCGTCAAGGGCGAGGCTGAGCGTTGCGGCATGCCGTACGTCAACCACCGCTGGCTCGGCGGCATGCTGACCAACTTCCAGACTGTCTCCAAGCGCCTGCACCGCATGAAGGAACTGCAGGCCATGGATTCCGCTGAGGACGGCTACAAGGGCCGCACCAAGAAGGAAATCCTCATGCTGACCCGCGAGCGCACCAAGCTGGAGCGCGTCCTGGGCGGTATCGCCGACATGTCCAAGGTGCCCTCCGCACTGTGGATCGTCGACACCAACAAGGAGCACATCGCCGTCGCCGAGGCTCACAAGCTCAACATCCCCGTTGTGGCTATCCTCGACACCAACTGCGACCCGGATGTTGTCGACTACCCGATCCCGGGCAACGACGACGCCATCCGCTCCACCTACCTGCTGTCCCGCGTGATCTCTGAGGCCGTCATCGAGGGCAAGAAGGCCCGCGCTGACCGCGAGCAGGCTGCCGCTGTTGAGGCTGCCGGCGACGCCAACAAGACCGAAGAGGTTGCCGCCAAGGTTGAGGTCGCCGCAAAGGTTGAGGCTCCCGCCGAGGCCGCTGCCGAGACCGAGTAAACACACTCGCCTACGGCATGCATTTTCGCCCCCAGCATGACACCGCTTTGAAGAGTCACGGCCGACGCGTCGCGCTCGGTGTGATGGTGGGGGCGTTTCACGCGTGAACCCCGGCGGGGACACGCGCACCGTGAACCACAGGAACAGCCAGTGTGAGACACTGGGTTCATCCCACACCCACACGTCGTCGAATTATTCTCGACACGTGCTGTGGGGTGGTTCCGCCTGACTTTCCCACCCCGACCGCACCACAACGATCAGTGATCGTTGACTGTGGCCCCGGGTGAGGGGAGTACCACAACCCCCCAACAACAAGGAGGATCGCCGCACATGGCGAACTTTACCGCTGCAGACGTTAAGAAGCTCCGCGAGATCACCGGCTCCGGCATGGTGGACTGCAAGAAGGCTCTCGCCGAGACCGACGGCGACTTCGACAAGGCCATCGAGCTGCTCCGCATCAAGGGTGCTAAGGACGTCGGCAAGCGCGCCGAGCGCACCGCTGCCGAGGGCCTCATCGCCGTCGACGGCAACACCATGATCGAGGTCAACTCCGAGACCGACTTCGTGGCCAAGAACCAGGAGTTCAAGGACTTCGCCGCCAAGATCGCCGCCGCTGCTGCTGCCGTCAAGGCCAACACCGTCGAAGAGCTCAAGGCCGCTGAGGTTGAGGGCAAGAAGGCGGAGGAGGCTCTGCAGGAGCTGTCCGCCAAGATCGGTGAGAAGCTGGAGCTGCGTCGCGCCACCACCATCGAGGGCGACAAGGTTGCCGTCTACCTGCACCACCGCGCCGCTGACCTGCCGCCGGCAGTGGGCGTTCTCGTCGCCTACGAGGGCGAGGGCGAGGCTGCTGAGCAGGCCGCTCACGCCGCCGCGATGCAGGTTGCCGCGATGAAGGCTCGTTACCTCAACCGTGAGGACGTTCCGGCTGACGTCGTCGAGAAGGAGCGCGAGATCGCTGAGGCTACCTCCCGCGAGGAGGGCAAGCCGGAGGCTGCTCTGCCGAAGATCGTCGAGGGTCGCCTCAACGGCTTCTTCAAGGATGTCTGCCTCAACGAGCAGGCTTCCGTGACCGACTCCAAGAAGTCCGTCAAGCAGGTCATGGACGAGGCTGGCGTGAAGCTCACCGGCTTCGCCCGCTTCGAGGTTGGCCAGCACAACTAAGCGCTAGCGCCCACACGCGCTGTCGTGATCACCGCACCCTCCCGGGTCTTCACCGGGAGGGTGCGGTTTTTTGCATACCTTGGCGCTGCACGCGGCTGGGGTGCAACGGCGCGTCGTGTATCCGGGCTGTACCTCTGGGCCGCGCGTGCGGTGGGGCTTTAGCCGCACCCTGTCTCCGAGGCAATAGCCACGTAGTGCCAACTCAGGGTGCGGCCGGGCATGGGGTTGCCGGCACTGCCTGCCGTCTGGGAGGTGGGATGAAGATCTGCGCCCAGGGGAGTGGAAGCCACGCCCCGGGTGTGGAGCCGCTCGTTTCACGTACGGCGTGTTGGCCGCAGGTGGGAAAGATGACACTATGGGGTGCTGCTGTGCATCAACCGCACAGGGCGCGTTTTCTTCTTCTCCAGCCCACCTCCGCACACCTGAAAGACCCCTATGGACACTCACCTCCCGAGCGCCACCCCCGGCGCAGCAGCCGCACCGAACATCGGTGCCGCACCTGAGCACGCTAGCCTCGCCTGCCGCGAGTCCCTGGCGGCACTGCCGCCCACCCCGCACGCACCGGGCAAGCCACTCGGTGGCTTCGCCTCCACCGGCACCCTCGACACCTCGGCCCCCACCGTCGCCCAGCTGCGTCACCGCTGGGAAATTCCGATGCTGGCCCTCGGCATCGTGCTCACTGTCATCGTGCTCGCCCTGGTGGCCGTCCTGCTCATCATGGGAGAGACCCCGAGCGAGTTTGCGGCCGGCGTCGTGCTCGGTGTAGTCGGCCCAGTAGTCGCCACGGTCCTCATCCGCTACCACTATTGGTCCACCATCTCCAGCGCCGTGGAATGCACGCCACGCCAATTCCCGGAGCTGTACCAGGTCTACCGGGATCTCGCTCTAGAGATGGGCTTCCGTGAGGACGGGGAGGGCCTGGAGAAGCTGCCTCGCCTCTACATCGCCAACGGCAACGGCTCGATGAACGCTTTTGCCGCCAAGTGTCGCCTGCGCCGCGGCTACGTGGTGCTCTACTCCGACATCGTCGACATCGCCTACACCCACGGTGACTTCGGCGCGATGCGATTCGTGCTGGCCCACGAACTTGGCCACATCAAGTGCCGCCACGTGTCCCTGTGGCGGGCCGCGATCCGGCCGGTGATGGAGGTGCTGCGCCTTGAACCCTCGGTCACTCGCGCCCAGGAATACACCGCCGACCGGGTGGCCCTCTATTACGCCCCCGATTGCGCCGACTCCATGGTGCTGCTGTGCGCCGGCAAGCACCTCACGCACCGGGTGAACATGGACGAGTATTACAAGTCCATCGACGCCCACAAGGACGGCTTCTGGCTGAAGCTGTCGAACTTCCTCGTCGACCACGCTGTCGGCTTCCGCCGCATGCAGGCCATCCGTGAGGCCAAGACCCACGGCTGGGACGTGCACGGCAAGATGCTCTAACACCCGTCGCACTGATTGCCTGCGGCACCCACCACGGCGAAGGATTACCCCAGCGGTGCTCCTTCGCCGTCGTGCATCCAACACTCCGCACACGGCCGACCGGATGCCCGGGGAGGCAAACCTGCGCCAGGGCGGTAGGATAGCGGGAGAAAAAACCAACGCCCACGCACTCCACCCGCCCGCCGGCATCGCCCGGCGCACACCGGGGTGCGGCAGGGCCTGCCCGAGGAGTGGAATACGCCGTGACCGAAACCCAACGCCAAGGCTTCAAACGAGTCATGCTCAAGCTTGGGGGTGAAATGTTCGGCGGCGGCAACGTCGGCATCGACCCGGACGTCGTCGAAAACGTCGCCCGCCAGATCGCCGAGGTCGCCAAGGCAGGCACCGAAGTCAGCGTCGTCATCGGCGGCGGCAACTTCTTCCGCGGCGCGCAGCTGCAGCAGCGCGGCATGGACCGCAACCGCTCCGACTACATGGGCATGCTCGGCACCGTCATGAATTGCCTCGCCCTCCAGGACTTCCTCGAGCAGCAGGGCATCGACTGCCGCGTTCAGACCGCCATCAACATGGCCCAGGTTGCTGAGCCCTACCTGCCGCTGCGCGCCAAGCGCCACCTGGAGAAGGGCCGTGTCGTCATCTTCGGTGCCGGCATGGGTATGCCGTACTTTTCCACCGACACCACCGCCGCCCAGCGCGCCCTCGAAATCGACTGCGACGTGCTGCTCATGGCGAAGGCTGTCGACGGTGTCTACGACTCCGACCCGCGCACCAACCCCGATGCCACCCTGTTCAGCGAAATCACCCCCGCCGAGTGCATCGCGAAGGGCTTGAAGGTCGCCGACGCCACCGCGTTCAGCCTGTGCATGGACAACAACATGCCGATCCTGGTGTTCAACCTGCTCACCGACGGCAACATTGCCCGCGCGGTCAGCGGCGAACGCATCGGCACCCTCGTGCGCTCCTGATAAACTAGCCCGCAATGTTTTGCGCGCCCCACAGCCGGCACGAGGTCGGCCTCGCGGGCGCTGCAACGACGCTGTCACCACTACACTTCGCCGCGCGGGGGCTACCCACCCGGGCGGAAGTTTGACAAGGAAACACCCATGATTGACGACACTCTGCTTGAGTCCGAAGACCGCATGACCCACTCCGTGGAGCACGCTCGTGAAGAGCTGACCACCATCCGCACGGGTCGCGCGAATCCCGCCATGTTCAACGGCGTGATGGCTGAGTACTACGGCACCATGACCCCGATTACTCAGATGGCGACCATCTCCGTGCCGGAGCCGCGCATGCTGCTCATCAAGCCCTACGAGATGTCCGTCATGGGCGAGATCGAAAACGCCATCCGCAACTCCGACCTTGGTGTCAACCCCACCAACGACGGCCAGGTGCTGCGCGTGACCATCCCGCAGCTCACCGAGGAGCGCCGCCGCGACATGGTCAAGCTCGCCAAGTCCAAGGGCGAGGACGCCAAGATCGCCATCCGCAACATTCGCCGCAAGGGCATGGATGAGCTCAAGCGCATCCAGAAGGACGGCGAGGCCGGCGAGGACGAGGTCGTCGCCGCAGAAAAAGAACTCGACAAGGTCACCGCGAAGTACGTCGCCCAGGTCGACGAACTTGTCGCGAAGAAGGAAAAAGAACTCCTCGAGGTCTAAATCGGGCCCTTTGTCTACCGGCCCTTTCCCAGACCACCCCTCAGGGGCTGCGTCTGGGCCTCACACCGCACTCGTGAACACCTTGTGGGCCGGGAGCCAGCGAGCCGCAGCACACGCTGCCGCCAGCGGGCCCCGGCCCACGCGCATGAGCAACCCCACCGGCATCCACCGCGCGCATGGTGCGATGCCACCGACGTCAGGAGCACCCCACCGTGAGTGACGACTCCCCGGCCGCACCCGCTGCCGACCGCAAAACCACCGGCCATGGCGTCCTGCCGAAGCCGAAAAACGGTGCCGGCCGCGACCTGAAGGCCGCCATTACTGTCGGTGTCAGCCTCGGCGCGCTGGTGCTCCTCGCCATCGCGTTCGCACCCATGGGCTGGTATCTGCTCGTCAGCGTCGCCATCGCGATCGGCACCTGGGAAGTGTGGCGCCGCCTGTCGGAGTCCTCCTGTGTGATCTCCGGGGCCACGCTCATCCTCGGCGGCCAGGCCATGGTGTGGCTCTCGTGGCCCTTCGGTGTGAAGGGAGTGGCGGCCGCCTTCGTCACCAGCGTGCTCGCGCTGATGTTCTCCCGACTGTTCGTCAACGGCCGATTCGTCGCCCCCACGAACTACCTGCGGGACACCGCCATCGGCGTCTTCGTGCTCGCCTGGATCCCCCTGTTCGGTTCCTTCGCCGCCCAGCTCAGCTTGGTGCACACCCAGGACAAATCCCCGGGGCTGTTCATCGTCACGTTCATGCTGTGCGTCATCGCCTCCGACGTCGGCGGCTACGCTGCGGGCGTAATGTTCGGTTCCCACCCGCTGGCCCCGGCGGTGAGCCCGAAGAAGTCCCTCGAAGGCTTCGCCGGCTCGGTGGTGCTCGGCTCCCTCACGGGCGTGCTGTGCGTCGTGTTCCTCTTGGATGACGAATGGTGGCTGGGGCTTGCCCTGGGCCTCGGGCTCGTGGTGTGTGCCACCCTCGGCGATCTCGTGGAGTCTCAGTTCAAGCGCGAAATCGGCATCAAGGACATGTCCGACCTATTGCCCGGGCACGGCGGCCTCATGGACCGCATGGACGGCCTGCTGCCGGCGGCCATGGTGACCTGGCTGATTCTGTCCTTCATCGGCTCCTAAGCATTGAGCCACTGCGGTCTTCACCGCAGATACGCACGAGCCCCCACACGGCAGTGGTGTGGGGGGAGCACCACGAAACCCCCAACTCATACGACAGCCCGCACTCGCTCCACCTGGTGGAGAGGGTGCGGGCTATCTGTGTGGCCAGAGGCGCAACGCCACGGTATCGGGCGTGCGTGCCGCGGTCTGTGAGGTTAGTTGCGGCGTGCGGCGCGCTTGACTTGGCGGCGCAGCTCCAGCATGCGGACGCCACCCACGAGCGCCATGATGAGCGCGCCCAGGATGGCGGCCAGGAGGAAACCCACGCCGGCGGGCACAGTGCCGGTCCAGGTGAACAGGGTAATTTCCACCTTCTGCTGGTTCTGCAGAATAAACACCAGCAGCCCGATGAGCAGCAGCAGGCCCGCGATGAGGGCGACCCAGGTGCTACCCGCAAACGAACCCTTCACGGGGCGCTTCGCCGGCGCCTGCGGCGCGGGCTCGACGGCGGCCGGAACCGCAGCGGTGTCGGCGGGGGAGAGGTCCATGGTGGTCTCCTCCAGCGGTTCCTGGGTGGGGTCGTTCGGGGAATACGAAGGTGTGGTCATAGGACGTATTGTCCTGGGCGCAGACAGGAAAAAGCAATTTCCCGTACACCTCTCCGATCGCCTTGAGCCCCGCCGGGGTCTCGGGCGGGACCACACGCCACCGTGACGGCCTCCGCGGGGTTGGCTGTGGTGTGAACGCCGCTATAGGCAGCGGTGCTGGGTGCGGGGTTTTCGGGCGCGACGTGGCAAGATGGTTGGGCTATGACGACATCCCAGCCCACCGCCGTTCCGCTTGTATTCACCGCCCCGAAAAAGGGGATGCCCCCGAAGCACTTCGCCGACCTCGACGACGAGCAGCGCAAGGAGGCGGTGCAGGAGCTGGGGCTGCCGAAGTTCCGCGCCAACCAGCTGGCCCGCCACTACTACGGGCGACTGGAGGCCGACCCCCGCACCATGACGGACCTGCCGGCTGCCGCCCGTGATGCTGTGGCCGACGCCCTGTTCCCGGAACTCATGCACCCGGTGCGGAAAGTCTCCGCCGACGCGGGGGAAACCACCAAAACCCTGTGGCGGCTGCACGACGGCACCCTGCTGGAGTCGGTGCTCATGCGCTACCCGGACCGGGCGACGCTGTGTATCTCCTCCCAGGCGGGCTGCGGCATGGCATGCCCCTTCTGCGCGACCGGCCAGGGCGGGCTGGACCGCAACCTGTCCACCGGTGAGATCGTCGACCAGGTGCGGGCCGCCGCCCGCGAAATGCAGGACCGGGGCGGCCGCCTGTCCAACATTGTCTTCATGGGCATGGGGGAGCCGCTGGCGAACTACAAGCGGGTGGTCTCCGCGGTCCGTCAGATCACCAATCCCACCCCTGATGGCTTCGGTATTTCCCAGCGCAACGTCACCGTCTCCACGGTGGGCCTGGCACCCGCCATCCGGAAGCTTGCGGACGAGGACCTGTCGGTCACCCTCGCGGTGAGCTTGCACACCCCGGACGATGAGCTCCGCGACACCCTGGTGCCGGTGAACAACCGCTGGTCCGTCGCCGAAGTGCTCGACGCCGCCCGCTACTACGCCGACAAGACTGGCCGTCGGGTCTCCATCGAGTACGCCCTCATCCGCGACATCAACGACCAGGATTGGCGGGCGGACATGCTCGGCAAGAAGCTGCACAAGGCACTGGGCTCCCGGGTGCACGTCAACCTCATTCCGCTGAACCCGACCCCGGGCAGCAAGTGGGACGCCTCCCCGAAGGACCGCCAGGATGAGTTCGTGCGCCGCGTCATCGCCCAGGGCGTGCCGTGCACTGTGCGTGACACCCGCGGGCAGGATATCGCCGCCGCCTGTGGCCAGCTCGCCGCAGAAGAGCGCTAACTCCGCCACATCGACCCACTGGCCCGGCCCCGGAGGAACTCCTCGGGGCCGGGCCAGTGGCATAGGTGGGCGGGGTGCGGGTGTGTGCCGGGGCGAGCGTGTCGCCTGGGGTGGGGAGACGACACAAGCCACCCAACGAGGACACGTGATGGTCCTCGGGGTGGCTTGTGACAAGCGGTGGGGGAGAAAACCCTTAGGCGATCGCCTTGCGGCCCGGCACGGTGGAGGGCTCGATGTTCAGGGAACGCAGCTGGGAATCGGTGAGATCCTCGTACACACCAGACAGGGTCTTCTGGTCGTACGCCCAGTCGGGCTCCTGGTGGCCGGCCGGCTTGTTGTGGGCGGTCACGGTGCGAGACTGCTTGAACTTCGGCTCAAACAACTGCCACAGCAGACCAAGAGCGATCAGCGCGGCAAGGGCGAACAGCCAGATGGTCTCGACGTGGCCGTGGTGGTTGCCGAAGTTGTAGACCAGGAGGAACAGGACCGACACCCAGCCGGCCTTCTGGACTGCGCCGCGCCCAATGTCGTGCCAACCCCAGGCTGCCGACGGCTCGTCCAGGGTGCTGACGCCGTTGTGGACTTCGGGGACGGGGGCGTGGGAACCTGCCACGATGTTCTCCTTGGCTTGAATGTGTGGGGAGTGTGAAAAGACGGTATCGAGTGCGTCGAGGTCACCGCCGGGCGTACATCCGTCGGTGACTACGCGTGGTCACTCGTGCACGCTCCGGCTGGGGTGTCCCCGACAGTGTCGGGTGCGCCGTCGCCACCTGTGAGCGTGCTGTTATCAATGGCTCCTATTTTTGCACACCCCCGCAGGGGAAACCACTCTGCGGACCGTGCGGGAGGGCTCTCGAGGGAAAATCCGTACATCCGGATGCCCCCGATAGGGGGTGAGTGCAGCTGCGGCGGTGGTGGCAGCATGCGTGAAAGAATGAAGCCCATGACGACTCATTCAGTTTCCTCCGCCGCCGATTCCGCCGCCGGCACCCCCTGGGTGCTGCCCGAAGGCCCCCGCCGCATCGTGCTGCTGGGGTCGACGGGTTCCATCGGTACCCAGGCCGTGGAGGTCGTGACGGCAAACCCCGAGTCCTTTGAGATCGTGGCGATCGCCGCCGGTGGCAGCAACCCCGCGCTGGTCGTGGAACAAGCGCGTCTGTTGGGCCTGCCCCCGGAGCGAGTCGCGGTGGCTAGCGAGGAGGCAGCCGCGGAGGTCTCCACCGCCCTGGGCGGCACGGTGCGCAGCGGCGCGCAGTGCGCTGAACAACTCGTCCGCGAGATCGACGCCGACGTGGTCCTCAACGCGCTGGTGGGCTCCATGGGACTCGGGGCAACGCTGGCGACCATCCAGCGGGGGATGACTCTGGCGCTCGCGAACAAGGAGTCCCTCGTCGCCGGTGGTGCGCTGGTCATGGGCATGGCCCAGCCTGGCCAGATCGTGCCCGTCGACTCGGAGCACTCGGCCATGGCACAGTGCCTGCGCTCTGGGTCGGCAGATGAGGTGTCCCGGCTGGTGCTCACCGCCAGCGGTGGGCCTTTCCGCGGCTGGACCCGCGAGCAGATGTGGGACGTCACCCCGCAGCAGGCGGCCGCCCACCCCACCTGGTCGATGGGGCAAATGAACACCCTCAACTCCGCCACCCTGGTCAACAAGGGGCTGGAGTTCATCGAGGCCTCCCTGCTGTTCGGGATCCCCGCAGAGCGTATCGACGTCGTCGTGCACCCGCAGTCCATCATCCACTCGATGGTGACCTTCCACGACGGTGCGACCATCGCCCAAGCCTCTCCGCCGAGCATGAAGCTCCCCATCGCGCACGCGCTGGCCTACCCGCACCGTGTCGACCGGGCACAGCCGGCATTGGATTTCCGTGATGCCTTCTCGTGGGACTTCGAACCCGTCGACAATGAGGCATTCCCCGCAGTCCAGCTCGCCGCCGAGGTCGTCACCAAGGGCGGCACCTGGCCGGCGGTGTACAACGCCGCCAACGAGGAAGCTGCTGAGCAGTTCCTCCGCGGCGCGTTGCCCTTCCCCCGCATCGTCGACTGTGTGGCGGATGTCCTCCAGCGGGCGGATGCCTTCGCTGGCATGCCGGCCAGCGTCGATGAGGTGCTTGCCACCGAAGCTGCGGCACGCGCCGCCGCCCACGACGTTCTGCGCGGATACGTCAACTAACCCCACCTCCACGCCGGCGACGGTGGAGGGGCGCACCCTAGCCGCAGCACAGGTCAAGCCCCGCAGCCCCGCCTGATGCGGTTGTGGCTGCGGCGACCGGCATGCCATGGAGAGCGGACAACCAGCGCACATGCGATATCCCCGACGCAAGCGCGGCTACACTCAAGACATGTTGAGCATTCGTGAAGCCGCAGCGTTGGTGGAACCATTCTTTGCAGGGTTCCCGTTGTCCAAGTACGTGATGCGGCACGACGATGACATCGTGTTCTGCCCGCATTCCCCTCAGATGGTCGTTGGCTTGCACCCGGTCGGCGTCCATCGTCGCACTGGCGAGTTATTCATCCGGACATCCTCCGCAGCGGAATTCCCTGACTGGTACTGGAACGGCACGTGGGAACTCATGGAGGATGCTATCGCTGACGAAGAGTCGCGAAGCTAGCAGCCTGCAGCCGATCTGCGGGGGATGGGTCCTGCGCAGGGGCGGGCTTCGGTCCGCGGGTGCGAAAACAGGCAACCACGCGGCGGGGGAGTGGCAAGCAGTGGGCTCGTGCTGGACACCGTGCACCGGTTGCCAGAGGATCCACAGCAGACCCACGGGGTTTTTCCCACCGCAGTGCAGTAGGCTGCACCACGGCAGACCGCCCAAGTGCGGTGTGTTGTGAGTTTGTTGTTCGTCGCCGTCGTCGAAGGCTGGGGCCTTCCGAGGCACTTGTGAGGTGTGTTTTCCGTGGGTTTTTTCATCGGCATGCTGATCTTCGCTGTCGGCATTGCCGCCACGATCGGCCTGCATGAGCTCGGCCACATGCGCGCGGCACTGGCCTGCGGCATGGTGGTCCGCCGCTTCTACATCGGATTCGGCCCCACCCTGGTGAAGTTCCACCGGGGCGGCATTGAATACGGTCTGAAAGCCATCCCCCTGGGCGGTTTCTGCGATATCGCTGGGATGACGATCCATGACGACCTGGGTGATGTGCCCGCGGCCAAGGCGATGTACAACAAGCCGGCCTGGCAGCGGATTTTTGTGCTGCTTGGCGGCATCCTCATGAACCTGCTGCTGGCATTCGTGTTGATCTACTCGGTCGCGGTCACCGTGGGGCTGCCGAATCGGGACGCGGTGGTGCCTCCGGTCATTGAATCCACCGGCTGTGTGCCACCCAGCCAGCAGGAGGACGGCAGCCTGAGCGAGTGCACGGGCGAAGGGCCGGCCGCTGCGGCGGGCATTAAGGCCGGCGACCTGATCCGCGCCGTGGACGGCACCCCCGTGGAATCCTTCGCAGAGCTCCGCGCAGCGCTGCAGGACAAGCCCGGGCAGACGGTCGCCCTGGAGGTCGCGCGCGGTGACGACACATTGACCGCGCATGTGACCCTGGAGTCTGCGACGCGTCGCCTGCGCAACGGTGAGGAAATCACCGTGGGCGCCGCTGGTGTCGTGGGGCGCGCGCCCACCCTGGAGCTCACCCACTACAACGCGCTGACTGCCTTCGGTGGCGCAGCCGAGTACTACGGGCTGATGTGTGAGGGCACCGTCAAGGGGCTTGCGGCCTTCCCCGGGAAGATCCCCGGGGTGGCGGCGTCCATCATCGGCGCCCCGCGGGATGAGGAAAGCCCGATGTCCGTCGTTGGTGCGACTCGCATCGGCGGCGAACTCGCCGAGCAGTCCCAGTGGCCGACCTTCGTCATGTTGCTCGCGTCGCTGAATTTCTTCCTGGCGCTGTTCAACCTCCTGCCGTTGCCGCCGCTCGATGGTGGCCACATCGCGGTGGTGCTGTACGAAAAGCTGCGTGACGCACTGCGCCGCCGCAAGGGGCTCGCCCCTGCGGGGCCGGCAGATTACATGAAGCTCATGCCGCTGACCTACACGGTGACCGCGCTGCTCCTCGTCCTCGGCGTTGTCACCATCGCCGCCGACATCATCAACCCCATCCGCCTGTTCTAACTGCGCGTCACAAGCGCCCTGTGAGGCAGGTCGGTGACGCTGGCCTCGGCGTTATTTTTCTGCCAGGCGGTGCTAGAATCGGCCCCCATCACCCCCGGGCAGCCCCCGGTGCCGACCGCCACCTGTGTCACAGCGTGGACGGTGCCGGCCCAGGCGCGTCACGAGCACCACACTGTGTTCCTGCGGGGCGTGCCACGGATGAGGCCCAGCCCCTTTTTTGTCACCTCGTCCCGTGTGATGCCGGCCGCGGCTGATGTGCGCCGGCGGTGGCACCCGATATTTTTTAACATCCGCTGTTATAAGGAGCGTTGTCGCACCGTGTCTCACCCCACCTCTATTGGTCTTGGAATGCCTGAAGCCCCGCTGCCGACCCTGGCTCCGCGGCGCAAGACCCGCCAGCTGATGGTGGGCAAGGTTGGCGTCGGCTCGGACCACCCGATCTCGGTGCAGTCGATGACGACCACGAAAACGCACGATATCAACGCCACCCTGCAGCAGATCGCCCAGCTCACCGCGACGGGCTGCGACATTGTGCGCGTGGCCTGCCCGAAGACGGTGGATGCGGAAGCGCTGCCGATCATTGCGAAGAAGTCGCCGATCCCCGTGATCGCCGATATTCACTTCCAGCCGAAGTACATCTTCGCCGCCATCGACGCGGGTTGCGCGGCCGTGCGTGTGAACCCGGGCAACATCAAGGAGTTCGACGGGCGCGTGAAGGAGGTCGCGAAGGCGGCCGGCGATGCGGGTATCCCGATTCGTATCGGCGTCAACGCGGGTTCCCTCGACAAGCGCCTCATGGAGAAGTACGGCAAGGCCACCCCGGAGGCTCTCGTGGAGTCCGCCCTGTGGGAGGCCGGCCTGTTCGAGGATCACGGCTTCGGTGATATCGCGATCTCCGTGAAGCACAACGACCCGGTGGTCATGGTGGAGGCCTACCGTCAGCTGGCTGCGCAGTGTGACTACCCGCTGCACCTCGGTGTGACGGAGGCGGGCCCGAAGTTCCAGGGCACCATCAAGTCCTCGGTGGCTTTCGGCGCGCTGCTTGCTGAGGGCATCGGCGACACCATCCGCGTGTCGCTGTCCGCCGACCCGGTGGAGGAGATCAAGGTTGGCGACCAGATCCTGCAGTCGTTGAACCTGCGTCCCCGCAAGCTGGAGATCGTGTCCTGCCCGTCCTGTGGCCGCGCCCAGGTGGACGTCTACACCCTCGCCGAGGAGGTCACTGCCGGCCTGGAGGGCATGGAGGTGCCGCTGCGCGTCGCCGTCATGGGCTGTGTGGTCAACGGCCCCGGCGAGGCCCGCGACGCTGACCTTGGTGTTGCCTCCGGTAACGGCAAGGGGCAGATTTTCGTCAAGGGTGAGGTCATCAAGACCGTGCCCGAGGCCCAGATCGTCGAGACCCTCATTGAGGAGGCGATGAAGATCGCCGAGACCATGGACGATGATGCCACCGGTTCCCCGGAGGTCACCGTCACCGGCTAGCCACTGGCGCCTGGCCCCGACACGCCACCCCGGCCAGAACACCGCCCCCGCGTGCGGGTTCTGGCCGGGGTGTTGTCGTCGGCCGCGTGCCAGGCGTGGGGTGTCACCCGGTGCGCCTTGCGCAGCGCCGTGGGCTGCGCTGTTACAGTGAGCCGCATGAAACGTCTGGTCAGTGTCCTGCTTACTGCCTCCATGGCGGCAACGAGCCTGGTGGCCTGCACCCCGAAACCAGACCTTCCCCAGCCTGTCGTCGAGGAATTCCTCGCCGCGCTCAAAGACAAAGACTTCGCCGCCGCAGCAGCGCTCACCGACGCCCAGGATGCCGCAGTCGCGGACATCGCAGCATCCTTCGACGGGCTGCAGGCTGACTCCGTCGACGGCAGTGTCGACGACGTCTCCTTGAGTGGTGACAACGCCACCGCCCACTTCTCCCTGCGCTGGGAGTTTCCCCGGGACCGCAGCTGGGACTACGACAACGACATGACGTTGTCGAAGAGCCCCAAAGGGTGGGTGATCCGCTGGCAGCCCTCCGTGCTGTACCCCGGGCTGGGGGCAAACCAGCACATGGAACTCCGGGCGATCACCCCGCCGAAAGCCGGGGTGATTAGCTCCGACGGTGCGGCGATCCTCTCCCCGGGCACCTACTACCGCATCCTCGTCGACCCGCAGGCCGCCGGCAGCGCGGCCGCTACCCGGGCCGCCAGCGCCCAGGTCGCGAAAGTCTTGGGTGAGGTCCACGCCCGCGACGAACACGTCCCGGCCGTCGACGCCCAAGAACTACTCGCCATGACCACAGGCGCCGATCACGCGATTTCGGTGGCGAACCTCACCGAATCCCAATACGCCCCGGTCCAAGCGGAACTCGAGAACTTTCCCGGCATCGTCGTCAATCCGGAAGCGGGCATGATCAACAATGATCCTGCCTTCGCCCCGGAAATCATGAGCCGGGTGGAAAACATCATCCAGGATGACGTGGACGGGGCGAAAGGCTGGCAAGTCGTTGCCGCGAATGCCTTCGGCGCGCAGCTCGAGGTGCTCACCCGACACGACCCGCAGCCCGCGCCCGCGATTCGGATCTCCCTCGACCACGGGGTGCAAAACGCCGCCCAGGATGCGGTGAACCTGCGCCGGGAGATGAAAGCCATGATGGTGGCCATCAAGCCCTCCACAGGGGAAATCCTGGCGGTGGCACAAACCCCCGCCGCCGATGCCGACGGCGATGTCGCCCTCATGGGCCAGTACCCGCCGGGCTCCACCTTCAAGATGATCACCGCCACCGCCGGCATGCAGCACCAGCAGCTCACGCCGAACAGTATCGTCCCCTGCCCCGGGTCCATGGAGATCGGCTACCGCATCGTCACCAACTACAACGGTTTTTCCAAGGGCAACGTGCCGCTGCAGTCCGCGTTCGCTGCCTCCTGCAACACCACCTTCGCCGATATTTCCGCCAAGTTGGCGCCGGGGGAGTTGCAGCACACCGCGAAGCAGTTCGGGCTCGGGATCGACTACACCATCCCGGGGCTCAACAGTCTCACCGGCTCCGTTCCGGATGGGCAGGACGCTATCGACCGCACGGATGCAGGCTACGGTCAGGGCACCGACCTCGCGAGCCCTTTCGGCATGGCACTGGTCGCGGCGACCGCCGCGCACGGCAGCACCCCGGTGCCGACGCTGATTAGCGGGCATCCCACCGAGGTCAGCGAAGCCGTCGAACCCCCGGCCCCGGAAGTCATTGAGCAGCTCCGCCAGATGATGCGCGCGGTCGTGACCTCAGGCACCGCCCGCGGCATGCAAGCCCAGGGCGAGGTCTATGGCAAGACCGGTGAGGCCGAAATCAATGGCGGCTCCCACGCCTGGTTCGCCGGCTACCGCGGCGACCTCGCTTTCGCCACCCTCGTCGTTCTCGGCGGGGGTTCGGAGACCGCCGTGGCGATCACCGACCACTTCCTCCGCGCCCTCGACGCCCCCGCCCCGTAGCTCGGCCACCGTCGCAGCATGACTCGCCGCTTGGGTCTGCCGGGGCGGGCACTAAGATGGGGGACCATGACTTCTCGTGCACCCCTGCGTCCTGGCACGCAGACCCCCATCCGTACCGTCCCCGCCGGAATTGAGCGCCCCGAGTACGCGTGGAAAGACACCGTCCACGAGGCGGAAGGCGAGCCCTTCGTCCAAACCCCCGAAACCATCGAGAAGATGCGCGTCGCCAGCGAGCTGGCTGCCAACGCGCTGGTGTTGGCCGGCAAGGAGGTCACCCCCGGGGTGACCACCGATCACCTCGACGAGGTGGTCCACACCTACCTGTGCGATCACGGTGCCTACCCTTCGACGCTGGGCTACCGGGGTTTCCCGAAGTCCTGCTGCACCTCCCTCAACGAGATTGTGTGCCACGGCATCCCGGACAGCACCGTCATCGAGGACGGAGACATCGTCAACATTGATGTCACCGCCTACATCGGCGGCGTCCACGGCGACACCAACGCCACCTTCCTGGCGGGCAACGTTTCCGAGGAGCACCGCCTGCTCGTGGAGCGCACGAAGGAAGCTACCCTGCGGGGTATCCGCGCGGCGAAGCCCGGCCGGGAGGTCAACGTCATCGGCCGCGTCATCGAGGTCTACGCAAAGCGCTTCGGCTACAACGTGGTACGCGACTTCACCGGCCACGGCGTCGGCCCCACCTTCCACAACGGGCTGGTGGTGCTGCACTACGACAGCGACATGTACACCGACGTGCTGCAGCCCGGGATGACGCTCACCATTGAGCCGATGATCAACCTCGGTGGCCTGGACTACGACATCTGGGAGGATGGCTGGACTGTGGCGAACCGCGACAAGCAGTTCACCGCCCAGTTTGAGCACACGATCGTCATCACCGAGGACGGCAACGAGATCCTCACGCTGCCGACCATCGACTAAAACCTGCGGGGGCTTGAAAGGCCACACCACGGCCTTCCTGGCGGCGTGCCGCGACCGCGGCGCCGGCCCCTCTCGACCTCCTCTTCCAGGGGCCAACAGACGGCCCCGGATCTCTCCTTGTTTGCACGTGGGTGTATTGCCGTGACAGCTGTTCTTCTCGCCGGGACGACCTCGGACGCCGGAAAATCAATCCTCGCCGCAGGCCTGTGCCGGGCGCTTGCCCTGCGGGGGTGGAAGGTGGCGCCGTTTAAGGCGCAGAACATGTCGAACAACTCGGCCGTGTGCCCCTCGGGCGGGGAGATTGGTCGCGCCCAGGCGCTCCAGGCCGCAGCCTGTGGGCTGGAGCCGCGCGTGGAGTTCAACCCGATTCTGCTCAAGCCCGGCTCCGATCGCACCAGTCAGCTGGTGGTGCTGGGCCGCGCCGAGGGGTCGGTGAGTGCCCGCAGCTACGTCGAGCACCGCGCCCACCTGCGCCAGGTCTCCGCGCGGGCGCTGCACGCGCTGGAGGAGGAATTCGACATCGTCGTCGTCGAGGGCGCCGGCTCGCCCGCGGAGATCAACCTGCGGGCGACGGATGTGGCGAACTTTGGTCTCGCGGAGGCCGCCGACCTGCCCGTCTACGTCATCGGCGATATCGACCGCGGTGGCGTGTTGGCGCACCTCTACGGCACGTACCACATCGTGGATGCGGCTGATCAAGCGCGCATCAAGGGCTTCATCATCAACAAGTTCCGGGGTGACGAAAGCATCCTCACCCCGGGGCTTGTCGACCTTGAGCAGCGCACCGGGGTGCCAACGATCGGTGTGTTCCCCTTCATTCCGGGGCTGTGGATCGATGCGGAGGATTCCCTGCAGTCGGTCGTCGGTGCGCCGTTGGGGCCGCCGACGAGCGCCCTCGGGTCCGCACGGTTGACCGTGGCGGCCGTGCGCCTGCCACGAGTATCCAATGCCACCGACATTGAGGCGCTCGCCTGCGAACCGGGCGTGACCGTCAGCTGGGCGGTCGACCCCGATCAGGTAGCGACCGCAGACCTGGTGGTGCTGCCGGGCTCCAAGGCGACGGTGAGCGACCTGAAATGGTTGCGGGATACAGGTGTGGCCGACGTCATCCAGGACCGAGTCTCCCGGGGCCTGCCCGTGGTGGGGATCTGCGGCGGCTACCAGATGCTCTGCGCCAGCATTACCGACACCGTGGAAGCCGCGGGCGCGGACGAGGAGGCCACGGTACCGGGCCTGGGGGTGTTCGACACGGACATCGTGTTCCACCCCACGAAGACACTCGTGCGCCACCCCGACGGCGCCTACGAGGTGCACCACGGGCGGGTCGCCCGCACCACCGAGTCCCCCTGGATCGGTGAGGAAGGCAACCGCCGGGGAGTGGCCTTCGGTACCCACCGCCACGGCCAGCTGGAAAACGATGAGTTCCGCCGCGACTTCCTCCGCACCATCGCCCAGGCCGTCGGCAAACAGGACACGTTCGTCGTCAGCCCCAACACCTCGTTCGCGGCCGCGCGAGAAGCACAGCTTGATGCGATTGCGCGCGCCTGGGAGGAACACGTCGACCTCGATCGTTTCCTGGCGGAGGTGCGTACTTTCCGCGCGTAGCGCAGCAGCCGCGGTCGGCGCGCCGGGAGGGGAGAGGACTACGCTGGACGGCATGTGTGCCGCGCGGCAGCTGCCGCGGGCAGACGTGTTTGTTGTGTAGTTTTTTCGGCCGTTTTCTTTTATTTGGGAGCGTCATGACTTCTTCTGCTCCACTGCCCCTGGCTGGGCACTTCCTCGCCAGCGACATGGATGGGACTCTTATCTTCGACGGCAAGGTCTCCGAACGTGACTTGGCGGCGATCGCCGCCTATCGGCGCGCCGGCGGCACCTTTGCGCTGTCGACGGGCCGTTCGTTGAACCTCACCCGCGACGTGGTGGTCGAGTACGGGATGGAGATCGACTACGCCGTCATGTGTAGCGGTGCCGTGGTTTCCGACGGGGCGTTTGAGCCCTTCTACGTCAAGGAGATTCCCACCGCGGTGGTCGACGACATTGTGGACTTCGTTTCCGGCTGGCCGGATATCGCGGTGTGTGCCACCTTCCTCGACACCCGCGACGCGGTGCTGCTGCGGCAGGTGGAGCTCGACCACCGCACCGAATTGTTCGAACTGTTTGGGCCTGTTGGCTCCGCCGGCAAGGTTGCGGACCATGTGGTGACGGTGGTGCCGATTTGGTTGCCGGAATCGGACCTGCGGCCGCGCCCGGCGGGCTATGACATTGCGACCGCCCAGCGGCTTCTTGAGGAGCATCTCGGCGACGAGGTTGATATTCACCGCAACGCTGAGTTCCTCGATATCGCGCCCTCTGGTTGCACGAAGGCGACGGGTCTTGCGCGCGCGGTTGCCGAGTGGGGGCGCACCCCCTCAGCCACGCATACCCTGGGTGATAATTTCAACGACCTGCCGATGCACGAGTGGGCCACTCATTCGGTGTCTTTCCCGCATTCGCCGGCGCCGGTGCGGCAGGCCACCGAGGTCGTCGCGGGGAGTGTCGCCGAGTACATCGAGGGCCTGCTGGCCTCTGTGGGCGCGGAGTCCTAGTAGTTACGTGCGGCCGGGCGTCCCCAGTAGGCGAACATCGGCAGCGCGGAGGCCGCGATGACGGCGAACAGGACGGTGAACTTGTAGTCGGGGAAGAACCGTGCGCCGGAGGTTTGGATGATCGCCGCGAGGGACACCATCGTCGTGGTGCCGATGATGCCCATGACCTGGAGTGCGGAGCCGTGGAAGCCGGTGGCGTCCGCGCCGGCGCGCTCCAGGGCGTCGCTCGACAGGCGGGGGTAGAGGAACCCCATGCCCGCAGCGGAGATTCCCCATCCGGCGACAGCGACCGCCCAGTGGACTTCCATTGCGGCGGCCACCATGAGCAGCGCCATGCCCGCCGTCATCATGCCGTAGCTCGCCAGCACCACCGTGCGCAGCGGCACCCGGGCACCGATGCGTGCTTGCGCCGTGGACCCGGCGAACCACGTCACCCCGGACACCGTCAGCCCTAGACCTGTGAGCGTCGGTCCCAACCGGTAGCTCTGGCTGAGCAACAGCGGCAGGTAGATCTCGGCGGCGAAAAACATGTCGGCGAACGCGCGGGTCCACATCAACGCATTGCCCCGGGGCACCAGTGGGCGCGAAGCCCACACCGTTGCCGCCGCCCCGCCGAGAAACAGCGGCGCCGCCCAGCGTAAGTCCACCTGGGAGGAGAAGTTCATCACCGCCACGCTCAACGACACCAGCGTCGCGGCCAGCAGCGCGCCCCGGGTGCTACGCCCAGCGGCGCCCGACGCGGCGCGTTTGGGGCGGGGCAGGGTGCGCAGCACCCGTGCCAGCAGCACCAGCGCCAGCAGCAGCGTGGCCGCCACCAACACAAACACCCCATGCCAACTCGTGGCCTGGGCGATGAGTCCCGCCACGCCGGGCCCGATGAGGCTGGGCACCACCCACGCGCCCGCAAACGCGGCGAAGACCTTGGGGCGCAGCGCCGCGGGATACGCCACCCCGATGACGGAGTAGATGGCGACGATGAGTGCCCCGCCGCCGAGGCCCTGAATTACACGGGAGGCAACAAACACCGCCATGGTGGGGGCGATGATCGCCAACCCCAGGCCGGCCAGGAGCACCAGGCAGCCGGCGAGCATCGACAGGCGGGCCCCGTAGCGGTCCGTCACCACACCCGCGCCGACCATGCCGAACACGCTCGCGGCGAACGGCAGCACGAAGGTCAGCGAATAGGCGCTCGTCCCGCCGAGGGCGCTCGTAATCGTCGGCATGACCGCTGTGACCGCCGTCTGGTCGAAGGCGGTGGCGATCACCGCGACGAGGATTCCGGCGGTGGTGGGCCACAGGGGAGCCCGGTAAATGCTCGTGGCTGACATGGATGATGAGTGTAGACCCACCGCCCACCCCCACACACCGGCCCCGGCATCGCACCGCGCGTGAGACACAGCACTGCCCCGGGGCCCGCACTTGGGCACCCGGGGCAGTGGCACGAAATCACACGGGATACGTGCTTAGAACTCCAAACCCAGCAGGGCGTTTTCGATGAGCTCCGGCAAGGCGGGGTGAATCCAGTACTGGTCGGTCGCGACCTTGCGGGCATCCAGGTCGAACGCCATGACAGTGATCAGCTGCTGGATGAGGGTCGAGGCCTGCGGGCCCATGATGTGCACACCCAGCAGGCGGCCGGTGGCCTTGTCGGCGATGAGCTTGGCGAAGCTGGTGGTGTCCTCCATCGCCCAGCCGTAGGCCACATCCCCGTACTTCTGCACCTTCACGGTGATGTCGAAACCCTGCTCCCGGGCCTGCTCCTCGGTGAGGCCGACGGTGGCGATCTGCGGGTGGGAGAAAATCGCCGACGGCACCAGGTCGTGCGGCATGGGCCGCAGATCCTCCGGGTGCAGCAGGTTGTGGCGCACTGCCCGCATCTCCGCGTTGGCCACGTGCTTGAGCTGGTAGGGGGAGGACACGTCGCCGAGCGCCCACACGCCCTCGGCAGTGGTGCGGCCGAACTCGTCGACTTTGATACGGTCGCCATCCATGGCGATGCCGGCGGCCTGAAGGTTCATCTGGTCGCCGTTGGGGATGCGGCCCGTGGCCAGCAGCAGGACCTCGGCCTGCAGGGTCTCGCCGTTGTCGAGGACGAGCTCCACCCCCGTATCCGTATCGCGGGCGGCGGACACGGTGCGGCCCAGCTTGAGGTTCCACTGCGTCGCCGCGATCTCGGTGAACGCGTCGGATACTTCCCGGTCGAGGGCGCGCAGCAGCCGCTCGGAACGGTTGACGAGCGTGACGTCGACCCCGAGGGAGGAGAAGACGTGGGCGAACTCGGCGGCAATGAACCCACCACCGACGATGATCATCGACTGCGGCAGCTGCGGCAGCCGCATGATGTTTTCGTTCGTGTAGTACGACACATCCGAGGACTCGAACACCGGCAGCACCGCGGGGCGGGCACCCGTGGCGATGACCACCTGGTCGCCCGTGATGACGACGTCCTCCCCGCCGGTGGAGGTGGCGATGGTGCGGGGGCCGACGAAGGAGGCGTGGCCGTCGAAGACGGTGATGTTCGGGGTCTCCGGGCCGCGACGGTACGCCTCACCGCCGGCGGCGATGGGGTCGATGCGGCGGGAGAACACCCGCTCGACGATTGCCGGCCAGTCGGCACCCTCATAGGTGGCGTGCAGGTTGTAGCGGGCGGCATCCTGGATTTCCCGGGCCACGTCGGCGGCGTAGACGTACATCTTCGTCGGAATGCAGCCCACGTTGAGGCAGGTGCCGCCGAACACACCTTTTTCGATGATCGCGATGGACTTGTCATCGAACTCCGGGCCGGGGATCGAGTTTCCGGAGCCGGTGCCGATGATGACGAGGTCGAAGTGCTGGGCGCCCGCGGGGCGCTCGGGGGACGTGCTCATAAGAGACCAGGGGAACCTTTCGAAAAAAGGGGTGATGTGCGACTGGCGGCTGCGCGAAGCGCCGCCCAAGGAGGTGTGTTAGAGGCCGAGGGAATCGAGGAAATCGTCCAGGCGGGCAAAAGCCGTGGCCCGGGCGATGTGCTGGGAGAGGAACACGTCGTGGCGTGCGCCGGGGATCTGGTGGATGGTCACCTCATCACCCGTGGCGGCCAGGCTCGGCGACCAGGACACAATGTCGTTGACGTCGAGGACCGCGTCGGCACAATCCGTCGCCGCAGAATACGGCTTATTGAGCCACGAACTCGTAGAACACAACACCATGGTGGGGGCCGGGCATTCCACCACCCCGGAGTGGATGGTGTCCTGGCCGACGATGATGGCCCGCAACCAGCCCACCGTCTTCGGCTGCCCCTCCAAGGGCTTGTAGTCGAGGTTGAAATCCCACTCGCCGTGCGCGGAAGAGTGAATCGACTGCCCGTAGGCGCTCAAGTCGCCGCCGCTGCGCATCGGCATGTTCGGCCGCGCCTTCCCCAGGGTGCGCACCGCGGGGCGCAACATTTTCTCCGCCCAGTTCGGGATCATCATCCCCAACCAGGGAGAGTTGAGCACCACGCCCGCCAGGGGAGCCAACAGGGCGGCCGCCGCCGGATCCTCCTGGGCCTGCAACCGCAGCCGGTCCAGCCATAGCGGGGTAATCAACCCGCCCGTCGAGTGCGCCAGCACCACCACCGGCCCGTGGGCGCCGGCGGCCGCCAGTGCCGCGTTGAGTTCCATGTCGTAGTACGCCAGATCAAGGGTGTGGTGCCAGCGCTGACCTGGCCGCCACGAGCGGCCGCACTTGCGCAAATCCACACCCATCGTGCGGATGCCCCGCTGGGCGAGGTGGTGGGCGACGTGCGCCTGGAAGAAGTAATCCGTCATGCCGTGCACCCACAGCACCGTCGGCGCGTGCTCCGGCAGCGGGGTCGACGGGCGGTACTCCACCAGGGTGCCGACAATGTCGGTTTCGCCTTCCGGGTCGCGGCCCAGGTCGACCGTGGCGTGGAAGAAACCCTCGCCCAGCTCGTCGGGCTCCCACTGGAGCGTGTCCACACGGAACTGGGGCGGCCAGGCTACCGACGACGTCGCCGCCGGCGGCAGGTCGGGGGAGGAGGAGTTGCCAGTGGAGGAGTAGGGGGCAGGCGTTGATGCGTTGGAAGTCATGGGACCCAACCTAGTGCGGCGGGCTGTGATTTGTCTGGCAATTCGCGCACGCGCGGTCAAGCACATCTGCTACGCCCCGGGGTGGAGGGAACGCCGTGCCGCGGGGCACGGGTGTACTCGGGGCGGTGAACGGGGGTAATTTTTGTACCGCGTTCATAGGGGTGCCGCACTGCCCCCGGTGACGATAGTAGTGCCCCCGTTACTGGGGTTTTGGCCCGTCAGTTGCTGTGGCGTTCGTTGGGGAGGGGGGAATTTTGGGGGAAACTCAACCAAAATTCCCCTACCCCCGCGCTCAGGGGAGTAGGGTGGTAGAGCAATGGAGGCGCTGCCCGGATGTGGGTTGGCTCTTCGCGCCCACGTCTGGGTGGGCGCGCGGAGAACACACCCCGCACCGCGGGCAAGTCCTACGCGCGGCAGCTGATGATGCGGCGCGTACGCCCAGGGCAAAGCGAAGAAGCAATCCGTAAGGAAGTTAAACAAAGTGTCTGATTCCACTCCCGGATCCACGACGAAAAACCCTGTGACCGATGAAGCTGATGTCGTCCTGATCGGTGCGGGCATCATGTCCGCCACCCTCGGTGCCATGCTCAGCGAACTGGAGCCCGAGTGGTCCCAGGTCATCTTCGAGCGTCTGGATGGCCCCGCCGAGGAGTCCTCCTCCCCGTGGAACAACGCAGGTACCGGCCACTCCGCTCTCTGCGAGCTGAACTACACCCCCGATGTCAACGGCAAGATCCAGACCGCGAAGGCCATCGGCGTCAACGAAAAGTTCCAGGTGTCCCGCCAGTTCTGGGCACACCAGCTGGAGGCCGGTGTCCTCACCGACGCCCGCGACTTCATCAACCAGGTCCCGCACGTGTCCTTCGCGCAGGGCGCCGATCAGATTGACTACCTCAAGCGCCGCTACGATGCACTGGCCCCGCACCCGCTGTTCCCCAACATGCAGTTCAGCGACGACCCGGCCACCTTCGCAGAGTTCCTGCCGCTGATGGCCAAGGGGCGTAACTTCGACGAGAACCCGGTCGCCATCTCCTGGACCGATGCCGGCACCGACATCAACTACGGTGCGCTGACGAAGCAGTTCATCAAGGGCTGCCAGGAGCGCGGCACGACCGTCCGCTACGGCCACGAGGTCAAGGACATCAAGCGCGACGGTGCGAAGTGGAAGGTTGTGGTCCGCAACGTCCACACCGGCGACGAGTCTGTCGTCCGCGCCAACTTCGTCTTCGTCGGCGCCGGTGGCATGGCGCTGCCGCTGCTGCAGAAGGCCGGCATCCCCGAGATCCGTGGCTTCGGTGGCTTCCCCGTGTCCGGCGAGTGGCTGCGCTGCACCAACGAAGAGCTCGTGGAGCAGCACCGCGCGAAGGTGTACGGCAAGGCCTCCGTGGGCGCGCCGCCGATGTCGGTGCCGCACCTCGACACCCGCGTCATCGACGGCAAGAAGGGCCTGCTGTTCGGCCCGTATGCTGGCTGGACCCCGAAGTTCCTGAAGAAGGGCTCCTGGTTCGACCTGCCGAAGTCCCTGCGCCCCACCAACCTGATGTCCATGCTTGCCGTGGGTGTGCAGGAGATGGGCCTGACGAAGTACCTCATCACCGAGCTGCTCAAGGACGAAGAGGCCCGCGTCGAAGCGCTGCGCGAGTACATGCCGTCCGCGAAGGCCGAGGACTGGGAGTTGGTCACCGCCGGCCAGCGCGTCCAGGTCATCAAGCCGATCGTCGGCCCCCGCTTCGGTTCCCTGGAGTTCGGCACCGCCCTGATCAACAACTCTGAGGGCACCATCGCTGGTCTCCTCGGTGCCTCCCCGGGCGCGTCCATCGCCCCGGCAGCCCTGCTGGAGGTCCTCGAGCGCTGCTTCGGCCAGAAGATGGTCGAGTGGGGCCCGAAGATCAAGGAAATGGTCCCCTCCTACGGCGTGAAGCTTGCCACCGACCAGAAGATGTTCGACGAAGTGTGGAGCCACACTCAGAAGGTGCTCAAGCTCGACAACTAAGTCGCAGCGCACCCACGTGTGCCCCCGCAGCCCACCTTTGGTGGTGCTCCGGGGGCACACGTGTGTCTGGCGCCGGCGAGCCCCGCGCACCCGGCCGCCGCGACAAGGGGCGTACACGAGACGGGCTGCGTGCGGCGCATGGGGTGGCAACGGGGGTGCCCCGCGGGTGCGGGTGGCCGTAGTGGGGTTGCTGGTCGCTATGCTTGTGCTTTGTGACTTCGCAACAGATGCAACCGGTTGGTTTCCCTTTCTCCGCCGTCGTCGGCCACGACGAGCTCCGGCTCGCCCTCATGCTGACGGCCATTGCCCCCAGCATTGGTGGCGTGGTGGTGCGCGGCGAGAAGGGCACTGCTAAGACCACCACCATCCGCGGCTTTGCCCGCCTCATTCAGGGGCCCCTGGTCAACCTGCCCATTGGTGCCACCGAGGATCGCGTTGTGGGTTCCCTCGACGTGGAGACCGTCCTGACGACGGGTCGCGCGGAATACAAGCCGGGCCTGCTCGCGCAGGCGGACGGCGGCATCCTGTACGTCGACGAGGTCAACCTCCTGCCGGATCACCTCGTCGACAGTTTGCTGGACGCGGCGGCCACGGGGCAGGTCACCATCGAGCGCGACGGTATTTCCCACACCTCCCCGGCGCGGTTCGTGCTGGTGGGTTCCATGAACCCCGAGGAGGGGGAGCTGCGCCCGCAGCTGCTGGACCGTTTCGGCCTGGCGGTCGAGGTGCGTGCCTCCCGCGACGTGGAGGTGCGCGCGGAGATCATGCGCCGGCGTTTGGCTTTTGAAGAAGACCCGGCGGAGTTCGTCTCCGGGTATGCGCCGGTGGAATCAGAACTGGCCGCCCAGTTGGAGGTCGCCCGCACGCTGTTGCCGCAGGTGCAGCTCGGCGACGTCATGCTGGCGCGCATCGCGCACGTGTGTGCATCGTTTGATGTCGATGGCATGCGCGCCGACTTGGTCATCGCCCGCACCGCCCGGGCGCATGCCGCGCTGCGGGGCGCGGTGGAGGTCGCCGAGGAGGATATTGCGGTGGCGGCGAAGCTGGCATTGCCGCACCGCAAGCGCCGGGATCCTTTCGACGACACTGGCCTGGACGAGCAGCAGCTGGAGCAGGCACTCGAGGACGCTGCAGAAAACTTCCCCGAGGAGGACACCCCTGAGTCCGGGGACGCTCCCGCCCCCGAGACCGAGCCCCAGGAGCAGGCCTCGGAGGACCCGGCCACCCCGCCACAGCAGGACGAGACTCCCACCACCGACGGGAAGGCAGGTAGCGCCGCATCCGGCGCCCCCTTTCGCCCCTAGGTTGCTGCGCCGCGCCGGCATCGGCGAGGAAGGCGTGCCGGGCCGACGCTCGAAGGCCTACTCGGCTCAGGGGGCGACGGTGCGCGCGGTCGCTGGCGGGCACGGGCTCAACGTCGTCGGTAGCGTGCTCGCCGCGGCGGACCGTGGGGCCCAGATCCGCGGAGAGATGATCGACTTCCGGCCCACCGACTTGCGCGGCAGCCTCCGCCGCGGGCAGGAATCCAACCTCATCGTGTTCCTTGTCGACGCCTCCGGCTCCATGGCTGCCCGGGATCGTCTCTCGGCAGTCACCGGTGCCGTGGTGTCGCTCCTGCGCGACGCCTACCAGCGGCGCGACAAGGTCGCCGTCATCAGCGTGCGCGGTCGTGCACCGGAGATTCTGCTGCCGCCGACCGGCAGCATCGAGGTGGCGGTGCGCCGGATGGCGCACGCCGCCACTGGTGGCCGCACACCCCTGGCGCAGGGACTGCTGCTGGCTGAGGAACTCATCGAGCGGGAACACCGGAAAGAGCCCGGCCGCCGCGCGATGCTGGTGGTGCTCTCCGACGGGCGCGACACGTCTGCTGCGGGGGTGGCGGGCGTGCGGCGCGCCGCCACCCAGATCTCCCGCCGGGGCCTCGCCGGCAGCCTCGTCGTCGACTGTGAGCGCGGCGGTCGTGTCACCCTGGGCTTGGCGAAGGAACTCGCCCGGGGGCTCGTCGGCGCCTACGCGAAATTGGACGAGCTCGACGCGGAATCCCTGTCCGGGATCATCGACGCGGTCTAACCCCGCACACCCAGGAGGACCACGTGCTGGGCGTGTCCACGTGTCGGCGCCAGGGGCCTGGATTTGGCGTTACCGTCGCGTCAACCCCGCACAGTGGAGGATGCACACAGCACCACGAGCACCACTGCCACAGTGAGCGGCAGGGAAGGGATGGCCGTTGATGACCACTTGCGATTCGTCCGGGTCCGATCTCACGATCGGGCAGGCTGCCCAGGCTTTGTCGGTGACCGCCCGGACGCTGCGGCACTGGGATGACATTGGCCTGCTGCAGCCGACGTGGCGCAGTAGCGACAATCACCGGGTCTACACGCCTGAGGAGATGACCCGCGCCCGCCAGATCCTCGTCTTCCGGGCCGCAGGGGTCCCCTTGCGCGATATCGGTGACGTGCTGGATCACCCTCGCCGCCAGGCCGAAATTCTGCGCCGCCACCGGCGCCGCCTGGAGGAGGACGCTGTGCGCCTGCGCGCGCGACTGCGCGCAGTGGACACACTGCTGAAGGGATACACCATGACCACGACACCGCACGACGACAACCAGGACCCCGGGGAGTGCTCAACTCCGGGGGACGCCCTGTGGGAGGACACCTGGGACGCCTATCGGGAGGAAGCCGCCGCCCGCTGGGGCGACACTGACGCATGGCAGCAGGCACAGTCCGGCCCCGCGGGGGCGGACCTGCTGGCCACTCACCGCGCTTTCGTCGACGAACTCCTGGCCGCCCGCGCCGCAGGTGTGGCCCCAGGCTCCCCGGAGGCCGCCCGCCTGGTGCACGCACACCGGGATGCGGTGGGCGCATCCTTCGAGTGCACGGCCGCCCGCCAGGTGCTGCTGGCCCGCATGTACGTTGACGATGAGCGCTTCGCACGGTTCTACCAGGGCGCGGCTGGGTACCTCCGCGACCTCGTGGAAGCCCAGGCTGCTAGCGAAGGCGTGGACCTTCAGGACGTGGCGTGGGGTTAACCCCGCCCGGGCTGCTGCGGCGGCCTGCTGTAGCCTGTCCTTCATGACCGACAACACCTCGCCGCAGGCGCACCCCGAGCACCCGGAGGAAGCACGCCACGGTGACGCCTCCCCGAGTACCCCGCACGCCGCCGACTCGGCCGCGACCGCAACTGACGCCGCGGCCGAGCCTGCCTGGTGGGATCAGCCGGGCATGCCGTGGAACTCCAAGCCCGGCAAAGCCGACCTGTGGTGCTTCGGCTCAATCGTCGCCGTCGGCGTCGTCAGCCTCATGCTGCTGCCGCTGCGCGCCTGGCTATTGGCCGCCGAATCGCGCCTGCCGTGGCTGGTCGCCCTCTTAGGTTCCTCGGTCGGCGGCGCGGCACTGGGATCCTTGGCCGCCGTCGGCACCGCCGTCCCGCTGTTGTGGCCGCTGCTGCTCGGCGGGCTTACCCGCATTAAATTCGACTGGGTGTACTGGTGGGCCGGCAACCTGTGGGGCCGCGGCATGATCGAAATGTCCGCCAACCAGTCGGCCCGCGCCGCCCGCAACTATGAGCGGGCGGAACGCTGGGCGAAAAAGATGGGTTGGGTGGGCATTTTCGCCGCCTACATTCCCATCCCGCTGCCCCTACGCCTCGTGGTGTTCGTCCTCATGGGCGCCCACGGCATGCCGCTGAAGAAATTCCTCCTCATCGACTACATTGCCGCCACCGTGTGGCTGGCGGCCTACATGGTCTTCGGCTACGTCGTCGGCGAACCCGCCGTCGACCTGCTGAGCGCATACGCGAAAATCTCCAACTACGTTGTCCTCGCCCTCGTCGTCGTCATGGTGGCGGGCGTGATGTTCCGCAGCCGCAAAACCCCGGCCTCTCACTAGCCCACCCGGCGGGTCCCCACCCGGCCCCGGCACCGCGCACCCTTGATGGCTGTCGCAGTGCCGGGGCCGTGTGCGTCACTCAGGTGCAGCACAGCGTCCCCGCGGCGCGCGGTCGTATATCTTAAAACCCATGCCCCAAGGAAAACTCGACCCGAAGTCCATCCCCGACGACGGGCTGACGACCCGCCAGCGCCGACTGCTGCCGATTACCGCCGTGCACACCGGCCCCGGGAAAGGAAAATCGACCGCCGCCTTCGGCATGGCGATGCGCGCCTGGAACCAGGGGATGCGCATCGGCGTGTTCCAGTTCGTGAAGTCGCCGAAGTGGAAAGTCGGGGAGGAAAGCGTCTTCCGCACCCTCGGCGAACTCCACGACGAGCGCGGCATCGGCGGACCTGTCGAGTGGCACAAGATGGGCGAGGGCTGGTCCTGGGCGAAGAAATCCGGCTCCGAGGAGGACCACGCCCGCGATGCCGCCGACGGCTGGGAGGAAGTCAAACGACGCCTGGCGGCGGAAACCCACGACTTCTACGTGCTGGACGAATTCACCTACCCGCTGACGTGGGGGTGGATTGACCTCGACGACGTCGTGGAAACGCTCGCCACCCGCCCCGGCACCCAGCACGTCGTCATGACCGGACGCAACGCCCCCGAGAAGCTGGTGGAGGTCGCCGACCTGGTGACCGAAATGACCAAAATTAAGCACCCCATGGATGTGGGCCGCAAAGGCCAGAAAGGCATCGAGTGGTAGCCCACGCCACCGCCCCCACGCCGGCGATCTGTATCGCCGCGCCATCCTCCGGGACGGGAAAAACAACGATCGCCACAGGGCTCATCGCGGCCCTGGCGCGGCGCATGACGGTCGCCCCCTTCAAGGTGGGGCCGGACTACATCGACCCCGGCTACCACACCCTTGCTGCCGGCCGGCCGGGCCGCAACCTCGACTCCGTCATGTGCGGATCCGGCCGCATCGGCCCGTTGTACGCCCACGGCTCCGCCGGCTGCGACATCAGCGTCATTGAAGGCGTGATGGGGCTGTTTGATGGCCGCATCGCCGAGCACGCGGACCCCACGTGCGCGCCGGGTTCCACGGCGGAGATCGCAGCCCTGCTGGGGGTGCCGGTCATCCTCGTTGTTGACGTGCGCGGCATGAGCCAATCGGCCGGCGCGCTGGTGCGTGGTTTTGCCACCAGCAACCAGGGGGTGCGGGTCGCTGGCGTCATCCTCAACAAGGCCGGCACGGAACGCCACGCTGCGGTCGCTCGCGCCGCCGTTGAGGCTGTCGGCGTGCCTGTGTTGGGCAGCGTGCCCCGCATGACGGGGGTGGAGGTTCCCTCCCGGCACCTCGGGCTGGTGACCGCCGCGGAGCACGGCCGGGAGGCCGTGGAGGCGGTGGGGCGCATGGCGGACCTCGTGGAGGAACACGTTGACCTGGACGCGGTCATCGCGGCGGCGGCGTGTAGTTACACAGGTCCCGCGTGGGACCCGGCCGCCGAAGTGGCCCCGTACCTCCCGGGTGGTGAGGAGAGTGGCCCGCAGCCGCGGATCGCGTTGGCGGGTGGCCCCGCCTTCACGTTCGCCTACACCGAGCACGAGGAACTGTTGCATGCGGCGGGCGCCCGGGTGGTGCGTTTCGACCCGCTGTTGGACGCGCTGCCGGTGTGCGATGGGCTCATCATTCCCGGCGGTTTCCCCGAGGAGCATGTCGAGGCCTTGTCGGCGCGCAGCGACCTGACGGCGGCGTTCCAGACCCTGGTGGCTGATGGCGCGCCCGTGCACGGGGAGTGTGCGGGCTTGCTGTGGTTGACGCAGTCGCTGGACGCCCACCCCATGCTCGGGGTCATTGATACTCACGCGGCGATGGGGCGTCGGCTCACCTTGGGCTACCGGGAGGCCGTCGCCCTGGGCGACTCGGTGCTCTACCGCGCGGGCGAACGCGTCACCGGCCACGAGTTTCACCACACGGCGCTGACGAACCAGCAGGCCGACGGCTTCGCCCCGGCGTGGGGCTGGCGCACCTGGAACGGCACTCGCGCCGCCGAAGGCTTCCTCAGCCCGACGGTGCACGCCTCCTACCTGCACGTGCACCCGGCGTCGGTGCCGCAGGCAGTGGGGCGCTTCGTGCAGGCCGCCCGCGCCTACGCGCAGCGCACCCGTGCCGCCCGCACCTAGGAGCGAGGGGAGTAGGGGGCACCGCACACCCTAAAAGCAAGCAGCGCCACCGCGTTCATGCGGTGGCGCTGCTGTGTGTGGTGCTCGCCCAGCAGGGGTTAGCGCGTGGGCGCCTGGTCTGCTGGGTGCAGCACACCGTCGACCATGACCAGTTCCCGGTCGGCGCGGGCGGCGGCCTCCTTGTCGTGGGTGACCAGCAGGGTGCCGACACCTTCCTCCCGGACCAGTTCCAGCAGCAAGTCCATGACGGCCTGGGAGCGCTGCGAATCCAATGCTGAGGTCGGCTCATCCACGACGAGAAGCTCCGGCGAGTGCATGAGCGCGCGGGCAATGTTGACCCGCTGACGTTGGCCGCCGGAGAGCGCGCTGGTGGAGCGGTGCATCGCCGCACCGAGGTCGAGGCGCTCCAGCAGCTCCTCCGCGCGGGCCCGGGAGGCCTGCTTCGCGGCCGCGCCCTTCACCCGGGAACGCGACCACGGGGCAACGAGGTGATCGGTCATCAGCAGCTGGTCCAGTGCTGTGAGGGAACCCAGCAGGTTCGACTGCTGGAACACGATCCCGATGCGGGTGCGCCGCACCGCCGCCGACTCCTTGGGCGTGAGTGTCGCCAGTTCCGTGTCGCCCAAGAGCACCGAGCCGGAATTCGGCGCAATGAGCGTCGAGGCGACCGCCAACAGGGAGGACTTGCCCGACCCGGAGGGGCCAGTGATCGCCACCAGCTCGCCCTGGTGCAGATCGAAGGACACATGGTCGACAGCGGTGACCGTGTCGTCGCCGTCGGGGAAACTCAGCACGACATCGCGCACGCTCAAGGCAATGGGACGGGATGCGGGGTGAGTGTCGGTGGTCATCGGTTACCTCCCAGAGCGGACAGAGCGGACGCGGTCCGCAAGAACGTCAGTGACAGCCCCGCGCCCAGCAGGCCCAGGGCGAACATCCCGGCAGCCGGGACGACCGTGGTGCCGGGGGACACCACGAACGGCATCGCCCCACCGATGAGCGCCGAAGCACCCAAGGTGATGGCCAGCCCCGCACCAATACCCAGCGCCAGGATGATAGTGGCCTGCCCCAACGCGTCGACGACCAGCGCAGAGGTTGTCGCGCCCAACGCCTTGAGGGTGGCGATGTCGGGCTTGCGCTGGATGGTCCACACGGTGAAAAACGCGCCGGTGACCAGGGCGGTGATGATGAGCAGCATGACGTTGATCATTGTCAGCGACGTGGACTCCGCCTTATAGGAGGCGATCGTGTCCTGCAACTTCTTCGCCTTGAGCGCGGTCAGCCCCGGAATGGTCTGCTCCGGGCCGTCAGCGACGACGAAGGTGGCGGGTTGCTCGTCTGCGAGGTGTGTCCAGATGACCTCCTGGTGGGCGTACCAGTCATCGCCAGCAATAGCGTCGACGACCACGGAGCTGTTGTTCAGCGTCAGCGTGTCGCCCTGGTGGGCGTCCAGGGCGGTCGCCACAGGCTGGCTGAGCACCACGTGCCCCGCCGCCGGCAGGGGAGTGGCATCGCTGGCGGGGCCATGCGCGCCGGCACGCACCCCCAGCACCGCGAAGTTTTGGCCCTGGACCTGCCCGCGGGAGATGCCCACAGCGGTCGCCGGCTGCGCATCGAGCAGACTGCTCGGCACCGTGAACGTCGAGCGGTCCAAATTCTCGTCGGCCACGTACGCGACCTGTGCGCCCGAACCGCGGACGACATCGAGGGAGGAAATGTTTTGGTGCACCAGGCCGCCCGTCAGGCCGGAAAGGAAGCTGACGAGCAACGCCATCATGGCGACGGTGACGGTAATGAGAGCGAACCTGCCTTTAGCGGCTTTCAGGTCGCGCAACGCAAGAAACATGGCGGCTGCCGAACTCCTTGGAAGACAAACGGGGACACGTCGAAAAAACTTCGAGGCGACAACACACACGCACCACCCCTACGGCACGCAGGGTGGGGGTTGTCGCTTACCACTATGCCGCGCCGTGGGGCCGGGCGGCATCAGTGGTTCGGAGAGAAAAACCCACCAGGAAGCAGGTGACGGTGGCTCCGCCTTTTGGGCGGCATAGGTATCGACCACCGGCCGCCACAGTGCGGGGGATGCGGGAGAACACACAACGGCGACACCCCCTGGTGGAGGCGCTACAGCAGCAGCCTGGTGGCGCATGGTGGCGTGCGCGGGGTGGGCCGCGCACGCGCCACACCTGCCGGGCCACGTCTGTCGCCGGTACGCGGCAGGGGAGGCGCCGGGGCGGACTGCGCTGATGTTTTTCGGCTCGGGCCACCGGCTAGACTTTGCCGTTATGAGTGAGCAACTTCTCCGCCCCTCCGAGCGCCCCTCCTGGCCGGTGGGGGTTCCCCCAGTCAGCCTCATCGGCGGCGGCCCCGGTGCCTGGGACCTCATCACCGTGCGCGGCATGCTGCGACTGCAGGCGGCCGACGTCATCGTGGCGGATCACCTGGGGCCGACGGCGGAGCTGGAGAAACTCGTCGACACCACTGCGGTGGAGATCATCGACGCCTCCAAACTTCCCTACGGCCGCCAGGTCGCCCAAGAGCGGATCAACCAGTACCTCGTGGACTTCGCTCGCCAGGGCAAGAAGGTGGCGCGCCTCAAAGGCGGTGACCCTTACGTCTTCGGCCGTGGTTTTGAGGAACTGCAGGCACTCGCCGAGGCCGGCATCGATTGCGAGGTCATCCCCGGGGTGACCAGTGCGATCAGTGTGCCGGCGGCGGCGGGGGTGCCTGTCACCCAGCGGGGCGTGGTGCATAGCTTTACCGTTGTCAGCGGGCATGTGCCCCCCGGGCACCCGAAGTCGCTGACGGACTTCGATGCGCTCGCCAAGGTTGGTGGCACGATCTCCATCATCATGGGGGTGAAAAACGGGCCGAAGATCGCCGCAGCACTCCTTGACGCCGGCAAACCGGCCGACACCCCGGTGGCCATCATTCAAGAAGGCACCACCGCGGTGCAGCGCAGTGTGCGCTGCACCTTGGGCAACCTCGGCGCCACCCTCGCGGCGGAAGAGATCGCCCCGCCGGCGGTCATCGTCATCGGTGAGGTTGCGAGCCTATGAGTTCCCGCGTTGATGCGGCCGCGCCCCGCAGTGCGCTGGGATGGCCGCTGGCGGTATTGTCCGCCCTGCAGTTGATGGTCGTCCTCGACGGCACGGTCGTGAACCTGGCGTTGGCGCGCATTCAAGTCGAATTGGACTTGAGCGACGCACTCCGCAGCTACATCGTCACCGCCTACGCCCTGGCCTACGGTGGACTGCTGCTTTTGGGCGGTCGCATTGGTGACGTCTTCGGCCGGAAGAAAGTCTTCCTCACGGGCGTGGCCCTGTTCACCCTGGCTTCCCTGGCATGCGGCCTGGCGACCACACCAGCGGTGCTGCTCGTGGCGCGCGTTGTCCAAGGCATCGGGGCGGCGGTCGCCAGCCCGACAGCGATGGCGCTCATCGTCGTGACGTTCGCGCCGGGTAAGCCCCGTAATCAGGCGTTCAGTGTCTTCGCGATGATGACGGGGTTGGGCAGTGTGCTCGGACTGGTCATCGGTGGAGCGTTGACGGAAGCATCGTGGCGGTGGATTTTTCTCATCAACGTGCCGATCGGTGTGGTCATCGTCGCGGTGGGCTGGACTGTGTTGACCGCCCGCGAGGAAACCACCCGTATGGCCCTCGACGTGCGCGGGGCAGTCCTCGCGACGGGCGCGTCCACCCTCCTGGTGTTCGGCCTCGCGGAGGGCGGTGCCGGGCTGAACGCGGCAGTTGTTGGCGCACTCATCGCCGGTGTGGCTCTGCTGGTGATGTTCTTCGCCTCCCAGCGACGCGCCACCAACCCGGTGCTGCCGCTGCGGATGTTTAGCGACAGCTCGCGTGCCGCCGTGTTCGTCTGCTTGCTGCTCGCCGGCGCGCTCCTCATGGCGATGACCGTCCAGGTCGCCCTCTTCGTCCAAGAGGTCCTCGGCTACGGCCCTCTCAAGGCAGGCCTGGCGTTCATCCCCTTCGCCTTCGCCCTGGGGGCGGGTAGTGCCGCCGCGTCGCGGGCCGCAGAAATCGCCAGCCCCCGGTGGATCGTCGCCGTAGGCGGTCTCATTCTCGCCGCAGGCTTCGCCTACGGCTCCACCCTCGACGAGCACGCCCACTACTGGCCCGACCTGCTGCTGCCGATCCTCATCATCGGCGCGGGCGTCGGCATCGTCCTCATTCCCCTCACTTTGTCCGTCGTCGCCGGGGTGCGCCCCGCTGACGTTGGACCGCTCACCGCGACCTCGCTTGTGTGCCAGACCCTGGGTGGGCCCCTTGGCTTGGCCGCGGTGACCGCCGTGGCGGAAGCGACCACCAGGGCTGCGCTCGGCAGCGACCCCGCCTTGATTGACCGAGCCAACCTCACCCTGATGGAACAGCAGGCCCTCGGCCAGGGCTACACCACCAGCCTGCTGCTGTGCGGCGCGCTGGCACTGACGATCGTCGGCATCGCCATCTGGCGTATCCGTTTTACCCCGATCGATATTGCTGAGGGCAAACGCGCGGAAGCTGCCGCGCAGCGAGGCGCATAATCCACCTGCACGCCCCGCGACGCATCATCGACGGGACGCTGCCCATCAATGGCCCCGGCTGGGTGTCTGGGAAAAAAGGGGCATGAATTCTTAGTCCTCTTTCGGGCGCCAGAAAGTCGTGCAGTCCCGCTTGTCTTCGATCTGGAAGTCGATGAGCTGGCCGAGGAGCTCATAATCCACGTCCGTGGTGTAGGGCTGGCGGATGAACATCTTCCCTCGGTCCACGCCGCGCTCGTCAAGAAGCTGCTGAAAATGCACCATGGTGGCCCGTTCCGGGGCGATCGATAGGTGCTTGCTGGCAGAGGAAAAACCCACAATGAACGTGCCGTGGTGGGTGAACATCGGCTGATTCCACGCGATGCGCAGCTCTAGGTCGGGGTAGTGGCTGCGGACCCAGTCCAGCACCTCCGTCATACGCTCGGTGGCGATGCCGTCCGCCACGGTGTCCATGTACTCCTCAAGAGTTGCGATTGCCATGGCGACACACTCTAACCACCCGGTGGTGGCTGCGGGAACCGCCGCGCGCAGAACCACTGTGCTCTAAGGTGAAAACGGCATGGCCTCGGGCCGCATCTGTGCCCTGTGTGCTGTCAGCTTCCCCGGACAAGAAAGACGAGGTGTTGCCGTGCCCACCTGGGTTGTCAGCGGTTTGCTGATCTGTGCCAGCGTGGCGCTGCTGGTGGCCAAGCGCAGCCCCAACGTCGCGTTGCTCGTCACCGCCGTGTGCCTGAGTCTTCTCACCGTCGAGGCGGACAGCGTCATCGTGCCAGCAGCGGTGCTTGTGGGTTGGGCTGCGGCCCGCACCTCCCAGCTCACCAGCAGGAGGTGGCAGCCGCTGTGGCTGGCCTGGATCCTGCTGGGCTCGATCTGGGTGTGGTGGCGGTATGTGTACCAGGATGGCTACCTCGAACCGATGAACGCGGCGGTCGTGTTCCTGGTGCAGTGCCTCGTCATTGCCTTTGGGTGGGCACTCGGTCTTCTGGCGGCGCGTCGTGATCGTGATCGCCAGGCGCTGCAGTTGGAGGCTGAGCTTGCCGCAGCAGCGGAACGCGCCCGCATCGCCCGCGACATGCACGACGTGGTAGCGCATAATCTGCAGGGGATCATCTCTTTGGCCGATGGGGCTCTCGCTACGGGGGAGGGGGCGGTGGCGTTGTCGGCGCTGTCGAGGATTTCTGCCGCGGGTCGTGATTCCATTGAGCAGATGCGCAGCATCGTCACCACCTTGCGCGATGATGAAGCCCGGCCGCGGCAGCGCCCCGACGTTCATCGGCTGCTGGCTGACGCCCGCGCAGCCCACCTCGACGTGGTGGCCACAGGGTTCGACATCTTTGACACTCCAGACGACGCCACGGGCTCGGGCGGGCGGATGACGGATGATCTCGTGCTGATGACCAGCTACCGGATCATCCAGGAGATGTTGACGAACATGTTGCGATACTCGGAAGGCGCACGGGGCGTGATCGAAGCAGCGATCGAACCAGGCCCCCTGGGGTGGGGGACGGTGCTGCGCCTGACTGCTGTCAATGACAAGCAACGCGAACCCCGCCCCACGGGCGAAGGATCGCACCTGGGGGTGGTGGGGATGAGGGAGCGAGTCCGCGCGCACAACGGCACGCTCACCATCGATGACGATGGGATGAGTTTTCAGATCACGGCGCTGATTCCTCTTTCGTCCTCGTCGACCACAGTCGGGGATTAGGATGAATCGCATGATTTCCGTCGGCATCGTTGACGACCAACCCCTGGTCCGGGCGGGGTTCGCCCTGCTGGTGGGCGCCCAGGAGGACATGGAGGTGGCCTTCGAAGCCGGGGATGGCCACCAGGCGTTAGCGACGATGGAGAAACTCACCACTGCCGGTGCCGCAGTCGACGTGGTCCTCATGGATGTGCAAATGCCCCACATGGACGGCATCGAAGCGACAGAGAAGATCCTGAGTCGGTGGGCGGGGGTGAAGATCATCATGCTCACCACTTTTGATGCCTACGACTTCATCGACGGTGCCCTGCGTGCGGGGGCTGTCGGCTTCATCCTCAAAGACAGTCAGCCGGCAGAACTGACCGCCGCGATCAGGGCAGTTGCCGCCGGGCAGAGCAGTATGTCCGCATCGGTAGCCATGCAATTGCTCAACGGTGCCCCTGACACCGACGCACGGCACCACCCGCACACGCCGGTGTCGGAACCCGTTGTGGCCTCCCACCGGCCGGCCCCCAGCGGCGGCGCTCCATCGGGCGTCCACGCCGGCGCAGCAGGCATCGCCACCCCGAGTGGCGACGCACTGACTCCACGCGAATACGACATCCTCGCATTGATGGCGCAGGGGCTCTCCAACGAAGAAATCGCCGCCTGTGAATACGTCTCCATGGCGACGGTGAAAACCCACGTGCGGCATATCCTGCGCAAGCTTGAGGCACGCGACCGCGTCCACGCGGTCCTCTTCGCCCTGCGCAACGGCATCGGTCGCGGCACAGGGGACTAAGCCGCATCTGGCGTGCGGCGCTCTCATCCCTAGGGATGAGATCGCCAAGATCAGTCCCCAGGGGGACGCGTAGCCCGCGGTCCCCAGAACATGATGGGGGCATGCTCAACATCACCGCCCTGTGTAAAGACCAACGCATCCACGACCTGACCTTTTGTGTGCCCGATGGGGCTATCACCGGCTTCCTCGGCCCCAACGGAGCGGGGAAATCCACCACCATGCGGCTGTGCCTGGCGATGGAGCACCCCACCAGCGGGACCGCCACCTTTGACGGGCGTACCTTTTCCTCCCTGACCGCGCCGCTGACCACGGTGGGGGCCATGCTGGACAGCAACTGGTTCCACCCGAAGCGAAGCGCCATCAGCCATGTGAAGTATGTGGCGGCGCTTGCGGGAATCTCCGCCCGTCGCGCAGAGGAGGTGCTGGGCATGGTGGGGCTCGCGGACGTCGCCGGCACCCGTGTGGGGACATTCTCCCTCGGTATGAAGCAGCGCCTCGGCCTGTCCTGCGCACTTCTGGGTGACCCGCAGCACCTGCTGCTTGATGAGCCCGTCAACGGCCTAGACCCGGCAGGTGTGCGGTGGATGCGCGAGATGCTTGCCTCCTTCGCCAGCGAAGGGCGCAGCGTCCTCGTTTCATCCCACCTGTTGCACGAGATTGCCGCCACCGCCGAACGATTGGTGGTCATCGGCCAGGGACGGCTGTTGCACGAAGGTTCCGTGGAGGACTTCACCACCCGGGTGAAGCCCACCACCGTGGCCCGCAGCGCCCGCATCGAGGACCTCGCCAACGCATTGCTGGCGGCCGGGGTCGGCGCGCACGAGCTGACGGTTGCCGGCGACCGGGTGAGTACCACAGCGCTCAGCCCGCACGACGTCGGCGAGATCGCGGCGCAGCACAGCATCGCGCTGACGATGCTTGTCGCAGAGACGGCCAACCTGGAGGACGCCTTCCTTGACGCCACCAGCCACGCCGTTGACTACCAGGCCCACAGTTAGCCCGCCCGAAGGAGAACAATCACCATGACGACCACCACAGGTACCTCAACCAGCCCCCGCACTACTCGCGTGTTGGCTCACCCGCTCACGCCGCTGCGTGCCCTGCGCGCGGAACTCTACGCACTCACTTCCACCCGTTCGACGTGGCTGTTCATGGCCGCCATCGTGGTGGGGATGCTCCCGGCATCACTGTTGATGAATCTCGAGCAAGCCTCATGGGGTGACGCCGCCATGATGAGCGATGTCGTTTTGCTGGTGATCATCTACGCTGTCGCATTTTTCATGCTCCCGCCGACGCTGCCGTGGACCTACCAAGCCACGCCGAGGCGGAGCCTGGACATGTTCGCTCGCTTCGCAGCGGGGCTCTTCCTCTGCCTCATCTCAGTCGTCGTGGGCATGGCAGGAAGCATCGGCGTGTTCACGGCGCGCGGCATCGACCTGGATCTCAGCTCGCCCCAGGAATTGATTGTCCCCGCGCTGCGCTTGTTGATCGTTCCGACCCTCTCGGCGTTCCTGGCGTGGCTGACGAAGAGCTCCCTGGTGGGCTCCATGGTGATGATCGCCGACTTCTACCTGGTTGAGGCTCTCGTGGTGAACACCCACACCCCCGCACTTGCCTTCATCGGGTCCCTGCTGCCGGTCAACAATATTGGTGTGGCAGCGGGCCACGTGCTGGAAACCTACCAATTCCCCGAGTGGGCCGCACCCCTCATTTTGGCCGCGTGGTTGGTCACCGGGGCTGTGCTTGCGTGGCTGGTGGCCACGCGCAGGCCCATCACGAGCTAACCCCGCACCATGTGGCGGCCACCGTGGCGGCGCTGACGGACGCCCCCGGAGCCTCTGAGGTCCGGGGGCGTCAGCGCAGGTGTGGGGATGACGGGCGCGTCTACGCGCTGACGACCATGGTCAGCTGGGTGGGGGAGGTGCGCTCCATCCGGTACCCTGCGGCGGTCGCCACCTGCGCCACGTCATCGATGTCGCGGCACTCGGTGGTGGTGCTCGCCTCGGCGAGGGCGCGCGCAAGCAAGCCCTTGTAATGCTTGTTGAAGTGGCTGACCACCTTGCGGCTGCCGTCGGGGTACTCCGATTCCACCCGGACGGTGACCGCGTCTTTGACCGCCCCAAGCTGCTGGTAGGTCCCGGAACGCAAGTCGATGACAAGCTGCTCGTCCTGCACGGACGTCAAAGCGTGCGTGATCGCGCTGCCCCAGCGGGCCTTCATGGTGGGGGTTGCTCCGTCAGCCTGGGGGAGCTTCGAACCACCAGACAGCCGGTAAAAGGGGATGGGGTCGGCTGCGGCGACCACACCGAACAGGGCGGAGCCGATGGCCAGGCACTGCTGCTGAGCGTGCGTGAGCGTGCCCGCGTCGAGGGCGTCATATTGCACGCCCGTGTAGCGCAGAATCGCCGGCATGGTGGGGGAGGTGCGCAGCTGCGCTGTGAGTTCCACATCACCCCGCTTGGCGGGGCCCACCTTCAACGCGGCGCAGGCCGCGTCCACGTCCTGTGCACACAGCTGCACGAGGTCGGTGGCGATGGCGGCGCGCACCGGGTTGAGCGCGGGGAAGGACATCCCTGCGAGGCCGTCGGCACTGGTGATGTCGCGGGCGGGACCGTCGCCGCCGACGGTTTTGGTCTCAGAGGGGGCAAGCACGATGAGCATGCAGCCACTCTATCGGTGACGCGGGCGCGGCTGTGGTGTGGGGGAGCGCATCATCACCGTGCCGCCCGCGCGGCGGGGCGGGGTGCATGGTGTGCAGGAAGGGGGAGGTAGAATCAGGCCCCATGATTACTCGCATGTCGACCCTGTTTTTGCGCACGCTGCGCGAAGACCCCGCAGACGCAGAAGTTCCCAGCCACAAGCTGCTCGTTCGCGCCGGCTACATCCGCCGCGCCGCCCCCGGTGTCTACACGTGGCTGCCGCTGGGCCTGCGGGTGCTGCGCAAGGTGGAGGACGTCGTCCGTGAGGAAATGAACGCCATCGGTGGCCAGGAGATCTCCCTGCCGGCGCTGCTGCCGCGCGAGCCCTACGAGGTCACCGGCCGCTGGACCGAATACGGCGACGCCCTGTTCCGCCTGAAGGACCGCAAGGGCGCGGACTACCTGCTGGGCCCCACCCACGAGGAAATGTTCACCGCCCTGGTCAAGGACATGTATTCCTCCTACAAGGATCTGCCGACGATCCTGTACCAGATCCAGACGAAGTACCGCGATGAGGAGCGGCCCCGCGCCGGTATCCTGCGCGGCCGCGAGTTCGTGATGAAGGATTCTTACTCCTTCAACATGGATGATGCCGGCCTGGACGAGTCCTACGCCCTGCACCGCCAGGCGTACCAGAACGTGTTCGACCGTCTGGGTGTGGAATACGCCATCTGTGCGGCGACCTCGGGTGCGATGGGCGGCTCCGCCTCGGAGGAGTTCCTGGCGATCAGCCCCAACGGTGAGGATACGTTCGTCCGCGCCACTGACGGCGACTACGCCGCCAACGTGGAGGCCGTCGTCACCCAGCCCGGCGAGGAGCGCCCCATCGAGGGCCTGCCCGAGGCACAGGAGTACGACACCCCTGCGAGCGAGACCATTGAGGCGCTCGTGCAGTGGGCGAACGCGGAAGGCGTGACGGTCGAGGGCCGTGCGGTCACCGCCGCCGATACCCTCAAGTGCGTCATCGTGAAGATCACCGCCCCCGGCGGCGAGCCGGAGCTCGCCGGTGTGCTGGTGCCCGGGGACCGTGAGGTCGACTTCAAGCGCCTCGAGGCATCCCTGGAGCCCGCCACCGTGGAGATGGCGGTGGAGAAGGACTTCGTTGACAATCCCTTCCTCGTCAAGGGCTACGTCGGCCCCCGCGCGCTGGCCGCCCATGGTGTGAAGGTGCTTGCCGATCCGCGGGTGTCCACGGGTTCCTCCTGGATTACGGGCGCGGATGCCCCGCAGCGGCACGTGGTCGGCCTGGTCGCGGGCCGCGACTTCACCCCGGATGGGTTCATCGAGGCCGCCGAGATTCGGGAAGGCGACCCGGCGCCCGCGGGCCAGGGCACGCTGACCCTGGAACGTGGCATCGAAATCGGTCACATCTTCCAGCTGGGCCGGAAGTACACCGAGGCTTTCGACGTGCAGTTCCTCGACGAGTCCGGTAAGCGCTCTGTGCCGACGATGGGCTCCTACGGCATCGGTGTGTCCCGCCTCGTGGCCGTCATCGCGGAGCAGCGCTGCGACGACAAGGGCTTGAACTGGCCGCTGGCTGTCGCCCCGTTCCAGGTGCACGTGGTGTGCGCCAACAAGGACGAGGCCGCGATCGCTGCGGCGGAGGCGCTGGCCGCAGAGCTCGATGCCCGTGGGGTGGAGGTGCTCCTCGATGACCGCCCGAAGGTGTCTCCGGGTGTGAAGTTCAAGGACGCGGAGCTGCTCGGCATGCCGCTGGTCGCCGTGCTGGGTCGCGGCTTCGCCGACGGCACCATGGAGCTGCGGATCCGTGGCGGCGAGACCGTCGAGATCCCGGCCGATGCGGCCGTCGACGAGATCCTCGCCCGCATGAACTAGCCGCCTGCGTGGCCCCTGGGATGCCAGGGTATTGTCTCCGCCCGCGCCCCCGCCCACCGCGCCGTGTGTTCACGGCTGCAGGTGAGCAGTGGCGCGGGCGGAGGCGTGTGTGCCGCAGTTGGTGCAGCAGCCTCTTAGCCGCCGTGGGCTGCCTGGAGCGCGATGGCAAGGGCGCTGCGGGCCGCAGCATCAGTCTCCCGCAGCATGGTGGGGTCGGTGCCCGGCATCGGGGAGATCGACATGTCGGCGAACTGGGCGTGGGTGGGAATTCCCAGAAGATGCAGGCGCGCATCGCCCGCCACCAGACGGGTGGTGGGGTCGACCGCCGGCGAGGCGGTGGCCACCCCGTGGGGTGCGAACGGCTGCAGACGGCCGGTGTCGCGCAGCTGGCGCATCAGCGGGTCGCCGGTGGTGCGCAGATCCGGGTTCGGTAGGAAGGCGTCGAGGACAACGTCGGCCGTTGCGGCGGCGTGTGCCGCCTGCTCAGGATGAATGAAGGTGACGATGCCGGCCTCCACGAGCCGGATGAGTTCCCGCGTGCGAAATGCTGGGGGTCCGGAGCCGACCATCTGGCCGAAGGCCATGAAGTCGGCGAAGGCAGGCAGGGAGTCGGCGGTGTAGCGGCCCTGCTCGCCGAAGACGGAGACCAGCTTGCGGCTCGCGCTCAGGGTCCACAGCGCAGCTTTCCGGGGGCTCAGTGCGCCCTGCGCGGAGTCGGCCGCATCCCTTCGCAGGCGGTGCAGGAGGAAGCGGTGGAATTCATCCGGCGTGTCGGGTGCGCCGGCCAGCGGATTGAATTCCGCGCGGTGATCCCACACGTCCGTCGCATCCACTGTGGCGTCGGCGAGCCGGGTGGGGAGCTCCTCTGGGGCGGTGGCGTCGATCCGCGTGAGGATCTCTTCCAGGGGCAGCGCCAACCGCTCAGGGTGCACGCGCCCCAGAGTGCGGTAGTAGGCCTCGTAGGCGTCGCGCAGCACCGCCGGGGCGATGGCGACGCGGAAATCTACCGTCGTCTCGTCGGCGTGTGCCGCGAGCGCCCGCTGCAGGCGGGTCAGTTGCGGCCGCGGGGGCAAGGATTCGTATTCGCTCTTGGGGTAGAAGGGGTAGCCGCGCCGGGAGGTCGCCCGGATGCGTGGCTCGGCACCGCTGGGGTGGTAGCGCTCGGCGTCGTGCCTGCCGCCGCGTCCCTGGGTGAGAAGCGTGACTGCGTCAAAGAATCCCATGCCCAGGCCCCGCAGCAGCACGTCCTCGCCGGCGGCGATGGTGTCGACGGGCTGGTCAATGGGATTGCCGGGCGCGATCCACCGGCCCGTCATCCCCGCGGGAGGGGTGTGCTGTGGCTGCACCCACCCGGGGGCGTAGACGGTGGCGTGGGCGCGCACCGTGGTGCCGTCGCTGAGCTCGATGAAGTCCGCGTCGCCGTCGGCAGTGATGCGAGTGGCTGTGGCGTGGTGCTCGACGAGGGTGACGTGTGTGGGGCGGGGGATGTGCTCGTATACCCAGCGGATGTACGCGCCGTAGAGCGCCCGGGAGGGGTGCGATTCGGGGCGGGTGCGGTGGGTTTCTTCCTCCAGGTGGGGCGGCAGGTCAGCGCTGAGAACGCCGGTGCGAACGCCCACCGCCCATTCGTACATCGTGGGGCCGGGGCGGATGGGGCCGGCGATGGTGGCCCCGGGCTCGGTGTAGAGGGTGACCGCGTGGGCGAGGGTGTTCATGCACATCAGGTCCGTCTGATCGGTGCGCCACAGTTCGCCCGCGCCGATCTGCCAGGGGTCGATGACGTGGATGTGCAGCGGCGTGGACTCGTCGGAGGAGGCAATAAGGCGTTCGAGGGTGCTCACGCCGCGGGGTCCCATGCCGATCAGGGCGATGGTGGCGGGCTGCGTCTCGAGCGGGGGTGGTGTGGGGGTCATGGGGAGATCCTTTGTCTGCGTGTGAACTGCGACAACCCTAATATGAACAGGTCGGTCTTGACAACCTAGACAAGCCAGTCTAATTTTGGCTGACATTGTTCCACCGTCCCGACGAAAGGACCCATCATGGCCGCCTGGCGCACCCCACCGCGAAGGCTTCGACTGGCACTCGGTGCCATCCTCACCGCAGCTGCGGCGGCCACGAGCTGCACCAGCCCAGCCGCCGACGACACCGGCGGCAACCTCGTCTACCTGGAGCAGGCGTTCTACACGAACCTCTACCCGCCGACCGCCGGCTATTACCCCAACGGAGGGGTGGTCAACAACATCACCGACCGGTTGCTCTACCAGGACCCCGACACCCTGGAGTTGTCCCCCTGGATCGCCGAATCCCTGCCCGACGTCAACGCCGACAGCACCATCTACACCTTCCGCCTGCGCCCAGGAGTGACCTATTCCGACGGCAGCCCCCTCGACGCCTGGAACGTGAAGAAAAACTTCGACCTCTACGGGCTGGGCGACAAGGACCGCACCTGGACGGTCTCCGAGCAGATCAATAACTACTCCCGCTCCGAAGTGCTGGACGCGCACACCATCCGCTTTTTCTTCTCCGCCCCCAGCCCAGGATTCGCCCAGGCCACGTCGACCATGAACTCCGGCCTGCTCGCGAACGCCACCCTCGACGCCCCGGCGGAAACCTTCTCCCCAGGACACGCCACCGAGGTCATCGGCTCGGGACCCTTCGTCATCGCCGGCGAGGACCTCGGCCACGAGCTGCGCCTGGTGCGCCGCGAGGATTACGCCTGGGCGCCCCCGGCGCGCGCCCACCAAGGGCCCGCCCGCATCCCCGGGATCACCATCACCCTGGCCGGCGAGGACGCTGTCCGCGAGGGGGCGATGGTCTCCGGGCAAGCTGATATCGCCCGCACCATCGCAGCGCCGAGCGAAAAACACCTCCGCGACGCAGGCATTCGCATCGTCTCCCACGGCACCAACGGCGTGAACAACGGCCTCGACCTGCGCCCCCGCACCCCGATCCTGGGCGACGAGCGGGTACGCGAAGCGCTCAGCCTCGCCGTCGACAGGGAGGACATCAACCGCACCCTCTACTCGGACAGCTACCCCGTGGCCGCGGGAGTACTCGCCCGCAGTGCCCAAGGCTTCCTCGACCAGTCTGACCGGCTCGTCTACGACGTGGACCGGGCGCGGGCGCTCCTCGACGAGGCCGGGTGGCACCCCGGCGCCGATGGCATCCGGGTCAACAACGGCGAACGCCTGCACCTCACCGTCAATCACGCCCTCGTGCAGCCCCGCAGCAAAGAACTCATCACCAAGCTGCAGGAGCAATTCCGCCGCATCGGGGTGGACCTCACCCTCTACCCCGGGGACAAGGCCGCGCAGAACGCCGCCATCAAAGACCCCGAGCTCATCCAGGTGCACCACAGCATGGTGGGCCGCGCCGACTTCGACGTCATCAAAAGTCAATACTTCTCCACCAACCGCAACAGCCTGCGCAACTTCGATCCGCAGGACGACTCCCTGGGTGATCCGGAGCTGGAGGAGTTGCTCCAGCAGGTGGCGAGCTCCCCGCGTCCTGAGCAGCGGGCGGCGGCGAGTGCTGCCGCCCAACGCCTGCTACTGCGCAAGCACTACACCATCCCCCTGTTCGAAGAACCCCAAGTCTTCGCCGTCGCCGACGGGATCGAAGGCTTCCAGACAGAAGCTGTGGGCCGCCCCAGTTTCTACGAACTCGTCCGTGCGGAGGACCTGCCATGATCGCCCGACTTGCCCGCATCCTGGGCGTGATTCTCGCCGCCTTCACCCTCGCGTTCGTCCTTTTGAGCGCCCTGCCCGGTGACGCCGTGCAGGCCCGCTACGCGAATCCCGACTTAGGGCTGAGCCCGCAGCAGGTCGCCGAGATCCGCGCCCAGCTCGGCGCCGACAAGCCCCTGCTGGCGCAGTATCTGCTCAGCCTGGGTGGGTTCCTCACCGGCGACTTTGGGGTGTCGGTGACGACGGGCACCCCGGTGCGCGAAATGATCGCTGCCGCCCTGCCCGGCACGGTCCTGCTGGCGGCTAGTGCCTTTGTCACCGCGCTGGTGTTCACCGCGATGATTGCCGCCGCCGTGAGTTTCTCCCCGCGTCTGGGGCGGTGGGCGCGGGCCCTGCCACCGCTGATGTCCTCGGTGCCGACTTTCCTCGTCGGCATCATCCTCATCCAGTGGGTGTCGTTCCGCCTGGGCCTGGTCCCCATCATTGGTGCCAGCCCCGCCCAGGAACTCATCCTGCCGACGATCACGCTTGCGATCCCGATTGCCGCGCCCATGGCGCAGGTGCTGCTGCGCAGCATCGACGAGATTTCGTCCCAGTCCTTCGTGGATGTGTCCCGCGCCCGTGGGGCCTCCACGTGGCGGCTGACAGTGCACCAGATCCTGCCCGCCGCGATTCTGCCCGCACTCACTGTCGCCGGTCTCGCGTTCGGTGAACTCGTGGGTGGTGCCGTCGTCACGGAGGCCGTGTTCGGCCGGGCGGGGCTGGGGCAGATGACCGTCGACGCCGTCTCCACCCGGGACACCCCCGTGTTGCTCGCGATCGTGGTGCTCGCCGCCACCGTCTACGTCCTCATCAACGCGGCCGTGGATGCACTCCAGCCGCTCATCGATCCCCGCCTGCGAAAGGCTTCCTCATGGCGCGCCTAAACCACCGTCGAACGCTTCTCCCGGCACTGCTCGTCCTCGGCATCGTCGTGCTGTGGGCGGCAGTCCCGCAGATGTTCACATCGTCCTTACCGATCGAGGGCCACGCCGAGGGGCTGCTGCCGCCCTCCCGGGAGCACATTTTCGGCACCGATGCCGTGGGCCGGGATCTGTTCGCCCGTGTCGTCTACGGCACCCGCGCCTCGGTCCTGGCGGCACTCCTGGCCGTCAGCGTCGGGGTGAGCGTCGGCACGCTGCTCGGCATTCTCGCCGGCGCCCGCGGCGGCGTCATCGATTCCCTCATCATGCGTGGCGTCGACGTGCTCCTCGCCATCCCCTCCCTGCTGCTCAGCCTGTCGATCATCATCGTCCTCGGGTTCGGCACCTTCCACGCCGCGATCGCCGTCGGGCTGGCCAGCGTCGCCTTCTTCGCCCGGCTGGTCCGCACGGAGGTCCGGCGCGTCGCCCGAGCCGACTTCGTCGAAGCCGCCTACGGCAGCGGTGGCAGCAGCACCCAGGTGCTGCTGCGGCACATCCTGCCCAACTCGCTGACCCCTGTGGCCGCGATGGCTGCCCTCCAGTTCGGCACCGCCATCCTCCAGATCAGCGTGCTGGGGTTCTTGGGCTACGGCACCCCACCACCCACACCGGAGTGGGGTCTGCTCATCGCGGACTCCCGCAACTACATCGCCACCGCCTGGTGGCTCACCGTGCTCCCCGGCGCCGTCATTGTCGCCGTCGTGCTCTCCGCACACTCCCTGTCCACCGCCGTCGGGAAGGAAACCTAAAGCCGATGCCACCCACCCCAGTCCTCGACGTCCGCGACCTCACCGTCGCCTACCACGGCACCCCAGCCACCCACGACGTCTCCTTTCAGGTCCTGCCCGGACAGGTCACCGCCATTGTCGGCGAGTCCGGCTCCGGGAAAACCACGACCGCCCACGCCGCCCTCGGGCTCCTGCCCGACAGCGCCACCATCATCGGCGGATCCGTACTGTTCCGCGGTGGCGAAGGCCCCTCCAAAGAACTCACCGGACTCAGCGTGGAAGCCTGGCGTGCCCTCCGCGGCCGCCACATTGCTCTCATTCCCCAAGACCCCAACAACTCTCTCAACCCGGTCAAGACCGTCGGCTCCGCCATCGACGAAGTCCTCACCCTCCACACGGACCTCAACGCCACTGAGCGCCGCGCACGCATCATCGAGCTGCTGGAACGGGTTGGTATCGACGATCCCGCCCGGCGCGCCCGGCAGTACCCGCACGAGTTATCCGGCGGGATGAAGCAGCGGGTGTTGATTGCTGCGGCGATTGCGGTGGAGCCGGAGCTCATCATCGCTGATGAGCCGACGAGTGCGCTGGATGTGACGGTGCAGAAGAAGGTGCTGGATCTGCTGGACCAGCTGCGTCGGGAGCGGGGGATCGCGATGGTGATCATTACCCATGATCTGGCGGTGGCAGGTGATCGTGCGGATCATCTGGTGGTGATGAAGCAGGGTCGTGTGGTGGAGCACGGGGTGGCGGCCGCGATTGTGGCCCAGCCTGAGCACCCGTATACGCGGCAGTTGTTGGCGGATGTGCCGGGCTTGGCGCAGACGCCGCAGGTGGTGTCGGCCCCGGTGGCGGCGGATCCTGTGCTGGAGGTCGATCGCCTGGTGCAGGTCTTTGGTGATTTCCGCGCTGTTGATGGGGTGTCGTTCCAGGTGGCGCGCGGTACGACGCATGCCGTGGTGGGCGAGTCGGGTTCCGGGAAGACGACGACGGGTCGGGCGATTGCCCAAGTGCAGGCGCCGACGTCGGGGCGGATCGTGGTGGCGGGGGAGGAGTTGCGCCGTCGGGATCCGGCCCGGGTGCAGTTGGTGTACCAGAATCCTTTGGCGTCGTTGAATCCGCGGCGCACGGTGGGGCAGTCGGTGGCGGAGCCGTTGCAGAACCTGCGCAGGGGGAGTGCGGCGGCGATTCGTGCTGAGGTGGAGCGCTTTTTTGAACTGGTGAGTCTCGATCCGGCGCTGATGTCGCGCCGACCGAGCCAGTTGTCTGGTGGGCAGCGGCAGCGGGTGGCGATTGCGCGGGCGTTGATTGTGCAGCCGCAGTTGGTGGTGCTTGACGAGGCGACCAGTGCGTTGGATGTGACGGTGCAGGCGCAGATTCTGCGGCTGTTGCGTGACCTGCAGGAGGAGTTGGGGGTGACCTATGTGTTCATCAGCCATGACCTGGCGGTGGTGCGGCAGATTTCGGACACGGTGTCGGTGCTGCGGCGCGGGGTGCAGGTCGATTATGGGCCGACCGAGGAGATCTTTGAGCGCCCGCGCAGTGAGTTCACTCGTCAGTTGCTGGAGGCGATTCCGGGCGCGAATTACCGCAGTGGCTCGTTGAACATCGGCCTGTAGCCGCCACAGGTGGGGCGGTGCCTCCCGGGCCCAGCCGGGCCCACGCCCCCGGTCGGGGGCAGGGACGCAGGCCACAGCCGTGGGGTACACGGGTGCCAGAGAGAAAAACAATCGACACGAGATGAAGGATGTTGTGATGAATGATGTGATTGACCTGCTCAGCCCCGGGCTGTCTGGCAGGCTGCGCCCGCAGGTGGCGGAGTACACCCAGCGTGCGTGGGAGGTGCTGGTGTTCGGGGAGGACAGCGCCTGCGGGGTGAGCTCCGGGGAGCGCCTGCATGTGGCCCTCCATGTGGCCCGTCTTCTCGGCGTGGCGGAGGATTTCTTCGCCGAACTGGCCCAGGAGGACCCTTTCGTGAGCCCCCGGCTGGGTGCTGCGGAACGCTTCGCGACGGTGATGGTGCGTGAACCGGCGAGACTGACGGACAACGAGGTGGCGGGGTTGCGTGCCGCAGGGTGGGAGGACACGGAGATCGTGGTCCTCGCCCAATTGGTTGCGTTCCTCACCTTCTTCCTCACCCTGGTGCATGCGGCAGAGCCCGGTGAGGCGCACACCCACCGGCCCAGCTACAGCACCGTGTTCCGCAGCGGCCAGCTGCCCTGGGAACCGTGGGTGCCGCCGCTGCCGCCGGAGGAGGTGGACGTCGACGCCGTGGTGGAACCCTCCCGGGTGCGGATGCCCTACTTCCGCATGCTGGCCCGCGACCCGCAGGCACTCCGGGCCCGCACCCTCGTGGACTTCGGTATTTTCGGCGCCCCAGAGGGCGGTGCCGACCAGGGATTGCGGGAGCTCGCCGCAGTGACGGTGAGTACTGTCAACGGCTGCGCCTACTGCGCCTCGGTGCACGAAGCGCGCGCCCGCGCCCACCGCCCTGACCTCAGCGACGATGTCGCTGCGGTGCTGGCCTCTGGGCCGGATGCTGAGGTGCGTGACCCGGCTGCGGCGGCGGTCGTGCGTGCCGCCACACGGTTGAGCACTCGGCAGTTCGACGGCAGTGACGTCGCCGCACTGCATGCCGTGGGCCTCGACGATGCCGGCGTCATGGACATCGTCAGTGCCGCCGCGTTCTTCCAGTGGGCCAACCGTCTCATGCTGGGGCTGGGCACGAGCGAAGCAGCCGCCACGAACCCCACCCGAGGGGAGCGGGGGTAGGCCAGCCAGCCCACGGCCTGCCGGGATCATCCGCGGGGCTGGCCGAGCTGGTATTTACCAGTGCCAGGACCAGCGCGTCGGGGAGGTGAACAGGCGCTCAAAGCCGCGCCGGATCTTCTGCCACCACGTCAACCTTGGCTCCGGCTGGGCTGCCGGCGGCTTCGGTTGCGCCGTGGTACTCGACGGCGTGGAGGTCGCCGGGCGCGCGGTGGTGGGGGCCGCAGAGACGCTTGGGCGTGCGGCCGTCGGGCGGGCGGACACCGACGGGGTGGTCGGCGGGGCGACGGGCGTCGTCATCGGTGCCGTCACCGTCGGCCGGGGTGCCGGCGTCGGCTGCGCAGGCGCCTTCGACGGGGTGGGCTGCGGCACGGGGGTCGGCGTGGGTGCCGGGGCGGGCTGCGGCGCCGGTTTCGGGGTGACACTGGGCGCAGGCTGCGGCGCGGGGGCAACATCCGCACTCGTCACGCTGGTGAGCCGATAATCGTAGGCCACCACCTCGTAGCCATCCATCGCCCGATTCGGGTGACGGTCCACAAACTCCCCGCTCCGCGTGAAGCCAATGAGCACCCCATCGCGGTACACCTCAAAGCCGCTCACCGCGTCCGCGTGGTCACTGACCCCAAACGCCAACCGCACCCCACCGGACGCAGAGTCATAGCGGGCGGAGGTGATCTCCACCCGAGTGGAGTCAGCAAACGGGCCAAACGCCGGATCGTACTGGGCGCGCACCCGCGCCAACTCGTCCTCCACCCGGGCGTACTGCAGCTTCACCGGCATCTCAGGGAACTGGGCGCAATAGGTGCGCGTATCCTGCGCAATATCGTCGAAGCCGCGGGCCGCGAAGTAATCGCACATGTTGAACCCACTGCCCCGAGACGCCAAGACAATGAAGCGGTTATAGCGGTCCGTCGCGCTACCACCGGGGTGGATTCGCGACGGCCACCCACTGTCAGCACGAGCGGTACGCAACGCCGCCCCGTACACACCGTAGGTCGCCACATCCGCCGCCGTGTCCTCGGTGAAGGGGGAGGAGGAGAAGTCGTAGTCGGAATAGTCGTAGTCGTTGAAGAACGCCACCGCCGGGTACAGGTTCGTCGTCGTGTGGAACACGTTGCTACTCGCGCTGAACGCCCCCTTCGTCACCGAATCCGCGCCGCGGCGCCCCGGGTTGTCGATGCGTTCCTGCAGCCACGCATCAATATCACGCTGCGCGCGCGGCACCGCCGGATGCGCCACATCCTGCAGCTGGCCACCCTCACGACCATCAGCCAGGCGGTGCTCGTAACGCTTGACCGCGCCCGCCAGCGAATACAGGTTGTTCGTCACCTCCCTGACGACAACCTGCCGGTTGTCCAGCATGTGACCCAACTCGTGGGTGTGGCCCCAGCCGTACATGGAGTCCCAATTACCGCGCAGGAAACTCAGATCCCGGGCGTTGAAGTGGTAAAAGGCGTACCACGCAAACATCGGCGACGGCGCCCACACGTCGTTATCCAGCACCATGACCACCCGCAGCGGGCTGACCGCCTGCGGGTCGGGCAGGGAAGCCTCCGGGGCGAAACCATCAAGGGCGCGCAGCGTCGCCAGACGCTCCTCGGTCGTAGCAAACGCCACCTCCGCGGCGGCAGCGGCGGCCGCAGGATCCACAGCGCTGACATCAGCGAATGCGGCGGCCACCGCATCCCCCGGGGCCGAGATGTCCTGCTGTCCGAACCGCAGATCCGTCGGGCGGCCCGCCTCCTGGGTGCGCAGCAACGCGAGGTAGTCGGCGAACGCCTCCGGGCGCGCCGGGTCGAAGATGTAGGTGGGGTAGGTGCCCAACTCCCCGCCGAGGGCCACGGGTGCCGCGGAGGGCTGCTGGCCTGAGGCCGCCACGGACGTGTCGACGGCGCCCGCGAGCTGCGTGCCGGTGATGCGCACTCGGGCGGGTTGGCGAGAATTGTTCGACACATACAGCGCGACGGGATGCGTCAGCCCCGTGATATCGACGGCGACGTCGTTGGCACCCTGCTCCAGGCTCACGCGCTTGGGGAACACGTCACGGTAGGAGTTGCCGTCGACGCGGCCAGTCTGCCGGTAGCTGAGCACCACAGGAGACTTCCGGGCGGCGGCATCCACGTAGACCCGCAGGTGCGCCCACGTCTTTCCGTCCTCGGTGGTGGTGTGCAGTTGGGGGTTGGCGGGGTCGATGAGAAGGCCCGTGAGATCCCGGTTGTCGAAGTTGAAGTCCTGGTGCGTGCGCTGCTGGTCCGCGTTCGGCCCACCCAGCGCCGACAGGTCCAGCACCGTGGACGCCAACTGCGCGGAGTGTTGCTCGAGGTACTCGGCGTCCGCAAGCACACGGTCGATGTCCTGTGCTGCGAGACCTGCCTGATATGCCTCCTCGCGCACGGCGGCGCGGGCCGCCTCGCCACGGAGTTCGGGGCGCAGCTCCAGCCCGAGGCGGTCAGTGGTGGGGTGCGCCAGCACCTCGGCCACGGACGTCTCAGCGGCCTGCAGACGTGCGCTCAGAGTCGACTCTGGTGCGGAGTTCTGGGCTGTCGCGGCGGGCGCTACCAGCAGGGCGGGGGCGGCAATCGTGCAGGCCAGCAGCCCCGCGAGGGGTGCGTTGATGGTAGGCACGGTGGGGCGTGCGGAGGTCACGGTGGTGCTCTTTCGACAAAAGACGTGGACGTGTGTGGACAACAGGCGCCCACCGGGGTGCTGCGCGGAGTGCCACGAGGACGTGAGGCCCCACGTGACGCGCAAACATCAGAGGTTTCTTCGGTGGGCGACGCGCTGAACAATGTACACATGCGCACCCGGCGATGGTGGCGGGGAGCTACCCCCGCATGCCACCCCGCATGATCCTCCCTGTCCATCGTGGGTGGGGAGACGACAACACCCCTGCAGCGCAGCCGAATTCGGCGGTGTGGTGCAGGGGAGAAGCGGGCGTGTGCCCGATACAGGGGCACCATGCCCCGGGGTGCATGGTTACAGGGCGTGGTTCTGGGGCACGAAGTGGGCGAGGCGGCGGCGGATGATGTCGAAGTGGCGGGTGACAGCGAACGCTGCAGCTTCAGCATCGCGGGCCTCGATCGCGGCGAGAATGTCCTGGTGTCGGCGCACCGATTCTGTGGCGGGTGCTGATCCTGCCGGGCCCAGCTCGACCTGCTGGTAGACGTCGAAGAAACTGCCCAGCAGGGGAGTGACGAGACTGTTGCCGAGCGGGGCGTAGAGGCTCGTGTGGAACAGTCGATCGTGGGCCGCATCGATATCGCCCGTGGTTTCCGCATCCTCGCTCATGAGCGCCAGCGCTTCCTTCGCGGCGGTGACGTCCAGGTGTGGGGTGAGGCAGAGCTGGCGGGCCAGGCCCTGTTCGAGGATTTCCCTCAGCTCGACTGTCTCCAACAGCACGGTGGGGCCGTTGGGGAGGTCGCGTTTGACGCCGAAGCTCAGCTGGGCGGTGAGTGCGTCCATGCTGGTCTCCGCGACGAAGGTGCCGTGGCCGCGGCGGATGGAGACAATGCCCATGGTCTCCATGACTTTCAGGGCCTCACGCACGCTGGAGCGCGAGGCCCCGGTGATGGTGACCAGTTGGGCTTCGGTGGGGATGGCGTCGCCAGCGGACAGGCCGTGGGAAATGATGTACGCCATGATGTCGTCGCGCACCTGCTCGGTGCGGGTTTTGGGCGGCTGGTGGCGGGGGTGTTTCGTAGTCATGGCGGTCGCTTCGGAACAAAGGGGTGTCAAACGGGTCGGTGGCGGGGCGGGGTGGAATGGACGCAGGGTCCCCGTCGCGTTCTCTTTCCTTCACCATAGTTGCATGCGTGGGTTGTTGTGAGAGATTAGCGCTCAACCGGGTGGTGTCTACCGCATCACATATGCCGTTTTATGTGAATTGTGCCGCGAAGTGTGGGACACTTGAAGGGTCAGACATCAGACGTTTGGCAGTTGGGAAGGGTCTACGCCCTGACCATGGCTTTTGAATAGTCCCCGCGGGTGGCTCGCCCTCCCCACAGTGGGTGACAGTGCTCCTGCAGCACGCACTCCCACGGCACGGGCCTGAAGTGGCCTCGCCTCGCACCCCCAGACGGGGGTGGATGTGGTGGAAGCCACCGCCCCCGCAGCAGGGGTGCTTTTCGCCTCCCGGTGTTCTCTCCCGGGAGGTCTGACAGAAAAGCCTGTGAGTAAACGTCCACACACAAGGAGGTCGACACTATGTCGAACACCGAGAACATCATCCCCTCCAACCCGCTGGCGCGCCGTAGCTTCCTCAAGGCCCTCGGTGCGGTTGGCGTCGTCGGTGCAGGCTCCAGCCTGCTCGCCGCCTGTGGCGGCGGTTCCTCCGACTCCTCCTCCGCGTCCAACGGTGACGGCGGTGCCGCCGGCGGCGGCGAGATCAACGCCTTCTACGCCTTCTCCCTCTCCGGCGCCTTCGACCCCGCCCAGGCATCCTCTGCCGTCGGCGTGCCCGCCCTGTGGCACATCATGGAGGGCATCACCGACCTGTCCGCCGCCGACCGCAAGCCCTACCCGGCGCTCGCGAAGGAGATGCCGACCAAGGTTGACGACGTCACCTGGGAAGCCGAACTCCGCGACGGTGCCGTCTTCCAGGACGGCTCCCCGGTCACCACTGAAGACGTCGTCTGGTCCTTCCAGCGCGTCACCGACCCGGCCACCAAGAGCCTGCTCGCCCCGTTCCTCGCGTTCCTCAAGGACGTCGAGGCCGTCGACGACAAGAAGATCCGCTTCAACCTCAACTACCCCTACGCGGACTTCCTCGAGCTCATCACCGTCGTCAAGATCGTGCCGAAGGCACTGACCGACACCGAGGCCAAGCTGGAAGAGTTCAAGGCCAAGCCGATCGGCTCCGGCCCCTACAAGCTCGTCTCCGCCGAGTCCGCACTGGTCGTCATGGAGAAGTTTGACGGCTACAACGGCAGCCAGAAGGCCTACGCCGACAAGCTCACCTGGCACTGCTCCACCGAGGGCTCCGCCCGCGTGTCCGCTCTGCAGTCCGGCTCCGCCGCCGCCATCCAGAACGTGCCCTTCCTCAACGTGGACACCGTCAAGTCCACCGCCACCGTCGCCGACGAGCAGGGCTTCAACCTGCTGTTCCTCATGTTCAACTGCAAGGCGAAGCCCTTCGACGACGTCCGCGTCCGCCAGGCATTGTTCTACGCCCTCGACATGGAGCAGATCGTCAAGGTGGCCGCCAACGGCTACGCCACCCCCGCCACCTGCTACCTCGACGACAAGAACCCGGGCTACCAGAAGGCCTCCACGGTCTACTCCCACGACCCGGACAAGGCACGCGAACTGCTCAAGGAAGCCGGCGTCGACAGCCTCGACTTCGAGCTGGTGACCACCGACGTGGCCTTCGTCAAGGCCGCCGGCCCGATCATCCAGTCCAACTGGAAGGAAATCGGCGTCAACGTCACCCTCAACCCGCTGGCCTCCTCGGCGGTCTACCAGACCGAGGTTCCCTCCGAGAAGTTCCGCGCACTGCTGGCCTCGGGTGACCCGTCCATCTACGGCTCCTCCGCCGACCTGCTGCTGCGCTGGTACTACGCCTCCGACACCTGGATGGGCGACCGTGCCCGCTTCTCGGACGACCCCGAGTTCCTGCTCATCAAGGGCACCCTCGACAAGGCATCCCAGGAGCAGGACGACTCCAAGCGTGAGGCCCTCTACAAGGAGGTCTTCGACGCCATCGCCACCCAGGTGCCGCTGTACCCGATCTTCCACGTGAAGAACGTCACCGGCTGGAACGAGAAGCAGATCGAAGGCTTCAAGCCCTCCCCGTCCAACGCTCTCGTCTTCCTCAACGTCAAGAAGGTTTAACGTCACCATGGCAGCGATGATCAAACTCATCCTGCGGCGAATCGCCCTCATGGTGCCCATGTTCCTGGGCGTCACGCTTCTCGTATTCGTCGTGATGGAGTTTTCTCCCGTCGACCCCGCGCGCTCCGCGCTGGGCGACGCCGCGTCGGAAGAACAACTCGACGCGTTCCGTGAGGCAAATGGTCTCAACGACCCTATCGTGGTGCGTTACGTGACCATGCTGAAAAACCTCACCCAGCTGAACTTTGGCCGCACCCTGCCGCCGCAGAAGGACGTGGCCGAGGTCATCAAGGACGCCCTGCCCATCACCGCGCAGATTGCCGGCGTGGGCCTGCTCATCGCAGTCATCGCGTCCGTCGTCCTCGGCACCCTTGCTGCCTTGTACCGTGACCGCTGGGTGGATCAGCTGATCCGCCTGGTGAGCCTTCTCGGCGTCAGCCTGCCGACCTTCTGGCTCGCCATCCTGATGATTCAGGAGTTCGCCGTGGGCCTCGGCTGGCTCCCCTCCGGCGGCTTCGTGCCGCTGAGCGTCAACCCGGAGGCCTGGGCGAAGTCCATCATCATGCCGGCCGTGTCGGTCGCCGTGGTGGTGGCGGCCTCCCTGACGCGTATCGTCCGTACCTCCGTGGTGGAGGAACTGGACCGTGACTACGTGCGCACTGCCGTCGGGTCGGGCGTGCCCTACCCGGTGGTGGTCGCCAAGAACGTGATGCGTAACGCATTGATTAATCCTTTGACCGTGTTGGGCCTGCGCATCGGCATGCTGATCGGCGGCACCGTCGTCGTCGAGGCCATCTTCACCATCCCGGGCATGGGCTCGGTGATCCTGCGTGCGGTGACCACCGGTGACACCAACCTGGTCCAAGGTGCCGTGTTGACCATTGCCCTGGTCTTTATGGTCGTCAACCTGATCGTCGACATTTTGTACGCGGTCGTGAACCCCCGCATGAGGAGTGGTCACTGATGCGAAAGAATCTTGCTACTCGACTGAGCGAGAAGAAGGTCAGCTTCAAGCGCCCCAACATTCCGACGATGATTGCCTTCACCTTCGTGTCGATCATCATCTTCATCGGTTTCTTCGGCTCGCTGCTCGCCCCCCACAATCCTTTGGACTTCATTGGCGCCCCGGGCAATCCGCCGAACGGGGAGATGCTCATGGGTGGTGACACCCTGGGCCGTGACGTGTTCTCCCGGCTCATGGTCGGCACCCGCTGGTCGCTGGTCATCGGCTTCGGCGCCACCGCGCTCGCACTGATTGCCGGCAGCATCCTGGGCTCCATTGCGGGCACCAGCCACAAGTACGTCGACGAGACGATCATGCGTGTGCTGGACGTCATTATGGCGTTCCCCGGCATCGCGCTGGCCGCCGTGCTCGTCACCGTCTTCGGTAACTCCATCGGCGTCATCGTCGTCACGATCGCATTCCTCTACACCCCGTCGGTGGCGCGCGTCGTGCGCGCGAACGTGATGAGCCAGTACTCCGAGGACTACGTCGCCGCGGAGCGGGTGCTCGGCGCACCGAAGCCGCACATTCTGCTCAAGCACGTGGCCCGCAACATTGCCGCCCCGGTGCTGGTGTTCGCCACCGTCATGGTCGCCGACGCGATCGTCTTCGAGGCCTCCCTGTCCTTCCTGGGGGCGGGCATCCAGCCCCCGAACCCCTCCTGGGGTTCCGTCATCAACGACGGTAAAGAACTCGTCGCTGCTGGCGCCTGGTGGGCCACCTTCTGGCCCGGCATGCTCATCCTCGCGACGGTGCTGGCGCTCAACATCGTCGCCGAGGGAATCTCGGACGCGTGGGCCTCCGCCGGTGCCTCCAAGGCCGGTAGCGCCTCGGTCGCGGACACGAAGGTCCGCGAGCTCACCGACACCCCGCAGGGCGTGACCTTCGACGTGCCCGGCGTGGAGGCCGCAGGCGCCCGCATCGCCGCCAACCAGCGAGTGGTCGAAGACAGCGACACCGTCATCGATGTGCAGCACCTGTCCATCGGGTTCCCCGCGCGCTACGGCGACACAAACGTCGTCCACGACGTGAGCTTCTCCGTCCGCCGGGGCGAGATCTTCGGCCTGGTCGGCGAGTCCGGCTCCGGCAAGTCGCTGACGACGCTGACGATCATGGGCCTGCAGGCACCGACCGCGAAGGTCTCAGGAAGGGTCATCTTCAACGGCCGTGACATCACGGACCTCACGCTCAAGCAGCGTCAGGGCATCCTCGGCCGGGAGATCGCCATGATCTACCAGGACGCCCTCGGTGCACTGAACCCCTCGATGAAGATCTCCGCCCAGCTGGATCAGCTCATCAAGCGGGACGGCACCCGCAGCAAGGAAGAACTGATGCACCTGGTGGGCCTGCCCCCGGAGCGCATCCTCAACTCCTACCCGCACGAGCTGTCCGGCGGCCAGCGGCAGCGCGTCGTCATCGCGATGGCGCTGTCCCGAGACCCCTCCCTCATCATCGCCGACGAGCCCACCACCGCCCTCGACGTGACGGTGCAGGCTCAGGTCATCGAGCTGCTCGTCGACCTGCAGAAGAAGCTCGGCTTCGCGCTCATCCTGGTCTCCCACGACCTGGCCCTGGTGGCGGACACCGCCGACCGGGTGGCGGTCCTCTACGGCGGCCGCATCTGCGAGACCGGCCAGACCGCCGAAGTCATCGGCAACCCCCGCCACCACTACAGCCGCGGCCTGCTGGCCTCCGTGCTGTCGGTGGAGCACCACGCCGAAGTCCTCAGCCAGATTCCGGGTACCGTGCCCCCGCCGAGCGAATTCCCCGCCGGCTGCCGCTTCGCCGGCCGCTGCCCCCTGGCCACGCTGACCTGCCAAGCTCAGTTCCCCGCCACCACCGGCCCCGAGGAGCACCAGGTGGCCTGCCACTACCCGGAGGCACACGTCCCGGTGGCGGCCCGCCACGACTCCCTGGCCTCCAGCAACGCCCCCGCGGGCGAAAGGTAGGACGCACGCATCATGACTGCATCTCAATTGTCCCCCCGGGACGTCACCCAGGATGGGGCGCGGGTTGCCCGCGGCGAAGAACTCGTCCGCGTGGAACACATGGACGTCATCCACAAGGTGCAGGGCAAGGGCTTTGCCGCCAGCCAACTGTTCGCCAACCGGGACATCAATCTCAGCATCAACAAGGGTGAAACCCTGGGCGTGGTGGGGGAGTCCGGCTGTGGCAAGTCCACGCTCGGCAAGGTTCTCGTCGGCCTACAGGACGCCACCCACGGCAAAGTCATCATCGACGGCACCGATGTCACGGCGCTGAAAGGCCGCGCGAAGCGCACCTTCCTCGGCTCCCGGGTGTCGATGATTTTCCAGGACCCCTCCACCGCGCTCAACCGGCGCATGCCGGTGCTGGACATCGTCCGTGACCCGCTCGACGTGCACAAGGTGGGCAGCCAGAAGGAGCGCCAACAGCGTGCCCTCGACCTGCTGGAAAAGGTCGGCCTGCCGCGGAGCACGGCCGGTGCGCTGCCGGCACAGCTCTCCGGCGGCCAGCGGCAGCGTGTGGCGATCGCCCGCGCGCTCGCCGTGCGGCCCGACATCCTCATCGCCGACGAACCGACCAGTGCCCTGGACGTGTCGGTGCGCGCGCAGATCCTCAACCTCCTGCTCGATTTGAAGGAGGAGATGGATCTCACGATGGTGTTTATCTCCCACGACATCTCCACCGTCAAGCGCATCTCCGACACCATCGCCACCATGTACCTGGGTCGGGTGCTGGAACGTACTCCTGCCTCCGCGCTCCCGGAGGGCGGGCGCAACCCGTACACCCGGGCGCTGTTTTCTGCAGCGCCGTCGCTCATCCGCGACGCGGATCCGATTCCGCTGCAGGGCCGCGTGCCCTCTGCCGTGAATCCGCCGAGCGGCTGCCCGTTTAGAACCCGGTGCTGGTCGGCTGCCGCCGACTGCGCGGAGCGCATGCCCGATCTGCTCGGGGTGGACGGCGCCGCGGATCACCTCGTGGCATGCCACCACCCGCTCCAGCCGAACCTCAGCGACGCGGATGTACGAGCGCTGGCGGCACACAGCCCCCACGACGCCGACGCCGCCGTCTAGTCTCCCGCGGGTGCTCCCGGCACCCGCTCGCATGGGCGGCTGGCGGTGAAAGGGCCGTGGCCTCTGTCCTTGTGTCCCGGTGGGGTGAACCCCCAACCGGGTGCGAGGGCCGCTGCTCCGCGACGGTGCACCGGGTGCGTGCACACCGGCGGCATCTCGGCCACCGCGTTCATGCCCCCGCACATCAGAGCCTCGGCGGATGCCGTGAACAATCACGAGCACCACCCCGGCACGAGCCCACACCCGCACTGCCGCCCACCACACACGTCCACTCGTGGTGCGCGCACAGCACCCGTGTGCGCACCACGACAACCACAATCCTCATTTCCACCACTTGTTGCTTCGCGTGCCGCAGCACTCACACACGCTGCACGCCCTGTGACCGAAAGGACCCACAGCACCATGGCTGCTCCCGCATACACCGGCGTTATCCCCCCGGTTCTCACTCCCTTTACCGCTGACTACACCGTCGACACCGCCACCCTCGCCGCCCAGGCGGAGCGCATGATCGCCGCCGGCGTGGACGGCTTGTTCGTCCTCGGCTCCTCCGCTGAGGTCGTCTTCCTCACCCGCGAGCAGCGCCGCCAGGTCATCGAGACTGTCGTGACCGCCGCGGCCGGCCGCGTGCCGGTCATCGCGGGTGTTATCGACACCACCACCCCCCGCGTCGCGGAGCACGTCGCCGACGCTGTGGAGCTCGGGGCCTCCGGCCTCGTGGCGACCGCGCCGTTCTACGTGCGCACCCACACCAACGAGATCGCCACCCACTTCCGGGCGATTCACGCGATGGCCCCCGAGCTGCCGCTGTACGCCTACCAGATTCCGGTGTCTGTGCACGTCACCATTCCGGAGCACCTGCTGCTCGACCTCGCGGAGGAGGGCGTGTTGTCCGGCGTGAAGGATTCCTCCGGCATCGATGCCGCCGCCCGTTCCCTCATCGAATCGCGCAACGCCCGCGGCCTGCACGACTTCAAGGTGCTCACCGGCTCGGAGACCACCGTGGACGTCAACTACTTCTTCGGCGCTGATGGTGTGGTGCCGGGCCTCGGCAATGTGGATCCCGCCGGCTACGTGCGTCTCGCCCGCCACGCGGTGGCCGGCGACTTCCTCGCCGCCCGCGCGGAGCAGGAGCGGCTGAACAAGCTGTTCCGCATCGTCTTCGTCGGTGACGGCGCCCGCATGGGCGGCTCCAGTGCCGGCCTCGGCGCCTTCAAGGCGGCCCTGGTGCACCTGGGGGTGTTCCCGGATGGTCGCATGGCCCCGCCGCACACCCCACTCAACGCTGACGAACTGGCCCGCATCCAGGCCATCGTTGACGCCACCATGGTGTAAACGCAACGACCCTTCCTCGTAGCGTGCACCACAGTGACCTGGCATCCCCACCGGGAGCCAGGTTGCCCCGGGCGGGGCGGCGACGGCCGTGGCCCCCGACCGGGGTGTGACCATCTCGCCTCTGTCGCCACCGAGATTTTTTTCAGGAGACCGCCATGACGCTTCCCCCGTCCGCAGCTGAGCCACGCCCCAGCGCCGTTGTCGCCGTCGATATCGGTGGCACGAAGATCGCCACCGGGCTTGTCACCGATGCGGAGCCTGCGACCGTGCATGCCCGCGCGGTGCGGCCGACGCGCGCGCAGGAGGGGGCGGAGGCCGTCATGGCGGAAGTGGTGGCGGCTGTGATGGCGGCCCTGCAGGCCGCACGAGACGCCGGGGTGGAGGTCACTGCCGTGGGTGTCGGTGCCCCCGGCGTCGTCAACCCCTCCGAGGGGGTCATCGCTTTTGCCGGGCCCACCATGCCCGGCTGGGGCGGCACTCCCGTGGCCGCGCGCCTCCAGGAGGCCACCGGCCTACCCGTGGCGATCCACAACGACGTGCGCGTCATGGGGCTCGGGGAGGCGACCTATGGTGGCGGGCGCGGTATGCAGGACGTGCTGTTCGTCAGCATCGGCACCGGCATTGGCGGCGCATTTATCAGCGATGGTCGTGTGCCCGACTCCCCGCACCACTGCCGCGGCGAGATCGCCTATGCGCCCTGCCCGGCCCCCGACGGCAGCTACTCTTTCCTCGAAGAGGTTGGTGCCGGGCCGAAGCTGTCCGCTGCGTACTGCCGGGCTGCAGGCCTCGCCGAGGACGCATTGGCCCTGCCGGCGGTGATGGAGCGATACCACGCCGGCGAGGATCTGGCCCGCACGATCATCACCGAACGGATGCGCTGCGTGGGGCGCGGGCTCGCCGGGCTCGTCGCCGCAGTCGACGTGTCCGCCATCGTCGTCGGCGGCGGGGTCGGCACCCTCGGCGCGGCCATCATGGACCCCCTGGAGGAAGGGCTGCGCGCCCACCTCATGCCGTACCACGCGGAGCTGCCCCTGTCGGTCGCTACGCTCGGCACCAACGCGCCCCTTGTGGGCGCCGCAGTCCTCGCGCGGCAGGCCCGCACCGCACCCCACGCTGACGCCTAAAGTCAAAAAGACTCGCGGCGCAGCATCCCGCGAGGCGGAGGCATCGTGAGCGCTGTCACCGGCGACGGGACTTACCCCCCTCGTTTTTCTTCTTCTGCGTCGTGCTACACCCCCACCTTCACGCTGTGGCCTGGGGGAGGGGAGCTGTGGCACCGGCGTTATAAGTTCTCATTCATTTGATTTTTCTTCGTACTTCTTCGCCGTGGTCGCCACCGGCGCGCCGGCGCGGGAGGAGAAAGGACACACCATGGGCAACCTGACACTGACCGACTTCCGTGCACAGGTCGAGGGCACGCTGATCGTGTCCGCGCAGGCCCCCGACGGGCACCCCCTGCGGGACACCCACACCATCGCCCACCTCGCGGCGGCGGCCGCCGCCGGCGGTGCCACCGCGATCCGCTGCGGCGGCTACGGCGGGCTCGCCGACATTGAGGCCGTCGCCCGTGCAGTCGATGTGCCCGTCATCGGCCTGACCAAGGAGGGCGATACGGGCGTGTACATCACCCCGACGGTGGCTTCGGCGCGCGCGGTCGCCCGCGCCGGTGCAGACGTGGTCGCCGTAGATGCGACGCTGCGCCCCCGTCCGGACGGTTCCAGCTTCGCCGACATGGTGGCTGCTGTCCATGAGGAAGGCAAGCTCATCATGGCCGACATCGCCACCCTGGAGGAGGCAGTCGCCGCCCATGAGGCTGGCGCGGATATCATCTCCACCACCTTGGCGGGATACACGGAGCACCGGGCGAAGACCCCGGGGCCGGACCTGGAACTCGTCACCGACATCCGCGCAGCTATTGGTCGCGAGCCGCTGCTTACCGCGGAGGGCCGCTACCACACCCCGGAACTCGCGGCGGAAGCGATGCGCCTCGGCGCGGACGCCGTCATCATCGGCACCGCCATCACCGATGTGTCGTTCGTGACCCGGCAGTTCGCCACCGCCGTCCACGGCGCAGCCTAACCCCCACACGCACACAGCTTTTCCGCACTCCCTGAAAGGAGCGTCACCGTGGAAGTCATCATCTGCGCCGACGCCGCCGCAGTCGCCCGCACCGCGGCCGACGTGTTCACCACCTACCTCACCCGCCCCGACTGCACGCTGGGCCTGGCCACCGGCTCCACCCCGCTGCAGACCTACCAGGAACTCATCCGCCGTTACCAGGCAGGCGAGGTCAGTTTCAGCCACGTCACGGCCTTCCTCCTTGACGAGTACGTGGGCCTGCCGCGGGAACACGAGCAGTCCTACTACCGCACCATCCGCCGCGAGTTGACCGAGCACGTCGACATCGACGACGCCCGCGTGTTTTCTCCCGACGGGCTGGCCGACAATCCCGACGAGGCGGGTGCCGCCTACGATGCGGCCATCGCCGCCGCCGGGGGCATTGACCTCCAATTGTTGGGCATCGGCACCGACGGGCACATCGGTTTCAACGAGCCGGGGAGCTCACTGGCATCCCGCACCCGTCTGAAGACGCTGCACCCGCAAACGATTGCGGACAATGCGCGCTTCTTCGATTCGGAGGCTGACGTGCCGATCCACGTCATCACCCAGGGCCTGGGCACCATCAGTGCCGCCCGCCACCTGTTGCTGCTCGCGACGGGGGAGGGCAAGGCTCAAGCCATCGCCGACACCGTGGAAGGCCCCGTGGCGGCGGTGTGTCCCGCCAGTATCCTGCAGCTGCATCCCCATGCCACCGTCATTGTTGATGAGGCGGCCGCAAGCAAACTGAAGCTCGGGCAGTACTACCGCTACGCCTTCGAGCACAAGCCCGACTGGCAGAACATCTAGCCGTCAAGGCGATCATCACATCAGCGCCCTGCACCGGATTCGTGTCGATCCTGTGCAGGGCGCTGCGTGGTCTAAGTGAGCACACGCGGGGCTCACGCCCTGCCGGGCAGTGGCGTCGCGCGGTGTTTTTACTCGGCGGTCGTGGTTTAGTCGGCGGTGCTGGTGTCCACGGGATCGTCCGGGGTGGGGTACTGCAGGTATGAGGCCTCCCACACGCGGGTGCCGGTGGCATCCACGAAGGGGCCGGCATCGCGGGCGGCGCGCCCTGCGGAGACCAGCGCGTAGCGCCGCCAGCCGGGGGCATCCGCGTTCGCTGCCGCGGCGTACCACATGAGCACCGCGTTAGTGTGGGCCGCCTCCGCCGCCGCCAGGGCGCTCCCCGTATCGGTCGGAGTGGGGTACTCGCTGAAGGTGTAGCCGGCCGCCGGGGAGGGAATATCCAGGGTTGTCATGCCCGGGGCGGTCTCCAGGAGCTGCACGAGGGAGGCCTCCGTGGTGTGCTGCTGCTCCACGGCGGCGGCGATCTGCTGCTTAAGTCCCAGTTCGGAGTACGCCTCCGCAACAGTCAGCCCGTAGTCGACGCCGTAGGTGAACTCCAAAGCCTGCTTCGCTGCGGCAACGTCGCCGGCATCCTGCACCGTGACATCAGCTGGGAGTTCCGGGCTGCTGCCGGACAGCACCACATTTTCCGCGTAGAGGCGCGCGACAAGCGGTACGGAATCTTTCTCCAGGGCGGCCGAGGATTCCTCGATGCGGCGGGCCGCCTGCCCGAGAATCTCCTCCGGGCTGCCGCTGACCCCGGCGGCGAGCTGTGCCACCTGCTCCGCGTCCGGGCGAGTCGGGGCGCAGGAGGCGATGATGGTGCCCTGCTCGTCCGTGCCGCACAGGCGGGCAGCTTCCCCGTAGAACACGTCCGCCTGGCGGCGGGCGATCGCCGCCAAATCGGGGCGGGTGCCCTCCAGTGCGGAGCTGTCGGCGAGTGCTGCGGCACCCAACGAGACCAACGTCGTATCCGGTGCACGCTCCGGGGCAATGTCACACGCCACCGTGGTGGCGGCCACCACGCCCACTGCGGCCACCGCCCATGCCCGCAGGGGTCGGCGGGGACGGGTCGTGGGGGCTGCAGGAGGCGCCTGCGGGGAGTTCACTGCGGAAGAGACGGTGTTCACAAAGGCACAGTCTACGGCACCGCGACCATGACGGATCGTCCCCGCGGGGGTTGCGACCGCTCTGGGGGCGCCCGTGGTGTCAGGCAGGGGTAGACTACGGCAGCATTATGGCTTTTCCTACCGTTGACATCCTTGCTGAATACATCGCCCCCGTCGCCGAGAAGTACCACGTCGACGTGGAAAAAATCACCGCCCACCGCGCCGGTGCGAAGTCGGCCGTCGTCGTCGCCGTCGATTCCGACACCCACCCGGACCTCGACCAGCTGGAGGTCATCTCCCAGGAGCTGGGGGAGGTCTTCGACGCGGCCGAGGAGCGCGGCGAGCTGAACTTCGGTGCCGGCTACACCCTGGAGGTCACCACCCCGGGCGTGGCGCACCCCTTGTCGTTGCCGCGCCACTGGCGTCGCAATCGCGGCCGCCTCGTCACGGTGACCCGGGAGGGCGCGCCTGAGCTGCAGGGCCGCATCGGCCCGATGAATGAGGCGGAAGACACCGTCGCCCTCATCGTGCGGGACGGCAAGAAGCTGTCCGTGGTGCCGGTCGAGTTTTCCACGGTAGGGCAGGCAGTGGTAGAAATTGAGTTCAGCCAACCGCCCGCCGAAGAAACCGACCTCGCGGGCGCCACGTTTGACGACTGCATCGCGCAGCGGAAGGACTAATAAGTGAACATCGATGTTGAGGCCTTGCGCCGCATTTCCTCCGAGACGGGAATGAGCGACCGGGATCTTTTGGAAACGATCGCCCAGGCACTGCTCGGTGCGTACCGGGAAGCGAAGGAAGACAAGGCCGCCGCGGAAGCCCGCATCGACATCGACACTGACTTGGGCACCGCCACCGTCATCGCCATCGAGCGTGACGCGGACGGCGAAATCGTCTCCGAATACGACGACACCCCCATCAACTTCACCCGCTTCAGCTCGAAGGCGGTGCGCGACGCCATCGTCGGCCGCCTGCGGGAGAAGGAAGCCGAGAAGGCCTTCGACGAGTACGCCGAGTACGAGGGCACCGTCATGTCCGGCGTCGTGCAGCGTGACGTCTACGCCAACGACAAGGGCATCGCGGTCGTGCACCTCGGCACCGAGGCCGATGGCCGCGACGGGGTGCTGCTGCCGGCCGAACAGATCCCGGGCGAGAAACTCGTCCACGGCCAGCGCATCAAGTGCTACGTCGTCGGCGTCAACCGCGCGCCCCGCAACATCCAGATCAACCTCTCCCGCACCCACCCCGAGCTGGTGCGCCACCTCTTCGAATTGGAGATTCCTGAGGTCGCCCAGGGTGCGGTGGAGATTGTCTCCATCGCCCGCGAAGCCGGCCACCGCTCCAAGGTGGCGGTCCGCGCCACCGTTAAGGGGCTCAACGCGAAGGGCGCCTGCATCGGCCCCCGCGGCCAGCGCGTCACCAACATCATGAACGAGCTGGGCGGGGAGAAGATCGACATCATCGACTGGGATGAGGATCCCGCGAAGTTCGTCGGCAACGCCCTGGCCCCCTCCAAGGTGGTCTCCGTCGAGGTCGAAGACCTGGAGAAGCAGCAGGCCCGCGTCGTGGTTCCCGACTACCAGCTGTCCCTGGCTATTGGCCGTGAGGGGCAGAACGCCCGCCTGGCGGCGCGTCTGACGGGCTGGCGCATCGACATCCACTCCGACGCCGAATAGGCGTCGCCAGCCACAGCGCTCATCTCTGTGCCCCCGCCGTGTCTTTGTACCCGGTGGGGGCACGCCTCGTTTTCCGGGGAGCCGCAGTGGGGGAGCTGGCGCCGCGACACCCGGGGAGCCCCTGGGGGTGTGGGGTCGCAGGCCCCAGCTGAGACTGGTGTGGCGCGTGGGGTGGTTCGCGTGTGGGGCGTGCGGGTGAACTATCTTTTTCCCCGCCACCCGCGTAGAGTTTGGGGGTGGTCTTGTGGGCGCTGCTCACACGCAACACACCGCCAATGCGCGGCGGAGTCGCGTGCGCGCACCCTTCGAGACTCTTTTACACACCTCACCCGCGTGGTCGATGTCGACTGCCGCGGGAGGCGTCACGTAACGCAACCCGCCGCGCACATGGATGTGCCGGCGGAGTCGAAAACACCGACCGATGTGGAGCTGGATGTCACAGCGCAGGGCGATGCCGCACACCCCCGACGGGGTTGCGCGCGCAGCACACGTTCCGCTGCGGACATGCATCGCCACCCGCCATCAGGCGGCGGCCAGCGACCTGCTGCGCGTGACCATCGATCGTGACTCCGGCGCTGTGGTGCCGGATCCCCGCCGGGTTCTCCCCGGCCGCGGGGCGTGGATCACGCCCACGATGGAGGCCTTTGAGGTGGCGCTCAAGCGCCGCGCGTTTGAGCGCGCACTGAGAGTATCCGCCCCGGCGGATACGGGCCGCGTGCGCGAGTACCTCGCCACGCTCACCGGCGACTCCGATGTCGCGGGCGGCCCACCCAGTTGACAAGAAAGACTTGAAAACACTGATGAGCACACGATGAAACATCAGCGATGAACGTCATCACACGACAATAGAAGCCGCAAGGCCTTTTCCGGGCCTTGTGACTTCTAGGAACTAGGAGAAAAGTGCCCGGAAAGCTCCGTGTCCATGAGCTCGCAAAGAAGCTTGGGATCACTAGCAAGGAACTTCTCGCCGAGCTGAAGGCTCAAGGCGAGTTCGTGAAAACGGCATCCTCCACGGTGGAATCCCCCGTGGTGAAAAAGATGGAAGCCCACTACGCCAAGCTCAAGGCCGCAAACCCGGCCGAGCAGGCAGGCGAGGCGCCGGCCGCGAAGCCGGCTGCGAAGCCGGCTGCGAAGCCCGCCGCGAAGAAGGCAGACACCCCGGCTGCGAAGCCCGGCGCTGCTGCAACCCCCGGCCCGAAGCCGGGGGCGAAGCCCGCCCCGAAGCCGGCGGCGGAGAAGCCTGCCCCCGCGCAGGCCGCGACCCCGGCTGCGGCCAAGCCCGCGCAGCCGGCCGCGAAGGCTACCCCCGCGGACGCTGACGCCAAGCCGGCGCCGCGCCCCATGGCGAAGCCCGGCCCGAAGCCGCGCCCCCAGCAGCGCGTAGCCAACAACCCGTTCAGCACCGGCACCCGTCCGGCACCGCGCCCCGCGCCGCGTCCCCGCCCCCAGGGCGAGGGCAACGCGAAGCCCGGCGCTGCCGGTGGTCGTCCCGGTAACTCCCCGCGCCCGGGTGGCCCGCGCCCCCAGGGCGGTGCCAAGGGGGGTCAGGGCGGTCCCCGTCCCCAGGGCGGTGCAGCCCAGGGCGGCGGCCGTCGTCCCACCCCGGCGATGATGCCGAGCCACCCGAACCCCTCGGCGATGCCGTCGAAGTCTGCTGCGGGCGGTCGCCCCGGCGGCCGCGGCGGGAACTCCGGCCCCGGCGGCGGCGGTGGCGGCTTCGGCCGTCCCGGTGGCGGCCCTCGCGGTGGCGGCGGCGGTGGACGCCGCGGCGGTACCGCTGGTGCCTTCGGTCGTCCCGGTGGCGCTCCGCGCCGCGGGCGCAAGTCGAAGCGGCAGAAGCGCAACGAGTACGAGGCAATGCAGGCCCCCAACGTCATCGGCGGCGTCCGTCTGCCCGACGGCGGCGGCCAGACGCTGCGCCTGGCGCGCGGTGCCTCCTTGTCCGACTTCGCCGACAAGATCGGCGCGGACGCCTCGGCGCTCGTGCAGGCACTGTTCAACCTCGGCGAGATGGTCACCGCGACCGCCTCGGTCTCCGATGAGACGCTGACCCTGCTCGGCGAGGAAATGAACTTCAAGGTGCAGGTCGTCTCCCCTGAGGACGAGGACCGTGAGCTCCTGGAGAGCTTCGACCTGCAGTTCGGTGAGGACGAAGGCGACGAGTCCGACCTGGCGAAGCGTCCCCCGGTGGTCACCGTCATGGGTCACGTCGACCACGGTAAGACCCGCCTGCTGGACACCATCCGTAAGTCCAACGTGGGCTCCGGCGAGGCCGGCGGCATCACCCAGGGCATCGGCGCCTACCAGGTGCCGGTCGACTTCGAGGGCGGCGAGCGCCTGGTGACCTTCCTGGATACCCCGGGTCACGAAGCCTTCACGGCGATGCGTGCCCGTGGTGCCAAGTCCACCGATATCGCGATCCTCGTTGTCGCCGCCGACGACGGCGTCATGCCGCAGACGGTGGAGGCTATCAACCACGCCACGGCCGCTGATGTGCCGATCGTGGTGGCGGTGAACAAGATCGATAAGGAGGGCGCGTCCCCGGACAAGATCCGCGGTCAGCTCACCGAGTACGGTCTCATCCCCGAGGAGTACGGCGGCGAGACGATGTTCGTCGACATCTCTGCGAAGCAGGGCACCAACATCGATGGCCTCCTCGAGGCCGTCCTGCTGACCGCTGATGCGTCGCTGGATCTGCGCGCCAACCCGGACATGGACGCCCAGGGTGTGGCCATTGAGGCGCACCTTGACCGCGGCCGCGGCCCGGTGGCAACCGTCATCGTGCAGCGCGGTACCCTCCGCGTCGGTGACTCCATCGTCGCCGGCGACGCCTACGGTCGTGTGCGCCGCATGGTCGACGAGTACGGTCACGACGTCGACGAGGCGGGCCCGTCCCGCCCCGTCCAGGTGCAGGGCCTGAACTCTGTGCCCGGCGCCGGCGACAACCTCCTCGTCGTCGAGGACGATCGCGTGGCCCGCCAGATCGCGGACCGTCGCAACGCCCGCAAGCGCAACGCCCTCCAGGCCAAGACCCGCAAGCGCGTGTCCCTGGAGGACCTGGATGCGGTGCTGAAGGAAACCTCTACCCTCAACCTGATCCTCAAGGGCGACAACGCCGGCTCCGTCGAGGCGCTGGAAGAAGCCCTGCTCAAGATCGAGGTCGACGACGAGGTGCAGCTCAACATCATCGACCGTGGTGTCGGTGCCGTCACCCAGACCAACGTGTCCCTGGCTGCGGCCTCCAACGCCGTCATCATTGGCTTCAACGTCCGCGCCGAAGGCAAGGCCACCGAGGAAGCCAACGCCGAGGGTGTGGAGATCCGCTACTACAGCGTCATCTACCGCGCGATCGAGGACATGGAAGCCGCCCTCAAGGGCATGCTGAAGCCCATCTACGAGGAAAAGGAAATCGGCCGCGCCGAGATCCGCGCCCTGTTCAAGGCTTCCGCTGTCGGCCTCATCGCCGGCTGCATGGTCGAGTCCGGCAAGGTTCGCCGCAACGCCTCCGTCCGCCTCGTGCGCGACGGCAACGTGGTGGTCGAGAAGGCCAACATCGACTCCCTGCGTCGCGAGAAGGACGACGTCACCGAAGTGTCCGCCGGTTACGAGTGCGGCATGGTGCTGTCCTACCCGGACATCGCCGTCGGCGACATCATCGAGGCCTACGAAATGGTGGAAGTGCCCCGCGACTAAGCGACGCACCCCACCGCCGTGCCACACGGTCCCACGCTTCCGCCCCCTGCCTCCCACGTGCCCCGTGGGGAGCAGGGGGCGGGGGCGTTTCCGCGCCGCGTGCGCCCCTGTGCCAGGACGTGACGTGTGGCCGTGGCCGCCCGTGTGGCGCACACGGGCCTGGGGCGGCACAATGGCTACCGCAGGAGAATGCGCACGGATGATGACCCGCGCGCACCCCACAACGAATCTATTGACGTCACTACACAGGAGACACACCACTCATGGTTGATCACGCACGCGCCGCCCGGCTCGCGAAACGCATCCAAACTATCGTCGCGACCGCTATTGAGCGCGAGGTCAAAGACGCCCGCCTCGAATACGTCACCATCACCGACTGCAAAGTCACCGGCGACCTGCACGACGCGACGATTTTCTACACGGTGCGCGGCCGCACCATCAATGACGAGCCCGATGTGGCCGCCGGGGCGGAAGCGCTCAAGCGTGCCCGTGGGCAGCTGCGCAAGATCGTCGGCGACCAGCTCGGCGTGCGCTTTACCCCCACCCTGGCATTCACCTACGACAGCATGCCGGAGTCCGCCACCCACATGGAGGAACTGCTGGCGAAGGCTCGTGCCCGCGATGAGGAGCTGGCGCGGCTGGCGGCCCAGGCGAAGCCTGCGGGGGAGGCGAACCCCTACAAGACGGAAGCAGAGGAGGATTAACCTCCTTCTGTCCACCCACAGTGGACCACGAGCGGCGGCGCCTCGCATCCCCTCGGCGACCTTGAGATGAGGTCCCCGGATCGGGTGCGGGGCGCCGCCGTCGCTGCGCCTCCCACCGGCCCGCACGCCAAGGCCTGCGTAGACTTCCCCCTAAAGGCGCGGTGCCTTCCGCGCCCCGGTAGGACAGTCCACGCAGAAGGGCAGGCACAGGGTGAGAACATGGGATGAGGCCACGGCGGTGGTGCGCCACGCGAGTTCGATTGCGGTGATCACCCACCTGCGGCCCGATGGGGATGCCATCGGCTCCGCGGGCGCGGTCGCCCGCCTGGCTGAGGCCTGCGGGACTCGCGCCCGCATCCTGGTAGGCCAGAGCGAGCCGCTGCCGGAGGCGCTGGCGCAGCTTCCCGCAGAGGTTCACACCGGGGAGGAGTTCGACCTAGGGGATGTGGATGCGCTCGTCGTGTGCGACTGCGGTTCCGCCGCCCGCACAGGCCTGCTGGAGGCACAGGTGCGCGCCTTTGAGGGGCCGGTTGTGGTCGTCGACCACCACGCCTCCAACCCGGGCTACGGCACGGTGAACATCATCGCCCCTGAGGTGGAATCCACCTGCTCACTGGTGTGGGAGTGGTTCCGCGCCGCGGGTGTCACCGTGGATGATGTGACGGCGACACTGCTGTACGCCGGCGTGGTCACCGATACGGGGAACTTCCGCTGGGGGCGTCCGCAGGCCCGCGATATTGCGGCGGACCTGGTGGAGTGCGGTGCCGACGCGGAAGCCTTGGTGTTCCACCTCATGGATGCGATCCCCAGCGGCGACCTGGCCGTCATCGGGCAGGTGTTGGCCACCGTGGAGATCCACGGTCCGGTGGCGGTGCTGCGGGCGCCGTACACGCTGTTGGCGCAGGCATCGACCGGGGCGGGGGAGCGCATTATCGACTTCGCCCGGGGGATCAACGACCCCGGGGTGGAGATCGTCGCCGTGCTCAAGGAGTCTCAGCCCGGGGTGGTCAGCGGTTCGTTGCGTTCCCGGGGCCGTGACGTGGCCCGCATTGCCGTGGCCTTGGGCGGCGGGGGCCACGTGCGGGCCGCAGGTTTTACACTGCGCGCGGATCTCGCCACGGCGGAGCGCCGCCTTCTGGCGGCGGTGCACGAGGCCGAGTAGGCGGCGCCGGGGAGCCAGGGGTCGCTACTTTTGGGCGCTTGCGGGCGGCCATTAGACTCCTGGGGGTTATGAGCCAGCACCCCACACCGTCGCCCGATACCCCGACCCCGGATCCTGCCGCTGACGCGCCCACCCAGGCGCGGATGCCGGAAGTGTGCGTGCGAAGCATCCTGGCGCTCGCACTGCCGGCATTGGGGGTGCTGGCGGCCGCGCCGCTGTATCTGCTGCTCGACACTGCGGTGGTGGGGCGGTTGGGTGCCGCGGCTTTGGCTGCCTTGGCTGCGGGCACCACCATTCAAGGTGTGGTGACCACCCAGCTGACGTTTTTGTCCTACGGCACCACCGCCCGCGCCTCCCGACTGTACGGTGCCGGCGATCGGCCAGGCGCCGTCGCCGAGGGCGTGCAGGCCACCTTCGTTGCCTGTGGGGTCGGCCTCGTCCTCATGACGATCATTGAATTGGGGGCGGGGCGCTTCACCCTGTGGCTGGCGCACGACCCCGACGTCGCCCAGTTGGCTGGCTCCTGGCTGCGGGTCGCGGGCATCGGTATCCCCCTGATCTTGTGCACCATGGCCGGCAACGGGTGGCTGCGCGGGGTGCAGAACACCCGCCTGCCGTTGTACTTCACCCTGGCGGGCGTGGTGCCCTCGGCCGTGTTGGTGCCGGTGTTGGTTAGCCACGTCGGGATTGTGGGCTCCGCGTGGGCAAACCTTGTTGGGGAAACGATCACCGCCGTGTGTTTCCTTGTGTGCCTCGCGCGGGAACACCAGGGCACGTGGCGGCCCGATACCCGGATCATGGGCCGCCAGTTGGTGTTGGGCCGGGACCTGATTATTCGTTCCCTGTCGTTCCAGGTGGCACTGCTGTCGGCGGCCGCTGTGGCTGGCCGCTTCGGGGCGGCGGCGTTGGGCGCCCACCAGGTGCTGTTGCAGCTGTGGAACTTCCTGGCCTTGTCGCTGGACTCGCTGGCGATTGCGGCGCAGGCGTTGACGGGCGCTGCATTAGGCGCGGCGTCGGCAAGCGCCGCACAGCGCACGGGGTGGACGATCACGAAGTTCTCCGCGGGGTTGGGAGTGTGTCTCGCGGCACTGCTGGCACTGGGGTATCAGCTCATTCCCCGGATTTTCACCACCGATGACACGGTCCTGGCGGACATGCGGGCGGTGTGGCCGCTGCTCGTGGTCATGGTGCTGCTCGGCGGGGTGGTGTTCGCCCTCGACGGGGTGTTGTTGGGCGCGAGCGACGCGGCATTCCTGCGGACGGCGACGGTGGCGTCTGTGCTGTTGGGTTTCCTGCCGGGCGTGTGGCTGGCGTGGGTGACTGACAGTGGCCTTGTGGGCGTGTGGTGTGGCCTCGTGGCGATGATGGTGCTGCGCCTGGTGGCGGTGACGGTGCGGTTCCACCGGGGCCGTTGGGCACAGAACTAACAGCGGTGTGCTGGCGCGCGGGGCGCAGCCAGTGGCCTCAGTCGGTCGCGGCGGCGTGGGTGGTGGGGGCTGCCAGTGCTTCGAAGTTGCGGTAGCCGCTGGTGAAGGAATACACCAGCAGCGGCACCGCGCACAGGGCGATACCGACCGCAACCGCGTAGATGTCGACCCGGTGGACCGCCATCGACACAATCGACAGGCCGATCGGCTGCCCGATGAGGTTGAGCATCTGCAGCATGGAAAACGCCCGGCCCCGCACCTGGCTGGGGGTTTTCTCCGTGATGATGGTGGTCGTCAGGGGGCTCAAGAACCCGCCGCCAATCCCCGCGAGGGTAAAACCGGCGATCAGGACCCAGCCGCCCGCGAGCCACGCCATCGTCGCGTAGCACACCGCCTCCAGGGACAACGCCACCAGCCAGATGCGGCGCCGCCGCTGGGTGCCCCAGCGGGCCACCATGATCCCGCCGATAATCATGCCGAGCGCGTAGGAGCTCATGGTGATGCCGTACATGCCGGGCTCGCCGATGCGGTGGAAGTGCGCCGGCGTGAGGACGATGAGGTACGGCATGACGAGCATTGACGCCATGAGCGCGGTGATCGCCAGCAGGCGCACCTGCGGGTGGGTGAGGATGCTGCGCCACACGCCCCACTCTTGGCTCAGGGACTGCCGCACCCGCCGGCGGCCGGCAGCCGTCTCATCCCCGCCAGCGGTGGCCTCGTCCGCAGCCGCAGGCGAGAGCCGCAACAGGGCCGTCAGGACGGCGGCCGCGAGCGAACACGCCGCAGTAATCCACAGCACGCTGGACACGGGCAGCAACCCCAGCAGCAGGCCGCCGACAGCAGGACCCGCGAGGAAACTCACCGCCGCGGCTGTCTGCACCACCCCGGACAGCTTGTCGAGGGCGTAGCCGCTCGTCGCCGCCACATCACCCACGAGAGCCTGTCGGGCCGCCATGCCCGGCACGTCGCCCACCGCGCCCAGAATTCCGACGAGGATGAACCACGTCAGGGTCAGCTGCATGTTCATATCCATGAGGATCAGCAGCACCACCGACGCCGAGGACACGACATCGGAGATCACGGACATGGGTTTGCGCCCCACCCGGTCGATGAGCGCGCCGCCAAGCACACTGAACAGGATCGCCGGGATGGAGATGACCGCCGCCACGGTGCCGGCGGCCGCGGGGTCACCGGTGCGCTCCAGCACCAGCCACACCCACACCACGTTGGCGATCGCGTTACCCATCGTCGACAACGCGGTCGATGCCACGTAGAGGCCAGCGGTGGTGCGTGCGGAGGACTTGCGGGGTGTGGATGACACGAGGGCACCTTCAACAATCCGTGTGGGGGTAAGTCAAGAGAGGGGGAAACGTTAGCCTACTCGGCGCTGTGCGCGGCACCCCATCCGCGATCCGCGCCGGGCGCACCCGAAGGCAGCGTTTCCTGCCAACAGGCTGATAGCTCGGTGTGGGGGCGCGTGCCCGATATCCGCCGTAGCCGTCCCGTCGGCCATAATGTCCCCATGACACGCACGCTCTGGGCGGTGTCCGATCTGCACGCCGCTGTGGCGAAAAACGCCGATCCGATCGCCCGTCTCGTTCCGCAGCACCCCGCCGACTGGTTGATTGTCGCCGGGGACGTTGCCGAGCGCACCGAGACTGTGCTCACCGTCCTGCGGACCCTGGCGGAGCGCTACGCGCGAGTGATCTGGGTACCGGGGAACCACGAACTGTTCTGCCGCAGCGGGGACCGCTACGTCGGGCGCGCGAAGTACGACGAGCTGGTGCGCGGCTGCCGCAACATTGGGGTGCTCACCCCGGAGGACCCCTATCCGGTGTTCGGCGGGGTGACCATTGTGCCGCTGTTCACCTTGTACGACTACAGTTTCCGCCCCGCTGGTCTCACGGTGGAACAGGCCGTGCAGGTCGCCCACGACCGGCAGGTCGTCATGACTGACCAGTTCGCCATCGCCCCCTTCGTTGATGTGCGCGCCTGGTGCTGGGACCGCCTGGCCTACAGCGTCAAGCGCCTGTCGAAGGTGCAGGGGCCGACGATTCTGGTCAACCACTGGCCGCTCGCCTTCGAACCCGTGTCGAAGATGCGGTTGCAGGAACTGGCCTTGTGGTGCGGTTCCCGCCACACCCGGACCTGGCCGCAGCGCTACCACGCCCAGCGGGTGATCTACGGGCACCTTCACATGCGTGGGGAGATGATCATCGATGGGGTGCCCCACACGGAGGTCTCACTGGGCTACCCGCGGGAGTGGGAACGCTACACCGATGAGCCGTGGCCGGTGAAGGTTCTCACCGAGGAAGGGAAGTAGCCGCTGATGTTGGATGCCTCCCTGTTTCCCCCGTCGGCGCGCTTTCACTGTGTGACCCGCCCGCCGGGCGCCCCGGTGGATCTCACCCACTTCCATGGCCTGCACCCCCTGGAGCAGGCACTCGTCGCGCACGCCGTCGATGTGCGGAAAGCCGAATTTGGTGATGCCCGGTGGTGCGCCCACCAGGCGCTGAAAGAACTCGGCCGCGATAGCGGGGCCCCAATCCTGCGCGGGGAGCGCGGCATGCCCCTGTGGCCGTCCAGCGTGTCCGGGTCACTCACCCACACGGAAGGGTTCCGCGCCGCCGTCGCCGCACCCCGGCTGCTGGTGCGCAGCATGGGGCTTGACGCCGAACCCGATGACGCGCTGCCACCCGGGGTGATTTCCTCCATCGCCCGCGACAGTGAACTGCCGCAGTTGGACGAGTTCGCCGACGCCGGAATCCAGCACGCCGACAAATTGCTGTTCTGCGCGAAAGAAGCCACCTACAAGGCGTGGTTCCCGCTCACGCACCGCTGGCTGGGATTTGAGCAGGCAGAAGTGGATCTCCGCCTCGACGGCACCTTCATCAGCTACCTGCTGGTCCGGCCGACCCCGGTGCCGTTCATCACGGGCCGGTGGACGATCCACGACCGCTACATCATCGCCACCACCGCGGTGACGTAAAAGCTGCTGGTTCCCCAGCCGCCGCGTCGCCGCGTGCCAGACGCTGTGGAGAGCACCCCAGGGGAGTTTTACACGACAGTCGGCAACGAGCGACTCCGTGCCCCGGGTACCCGAAGCAGGGTGCCCTGCGGCGCGTACCGGTGCTTGACGCAGGGGCTCATGGGCGGGGCGTGGAGGGGAGAGAATCGGAGAAAAAAATTCTCCCAACTACGCCCCACCATCGACTCGGTTCGCCTACGATAGCTGATGAGATTTCCACCGTGCGCGCCGAGCAACAGCGGAAGGCATCCGTCACACAGCGGCGCGCACACTGTGTACACAGGGGAGTCGTCCTCGGGGGAGCAGTGCCCACACACCGGGCGTACCCAGCGCGTGACCCCGCGACCGCCGCCATAGACCCCAGTCGCCGCACTCGGGGGCCATGAACGTGACGGTCGCAGGCGTCGCCACCAGGCACACGCGGTCCCCGGGCGGCGGACTCAGCCCACGACTGAGGACAAAAGGCGGGGAGATGATCCACACACGACGCACACGGCGCGCCACCCGCGGCCTGATGGCCGCACTGGGCTGCATGCTGCTGGCAGGGGCGAGTGGCTGCGTCATCGATTTGGAAGACCAGCACGCAAGCGCGCCCGCAGCCACGCGCACCGCACCCACGCAACGGCCCATCCAACCGCCCTCCGACGCGGACACCTCCACCGGACGCCGCGGGCGAGAAGCCGCCCACACGACGACCGCCCCCACCCGCGCGCGGCACACCCCCACAGCGCCCGCGCAACCCACCCGCAGGCACACGCCCGACGACGACCGGCAACGCCCCGCCGACCGCCGCGGCACACACCCCGCGCCTGAGCAACGCAAACGCGTCTACCGCAACAGCTCCGACTACCGCTTCCTCACCGACACCGGCCGCATCGTCCCCGGAGCGAAATACGCCACCGAGAAAAGCCTGTGCTCCTTCGGCTGGTTCGCCGGGCTCAAAGACAACAGCGGTCGGATCTTCAACCTCACCGCCGGGCACTGCGGCACCCCCGGCATGGAAGTCACCATCGTCGACAGCCAAGGAAAGAAAATGGTCGTCGGCGAATTCGTCGAGTCCGTGTACAACAATGACACCGGCGAAGACTGGGCACTGATCGAAATGTTCGTCGCCCCCGATACCTACGATCCGCCAGTCCACATCACCATGCGCGACTTCCAAACACTGGCCGCACTCGACCGCACCGGCGGTTACGTCTGCGGACTCGGCTGGCGCAGTGGACTGTCCTGCGGGGACTACGACTCACTGCACGCCGACTACGCTTTCCGCCACCACGCCATCCGCGACAACGGGGACTCCGGCGGGCCGGTGTGGGTCTACCAGTCCGACAACGACGTAGCCGACGCGGTCGGCATCGCCCACGCCGGCATGCCAGAGGACGCGGCCGTGACGTTCTCCTCCACCGTGGACGTCCCGGTCACACGCTTCGGCCTGGTCCTCCTGCACGACTAAGACACCCCCGTGGTCGCCGTGAGAGCCTGGCCAGGCGCGCCGGGTGGCAGCCGGGTGCCGGTGATGGCTTGAGGGGGAGTACAGCCAGATGTAGCAGCTGCCGGGTCCGGGCGGTGGGGCCTACAGGGTGGAGGGGCGGGCGACGAAGGTGGTGGCCAGCCGGCGGCCGGATTCTTTCACCAGGGCCACGGCACGCCCGTCGGGGCCGATGGCGGCGTGCACGCCGCGCACACCCCGGGCGGGCAACCACTGGCCTTGGGCGAGGCTGGCGGCCTCCGCTGCCGTCACCGTGAGCGTGGGGAAGCCGGTGGTCAGTGCCTCATCCAGGCTGAGGCTCAATGTCGGGTTGTTCTCCAGGTCCTCGAGGGTGCGGGCGTGGTCCATGGTGTAGGGGCCGACGGTGACGCGGCGGAGCGCGATGAGGTGGCCGCCGGTGCCGAGTGCGTCACCCATGTCGCGCCCCAGGGAGCGGATGTAGGTGCCGGAGGAGCACCGCACCCGGGCGGTGATGTCGATGACGTCGACGAGTGCGGACGGGTCCGCCCCGAGGAGGTCCTCGTAGGCCTGCTGTTCTGCGGCGATGCGGGCGTGGTGGGCGGTCAGCGGGTCGACCCCGTCGGCGGCCGCTTGTTTGCGGGCCTTCTTGCTGATCCGCGGCGGCTGGGCGGCGGCCTTCGCCGCCGGGGAGGTGCCGAGTGTGTCACGGGGAACCCGGTGGCGGGTGATGTCGGAGACCTCGAAGGTGAAGATGGTGACCGGGCGGGCGGGAATGTCGACGTCGACGCCTGCGCGGACGAGTTCGTGGGCGCGGCGGCCATCAATCTTGATCGCGCTCACCGAGGAAGGGCGCTGCAGGATCTCACCGGTCAATGCCGCCACTTCAGCGGCGATCGCCTCATCGCTGATGCCGGTGGCTCCGGGGATCGCGGTGGGGACGCCTTCGGCGTCATCGGTGGTGGTTGCCGCGCCGAGGCGGATGACGGTGTCGTAGGTCTTGTCGGAGGCAACCATGTGGGCCAGGAACTTCGTGCCCCGTTCCACGCCGGCGACCAGCACCCCGGTAGCCATGGGGTCGAGGGTGCCGGCGTGACCGACCTTGCGGGTGTGGAAGATGCGCCGCAGGCGGGCGACGACGTCGTGGCTGGTCATCCCCGCTGGTTTGTCGACGACCACCACCCCGGAGGTGGCCCACGGGTCTGCTGCCGCAGTGGCGGGTGGGGTGTCGGTGGCTTGGTGCTGCGTCTCCGGGCCAAAAGTCATGCCTCTCACACTAGGCGGTAAAGTAAGCGCGGTGGAGATTTGGCACAGCCTGCAAGACCTCGAAGACAGTCAGCGTCGTGACCCCGCCGGCGGCCCCCTCGTGGGCGGCAGTGTGGTCACCATCGGCATGTTCGACGGCATTCACCGTGGGCACCAAAAACTGATCCGCACGGCGATCGCCCGGGCCCGTGAGCTCGGCCTGCCGGCCGTCATGGTGACCTTCGAGCCGCACCCGCTGTCGGTGGTGCGCCCCGAGGCGGTGCCGCCGATGCTGTCGACGTTTGCTGAGCGCGCGGAGCGCGCCGCAGCCCTCGGCATCGATGCGGTGGTAGCGATGCGTTTTGATGCGGAGCTCGCTGCGATGAGCCCGGAAGAGTTCGCCCAAGCGATCCTCGTGGATGTGCTGCACGCCCGCGCCGTGGCGGTGGGGGAGAACTTCACCTTCGGCCACAAGGCGGCTGGTACGACCGCCACCCTCCGGGAGCTGGGGGAGGTTTACGGTTTCGAGGTTGATGTGGTGGAACTCCTCGCCGAGGACGGCACCGTCTTGTCCTCGTCGGTGACGCGCGGCCACCTGCGTGCTGGCGATGTGGGCCACGCGGCCCACATCTTGGGCCGTCCTTTTTCGGTGCGCGGCTGCGTGTGCCGCGGCGCGGGGCGCGGTGGCCGGGAGCTGGGCTACCCGACGGCCAACCTGTACTTCCCCGAGGCTGTCGCCATCCCCGCCGATGGGGTGTATTGCGGCTGGTTCACCGTGGAGGGCGGGGAACCGACCGGCGACATGATTCCCGGCGTGCGGTACCCCACGGCGGTTTCCGTGGGCACGAACCCCACCTTCGGCGATGAGCGCCGCTCCGTGGAGGCCTTCGTCCTGGACCGTGAGGCGGACCTCTACGACAGGGAAGTCACCGTCGAATTCGTCGCCCGCCTCCGGGGGATGGAGAAGTTCACCGGCGTCGATGACCTGCTGCAGGCCATGGCTCGTGACGTTGCCCGCAGCCGGGAGATCCTCGGCACTCCGGCACCGCACCCCGTAGCGCACGCGGACAACGCCCCCGGCGAGTAATCACACAGGCCACACCGGCCCCGCCGTGACGGGTTGACACACGGCGCGGGCCTTTGGCATTCTTGAGCGGTTGTCACTGCGGTCCACAGCAGTGCGCCACACCCGCGGGTTTCCCGCGGGGCGAATCATCATGTGGACTGAAATACGTTCTTTCAAGGAGAACTCACATGGCTCTGTCTACTGAGCAGAAGAAGCAGATTCTGGCCGAGTACGGCCTGCACGAGGGTGACACCGGCTCCCCGGAGGCTCAGGTCGCTCTGCTGACCACCCGCATCCGCGAGCTCACCGAGCACCTGAAGTTCCACAAGCACGACCACCACTCCCGTCGTGGTCTGCTGCTGCTCGTCGGTCGCCGCAAGGGCCTGCTGAAGTACCTCGCCGAGAACGACGTTGAGCGTTACCGTAACCTCATCGCCCGCCTGGGCCTGCGCCGCTAAGGACAATCGTCCACAGCGCACCATCACCCATCCAGTTCTGCTCCCCGTGAGGGAACGGCTGGGGTGATGACACGAACACCGCCTCGCACACGTGCGAGGCGGTGTTTGTCGTCTGTGGGGCGGGGTGCTGCGTCGCGGTGAACGCCGGGTCTCTCCCCGGGGGCTCTCCCTTGGGAGCTGCACCCCGTGGTGGCGGGGAGGAGCGTTAGAGCAGTGCCATGGCCAGGTTGATGGTGCTGGCGGTGATGAACGTGCCGAAGAGGAACGCGTACCAGGACTGAATGAAGGTGGTCGCGCGGATATCCTTCGCTGTGATCGACGTGTCGGCCACCTGGTAGGTCATGCCCACCGAGAACGTCATGTACGCAAAATCGAGGTAGCGGGGATCGTCGTCCTCGTTGAAGTCGATGCCGGAGGCGGGGGTGCGGGAGTAGTACAGCGCCGCCACCCGCAGGGTGAACACGGTGTGGATGAGCATCCACGAGGCGAACACGACGACCATGGCGGCGACCGCCATGAGGGCGCGCTCGGTGCCGTGGGCCTTGTTGCCGTCGATCATGAGGATCGCAACGGTGACGAGGGACGCCAGGGTGGCGATGTTGATGAAGGCGACGCGCAGCCACTGGGGCGGCTGTTCTTCGAGGGCGTGGCGTCGGGTCGCTGCGGCATCCATGTGGGAAATCGCCCACCAGATGACGATGTCGAAGTAGAGGGCGGCCGCACCCCAACCGAAGGCAGGGGAGCGGTTCCAGGAGCCGAAGAATCCACCGGCGACTGTGCATCCGACCGCTATGAGCAGCATCGGCACGGCAAGCTTGGTGATGTGGGCGGCCCGGCCGCGGGCCGGTGTGGCGGCGAGAGCCTGGTCGTGGTGCGGTGTAGTCATGGGCAGTCATGCTATCCGATGCTGGTGGTGGCAGGCGGCGTCGCGCCCAGGTCACAGGGCCCGGCGCCTGTCGGGGCGGCAGGGTGTGCCGCACGGCGGGGAGGCTGCGGCTGCGGGTGCCCGGCGCAGCGCTGCGGGTGGGTGCTGGGGTGGTGGTGTGCGTGCCCGCGCAGGGTGTGTTGGCGGTGACCTTGGTCGATGGCGGGGTGCGCCAGGTGGCGTGCGGTGATACTGTGAGGCGCAGTGCTGCGCTGGCAGGAGACGCCCGACGACACCGATGATCGTCACGCGCAGCAAAAATACATAAGGAGAAACGCGCGAATGAGCGACGTGAAACACACCGTGGCCGTGGAGTACGACGAGGACTTCGAGACCACCCTGGCCACTGCGGTCATCGACAACGGTGACTTCGGCAAGCGGACCATCACCTTCGAGACGGGTTTGCTGGCCAAGCAGGCTGACGGTTCTGTGACCGCCGCGCTGGACGAAGAGACGATGATGCTGGCAACGACGACCGCATCGTCCAAGCCGCGTGAAGGTTTTGATTTCTTCCCGCTGACCGTGGACGTGGAAGAGCGGATGTACGCCGCCGGCCGGATCCCCGGTTCCTTCTTCCGCCGCGAGGGCCGCCCCTCCACCGAGGCGATTCTCGCCTGCCGCCTCATTGACCGCCCGCTGCGCCCGACCTTCGTCAAGGGTCTGCGCAACGAGGTGCAGGTCGTCATCACTGTGATGTCGATGAACCCGGAAGACTACTACGACGTGGTCGCCATCAACGCGGCCTCTGCAGCGACCCAGCTGTCCGGCCTGCCGGTGTCTGGTGCTGTCGGTGGCGTGCGCATGGCGCTCGTCGTCGATGAGGCACACCCGAAGGGCCAGTGGGTGGCGTTCCCGACCCACACCCAGCACAAGGATGCCCTGTTCGAGATCGTGGTCGCCGGTCGTCTCGTGGAGACGAAGAAGGGCCGCAAGAAGACCGAAGATGTCGCCATCATGATGGTGGAGGCCGGCGCGACGGAGTCCGTCGTCGACCGTGTTGCCGATGGCGCCCCGGCGCCGAGCGAGGAGATCGTGGCGGAGGGTCTGGAGGCCGCGAAGCCGATCATCGCCGCCCTGTGCAAGGCCCAGAACCTGCTCAAGCAGGAGGCCGGCAAGCAGACTCAGGAGTTCCCGACCTTCCCGGCGTACAGCGATGAGATCTACGCCGCCGTCGAGGATGAGGCGAAGGCCACCATTGAGAAGCTCATGACCATCGCCGATAAGCAGGAGCGCGACGAGGCGATCGCCGCGCACCAGGCCGAGGTGCAGGCAGCTCTCACCGAGGAGGGGGCCGAGTTCGCTGAGGACGAGTCCGCTGCCGGCCAGATCGCCGCCGCCTACAACGCGGTCGCGAAGGCTGTGGTGCGCCACCGCATCGTCACCGACGGGTTCCGCATCGACGGCCGCAAGGTCGATGAGATCCGTCGCCTCGACGTGGCGGTGCACCTGCTGCCCCGCGCGCACGGTTCGGCCCTGTTCGAGCGTGGCGAGACCCAGATCCTGGGCGTGACCACCCTGGACATGCCCGACATGGAGCAGCAGATCGATTCCCTGTCCCCGGTCGACCACAAGCGCTATATCCACCACTACAACTTCCCGCCGTACTCCACCGGCGAGACCGGTCGTGTGGGCTCCCCGAAGCGCCGCGAGATCGGCCACGGTGCCCTCGCGGAGCGTGCCGTGGTGCCGGTGCTGCCGAGCAAGGAAGACTTCCCGTACACCATCCGCCAGGTGTCTGAGGCGCTGGGCTCCAACGGCTCGACCTCCATGGGCTCCGTGTGTGCCTCGACCCTGAGCCTCTACGACGCGGGTGTGCCGCTCAAGGCCCCCGTGGCGGGTATCGCCATGGGCCTGGTGTCCCAGGAGGTTGACGGGGAGACCCGCTACGTCACCCTCACCGACATCCTCGGTGCGGAGGACGCCTTCGGCGACATGGACTTCAAGGTTGCCGGCACCCGTGAGATCGTCACCGCCCTGCAGCTCGATACCAAGCTCGACGGCATCCCCTCCGACGTGCTCGCCGCCGCACTCAAGCAGGCCCGGGCCGCACGCCACCACATCCTGGACTACATGGATGAAAACTGCGTGCCGCAGGAGCAGTCCCCCTACGCGCCGAAGATCACCACCGTCACCATCCCGGTGTCGAAGATCGGTGAGGTCATCGGCCCGAAGGGCAAGAACATCAACGCCATTCAGGACGAGACCGGCGCGAAGATCTCCATCGCCGACGACGGCGTGGTCTCCGTGGCCTCTACCAACGGCGTGGCCGTCAAGGACGCGATCGAGCGCATCAACGCCATTGCGAACCCGCAGCTGCCGAAGGTGGGCGAGCGTTTCCTCGGCACCGTCGTCAAGACGACTGCCTTCGGTGCGTTCGTGTCCCTGCTGCCGGGCCGTGACGGCCTGGTGCACATCTCCAAGCTGGGTGGCGGCCAGCGGGTCAACAAGGTCGAAGACGTCGTCAACGTCGGCGACAAGATCCGCGTCACCATCGCCGAGATCGACAACCGCGGCAAGATCTCCCTGGTTCCCGAAGAGGACTAAGTCGCATCGGGCCTTTGGCTACGCCTCAATGAGGCGCAGCCGAAGGCACCCGCTATTGCTTCGTGCGTGCGCCCCGCAGCCCACCCCACCGCCTGTGCGTGGAGTGTGGGTTGCGGGGCGCACGTCGTGTGGGGTGCGGTTCGCTAGGGTAGGTGGGGCGGGTGCGATGCCCGCATCCTTCCCCTCTTCACACCCCTTCTACGCTGTCTGGCAGAAAAGAGACTTCACACACCATGGCACAACAGATCAAGGTCGGCGTTATCGGTGCCGGCGGCCGCGTCGGCACCGCCGTGTGCGAGGGCGTGCGCGCCGCCGAAGGCATGGAGCTGGTGGCCCAGATCGATCGCGACGACAGCCTGCAGACGCTCGTCGACACCGGTGCGCAGGTCATCGTCGATTTCACGCAGCCCGGCGTCGTCATGGACAACCTGCAGTTCTGCATTGCCCACGGCATCCACTGCGTTGTCGGCACCACCGGCTTTGACGAGCAGCGCCTGGCGCAGGTCGAGCAGTGGGTGGAGGCCGCCCGTGAGGAGGGCCACGAGGTCGGTGTGCTCATCGCCCCGAACTTTGCGATTTCTGCGGTGCTGACGATGGTGTTCGCCAGCCAAGCCGCCCGCTTCTTTGACTCCGCCGAGGTCATCGAGCTGCACCACCCGAACAAGTTGGATGCACCCTCGGGTACCGCGATCCACACCGCGCAGGGGATTGCGGCCGCACGTGCTGCGGCGGGGCTGGGGGAGCAGCCGGACGCCACCGAGCAGTCCCTGCCCGGTGCCCGCGGCGCGTCGGTCGATGGCATCCCGGTGCACGCGGTCCGTATGACCGGCATGGTCGCCCACGAGAAGGTCATTTTCGGCGCCCAGGGGCAGAGCCTGACGATCGTGCAGGACTCCTACGACCGCACCAGCTTCGTGCCGGGCGTTCTCGTCGGCGTGCGTGAGGTGGCCGCCCACCCGGGACTCACGGTGGGCCTCGAGCACTACCTGGACATCTAGCCGTGTCGCAGCACGTTGATCTTCAAGTCCAGCTGGTGGCGGCCACGGAGTTTCACACCCCGCCGACGGTGGACTTCAGCACGGATGCCACCGGTGGGCAAGCGTTGATCGAGTTCGCCGGCCGGGCGTGCTACGAGACGTTCCACAAGCCGAACCCCCGCACCGCGAGCAATGAGGCCTACATCCACCACATCATGGAGGTCGGTCATCTTGCGCTGCTGGAGCACGCCTCGGCGACGATGTACCTCACGGGTATTTCGCGGGCCGCCACCCAGGAGTTGGTGCGCCACCGGCATTTCAGCTTCAGTCAGCTCTCGCAGCGTTTCGTGCATTCGGAGGACACGAACGTCGTCATCCCGCCGGCGATTCGTCAGGATGAGGCGCTGCTGCGACTGTTCGAGCAGGCGGTGGACGACACCCGATTTGCGTACCAGGAGTTGTTGGACGCGCTCGAGGCCAAGTACGAGGACGAGCCGAACGCGCTGTTGCGGCGGAAGCAGGCCCGTCAGGCGGCCCGGGCGATCCTGCCGAACGCCACCGAGTCCCGCATCGTCGTCACCGGGAACTACCGGGCGTGGCGGCACTTCATCGGGATGCGTGCCACGGAGCACGCCGATGTGGAGATCCGCACCGTGGCGGTGGAGTGCCTGAAGCTGCTGCAGGAGGTCGCCCCGGCGGTGTTTGGGGACTTTGTGATCTCCACTCTTGCCGATGGCAGTGAGATGGCGACGTCGCCGTACGTGTTGGACTTCTAAGGTCACCGCTGTGCTCTCGGTGGGCGCTGCCGGTGAGTGGTGTGGGCGCCGGGAGGGTGTGTGGCGTCACGTGGTGCGGTGTGGGGGTGTCCTCCCCGCTGCCCCGGCCCGCACACCCCACCATCCGCCCAGCATGTGGCATACGACTCTCACTGTGTGGGATGGGTGGGGGTGTGTCGGGGTGTCGCGTGGGGGAGATTGCTACGCCACGACCACGAGGTGGGTGCGGCGCGGCGGCGGGTGAAGACGGTAACGTAGACAACCATGAGTGAGACCCCTTCCCGCACGCACGCGTCCACCGGGCTGACTTTCGGCACCGTGTCGGTCGCGATGGTCACCCCGTTCGATTCCAGTGGTGCTCTGGATCTTGCCGCCGGCCGCCGGCTCGCCCGGCATCTGGTCGACCAGGGGGTTGACTCCCTCGTGCTTGCGGGAACGACGGGCGAGTCGCCGACGACGACCACCGCGGAAAAGATCGCTCTGCTCGAGGCTGTGCGGGAAGAAATCGGCACGGACGCCACGCTCATTGCCGGCGCAGGCTCCTACGACACGGCGGCCTCCCTTGAGTTGGCCCGCGCCTCCCAGGCCGCCGGTGCCGACGGTTTGCTCGTCGTGGTGCCCTACTACTCGAAGCCCCCGCAAGAGGGTATCTATCGTCACTTTATGGCCGTCGCCGACGCCACGGACCTGGAGATTTGTCTCTACGACATTCCGGGGCGTAGTGGCGTGGCCTTGGAATCTGATACCATTCGACGTCTGGCCACCCATGAGAACATCACCGCAGTCAAGGATGCGAAAGGCGACTTGGCGGCCGCTGCCCCTCTGATCGAGGAGACCGGCCTGGATTGGTATTCGGGTGATGATCCTTTGAACTTGCCCTGGATGGCGATTGGCGCCAAGGGTTTCATCTCCGTCATCGGCCATGCCGCGCCCGCGCAGCTGCGCGCACTGCACGATGCAGTGACTGCCGGCAACCTGGCCGACGCGCGCACGATTCATGCGCAGCTCGCCCCGCTGTGGCAGGCCCAAGCCCGCCTCGGTGGCGTGTCGATGGCGAAAGCCGCACTCGCGCTGCAGGGAATGCCTGTCGGTGCGCCCCGTCTGCCGCAGATCGCCGCAGACGACACCCAAAATATTGCACTCACCCAAGACTTAGAAAAGGCTGGAGTCCTTCACAGATGACAGAACCCCGTACCCGTTCCCGCAAAAGCTCCCGCGCCGCGGGGGCACCGCAGCCCGTAGAATTCCAGGCTCCTGAGCCGGTGGCCGAGACCACCGGCGGTGGGAACGACTCCCGCGACCAGCGTCGCGGCCGCGGCGACAGCCGCACCGGCGACGAGCAGAAGAACACCAGCGCGAAGCGTCGCAGCCGCCGCACCGGCGGCGCCAAGAACAACTCCAACTCCCAGAACTCGGCCGGCGATAACACCAACCGCAACTCCGGCAAGGGCGGCAACGGCCAGGGCGGTGGCAACAACCGCCGCGGCCACGGTCGTCGCATTAAGTCCATGCAGGGCGCCGATCTGACGCAGCGCCTCCCGGAGCCGCCGAAGGCCCCCCGCGACGGCCTGCGCATTGTCGCCCTGGGCGGTATTTCCGAAATCGGCCGCAACATGACGGTCTTCGAGTACCACAACAAACTGCTGCTCGTGGACTGCGGTGTGCTGTTCCCGTCCTCCGGCGAACCGGGCGTCGACCTCATCCTGCCCGATTTCTCCTACATTGAGGACCGCCTCGACAAGATTGAGGCCCTGGTCGTCACCCACGGCCACGAGGACCACATCGGTGCGATTCCGTGGCTGCTGAAGCTGCGCCCGGACATCCCGATCATCGCCTCCCGTTTCACGTGCGCGCTCATCGCGGCCAAGTGCCAGGAGCACCGCCAGCGCCCGAAGCTCATCGAGGTCAACGAGGACTCGCACGAGAAGCGCGGCCCCTTCGACATCCGCTTCTTCGCCGTCAATCACTCCATCCCCGACTGCCTCGGCATTGCCATCAAGACCGGCGCGGGTCTCGTGGTGCACACCGGCGATATCAAGCTCGACCAGACCCCGACCGACGGTCGCCCGACCGACCTGCCGGCGCTGTCCCGCTTCGGCGACGAGGGCGTGGACCTGTTCCTGTGCGACTCGACGAACGCCACCACCCCGGGCGTGTCCGGTTCCGAGGCGGAGATCGGCCCCACCCTCAAGCGTCTCGTTGGTGACGCGAAGCAGCGCGTGATCCTCGCGTCTTTCGCCTCCAACGTCTACCGCGTGCAGGCCGCCGTGGATGCTGCCGTGGCCTCCGGGCGCAAGGTGGCCTTCAACGGCCGCTCGATGATCCGCAACATGGAAATCGCGGAGCGTCTCGGCTACCTCAAGGCACCCCGCGGCACTATCATCACCATGGACGAGGCTGCGAAGCTGGCCCCGCACAAGGTGCTGCTCGTGACCACGGGTACCCAGGGCGAGCCGATGGCGGCACTGTCTCGTATGGCCCGCCGGGAGCACCGCCAGATCACCGTCCGCGATGGTGACCTCATCATCCTGTCGTCCTCCCTGGTGCCCGGCAACGAGGAAGCCGTCTTCGGCGTTATCAACATGCTGGCCCAGATCGGCGCCACCGTGGTCACCGGCCGCGACGCGAAGGTGCACACCTCCGGCCACGGCTACGCCGGCGAGCTGCTGTTCCTGTACAACGCGGTCCGCCCGCGCAACGCCATGCCGGTGCACGGCGAGTGGCGCCACCTGCGCGCCAACAAGGAACTGGCGATCTCCACCGGAGTCGAGCGTGATCGCGTCGTGCTCGCGCAGAACGGTGTGGTCGTCGACCTCGACGGCGGCCGCGCACAGGTCGTCGGCCAGATCAGCGTCGGTAACCTCTACGTCGACGGCGTCACCATGGGTGATATCGACTCCGAGGTCCTGGCGGACCGTACCTCCATGGGCGAGGGCGGCCTCATTTCCGTTACCGCTGTCATCGACAACCGCACCGGCCGCGTCCTCGAGGTCCCGGCCGTGCAGGCCCGCGGCTTCTCCGAAGACGCGAAGGCCATGATGCCGGAGGTGCGCGAGCTGGTGTACAACACCATGATGGACCTGGCTGCCGAAGGCGAAAACGAGGTCTACCGTATGGCACAGAAGCTGCGCCGCGTGGTGGGCCGCTACGTCGAGCAGAAGTGGCGTCGCAAGCCGATGGTCGTGCCGACCATCGTGCCGATTGCTGCGGAAGTGACCGTCACCGACGACGACATCAACAACTCCCGCCAGAGCCTCTAAGCCCAGAGGCTGCACCACGGTTGTGCCACCCCGCGTCCCTGCCTGGGCGAGTCAAAACTCGCTGGGCCGGGCGCGGGGTGTTTTCATGCGCCCCGTGCGCGCACACTCGGCGGGTGCGACGTCCACCGGCGCGAGTGGGGGAGAGGGCTGTGGGGCGTGGGGCGGCCCATGGGACAGCGGCAATCCCGGGTTAAACGACAAAATGTGTGTCTGGACGGCGTGTCGCGTTCGAATGACCCGAAGTGTTACCTACTTCATAGGGCCCTTGCGGATGCCCATAGAATGTGAGTAG
>NZ_PPDL01000020.1 GCF_002994655.1 Corynebacterium sp. 13CS0277
TGGAGTGGTGGAGGTTAGGTGTTTTGGGTGGTGTTCGAATGTTGGGTGGGCATGTCAGGGTTGTTCGTGCTGGTCATACCGTGAAAATCGGGGGTTCCAGACACACTTTCTGTCGTTTAACCCGGGTTTTTGGTTTTTCCGGGGGGATGACGTGGTCCGGGGGCGGTGGGTACTTCTCGTAGGGCTTCTGGTACTGCTTGCGTGGGTCCAGGATGTGGCGGGCGATGAGGATGCCTGTGGCGGTCTCGACGACGGTGGTTTGGTCATCGTCGACGAAGATGGTGATGGCGGTGTGGCGCCACTTTCTGCCGAGTCCGAGTTTGAGTAACTTGCCGCCGTGGCGGAGTGTGCATTTTCCAGAGGGGTCGACAACATCAGCGCGCGCTCGGTTGTTGGCGTCAGGGTCGTAATTGGGGTCTGGGACAGCCTTCGGTGCGCTGCTGTAGGCGTGGTGGGGGATCTTGCCTCCGATGGAACTGTGTGGGCGCCTGTTGTTGTAGAGTTCGACGGCGTCGTCGAGTTGTTTTTGCAGTTCTTGGATGGTGTGCGCCGGGGGCTGTGCGCGGAGGATCTTCTTGAAGGTTTGGTGCCAGCGCTCGATTTTCCCCTGGGTTTGGGGGTGTGATGGGCGGCCGTTTTTCTGCTCGATGTGCAGTCCGGCCAGCAGCCGTTCGAAGCCGTTGCGAGCGCCTGGCCTGCCGGTGAGGCGGGATGTGAAGATCATGCCGTTGTCGGTCAGTGTGGATTGGGGTGCGCCGTAGGTGGCGAAGGCTTTCTCGGCGAAGTCGACGACGATCTGCCCGGTGACTACTGGGTAGGCTTTGGCGTCGATGATCATGCGGGAGTAGTCGTCGATGCAGTCGAGGATTTCTACTTTGGTTCCGTTGACCAGGCGGTATTCGGTGACGTCGAATTGCCAGCATTCGTTGGGCATGGCCGCGTTGAAGCGGATGTAGCTGGATTTGGGGCGTCGCTTGGGGTGCGGGGTGACCATGCCGGCGTTGACCAGGATGCGGTGGATAGTGGACGCTGCGGGGGCGTAGAGCCCTTGTTGGGTCAGGTGCCAGCGGATGGTGACTGGGCCTGCGTCAAGGCCTTGCGCGGTCAGTGTGGTGCGCAGGTCGAGGATTGCCTTGGTGAGGGCTTCGTTGACGCGTGTGGGGTTGGTGTGGGGGCGCCTGGATTTAGGGGTGAGGGCTTGTTCTCCGTGGCGTTCGTAGGCGTGGAGGATGTTGTAGATGGTTTGGCGGGTGAGGTTGAGGTCGGCGGCGATTTGGGCGACGGGTTGGCCGAGTTGGTGTCTGGTGACGATGGCCTTGTTGCGGTTGTAGGTGGGGTCGCGGCGGGGCTTGCGGTTTGTGGACATACTTTTCATGTTTCCCGCCGCCGTGGGGTGGGATGTCAAAAATGTCCTGAGACATGTGTCAAACATGTCTGTACTGGGAAGTGTCAAGTATGTCCCGAGAGATGCCGGGGGTGGAGGGGTGTGAGGTGCAGGTGGGGGATGTCAAATATGTCCCCGATGTTCACACCGTCAGCCACCCCGAAAAAGAAAAGCCTTTCGCTATATGTCAGCGGAAGGCTTTTCGCATACCTACCCCCTGGGGCGCCCGCACGCGGGGGGTTAAGTGTCAAAAAGTGTGTATGCCGGCGTGTCGCGCTCGGCTGCGGCACCAACACACCGAGCGCCCCAGCCACAGCAGTCGATCCGGATCCTCCTGTGGCAGTCAGGCGGGCGTATTCGGACTGCGTGAGGCGACATGGGCTCCTTGATCGGCCCTCCACAGCCGCCATCAGCTTCGAGGCTCAGGAGGGGCGTTTGAGTCGCACAGCGCCATGTGGCGCCTTCGCGGCGTGAGCGATTCCGCGCGCCCGATACCCGACGTACTCAAAGAGCCTGCCTCACACATCCCTGCACGTCAGCTACGCTTTTTCAAGCGTTGCCCGGCCTTGGCACACGTATAGCACAGCTTCGGACTCGATGGGTGGATTTAGGTGTTCAGGGCCGTGTATATGCTCGAAAAGATTAAACTTCGCGTGTTCCCGCAGGTAGGGGCGGGTAAATCGAGGATTTCATACACACCTTTTGACACTTAACCCCACGCGGGGCCCGCCCAGCCCCGCCGGCGGCGGCTATTCGCTGCGGGGCCTCACAGAGAGGTTCGCGATCTGGGCGCTCGGGCCGATCGCCAGCACCCCGAGCAGCGCGATGGCCACCTCTTTGGGGTCGATGTACTTCTCGGGCGCGTACTCCCCCGGGGTAATGCCCTGCAGCATCTCTGTATCCGTCGGGCCGGGCGCCAGGGTCGTCACCCGCACCCCGGTGCCGGCGACCTCCTTGCGCAGGGTGTCGGCCAGCGCGTAGAGCGCGTGCTTGGTCGCGCAGTACAAACCTAGGCCCGGGTGCACGTGGGTGCCGGCACCAGAGTTGATGAACACCACGAGCCCTTCGGCGGCGGTGATCTGCGGCAGCAAAGCCCGGGTGAGGGTGGCGGGGGCGATGACGTTGAGCATCATCTGCCGCTGCCACTGGGTGGTGGTCGTTTCCTGCAGGGGCATGCGGGTCGCCACGGCGGCGGCGTGCACGAGCACATCAACGCGCTCCACGCCATGGAGTTGCTCCGGGAGGGGGTTCGCGTCGCTGAGCTGGAGCAGATCGCAGGCGACGGGGATGATGCGCTCACTGGCCATGGCGTGGAGTTTCACCTCGTTGCGCCCGAGGGCGTAGACGATGTGCGTGTCGGCGAGGGCGGCGGCGATGGCCTGCCCCATGCCTCCTGTCGCGCCAGTGACGACGGCGATGGGGATGCGTTGCGTGTTTTCGTCAAGGTTGCGGCCGGCGGAGGGGGACTGGGTGGTCATGGGTCAAGCGTAACCAACCGGCCCGCCACCGTGCCCGATGCGCGGCCACCCGCGCGGACGATTCCACCCCCGACAGCCCCCTCCCCCACCGACCAACGCCGCGGGTACTACGACAACGCCCACCGTGCGGTGCACGGTGGGCGTGTAGGATGCGTGGCTCAGGCACCAGCGGCGGCCCTGGTGGGGGCGCCGTGTCGGCGGGGCTATTGGTCTTCGCGCTGCGCGTTGCCGGCGGACCAGGTCTCCCAGGGGATGTTCCAATCGCCGAGGCCGTCGTAGCCGTTGAGGGTCCCGCCGATGGTGTTCTTCACGATGACGACGTCGCCGCGTTTGGTGTTGTTGAAGAACCACTCGGCGTTCGCCGGGCTGACGTTGAGGCAGCCGTGGGAGGTGTTCTGCGAGCCCTGGGCCCACACCGACCAGGGGGCCGAGTGGACGTAGATACCGGACCAGGACATCTGGGTGGCGTAGTTGACGGTGGTGCGGTAGCCGTCCGGGGAGGAGGTGGACAGCCCGTAGGTGGAGGAGTCCATGACCATCTGCTGGGAGCGGTCGCCTAGGACGTAGGTGCCGTTCGGCGTGGCGTACTTGTCGCGCCCCATGGAGATCGGCATGGAGATGATCTCCTCGCCGTCCTTGGTGATCGTCATGGTCTTGGTGTTGTCGTCGGCGTAGGCGATGATCGCGTCACCGATGGTGAAGTTGGTGGCGTTATCCTCGTCGCCCCACACCCCGTCGCCGAGTTTCACGCCGTGGAGCTTCACATCGACGCTGACTTCGGTCCCCGGCGTCCAGAAGTCCTTCGGCCGCCAGCGCAGCACCCGGTCGTTGAGCCAGTAGAAAGCACCGTCGACGTGCGGGGTGGTCTCAATGGTGATGGCCTTCTGGGCAGCCTCACGGTCGGGGATGGCGGTGTTGAAGGTGATCGCGATGACCTGGCCGATGCCGACGGTGGAGTCGGGGATCGGCGACAGGTAGGCCTCCGCGAGCGCCGTCGGCGCGATCGTCTGGAAGGTGGTGGTCAGGGTCTGCCCGTTCGAGGCGGTCGCCGTGATGGTGTAGGTGCGGTTGTAGCCCAACACCTCATCCGTCGACCAGGTCTTGCCGCCGTCCTTGATGGAGGCCTCAATGACCTTGCCGGTCTCGTTGACCATCTGCACCTCGGTGAGGGTGCCGTCGACAGCCTTCACAGTGACAGGCGTATCGGGGTTGACCTCCGTCGCACCGTCCGCGACGGACGCCACCGGCGGCATCGGCATCGCGGAGGTCTGTGCGGCGGCCTCCACGGTTTCGGATTCACCCTTATCAATGGTGCACGCCGTCAGCGTGGCGGCGAGTGCTGCCGCCGCAACGACAGCCACGCCCCGCAGCATGCGGGGGCGGGCCGCGCGGGTACCGCGGGGGTGGGCGAACATGTGGGTGCGAATGCCTGTCACGGGGGCTACTCCACTTACCTTGGGGTGAGTTCTTGAAAAAAGAGGGCTTAAAGGGTGTCACGGCGCGTGCCATCGCGCACCCCGCTGCGCGCACTGGACGAGCCACGTCTTCGCAGGTGTCGGCGTGCGGGTGCGGGGTGGGTGATGCCGCGACGTTTTGTTTGGCCTGACCACCCAACTTAGTGGTTTCTGGCGAGAGATACACCCGGCAGCGCCGGGCGGGCGCGCAATGTCACGCCCACGCCGCCAAGCGGCCTACATCACGACACACACTCGCAGGCGTAACAACCGGGCCCTGCCTGGTCTTTTGCATCACCCGCGCGAGTGCTGCGCATCTGCGGTCAGCTTACACCCAAATCTTGTTGATGTGGCAACATCACCACCCTTCACCCCGCACCAGATCGACAAGCGCCACAGGACCCCACACCACAGCAGAGGCACAAGCAGAGACAGCACAAAGAAAAGGGGTGGGAGCACAGGAGCAGAACAAAGAATAGGGGAAGGAATGGAGGAGAGAAGGAGAGAAGGAGGACTCCCAGCCACACTCCCCGAGCGCCCCGCAACGCACAAACACAGACGCGCGGCATAAATCGCGGAAACACGGGCTGGCCCCACGAACCCCGGCGGACTCACCTCGCCGCCGCCACACTGCCCACCCGCCGCCACACAAGACGGCGGGCACCACGCCGACACTGCCGCCAATCACCACCTACACGGCACGCGACGGCGGATCCATGCAAGACCTCCACCCCATGCAAGCAACCGCAGCACGCACCACGCACAGCAATACACCTCAGAAAGCGCCTTTGAGCAGCCGATTTGTCAAGGTTCAGCATCGTGCGTAATATTTCATTCCGTTGCCAGGGAGGCCGAAAGAAATCCCAGAGACAACGAAGCGCCATTAGCTCAATTGGCAGAGCAGCTGACTCTTAATCAGCGGGTTCGGGGTTCGAGTCCCTGATGGCGCACACTCCTTCGGGAGGCAAAGAAGAAAAAAACCAGCCTTCGGGCTGGTTTTTTTATGCCTTCAGCCAGCCTACCCGCCCGCAGCCCCGCACACACCTACTCACCGTGTGCGGGGCTGTCGCCTGCGCGGCACCTGCTCGCCTGGGGGCTTTACTCCCCCGCTGCCGGCGTGCGGTCGACGAGGGTGCCGCCGCGGCTGGCGATGACGTCCCGGTACCAGTCGAAGCTGTGCTTCTTATACCGCGCCAGGGTGCCACTGCCGTCGTCGTTCCGGTCGACGTAGACGATGCCGTAGCGTTTCGACATTTGCGCGGTGGAGGCACTGACGAGGTCGATGATGCCCCACATCGTATAGCCGATGACCTCCACCCCATCGAGGATCGCCTCGTGCAGCTGCACCAGGTGGTCGTTGAGGTAGGCGATCCGTTCCTCGTCGCGCACGGTGGGGCGCCCGTCCTCCACGACGAGCTCGTCGCGGGCACCGAGGCCGTTTTCCACCACGAACAGCGGCTTGCCCCAGCGCTGCCAGTACTCCCCGGCGATGATCCTCAACCCCACCGGGTCGATCTGCCACCCCCACTCGGAGGCCGGCAGCGTCGGGTTGTGCACCCCGCCGAACAGGTTCGCCACCGCCGGGTTCGACTCCCCGGCGGCCGCAGCCGCCGCAGAGATCGCCGTCGAGGAGTAGTAGCTGAAGGACACGAAGTCCACGGTGTGCCGCAGCGCCTCCTCGTCCTCCGGGCGGATGTCGACGACGATGCCCTGCTCCCGCCACGCCCGCCGCACGTACCCGGGGTAGGCGCCCCGACAGTGCACGTCCCCGAACGCCAACTGCTGCTCCTGCAGGGCGCGCGCCGCCAGCACGTCCTCCGGGTGGGGCGACAGCGGGTACGCCGGCACCGCCAGGATCATGCACCCCACCTGCGCCCCGGGCATCATCTCGTGCGCGAGCTGTGTCGCCCGCGCAGAGGCCACCAGCTCGTGGTGCATCGCCTGATAGAGCTCCGCCGGGGTGAGCTCCTCCTTCGGCGTCCAGATACCGCCGCTCATGAGCGGGGCGTGCTGCAGGGAGTTGATCTCGTTGAAGGTCAACCAGTACTTCACCCGGTGGCCGAAGCGCTCAAACAGCGCCCGGCAGTAGGTGAGGTAGAAGTCGATGAGCGCCCGGCTGCGCCACCCGTCGAAGGCCCGCGCCAGATACAACGGCGTCTCGTAGTGGGAGATCGTCACCACCGGCTCAATGTGGTGCTTCTCCAACTCGTCGAGGATGCGCTCATAGAACGCCAACCCCTCCTCGCAGGGCTCCTGCTCGTCACCCCGGGGGAAGATCCGCGACCACGCGATCGAGAACCGAAACACCTGCACGCCCGCCTCCGCAAGCAGGGCGATGTCCTCGGCGTAGCGGTGGTAGAAGTCGATGCCGACCAGCTTGAGGTTGTCCTCCGTGGGTTCCTGCGTCGGCGGCGCCGTCATCCCCCGGGGCATGACATCTTGAATGGATAGCCCTTTGCCGCCCTCGGCGTAGCCGCCCTCGTATTGGTTGGCGGCCATCGCCCCGCCGAAGAGGAACTCCGGCGGGAACTGCCGCACGGGGCCCTCCGGCACACGGCTGGTGTCCGTGACAGCCGGGGTGGGGGTGTGCGCGGTGGTGGTCATGGTGGCTCACTTTCTGCTGGGCGCTCGCAGGATCCGCGAGGCCCACGTCGGCAGGGATGGTTCACCCCCATTGTTCTCCCCCGGGCGGGCCCGTGGCACACCGGTATCCACAATGACCTTTACAGTGGGGTGCATGCGCGCACTCATCATCGTTGACGTCCAGCCCGACTTCTGCCCCGGCGGCGCCCTCGCGACCGCCCGCGGCACGGACGTCGCCGAGGCCATCGCCACGGCCGTGGAATCCCACGGCGGCACCTACGCCGCGATCGTCACCACCCAGGACTGGCACATCGACCCCGGCCCGCACTTCTCCCCCACCCCGGACTACGTCGACTCCTGGCCCGTGCACTGCCAGGCCGGCACCCCGGGCGCGGAACTCCACCCGGCGCTGCTGCGGGTGGCGGACATGATCAGCGCCCGCTTCCACAAGGGCCTGTACTCGGCCGCCTACTCCGGTTTCGAAGGCCGGCAGGCCGGCACGCCCCCGGAGATCCTCACCCCCGACGAGGAGGACACCCGCATGGACCTCGCGGCGTGGCTGCACTCCCGCGGGGTGACCGCGGTGGACGTGTGTGGGATCGCCACCGACTTCTGCGTGAAGGCCACCGCCCTTGACGCGGTGCGCGCAGGCCTGGAGACCCGTCTGCTGCGGGAGCTGTGCAGCCCGGTGGCCGCCGAGTCGGAGGCGACCGCCCTGGAGGAGATGGCGGCCGCCGGCATCACCCTCGTCTAGGGGCACGCCCCGCACCACCGGTGCCACGCCCAACCTGTGCGGGCGGGGTGCCCCCGGGCAGCACAAAGCCCACAGTCGTACCCCTCACCCCGGGCGCCACCGGCGCGGTGGGCGGATGGGGAGGAAGAAAGACTGTGGGCGGGTGTGTCCCACCCCCTTGACCGGCGGCGCACGCCGCACCCGATGACGGTGGGGGTGAGAAGAGTCTGTGTCGGTTACTCGCCTGCGAGCAGCTCGCGGAGAGCCTCCAGGTCCTTCTTGCGGGAGCGGCTACGAGACACCCCGAGGGCGATGACGGCGACAACACCGGCGGCGACCACACCGCAGATGGCCTGAACCTTCGGGTCGCGCAGCTTGTCCATGGCGGACTGCTTGGCATCCTCGACGAGGTTCTCCGGGCGGGTGCGCTCCGCGAGCTGGTCCAGGGTAGAGGCCAGCTGGCCGCGCGTACGCTCAATTTCGCGCTGGATATCGTCGATGTTGCGTGCCATGTGTTTCTCCACTTCGATTGGGTAAAAAATCACGGTGTGTGACGGGTGTGTAGCTCCCGCGCGCGAAGGCGCAGGCACGATACAAGACTTTAGGCGATACCCACCCCCGCGCGCTATCTCCTCTCCCACGCCCACCACACAGGTACGTACGCGTGCACGACCCCGGGCGCTGAGCCCCGGCCGGGGGCGGATTCGCCCGCGGCCGCTAAGCTGGGCGGCATGACTGACACTGCCACCCCCGCCGCACCCCACCGCCTCGCCGTCGGCGACACCGCCCCGGCGTTTACCCTCCCCTCTGCCTCCGGCACGGACGTCAGCCTCGCGGACTACGCCGGCCGGAAAGTATTGGTGTACTTCTACCCCCGCGCCAACACCCCGGGCTGCACGAAGGAGGCCTGCGATTTCCGCGACTCCCTCAGCGCCCTGGAGGGCCTCGGGGTCGACGTCGTCGGTATTTCCCCGGACTCTGTTGCGAAGCTGCAGAAGTTCCAGGCCGACCACCAGTTGACGTTCCCGCTGCTGTCCGACGCGGACCGCAGCGTGATGACCGCCTGGGGTGCCTTCGGGGAGAAGAAGAACTACGGCAAGATCGTCCAGGGGGTCATCCGCTCGACGTTCCTCGTCGATGCCGACGGCACCATCGCGATGGCGCTGTACAACGTGCGCGCCACCGGCCATGTCGCCCGGGTGCTGCGCGACCTGGGCGCAGCCGACGCCTAAACACGCACTCCCTTTTCTCCCCCGCCTGGTGCGCACGGTGCGGGAATGACCCCGCGGGGGCACCGTCCCCACCCCACACACTGCTGTTCAGGTTGACCTTACTCACACCGGTGGGGGTCGGCCTCATGGCCAACGTACAATTGGTTACCTGCGTGCCGCGCCCGTGCGCGGGTGCGCAGTGTTGTTTGTTTCGCCCACCCCACTCGTTGCTGTCGAAGGAGGTGACACCCCACCATGAACCAGCCGGAGATCCTCGTCCCCCGCCGCCGCCCCGCGCAGCAGCGCTCCCGGGAGCGCTTCAACCGCATCCTCAAGGCCGCCCGCGCGGTCCTCGTCGACGTCGGCTTCGAGTCCTTCACCTTCGACGAGGTGGCCCGCCGGGCGGAAGTCCCCATCGGCACCCTGTACCAGTTCTTTGCCAACAAGTACGTGTTGATCTGCGAACTCGACCGGGAGGACACCGCCGGCATCGTCGAGGAACTCACCCGCTTCTCCCAGCTGGTGCCGGCGCTGCAGTGGCCGGACTTCCTCAACGAGTTCATCGACCACCTGGCGGGCCTGTGGCGGGATGATCCCTCCCGGCGGGCCGTGTGGCACGCCGTGCAGTCCACGCCCGCCACCCGGGCGACGGCCGCCGTGACGGAGGCCGAAATGCTCGCACTCATCGCTGAGGCGCTGCGCCCCCTGTCGCCGGGCGCGGACCCGACGCACCGGAAGCAGTTGGCGGGGATCCTGGTGCACACGGTGAGTAGTTTGCTCAACTTTGCGGTGCGCGACGCCCAGCTGGGGGCGTCGAGTGACGAGTTCGACGCGGTGTTTAGCAACACCGTGGCGGAAATGAAGCGCATGGTGGTGGCCTACCTCTTCGCCGTGGCGACGGGCTAGGGGCGGCACTCATGCACGACTCCGACGCCGAGGATGCCGCCCCTGCGGCGTTCGACGCTGCCACAGCCGCCGCACCCCCGCGCCCCTCATCCGGGCTGCCCGGGGTAGGCCTACCGATGCACCTGGCGTTGGAGCCCGGGCGCGCGCAGCACCACACCCCCGCCCCGCAGGGGTCGTCACCGGTGCCGACGCCTGCGGCGATGGCCGCCCAGGCGCAGGCCCGGCGGGCGGCACAGCACTCCGCGGCGGCGGTGGGGGCGGGCTCCGGGCGTTTGCAAAGCCTCCCGGCGCTCACGGCGCCGAAGCCGCTACTCGCCCTGGAGCGCGGCCCCGGCACCCCCATTTTTGATGAGTTGTTCGCCCGCTTCGTCCGCGGCGACTTCGCGCCCACGCCCTCGCCGGCGGTCATGCCGCGCCGCACCACCAGCCGCCGCGTGGAAGCCTTCGATGACCCGTGGGCCCAGTACGGCACCGCCCACTGGGATCCGGCCGCGGCCCCCAGTGAGGTGTTCCTGCGGATCAAACTGTTCACCTTCCGGCGGATGCACCGCACGCTGACCATCGTGTGCACCGCCGGTTTCATCACCCCGGAGCACAGCGGCGAGTGGGTGACCACCCGCACCGTGGAGGAAGCCGCCATCCCCCGGGAGGCGGTGCGCTACAAGGGCCTCAACCACGGGGTGGTGCGCCCCGCGCTCCTCGAGGAGCCGGACCTCCGGGCCCACCCGCGGGCGGAACGGCCCGCCTGGGCGGCGCTGCAGTCACTCCTGGCGGAGATGCTGGCCGATGTGGATGCCATGGTGGTGGGGTGGGCGCGGCGCGGCTACCAGCCGCAGGTGCGTTTCGCGGAGCCCTACGGCACCGCACCCCGCGGCCCCGGGCGCCGCCTCTGGCCGACGTATATCGCCACCCTGCTCACCCGGGATGTGGCGGCCAGCGCCCAGGAGATCCTCACCGCCGAGTTCCCCGCCCTGCCCGGCGGGCTCAACCCGGTACCGCTACCGACGTATCTCCCCCGGGAGCACTACCCCACCCCACCCCGCCCGGTTGTCATCGCCACGGACGCCTCCTGGAACATCAATAGCCATTTCGCGGGGATCGCGTGGGTGTCCTCCGAGGGGACCTGCTGGTCGGATACGGGCAAGTACCGCAACATCATGCTGGCGGAACGCTCCCCCGTCAACCATGCGATCAATGTGGCGGAAACCCGCTACCCCGACCGGGAGGTCACCATCCTCACCGACAACCGGGGGGTGGCCCGCGCCTGCCGGCGGGAGGAGTTCCGGCACCCGCAGCTGCGGGTGGAGTGGGTGCGCGGCCACGCCGGGCACCCCCTCAACGAGGCGGCCCACCGCCTGGCGATGGCGCGGCGCCGTTGCACCGAGTTCCGCGTCCCGGAGCACGTGTGGGAGACCCAGCAGGACACGATCCTGCAGGATGCGGCGCGGGACTGGCGCCGATGGACGGCCGCCCGCCGCAGCCGCTAGGGGTGGAGGTTGGCGCACGAGTGGTGAGCGCTGCACCTAGGAGTCCTGATCGGTGCTGCACACCACGCTCATGGGCGCTGTGCACCGCAAGCCAGGCGAAAGACGCACCCGCGCCCCACACCTCCTCATGCTGTCAGGGGTGTGGGGCGCGGGCGTACATGTACGTTCTTGTGCGGCAGCTGCCGCACGGGCGTGGGCGTTAGTCGCGCACGGCGTCGAACACCATCGTGTCGACCGTGTCGGCCGCATCGGCCACGGGGGCTGCCACGGCAGCGGTCTCCGGGGTGGCGGTGCCGGGCAGTGTCCAGTCCTCGTCGTCGCGGGGGATGACGATCGGGCGGCCGGTGCGGGGGTCGGGCACGATATCGCAGTCGAGGGCGTAGACCTCCTTGAGCAGCTCACTGGTGACGACGTCCTCCACTGCACCTTCGGCGACGATGCGGCCATCCTTCATCATGATCAGGTGCGTGGCGTAGCGGAACGCCAGGGTGAGTTCGTGGAGGACCGCCACCACCGTCCGGCCGCTGCGCTGCAGGGCGCGGGCCAGGTTGAGGACCTCCACCTGGTGGGTGATGTCCAGGTAGGTGGTCGGCTCGTCGAGGAACACAATCGGGGTGTCCTGTGCGAGCACCAACGCGATCCACACGCGCTGCCGCTGACCGCCGGACAGTTCACTCACGCGCCGGTCCGCGAGCTCCACCACCCGCGCCTGCAGCAGCGCCCGCTGCACGGCTTCTTCGTCGGCAGCCGACCAGTGCTGGAATGCCGACTGGTGCGGGTAGCGGCCCCGGGACACCAGGTCGTAGACGGTGATGTCGTCGGGCGCGATCGGCGACTGCGGCAGCAGCGACAGCTTCTTCGCCACCTCTTTCGGCGGCTGCTTGTGAATGTTCACCCCGTCGAGCTGCACCTCACCGCGGGTGGGCGGCAGCATCCGGCACAGGGCCTTGAGCAGGGTGGACTTGCCGCAGGCGTTGGGGCCGACGATGACGGTGAACTCGCCCTCGGGCAGCTCGACGGAGATGTCGTGCAGGATCTCCCGGTCGCCGTAGCCGACCGTGATGTTGCGGGCACCAATGGTGGGGTGGGTGGACATGGACGTCACCAGGCCTTCCAGGACACGGGGAGAGAAAAACAAACGGGGCAGGACGCCCACAGGGACAAAACAGGGGGAAAAAAAGAGAAACGGAGATAAAGAAACACCACGCCACGGCCCCGCCCGCAGGCGGGGGCCTGTGGTGCTGGTGTCAGTGGCGTTGGTTGCGCCACTGGTTGGCGAGCAGCCACACGAGGTAGCAGCCGCCGGCCACGCCGGTGACGACACCGACGGGCAGCTGGGTGGGCGCGAAAATACGCTGGGCGATGATGTCACTGACCACCACGATGAGCGCGCCCGTCACTGCCGCGCCGGCGAGCCCGGCCTTCGAGGTGCGGCTGACTTTCCGGGAGATGTGCGGGGCGGCCAGGGCGACGAAGCCAATGGGGCCGGCGGCGGCCACCGCGACGGCGACCAGCGCGATCGCCACCCCCAGCAGCAGGATGCGGGTGCGGGGCACGTTGACACCCAGCCCCGTGGCGAGCTCGTCGCCACAGGTCATCATCGCCAGCGGCCGCGCCAGGTAGAGCGCCCCGGGGATGAGGATGCCGACGAGGATCGTCACCACGGTGGCGGTCGGCCAGGTGGTGGCGTTGAAGGAGCCCGACATCCAAATCGCCGCCGTCTGCGCGGCCGCGAGGCTGCCTTTGACGATGAGCAGGGAGTTCATGCCCTGCAGGATGGCGGCGACACCAATACCGATGAGCACGAAGCGGGTGCCGTTCATGCCGCCGCCCTTGGCGAGCAGGTACACCACCGCGCCGGTGGCCAGGCCACCGACGAGGGCGCCCAGGCTGGTGGCCAGGGCACCGGCCTCAAAGACAATGATCTGGATGAGGGCGCCCGTGGCGGCACCCGTGGTGAAGCCGGTGATGTCGGGGCTGCCGAGCGGGTTGCGGGTCAGCGTTTGGAACACGCCACCCGACACTCCCAGTGCCGCGCCCACCACCAGCGCCAAGAGCACGCGGGGGGCGCGCATCTGGCCGACGAAGAAGTCCATCATCGGGTCCCCGGACAGCCCGTAGAGCGCGGCCGGAACCTTCGCCAACGGCACCCCATAGTCGCCGAGGGTGAGCGCCACCGCGCCGCACAGCAGCGCAGCGACGAGCGTGAGAATCCCGGCCGTGAGTGCGCGGCGCTCCGCGCGGAGCACCACCGGACCAAGCCGGAGCAGCACGTAGCGGCGGGCGCGCGCGGCGCGCGCCGCCTCGACGTCCGGGGCGGCCTGGGGTGTGGGAGTCCTGCGGCTCATGCGGACACCACCTTCCTGCGGCGAACAACAGCGATGAAGAACGGGGCACCCAGGATCGCGGTCGCAATACCGGTCTGGATTTCCTGCGGGGCAATGATGAGGCGGGCCGCAATGTCGGCGGCCAGCAGCACCACCGGCGCGATGATGGCGCACAGGGGCACCGCCCAGCGCATGTCAGCACCAGCGACGGTGCGCGCCAGGTACGGCACCGCAAGACCGATGAACATCACCGGGCCGATCGCGGCGGTCGCCGCACCGGCCAGCAGGGTCACGGCCACCATCACCAAGGTGCGCAGCCTTTTCACCCGCACGCCGAGAGCCTTGCCGGCGTCGTCGCCCAACGCCAGGGCGTTGAGCCCCGGGGTGAGAGCGACGGCGAGCACCAGGCCGACGACGATGAACACGGCGGTGGCTTCCAGGATCGGGTAGCCGCGGCCCTCCGCGGAGCCGGCCGCCCACAGGCGGAACTCGTTGAAGGCGTTCTTGTCGGCGAGGATGACGATCTGCACGAAGGAGCTCACCGTCATCGTCACCGCCACACCGGCCAGCGCGAGCCGCGCCGGGGTGGCGGTACGGGAGGCGACACCACCGAGGATGTAGACGACGATGGAGGCGATCGCCGCGCCCGCAAAGGCGAACCACAGGTAGAACCAGATGCTCGTGCGGCCGAAGATCGCCACCGACAGCACCACCGCGAGGGCGGCGCCGGCGTTGACGCCGAGCACACCCGGGTCGGCCAGGGGGTTGCGGGTCAGCGACTGCATGAGCGCGCCCGCCACGCCGAGGGCAGCGCCGACGGCGATGATGAGCAGGGTGCGGGGGATGCGCTGCCCGTGGACGACCGTGGAGGAGAAGGAATCATCCGGATGGATGAGCAGCTGCACGGCCTGCCAGGGGCTGATGTCACCGGAGCCAAGCATGAGGGAAGCGATGACGAGCGCCACCAGTGCGCCCAGCACACCAAAGGTGGCGAGCAGCCGCACCGGGGTGCGCTTCCACACGCTCGCGGGGGCAGCGACAGCAGCACCAGCGGTGGAGGAAGAAGCGGGAGAGGAAGAGGGCTGCCGCGAGGACGCGCCAGCAGTGGCGGCGACCGCAGTCGCCGCACCGGCACCCGCCGCCAGCGTCTGGGCCCGCGCGCCCTGGGGCGCGGAGCCGTCAGCGTTCACTGCCTCCGGCCCTGCCTGCGAGCCCGCACCATCGGTGTCAGTCTCGGGCGGATCGGAGTCAGCGTCGCTGTTCGCTCTTCAAACCTGCTGGCCGCCGCGGGCGCGGTTGACGTACAGGTAGGCGGCGATACCACCGAAGCCGACGATGAGGATCGCCCCGCCCACCAACAGCCCGATCATGGGTGCGCTGTTGGAGCCCTGGGCGTAGACCACTTCCCCACTGGTGGTGTCGTAGACGACTTCCTCACCAGCGGCGTTCGTGCCGGTCTGCTTCGCGCCCTTGGAGCCGCCGGCGCTGAGCACCTTCGGAGTCTTCGAGTCCTTCTTAGCGTCCTTGGCATCCTTCGCGCCCGCGTTCGCCTTCGCTGCCGGCGCGGCAGCAGCAGCGGCGGGGGCGGCAGCGGCAGCTGCTGCAGGCTCGGCGGCGGCCGGCTGGCCCTCCGCGGCCGGGGCCGGGGCACCAACGGTGCGGGTGGTGGTCGTGCGCCCGTTCTTCGTGTTGCGGGTGGCCTGCTGCACGGCCTGGGCGACGGCGGCGGAATCGACGCCGGTGCCGGACGTTTGTGCTTCGGCCTCCGCCTTGGCTTCCTCGGCGCGGGCCGCGTTCGCCCCGGAGGCGGGCACGACGGTGAAGTCGACAGAGCGGTTGGTGAAGCCCTTGGAGCCGATCTGCTGGCCGTTTTCGTCGATCTGCGCCTCACTGGACAGGAAGCGCAGCCAGTGGGAACCGGGGGCGATGTCGCAGGGCAGGTCGAAGGAGCCGTTCGCGGTGCCGTTGCTGTCGGCGGTGTGGCGGTGGATCACGCCGCTGCCCTGGACGGTGGTGTCGCCGTAGCCGATACCGTCGTCGATCTTCATGTAGACGACCTCGCCGGCGGGGTAGCCCGTGACGGAGAAGTTAATGGTGTCGCAGGGCTCCAGCGTCATCGGGGAAATATCCGAGTCGGTGCCGGGGGTGTTCGCGCCGGGGCCGCCCGGCGGGATGGCCTGGGCTGCGGGCAGCACGGTGCCGGTCGGGGCGACCGCGCCGGCGACAACCCACGCGGCACACAGGCCTGCGGATGCGGCCAGCGCGGCAATACGGCGAACGCCCGTGGAAACAATGCTCATGGTGTCTGTCGCGTCCTTTGCGAAAAATCAATGGCGGTGACCTGCCGGCCACAGCTGAAACGAAGAAGTAGTGAAGGTTGAGTCCAGCGGAGCTTCGCCCCGCCGGGCAGCAGAGAAAAAAAAGTCTGTGGTGAAGAAGGAAGCCGTGCCGAGAGATCCCCGCACGGAAAAAATCAGAATTAGTGCCCCAGCGGGTGCCGGGCACCCGCTGGCGCAGGACAAGAGAGAGCGGTGACCTCCCCCGCCCACCGCGCTGTGGCGGTGGGGGTCAGGGGGCACTCACCTTAGGGGCGGGGCAGGCCCGGGATGGCGCCGGAGAGTGCGGCACCGACAGCGCCCAGCAGGGCCAGGACGATGGCGATGATGGCGATCATGCCGCCGCCACCGGCGGAGCCGGCGTCGCCCTTGTTGTTGTCGCCCGGCTTCTTGTCATTGTCGCCCGGCTTCTTGTCATCGTTGCCCGGCTTCTTTTCATCCTTCTTCTCCGCGATGACGGTGAAGTCAGAGTCGCCGCGGGTGCTGAAGCCCTTGGTGCCGTCGTTGCCGACGAAGCGCAGGTAGTGCTTGCCCTCGGGGACGTTCTTGTCGCAGAGGTCCATGGAGCCGGTGGCCTTACCGTTGGCCTCAACGATGCCCTCGGACCACACGCCCTGGCCCTGGACGCCCTGGTCGCCGCCGGCCCACTGGCCCTTGTCGACCTTGGCGGAGAACTTCATGCCCGGGGTCCAGCCGGAGAGCTCGAAGCGGATGGTGCAGTTGTCGGGCTTGGAGTAGGTGTTGCCGTTGAGCAGCTTGACGCTGGTGCCCTCGGTGTCGACCTTGGCCTCACCGGTCGGGGGCAGCGCGAGCGCCGGGGTCGCGAGGGTGAGGGACAGGGCGGCCGCTGCAACAGCGGCGGTGGTCTTTGCGAAACGCATGGATGCGGTCCTTTCTTCTGCGGGGTTAGGCCTCAGGCATCAAGCCGTATCGCCCGCGCCCGCGTGGGTGACGCAATGTGTGAGAAACGTGTGGTGCAACCGCCGGCTGAGCATCGTTGTCCTCCCGCCCTGTATGCCCCGGGGTTGTCGGGGCGTGGCGTGGGGACTGGTGGCGGCTGTCTCGGTGGGCAGCCCCCTGTGGTTGATGCTCAGGGTGGTGGCCTGGTGGTGCGGAAACACCCCACCCACGCCCGGGGAAAGAAGTCCCCGGGGTGGATGGTGGCGGGCCCGCACGGGCCCGGGTGGCCTAGCTCTTGGAGCGGCGGCCGGTCATGAACACGCCGATGAGGACGAGTTCGACGAGGGCGATGGCGGCGATGATGAGCGCCCAGTCGGTGCCGCCCATGAGCGGCGCGTTCTGCGCGACGAGCACCGGCTCGTCCGCGGCAGGCAGGGAGTCGGCGGCTGCGGCATCGGGGATGGTCAGCCCCGCCCAGCCGAGCAGCTCCCCGGCGGGGTCCTGGGCGGTCACGGCCCACTCCCCCGGCTCGAGGCCATCGATGCCAACCTGGATGGTGTGGTCGTCGCCGACCTGGGTCCACCCGAGCGGCTGCGCGCCCTCCGAGTTGTACAGGTAGGCGAACACCCAGCTGCCGGGCTCCGCCTGGGTGGTGATGGTGAGCAGGCCGTCGCGGACGGCGGCGGCGAACTTGCCGTTGTTGCGCGGGGTGAGCTTGCCCTTGTGCTTCACCGGCTGCTCGGGGGTGTGCTCCGGCTGGGGGGTGGAGTTCTTGGCGGCAGCACTGGCGTTGCCTGCGGCGGGCGCCTTGACGCTGGCGGCGGCAGCGCCGCCTGCTGCCGCGGCCCGCGGCGCGGACGCGGCGGCCCGGGGTGCGGCAACGGCGTGGTTGCCCTGGTTGGCGTACTCCACCACCTCCACCACCTCGTCGGTGCCGCTGGTGGTGCCGGCCGCGGTGGTCGCGGCCTTCTTACCGCCGCCGAGCATCTCGACGAGCAGCTTGGTGCCCTTATCGACGTCCTTGGTGAAGGCGGTGACTTCCTTCTGGATGTCCGCCGCCTGCTTCGTCAGGGAGCTATCGTCGGTGTTCTTCGTGGACTTCTTGCCGCCGGAGGTGGCGCGCGCCCCACTGCCAGTGGTCTCGGATTCGTCGCGCTCCCAGGGAGTCCAGCCGAGCACCTCGCCGAAGTCGTCGAGGCCGCCGGCCTGCAGGGTGAGGTTGAGCTTCGTGTAGCGCTCGGGGATGACGGTGCGGTCGATGGTGATGCGACCCCGGTCGTCAACCTGGTAGAAGTTGCTCTGCCAGAACACACGCCGGGAGCCGTCTTCGGTGAAGCCGGCGACGTAGATGTAGTCGCCCTTCTTCCGGCCCGGCACGCGCAGGGTGATGGTCTTGTCGTTTTCGTCGATGATGTCGACATCGTTGCGCTTGGAGTCGACGATGTACTTCGACGCCAGGAAGGTCTCCGGGATGCCCAGCGGCTTGTACTCTCCCTTGACGAACACGGTGTTGCGCTTGCCGGTGAACGGCAGGGAGATCACCGGGTCGCCTTCCTTGATGGAGCCGGTGAGGAAGCGCAGGGTGTGGGCGCCGTCGCCGAACGCCGGCTTCGAGCCCAGCGGGCCGGAGGTCGTACCGTCCGGCAGGGGCATGTCGTAGTCGAAGTCACCGGTCGCCGGGTCCGGAACAATGTAGTCCCAGATGGTGAGGTTCGCGTCGACCTTGTTGCTCTCCAGGCGGCTAATGGCCGCCTCGTCGATCTTCACGGCAATGATGTTGGAGCCGGAGATCGGGTTGCACCAGCCCTGGCCCTTGATGTTGACCTTGCCGTCGACGATCTCCCGGGAGACCTCGATGCGGGGGAACTTCAGGTCCGTCACGCAGGTGACGTTGTCGTCGTGGCCAACCCAGGGGGTGCGGTCGATGATCATCGGCTGGGAGTTGACCGTAATGTTCGGTACGTCAGCGCTGTCCAGGAGGCCCTGGGTGACGTTGACGAAGAACTTCTCCCCCGCGGACAGGTCCTTCGGGATGGTGAAGGTGGTGGTGAAGGTGCCGTCCTCGGAGGAGTCCATGAGCACCCACAGGGTGGGGTCCGGCTGCTTACTCTTCGGGTGGTTGAGGATATCGGTGGCGCGTGCGAAGGTCTGCGTCCACTGGTCCTTCTCCCCCTGGTAGCGCAGCTTGAGCGCCATCTCGGTCTTCTTCGCCCAGCCGGTACCGGTGACGGTGATCGTCTGCCCCGGGGTGACGAACTTCGGGACGGTGACGGTGTAGCCGTCCTTATCGGTGGTGATGGTGGCGTCCGGGTCGTACTCGCTATCCGGCACCCGAGTCGGCGCGGCGGGGGCCGCCGAAGCGGGCGCGCTCGCCGCCTCCGAGGCGGGTGCCTCGGCAGCGGGGGCTGCCGCGGCCGCAGAGGGCTCTGCGGCGGGCGCGGTGTCGGTGGTGGCCCGGCGGGTGCGGCGCTTCGGGGTGGCGGTGGTGTCCTCGACAGCGGGGGTGGCGGTGGCCGGCTCGTCGGCAATGACCGCCATCGGCACGGCGAACTCGCCGCCCTGCAGGCCGACCGCGGTGTCCGCATCCTGATCGGCGGTGGTCTCTGACGTGGTACCAGTCGTCGTCGCGGTGGATTCCGCCCCGGTGGTCTCCACGGTGGTGTCGGCGGCGGTGGCCACCGGTGCGTGCAGGGCGAGCAGCCCGCAGATCGCGAGCACGGCGGGGGTCAAGCGGCGGTGGGTCATCATCGCGGGCGCATCCTTAGGAGAAGTGAGAAAAGAAAAATGTCACGGAATAAGGTGAATTAGAAGAACACGTGCCTCCACTGCGGGGCGTGGCGCGTGTGGGGTTATTCGAGGTTGTTGTTGACGTCTTCGACGATGCGGCGCATCAGGATCGGTCCGCCGGTCGATGTCCACAGCGCCCCATCGACGGGGATGATGTGGCCGTCTTGGAAGGCGATGAGGTCGGTGAAGCCCGGCACCCGCACCGCGGAGGCGATGGCCTGCTCGGCGGCTTCGATGTCGACGCTGCCGCCGGCATCCGGGTTGGAGATCGAGGACCCGCCCAGGGTGCCGAAGAACATGTAGTCGGCGTCAATGTCCTGGAGGTTCTCGTTACTCACCGGTTCCGAGTGGCCGCGGCCCATGCGATCTTGGGCGGGCGGGCGGCGCAGCCCGAGGTCCATGAGTGCCTGCCCGGGCGGCAGGTCCTGCAGGATCATGGCGGCGGAGTTGCCTTCCCAGCGGACGATGGAGAAGGTGTCCTCGGAGTACTTCTCCAGGTGGCCGCGGGCGGCGGCGACCTCTTCGTCGTAGGCGGCCATGATCTCCTGGGCCTGCTGTTCCTTGCCGACGGCGGCGGCGAGGTTTTCGAAGTTGGTGCGCCAGTTGCCGCCCGCGTAGCCGAGGTAGACGACCGGGGCAATGACCTTGAGCGCGTCAATCGCCGGCTGGTTGTTGTTGATGCTCGTGCCGTCGACGAGGATGAGGTCCGGTTTCGCGGCACCGACGGCCTCGAAGTTGACCTGGGAGACCGAGCCCAGCAGCTCAATCTCGCGGGCTTCCTCCGGCAGGTAGGGGGCGACGGTGCGCTGGCCACGGCCGGCCACACAGCCCACCGGGGTGATACCCAGTGCGAGCAGCCCGTCGAGTGCGGGTTCGGACAGGGCGACGATGCGCTGCGGGTCGGCCGGCACGACAATGTCGTCGCCGTAGATGTCTTTCACGGTGCGGGTGGCCCCGGTGGGTGCGCCGCCGCCCGCGGCACCAGCGCCTCCACAGGCGGCCAGGCCGGCTGCCGCGGCCGCCACAGTGGCGGCGGTGAGGAACTGGCGGCGGCTATACATGCGGGTCACGACGAGGCCTTTCACAACACGTCCGCGGGGGACACAAAGAAAAATCAGAACTAGAAAAAGAAGAGAGAAGAAGAGTGAAGGAGAGAGAAGCAGCGAAGAGAAATTCAGTGAAGAACACACACCCGGCACGCTCGAGAGCCTGAGGGGGACATGTGCCTCGCATCCGCCGGGCGGGCAGTGCTCACGGGGAGCGCCGCCCGCCCGGGGTGCTTCAAGGGAGAAAAGGGTGCGGGGCGAGTGCTGCTGTGTGGGGGCAGTACGTCACCTCCGCGGTGTCTGTCACACGCGCCTCACAGAGGGAGTGCGGGGAGAGGTCCAAGCCCCGCAGTGTGGCGCGTGTGCCAGGGGTGAAGCGCGGTTTAGAGCTTCAGGGCTGCGCGCAGCGGCTCGGGCAGCAGGTTCTTGTCGAGGGCACCGTGCTGGAACAGGGCGCCGATGATGCCGACGATGGCTGCGAGCACGGCGAGGACACCGGCGAAGCCAGCGGCGACGCTGGAGGTGTCGGAGCCGTCCTTGCCGGTCTTGGAGGAGCCGGGCAGGGAGGAGCCGTCCTTACCGGGCTTGGAGGAGCCCGGCAGGGAGGAGTTGTCGGTGGAGCCGCTGCCTGCGTCCGGCTTCTTCGGGGAGATCTTGAACAGCAGGTTGTTGTCCTTGTCCTGGCCGTCGCCGCCCTTGTTCACGACGAAGGCGTTGCCCTTGTCGTCCACGGAGACGTGGTTCGGCAGGGCGGAGACATCCAGGTTGCCGATGACGGTGAGCTTGTCAGCGTCGATGACGGTCAGGGTGCCGCCGGAGCGGTTGGCGACGTAGAAGACGCGCTTGACCGGGTCGAAGGCGGCGGACAGGGCCTGGGCACCGGTGTTGATGGCCTTGACCTGCTTCTTCTTCTCCACGTCGACGATGATGGCGTTGTTGGAGGCCTGGGCGGCGACCAGCGCGCGGCGGGTGGTCGGGTCGTAGGCCACACCGGAGGCGGTGCCGACGGACGGGTCGAGCTCGATGGTCTCGACGGTGTCGTTGGCGCGTGTGTGGACGACGCCGAGGACCGGCTTGTCGAGGGAGACGGTGATGAGGTCACCGGTTGCCTGGTCGAAGGCCAGGGACATCGGGCCGGGCACGCCCTGCTCGCCGATCTTGATGTCCTTGATCTTCTCCAGCTTCTGGGCGTCGAAGACGGCGATGACGTCGCCGCCACGCGGGGTGGAGACGTAGACCTTCTGGTCCTTGGTGTCGACGATGATGTCGCGGGCGTGGTGGGCGTCGCCGATCGGGAACTGCTTGATGAGCTTGAGGTCGGCGGCGTTGTACACGGCGACGGTGTTCTGGCGGGTGTTGGTCACCCACACCTGGTCGAGCTTGTCGTTGACGACGATGCCGTAGGGGCCGTACTTGCCTGCGCCCTCGGGGGCGTCGGCGATCTCACCGGTGGCGGTGACCTTGAGGGTCTCCGGATCCACCTTGATGAGGCTGGCTTCCTTCAGCGGCGGGCGGCCGACGGAGCGGGTCACGTAGAGGGCCTTGTGCTTCGCGGAGTACGCGGACTGGTACAGGCCGGCCGGCAGCTTCTCGCTGGCGACGGTGAAGTCCTGGACGTTGATGAGGGAGTTGTCGGGGGTGACAACGGTGTCGGTGGTGTAGGTGTGCTCGGTGCCACCGGAGACGATGGTGACGGTGATCTTCTTGCCCACCAGCTCGGTCTTCGCCGGGATGGCGACCTTCTCCAGGGTGGCGGCGCCGTCCTTGGCAGCGACCTTCTGCTGCGCATCGGTGAGGAAGTTCTTGTCGTCAACGCCGAGGAACTTCACGGTAGCGCCATCGGCGAGGGTGGTGACCTTGAAGGTGTTCTCGGAGCCGGCGGCGGTGGAGTCTGCGGAGACGTAGGCCGGAACCTCACCGGTGAAGGAGACGGACGCGCCCTTGTCGTCGGTGAGGACGACGGTGGCCTTGGAGCCTGCAGTCACAGACGCCGGCAGCACGACAGTCGCCAGGGAGTTGGCGGCGTCGACGGTGGCGGAGTCTTCCGTGCCGCGGCCGACAGCGATCTTGGCGGCTTCGCCGTTGACGGTGACGGTGTAGGTAGCACCCGCAGTCAGACCGGAGGTCACAACGCCTGCGCGGACGTCGCCGCCGCGGCCCTGGCTGAAGGAGGTGACCGTGGAGTCCTTGGTCTCGGACACCTTGGTGTTCGGGTCGAGGACGTTGATCCACGCGACGCGAGTGTAGCCACCGTGTCCGAGGAAGCGCAGCATGTGTGCGCCCGGGGTGGTGCCCTCGGGGATGCGCACCTTGACGTTGAAGTCGGTCAGATCCTTCGGCTTGTGGTACATCACCGCCTTCTCGTTGTAGAGCGACGGATCCGGGCTCAGGCCCTCGAAGTTGGTGCTGACCTTGGCGGTGCCGTCGTCGAACTTCATCACGACGTAATTGGAGTCTTCAGTGACGGGCATACCGGTGATAGCGAGCTCGACGATGTCGCCCGGGCGGCCCTCATCCTTGACGTAGCCGACCTCGGTGTAGGGCGTCTCGACCTGATGACCGTCAGCGGTCTTGTTGTCGGCCGGGGCCTCGTAGGCGGAGGCCGGGGCGTGGAGGCCACCGACGATCATGCCGGTGGTGAGCAGCGCCGCGATCGCGCGGCGGCCGATGAGCTTAGAAGACACAGTGAATCTCTCTTGTCGATTGGGCTGGTGCGCAGCCACCCCTGGGCCACCTGGGGTGTTGTCCGCTTCTCCGCGCGGGCAACGGTGCCAGAGGGGCTGCGCGGCGCAGGCCGTGAATCCTGCCTGCTGCCTGTGATGACACAGTGCGAAGCCTTAAATTTGGCTTGCCTCATGCAGGCTAACCTAGTTCCCGAGAGCCGGTCAACCTTTTGGATGAAAATTTCTTGACCCCCTCCCCCGGCGGGGGTAGCTCCCCCCTCGGAGCACACCTTCAGCCTGCACTTATGGAGGATACCCTACTTCGCTTTACCACCCCCATGGCACGGATACCCCTGCCACCCCCGCCCGCCACGAGCGCGTCATCCCAGCGACCCATCAGCGCCCCGCAATCCATTCCCGGACCGCACCCCCAGCGTCCTCACAGCCACCACACCACCCGTTACCGCAGGTCACACGCGGCACAGGTCGGCCACCACACCTCCCTTCTCCCGCGCTCGACACCCCGCAACGGCCCCGCCGGACTCCAACCACCGCACACCATCGCAGCCCACACCGAGGTCAGGCTTATGCATGTGATTTTTCGCATAGTGGGTGTGGGGCGTGGGCTGGCACGCCGCAGACAATCCCCGGCAATACCCCTCAGGCGCGCACAAGCAGCGCGTGGGCGACGGCGTACTCCCCGTCGTGGCTGAGACTCACCTGCAGCCGGCACCCCGGGCAGGACGCGGCAAAACGCTCCGCGACGCAGCCTGCGAGCCGCACGATCAGCCGCCCCCAAGGGTCGTGTTCCACGGAGATCTCCGCGTAGCGCAGCTCCTCAACTCCGAGCACCGGCGGCTGGCCCACCAGTGCCTGCTCCCAGGCTTTCACCACGGCCTCCTTGGCCGCGTAGCGTCCGGCGACGAACTCCGCCCGGCGCGCGGGTGTGCGCTGGTGCATCAGCCGGCGTTCGACGGGGCTGAGCACTTCAAGAAACGCGGTGCCCGGGTGGGCGAGTTGTTCCGCCACCCCGGGGATGTGCACGAGGTCCACCCCCAGCGCCGGCACGCACACCCCCGGCCCCGCCGCATCCCCCTGGCTGGGCGCGGGAATGCGGGGGTATGGCGTGAGCTCGGGGTGCGTCATGGGCGGGTTCGTCCTTGTCTGTGGTGGGGCGAGGTGGTGGTGATCATTGTGCGCACGTCATCCACCCGGCACACCGGGCGGACGCGCGCGCGGTACCCCAGACATACCCCCGCCGACGCGCCCGAGGGAGAACTCGGAGGCGTCGGCGGGATTGTGAGAGGGGCACGCGGCTCCTGCGGGGGTTTACGCGTCGAGGCCTGCGATCTCGGCGCCGGTGCGAAGCACCCCGTCGACGAGGCGGGCGTCCGGGTCCAGCAGCACCGCGGCCTCCCGCTCCTTCGCGGCCGCACCCGTCGCACCCAGGTTGCGGTCCACGGGGCGGGTGTACAGCGGCGCGCCGCCGTGCATGCCCCGCAGGATCCGCAGCCGGCCACTGGCGCGGCGGTCCCGGTCGGCGGCCCGCCAGGCATCGGCGGCGTCTGCCCCACGCTGCTGCGCCACGGCGGTGGCGAAGACCTCCGGGTGGACGAGCGCAATGAGGGCGCTGACGTGGCCGAAGCCGAGGGAGGTCACCAGGCCGGCCTTGAGGGGGCCGGGCCGCAGCGCCGCGCGCAGCCACACGAGGTGGGGGTGCTGCGCGAGGACCGGGTCGACGCAGTCGAGGCTGCGGTTCGGGGGGATGAGCCCCTCGGCGAGTACCTGCGCCAGGCCCGCCAGCTGGAAGGCGGCCGCCCCGCCCTTGGCGTGGCCGGTGAGCGTCTTCTGGCTAATGACGTACAAAGGGTTGCCGTCCGCGCGGCCCAGGTGGGCGGCGAGGCGCTCGTGCAGGTCGGACTCGTTGGGGTCGTTCGCCGCGGTGGAGGTGTCGTGCTTGGAGATCACCGCAATGTCGTCCGGGGTGACATCGAGGTCCGCCAGCGCCCGCGCCAGGCGGCTGTGGCTGCCGCCCTGGGCGGCACCCAGGGCCCCCAGCCCGGGGGCGGGGATGGAGGTGTGGGCGCCGTCGGCGAAGGATTCGGCGAAGCCCACCACCGCGGCCACGGGCAGCCCCAGGTCGGCGGCGACGCTGCCGCGCGCGAGCAACAAGGTGCCGCCGCCGGCGGATTCCACGAAGCCGGCGCGGCGCCGGTCGTTCGCCCGGGAGAAGAAGCGATCGGCGATGCCCTTCATCCGCAAGCCTTGGGAGTCGGCGGTGGCGGCCATGTCGCCGAAGCCGGTAATGCCCTCAATGCTTAAGTCGTCAAGGCCGCCGGCGACCACGAAGTCGGCCTTGCCGAGGCGGATTTTATCCATCGCCTCCTCCACCGACACGGCGGCGGTGGCGCAGGCAGCCACGGGGTGGATCATCTGCCCGTAGCCGCCCACGTAGGACTGCATGACGTGCGCGGCGACAACGTTCGGCAGGGCTTCCTGCAGGATGTCGTTGGCGCGCGGCTCCGCGAGCAGCCCATCGAGGTAGAGGCTACGCATGGACTCCATGCCGCCCATGCCGGTGCCCTGCGTGGAGCTCACCCGGGTGGGGTGCAGGTGCCGCAGCACCTCCGCGGGGGTGAACCCGCTCGACAGGAAGGCGTCCACGGTGGCGACCACGTTCCAGCAGGCCACCCGGTCGAGGTTGTCAACCATGTCGGCGGGAATGCCCCACACGGCCGGGTCGAAGCCCTCCGGCACCTGGCCGCCCACGAAGCGGCTCATTGCCATCCGGCGCGGCACCCGCACCGGGGTACCGGCCCGGCGCACGACCTGCCACTCCCCGGTGTCCGCGTCACGGTGCACCTCGGTGTGCTCCGGGTGGGAGCGCAGGAAACTGCGGGCGGCCTCCTCGTCGGCCACGCTGAACTGCACATCGTGGTCGAGGTAGATGGTCGTGAGCTCGGGGGCGAGGTTGTCGACCATGCCGAAATCGTCGTGGTACTGCCGCACCCCCACCCGGCCCAGCACCTCATCGGCGAAGGTGTCGTAGATGTCGGCTTCGTCGATGGGGTCGCCGTCGGCGGTGTACCAGCCGGGGGTGGGGTCCTGCTCAAAGCGGATAAGCCCCATCGACCAGGCGAGCTCCACCACACCGGCGGCACTCAGGCGGCCGGTGGTTTCCGCCTCCCAGCGGGTGCGGGAGGAGCCCCACGGGCCCAGCTCCGCTGCACCGACGAGGACCACCATGTCCTCCAGGCGGGTGGCCACCGCACCCACCTGCGGGGCGGGTGCTGCGGCCAGCTCGGGCAGGTTCGGCAACGCCGCCAGCTGGCGGGAGGCCTCCTCCTCCGCAGCACCTGCGGCCGTGGCTTCTGCCTCCGCGCGGGCCGTGCGGGCCAGCTCCGCGAGGTTGAGCTCCGCAGTGCCCAGGCCGCCGGTGTAATCACACACCACCGGCGCGCTCGCGGCCGCCGCCCGCGCCTCGGCGCTGATCTGCTGGAGCAGCAACTCCGCCATCTCCTCGGTGGCAAAAGTCCGCACCCCGGCGGCCTCCACCGCGTCGACGAGAGGATCGTTGCCGCCCATGAGCCCCGTGCCCCGCACCCACCCAATGTGGGCGTGCACGAGGGACGCCCGGTCACGCCAGCCCGGCTCCGCATGCCAGCGGTTGACGAGCGCATCGAGCGCCGCCTTCGACTCCCCATAGGCACCATCCCCGCCGAAGCGGCCCCGGTTGGGGCTACCCGGCAGCACCACGTGCAGCCGGTGCCCCACATGGGTATCCGCGCCCAGCGCGGAGCAGCCCGCAATGAGCTTCTCCACCGCCCACAGCAGCAGGCGCATCTCGTTTTCCGCGCGGGGACCGACCTCCGCGAGGCTGCCCTGGACGCGGGGCGCGGCGAAGGGGAACAGCAGCGTCGGCACCAGCCGCGGCTTCGTCACCTGGGGCGCCCCATTGACGGTGGCGGTCTGCTCCGCACCAATCCACTCGATCACCGCATCGAGATCACTGAAGCTCGACAGGTTCGCCGGCACCACCCACAGGGCGGCCGCCCCACGGGCGTGGGTGCGGTAGAGCTCCTTGTAGAACTCCAGGCGCTCATGGCTCAGGCTGCTCGTCGTCGCCACGACGGTCGCCCCGCCGGCCAGCAGCCCGCCGGTCACCGCGGCAGCAATGCTGTGCGGGGACGCCCCCGTCACCACGGCGACATCGTCCGCATACGGCAGCGGGGTATTCTCACGGGCCTGCGCGGCCAGGCCCCGCAGTACCTCCGCACGCTGCGCATCGGAGGCTGCGCTGCGGCGCGCCAACCACTCGGCCAGCTCCGCCACAGCACGACCGGTACCAGTGACATCGAGTGCTGCGAGCTCAGCGCCGGTCAGTTCACCTGCCGCCACCCGGGCCACGTCCTCCCGGGCAGACGCCCAACGGTCATCCAACAGCACCGCCTTGTCCGCGCTAAAGGACTGGGACACCAGCCGCGGCCACTCCGGGCCCAGCTCCGCGGCCACCAGATCAAACAGGGCCCGGTCGGCATCCTCATCAGGCAGACCTTCCGTCTTCGGCCGGTGATCCAACCCCAGCTGCGCCAGGATCGTCCGGGCCGTCGCCGCCAACACACCAGCCTTACCGGTGACCTGCTCCGCGAACGCGCCCAAGGCGGCCGAATCCACCACCCCGCCGGCAGCACCAGCGGCCGCGGGCAACGCCACACTGATCCCCCGGGCCGCCGCCACGTGCTGCACCGCCGCATCGACGAGCTGCTCCAGCTCCGCCGCCGAGGACGGGGACGCCGGGCTCAAAAACGCCAACTCCCCGCCCCGCAGGGAGGCACCCTCCCGGGCGCCCAACACCACCGCGGCCGTGACATGATCCGCCCAGCCCTCGCCCAGGCCCCACACCTCACGCACCCGTGCGGCCACATCACCCGGCCGGGCACCGGCAGGGCCAGTCAGACGCCGCAGCGCATCCGCCACCGCGTCCCCCAGCACCGGGCCGAAGGCCTGGTAGCCCTTCGCCACACCCGACACCTTCGCCTGCAGGTCCGCCAGCTCCGCATCGGCGGCCCCATCAATCGCCCCCACGCCGAACTCGACGCCCAAGTCCAGCAGCAGCTGGTTGCGGCGGGAACTCACCCCCTCCACGAGGGTTTCAATGGAATCCGTCGCCCCCATCTGATCCGGGCGGACCTTCGTCCACAAAGCAATGAGCATCGCCGTCGCATCCGCCGGCCCAAACACCAGGTCAGCGGGCCGCTCCGCCGCGGGCGCCGCGGGAGCGGCAGCAGCCGCCGCCTCCGCGCCCGGGGCCGCACCCTGGGCAGCGTCCGGGGCAGTGCTCTGCGCCATGCCCGGCGCGCCGGGCACCTCGGCGGCGTCGGCTTCGGTGGCGGTGTCCTCGCCGCTGGGGCGGGGGATGTCGTCGGTGGCGAACACCTTCGCGGCATCGCGTTCGACGTTGAGGACCTCCACCCGGTCCGCGTGGCGGGCATAGGCCGGCAGGCGCAGCGTCTGCCCCATCATGTTCGCGATCGTCGGGGCGGAGCCCACGCCCACCTCCACGAAGCGGTCGAGGCCGAGGGCCTCGAGCGCGAGGTGCTGGGTTTCGATCCAGCGCACCGGGGAGGCGAACTGCCACGCGAGCAGCTCAACGAGGAGTGCGCGGCCCAGCTTCGTCGGGTGCTGCGCCCACGTGTCGAAGTGGGCATTAATGTCGCTGAGCGTCTCGGAGGTGCCGATGCGCTCCGGGTCGACGACGTCGAGCATGGCGTCGACGAAGCTGCGGCTCAGCTCGAAGGGGCGGGCCACCAGGTTGGGGATGTAGCGCCCCTGCAACGGTGCGAGGTCGACCTCCGCGGGCAGGAGGCGGTCCAAGTGGGCGCGGAAGTCGTCCACCCCGCCGCGCAGGCGGGTGGAGTGGAAGGGCACGTCGATGCCCGGGATCATGATGAGTGCCCGCTGCCCCGGCGCAGCGGCCTCCGCGGCGGCGGCAAGTGCCTTGAGGCCTGCGACGGTGCCGGCGACGGCGTACTGCAGGCCCGCCAGGTTGTAGTTGACGATCTCGAGGAATTCGCCGGACTCGGCGGCCATGCGGGCGACGAAGCCGGCGACGTCGTCCGCACCCAGGCCCATCTTGTGCGGCCGCAGCGCCGCCAGGCCGTAGTTGGAGCGCCCCTCGTCGTCGCGGTCGACGAGGCGGTGCATCGTCAGCCCCCGCCGGTAGACGATCTCCACGACGGATTCGAGGCTGAGCACCCCGGCGTAGGCCGCCAGGGCGTTGTACTCGCCCACACTGTGCCCGGCGAAGAAGGCCTCCGTGTCGAGCACGTGCGCCTCCGCCATCTCGGCGACCTGGGCGACGCCCAGGCAGGCCATGGCGACCTGGGTGAACTGCGTCAAAAACAGCACGCCCTGGGGGTGGAAGAACCGCTCCCCGGCGACCACCACCTCCTGGGGGTTGTTTTCCACGATCTCGAGGATGGAGAAGCCCAAGTGGGCGCGGGTGTGGGCGTCGGCGCGATCCCAGATGTCGCGGGCGGCGCGGCTGCGGGCGCGGGCCGCCATGCCCATGCCCTGGGATTGGATGCCCTGGCCGGGGAAGGCGTAGAAGGTGCGCGGCGCGCGCACCACCGCCGTGGCCTGCAGCACCGGCTGCCCCGCCACGGTGGCAACCACCTGCCGCACTTCCCCGCGGCCGGGCCGGCTGTCGATGCCGGCGCGCTCCACGAGGAACTCGATCTCCTGCCCGGGCAGCACCGGTGCCAGCATCGTCGCCGTGTACTCCACCACCTCCGCCGCGGGCGTGTGGATCTCGCCCTCGCGGTACTCGGCGGCGGCCACCAGCTGGCCCACTGCTGAGGTCCACATGCCGTGCACGATGACTCCCGGCAGGCCCGCCAGCGCGGCGGCAACGGGGGCGACGTGGATCGGGTTGCGGTCCCCACTGACCACGGCGAAAGGCCGCAGGTCCTGCGGGGCGCGCACGCGCGCCTGGGCGCGGAAACTGCGCGGGGTGTCCACCACGGACGGCAGGATGGAGGTGTTGGTGCGGGCGGTCTGGGTGCCGGTGCGGCCCCGGATCGCGAAGCGCTCCGTCAAGCGCGCCACGAGGCTGTCGTCGTCTGCGCGGCGCAGGCTGGCGCGCACCACCACGACGCGCCCCATGTCGGTGTCGGTGATCTCGTCGACGCGGGCGCGGGTCACCAGCCCGACCCCGGCCAGCGCGCCGAAGTCGATGCTCTCCTCGGACGCGAGGGTGAGGTGGTGCTCGAGGTGCACGAGGCTGAGCATGCCCTCCACTACCTGCAGGGAGTCGGCCGCGCCACCCCGGCGGGCGCTCGCATCGGCCGGCACGGTGGCGTGCGCCACGGCGGAGAAGATCGCCGGCCACGCCAGCCCCACGAGCACGTCGCCGGCCGGTGCCACGGCGCGCGTGGACTGCGGCAGGAACCCTTCGGTCACGGCCCGGTAGTCGGCCAGGCGGGCCGCATCGAGGGTCGCATCCCAGCGGGCCACGCCCTCGGCATCCGGGGTGGGCAGGGTGCCGCCGGCGGCGATGCGGGTGAGTTCCGCCATCGCGGCCGCCGCGTCCTCGGCGGTGACCCGCGGGCAGGCCCCGCCCTTGGTGTTGGTCTCCAGGGTGAGCCGCATCCGCAGCACCCCGACGCTGCTGCCCCCAGCAGCCCCCGCGAGCAGCGGCACCTCCAGCTCGGCGTGCTCGGCGTCGAGGCGGCGCAGCCGCGCCCCGCTCGCGGGGTGGGTGGCCCCCACCACGGGGGCAGAGCTATCGGCGCCGGCGGCTGCGTCCAGCTCCCACTCGGCGGGCGCGCCCACCAGGTGCACGGGGTTGGCGGCCCCGCGGCCCGCCCACTCGATGCAGGGCGCGGCGAGCACCGCGGCCACGACGTCGTGGGCGGCGGCGGGAACCTCCGGGCTCGTCGCATCCAGGCCCTCTGCGGCGAGGATCGCATCGGCGGCCGCCGCGCAGAAGCGGCCCAGCAGCTCGGCGACGGGCTCGTCGGCGCGCTCAATGCCGGCCACCGCGCTCGTGCCGGGGATGACGCACACCGCGTCCGCGGCGAAACGCGGGTCGTGGGCCTGCCACAGGGAATCCGAGCGCCACCAGCGGCGCACATCCGCATCGATGACGGGCACGAAACCGACCGGCTTGCCGGGGGTGCGGCACAGCCCCCGGAAGAACACCACGTCCGCCGGGTGCAGGGTGGTGCTCGTCGCCTGCGGGTAGGCCTCCTCCAGGGCGTGCAGCAGTGCCGTCACCTGCGCGGCCGTGGCCGCGGGATCGAGTGCTGCCTCCCGCAGGTCTTCCGGCAGGCGGGAGGTGATCGCCCCGTGGTCGGCCTCGCTGAGGCGGGCCTCCGCCCGGTCGAGCATCTCGCCCAGGCGGCGCGCCCAGGACACATCCACCCAGCCGGGGTAGTCCTCCTGCGGGCCGGCAAGTTCCACATAGCGGGCCAGCCACTGCCCGTAGGTCATGTCCTCCACGTCGCCGAAGTAGGGCTTCGCCGTCTTCGCGAGGGCGGCGATGATCTCCTCCCGGCGGGCGGCGACCGCGTCCGCGTCGCCGGCGACCTCGTCGAGGAGGCGGCCGCAGCGGGCCGCACTGTTATCAATCTCGTGGATATCGGCCCCCAGCTGGCTGCGCCCGGAGGCCATGCCGCCGCGGGCCGCGCCCGCCGGCACCCAGCCGTCCACCCCAGTGGTCTCCACGAGGAGCTGCTTGACCGCCGGCGAGGTCTTCGCCTCCTTCGTCGCCATCGCCACCGTCCCCAGCAGCACCCCATCGACCGGCATCGCCGGCAGCCCGTGGGCCTCGGCCCACGTTCCCATGAGGTAGCTGGCGGCCCGCTCCGGGGTGCCGATGCCACCGCCGACGCACAGCACCGTGTTCGGCACCTCGCGAATCTGCCCGTAGGTGGCGATGAGCAGCTCGTCGAGGTCCTCCCAGGAGTGGTGGCCGCCGGCGTGGCCGCCCTCCACCTGGATGATGATCGGCACCTCGGGTACCGCGCGCGCAATGTCGAGCACCTGCTCAATCTGGCGCACCGCGCCCGGCTTGAACACCACCCACGGCAGGCCCGCCGCCCGCAGCTCGTGCACGAGGGCGACAGCCTCCTCACGCTCCGGGATACCGGCGGTGACCACCACGCCGTCGATGGGGGCGCCGGCGGCGCGGGCGCGCGGCACGAGCTTCGTGCCGCCGATCTGCATCTTCCACAAGTAGGGGTCCAAGAACATGGAGTTGAACTGCACCGCCACCCCCGGGTCGAGGAGCTCCTCCAGGCGGGCCAGGGTGCGGGCGAAGTGCTCCGGGGTGACCTGCCCGCCGCCGGCGAGCTCCGCCCAGTGGCCCGCGTTCGCGGCGGCGGCGACGATCTCCGGGTCGGCGGTCGTCGGCGTCATGCCGGGCAGCAGCATCGGGGAACGCCCCGTGAGCTCAGTAAAGCGGGTCACCACCCTGAGGGTGCCGTCGGCGGCGCGCTCCACGCGGGGCGCGAACGCGGTGTAGGGCACCGGGCGGGCCGGCGCGTGCCCCGCATCGAATAGGGCCTGCTGGCCGGCGGCACCCGCCACCGCCAGGGTGCCCACCCCGCGGCCGGCAAGAATGTCGGCGGTGAGGAACTCCACCCCGTCCGCCGGCCCGCAATCAAGAACCCACTGAGCCCCCGACGCGAGCACCGCCTCAGTAGTGGCCACCCAGTCGACGGGATCCACGATGACCGTCTGCGCCAGCTGCCGCGCGCGGGCAGCGTCCATACCGCAGGCCTCCGCCCAGGCGGCGACCTGCTCCACCGCGGGCTGGAACGCCGGGTGGTGGAACCCCACCTGCACCTCCAGGGGGGTAAACGTCGGGGCAAAAGGCGCCCCGCCCTTGCGCTTCGCCTGCACCTCGGCGGCATCCCGGGCGGCCTCCGCCTCGAGGACCTGCTGCACGCGTGCCACCTCCTCCGGGCGGCCCACGACGACGAAGGCGTCACGGGCATTACGCAAACCGATGGCGGGGCGACCGGGACCATCGGCCACAGCGTCAATGGCGCGCTGCAGGCGTTCCTCGTCGACGCCCGCCACGAGCAGCATCGGCAGCAACTCGCCCTGCTGCACCATGCCGCACACCCGCGCCTGGCGGGCCACCGCCGCGCCCATGAGCTGCGCGAGAGCCAACAGCGATGCTGCCTGCTCCGGGGCGCGCAGCAGCTCCACGGCCAGCACGCCCTGCGAGTGGCCGACGGCCGTCCGTGCGGACTCCACCGGCAGGCCCTGGGCCTGCAGTGACTCCAGCACCGCCACCTGGGCGGCCAGAATTCCCGGCACGCTCACCGCGGCATGCACCGGATCGCAGGCCACCACCGTGGCCGCGGCACCAGGAGTCTCCGCCACGCCGGCGGCGGCCACCTCCTCTGCCCAGGCACACGGATCGAAACCGTGGGGGCGCAGCCCCGCAATCTCGTCCGCCACCGGCGCGAGCAGCTCCGCCGCCTGCTGCAGCAACGCCGGCAGCTGCGTGCCCGCGCCCGCGGCGCGCGCACGGGCGAGAGTGCCCAGCCAGTCGAAGCCCTGGCCGGCGAAGCACAGGGCGAAGGAGGAGCGGCCGGAGGTGAACTCGTCCACCAGGCGCGCCCCGCCCAGCGGAGCCTGCCGCACCGCTTGAGCCGGCACAGCGGCAGCGGACACAGACGACGCGGCGGTGGAAGCAGCAGAGCTGGAAGTGGGTGTAGTCACGTGAGAACCCTTCATGGACTAGGAATCAAAGAATCGTGCGCCCCCGCCCACACACGACACGTGGGGCGGGGTTGGGCAGTGGCCCAAAACTTTTGCCCAATCACCATGCCACAAAAACTTGAGGAAACCGTCATATTTTGACGCGCGACACCCACACAACCACCACACAACTCCCCACAGTGCGAAAGAAACCACAGGTCACGGCGGGAACAGCACCCATCCTGAGAGTTTCCTGACAGAACGAATTCACCACCCCCATACCGCCCCCACGCCACCCACGGCCCCGCGCACACAGATAGGCAAGCTCGCACGCGAGCGCACTCCGACACCGCCCCGTCACGTACGCCACGGACGCAAGACGCGCCCCGACACCCACCAAGGCGCACTACCCGCCACACCCCGCATAAACAGCGCAGACAGACCCCCACCGGGACCCACTGCAGCGCACCACAGAACACGGCATTCGAAAATCTGTGTGTCATTTCTGGCGGGCGTTTCCGCCCCGCGTCCTACACTCACCCTCCGTGCAGGAAAAGAGCGCACCCCCTGGACGAGGGCGCTATCCGCACCCCTGCTCACCCGCGACAACGACAAGGACCACAACCATGAACGCCACTGGCGCGCTCAAGCTCTCCATCCCCGCATGGCTGAGCCTCATCCCCCTCACCTACTCCATGTTCCAGGACGACAACACGATGACTGCCCTGTGCTACGTCGCAACCTTCGGATGCCTGACGCACATGTTCGCCACCGTCATCGCGGCCAATCGCCGGGACACCTAGTCACAACCACCGCGAGCCCCCGGGACGCGCACACTGACCCTTTGAGGAGCAACCAACGCAAGCACAGAAAACCCCCGGATAGGCTAATTATCCGGGGGTTCTCCCCCTAACCTACACCGAACAGGACCGAGATGTACTACCTCAACAAGATCATGATCCCCTTCTGGATCACCCTGATCGCGACCATCATCGCCCACAACCACGCCCCGACGCCCGTGTTCGTCGTGATGCTCATCTGCTGCATCGCGAGCTACGTCTTCTTCGTCTACAAGGGACGCAAGTTCGCTCGGGGGCAGAAGTGAGCATCGACCCCATCCTCACCGACCGCAGCACCGGCCGCGAGCTGTGGACCTCCAACCAGTGCGCCACCTATTGCGGGATTACCGCAAGCGGCTGGGTCAGCGGATCCCACCGCGGGGTCTACCCCAGCGCGGTCGGCAAGCACGGCCGCAACTCCGTGTGGTTCGCCGACGAGGTCATCGCATGGCGTGAAGCCCACCCAGGGCATTCCTCGTAAGCAGCGACGCCTGTGCACTACGTATGGGCCCCACCATCAAAGAGGCAAACCCCGAAGACTTCAACATAACCCCACTTCAAGGAGAATCAGCGTGATCATCAGCTACCCCCGGTTCGCCCTATACTCACTGCCAATGTCAGTCACAAGCTTCCCCTTCGTCTTCGCCGTTGGCAACGGTGATACGCTGCTTGCCACCTCCACCTTTATTGCGTGGATCTCGTGCTTCGTATTCTTCTTCCTCGCCATCTTCGCCGATGTTCGAGCCGCAAAGAAAGGCATCTAACCATGGACGACCTCAACGCCCGCATCATCCACGAGGACACCGGCCGCGAAATCTGGACAGCACAACAGTGCGCCGAGCACTGCGGTATCGCCCGCTCGTCCTGGTCCTCCGGATCCACTCAAGGCAAGTACCCCGCCCCGGCGGGTAACTTCCTCCGGGGGCGGGTGTGGTTCGCCGACGAGGTCATCGCGTGGCGCGAGGAGCACCCCGGCCGCGGCTAGCCTCGCTGCCCAACGCGAGTTCCTTGGAGCATCGCGAGAAATGTGTCCCGCACACTCTTGCGAAGCACCATACATAGAAAATTCCCCCCAATGAACCAGTAAAGCACTATCAATTCGGGGGGATTTTTCGTGCGCCCGGGGAGACTTGAACTCCCACGTCCTAGGACACTAGAACCTAAATCTAGCGCGTCTGCCAATTCCGCCACGGGCGCATGCTCGACTCATGTTAGCCCGTGCTGCTGCCACTCCCAATTTCACGCCAACCCCCGCCGCACTGTGCAGGGCACCGTGGGCGGAACTCTCCGCCCCTCCCGGGGTGGCCGCGCGCGACCCCGCCGGCCCCATCCCGGGCGGCATCGGAGTAGACTTTCCCCCTGTGACAGACCACGACACCAGCTCCCGTCCCCGCCGCACCAGGATGAAGCCTGCACACATTGTGCTGCTCATCGTGGTGTTCCTGGGTTGTTTGGCGTTGAGCTGGTGGCAGTGGACGCGCTTCCAGTCCGGCAACGGTTCCTTCCAGAACTTAGGCTACGCCCTGCAGTGGCCGGTCTACGGTGTCATCGCAATCTTCATGTACCGCCGCACGATGGCCTACGAGGACGAGCTCGCCGACGGCGACGCCGAACCCGTGAAATCGGAATCGGCGGGCACGATCGATGCCATCGACGACAATTTCCTCCCGCAGCGCACCCAGCTGACCGTGGAAGAGTTCAACGCGATGAACCAGCAGACGCGCCGCCGGCGGCGCGCACACGACGAGGACCACCTCGCCGCCGAGACGGACGCGTAGCCCGCCGCAGTTCTTCGTCTTTTTTTCGTCCCCCTTTGTTTTCCCCGCCCCGTTTGGAGCCACCATGACTACCCCTGCCCCGATCACTCCCGCCCGCAAGAAGCGGGTGGCTGACGCCCTCAAGCTGTTTCGGATCGCCGCCTGGGTGACGGGTGTGTGGCTGCTCGTGCTCACGGCCCGCATGGTCATGCAGTACATCTTCCACATGGAACTCCCCCAGTGGGCGTTCTACATCGGCCAGGTGCACGGCCTGTTCTACATGCTCTACCTGCTGGCGACCGTCAACCTCGGGACGAAGGCCCGCTGGCAGCCGGCGAAGTGGATTATCACCGCCCTGGCGGGCACCATCCCCTTCCTGTCCTTCTGGGCGGAGCACATCCGCACGCAGGAAGTACGCGCAGCATTCAACCTGGACACGTAACACCCCACCAGGCACCCATCACGCAGGGCCGGTCCGAGGGAGATCCCCGGACCGGCCCTGTACCGTTACCCTGCTGTCGTCGGCGCTAACTCTGCAGGTTAGGGTCCATCGACTGCGCTGCGCGGCGTACCCGCAGCGCAGCGAGCAATCCGAGCAGCAGAAACACGACAGCGCTGAGCAGCGCGTAGCGGGTGGACACCGCAAACCCTTGTGCCAGGGCATCAGCCACCGGCGCATTCGCAGGGTTTGCGGACCGGAATGCGGGCAACATCGAACCGGCCGAATCGTGCATCACCGAGGCTAGGTGCGTCGCCTCGGGGGCGGGGATGTGGGTGGCGGCCAGCTGGGTGGGAAGTGTGTGTGCCAGCGACGCCGAGAGCACCGCGCCGGCGACGGCTGCCCCCACGGCGGCGCCTACTTGACGGGTGGTGGACTGGGTTGCCGACCCCTGGCCAGAATCCGCCGGAGGGACATCCCGCAGCACCAGCGACGTCAGCTGGGCGGAGGCCAATCCCAAGCCCAAGCCGTAGATGATGAGCAACCCGCCAACCAGCCACGGCGAGACCGTCGCCGAGACGACAACGGCAACGAGGCTCATGCCGACGACCTCGAGAGCGAGTCCAACGACCACAGTCCAGGGGGCACCGATTGCTGCCGCGACGTGGCGGGCGGCAGCACCAGAGCCGAAGGCACCCAGCGCCATCGCTGCCAGCACAAAGCCTGCGTGCATCTCAGTCAAGCCGAGCACGTTCACCAAGAACAGCGGCAGCATGAACACGACACAGAATTCACCGACTGCCACAGCGAACGCTGCGACATTCCCCCACGTGAATGTTGGCACGTGGAACAGCTGCACGTTCAGGATGGCATCGCGCCCATTACCGGCCCGGTGGCGCTCCCACACGATGAACAGTGCGAGGAACACAATTCCGAGGACGAGCGCGACGAACGCCGCCGACACTGGAGCCTGCGTCGACCACACCTGGGCACCAATCTGCAGATCGCTAATCGGTCGGAACCATCCCAGGGTGGGGCCTTCGATGATGCCGAACACCACGCCACCGAAGCCGAGCGCCGAGGTGAGGAAACCATCGACATCCATCCCCCGGCGCTGACTATCGCCCCGGGTCTGCGGAACCCACAGCACCGTGCCCACGGCCACGGCGAACGCGATCGGCACATTCACCCAGAAGATCCATTCCCAGGACCAGGTGGACGTCAACCAGCCGCCGAGCAACGGTCCGAGCGCCGCGGCACCTGACATCACCGCACCCCACACACCAAACGCTGCGGCGCGGGCAGGCCCCTGGAACATGGCGTTGACACTGGACAGTGTTGAAGGCAGCATGACGGCACCGCCCACACCTTGCACGAGACGAGCCAGGATCAGCGCGCTCACGCTGCCAGACAGCGCCGCCATCACAGACCCCACTGCGAAGAGCACGACCCCCGTCATGAACGTAGTGCGGCGACCAATCCTGTCTGCCAACCGTCCCGTGGAGAGCAGCAACGCGGCGAACACCACCGAGTACAGCGAGTTCACCCACTGGGCATCAGTGATGCTCAGGTGAAGCTTTTCGATAATGTCTGGCAATGCGACACCGACGATGGTTCCATCGATGACGATCATGGCCAGCCCGAGTGCGAGAACCCACAGAGCTTTCCACCGCTGCGCATACACGGTATCCACTGGTGCGCTCGTGGGCACTCCGTCCGCAGACTTCGCCGCAGGACCAGAAGGGGAGATTCTTTTCATACCTTCTATCTAAGCAGTGAGCAGCTCCCCAAACAGGCGCACTGATGTCCTGCGATCAACGAACGTGACTCGCACGCTGGACCAATGACGGTGGAACAGCCAGGCGGAGGAGTACAGTCCATGTGTTCTGCGTAGCCCAAGACCCTCCATAAGATGGGTGCACGGCGCAGGGTTCGGTGCACTCCCCTCTGGCATGGATGCACACTGATGCATCGGTCTGGGGCGGAATGCTCGTGCAGCAACACGCGCTGCACGAGCTCGCGCGCAGCGCTACTCGCCGTTCGGCACAGTCGCTTCCTCAGGGAGTGCTGTCACTCCTTCGGCGACGACAGCTGCCTCTGCGGCAGCGGCTTGCTCACTCACCGCAGGATCCCCATCGGCGCCTTCCTCCCCGGCGGCTTCCTCCGGGGTCACCACCACGATGGGGGAATCGTCCTCAGAGGTCACCGCAGTGCCGTCCTCGGCGTACTTGGTGGCCAGCTCAGCGATGACCGGCACCAAGGCTTTCAGCGCCTTGCCGCGGTGCGACAGGGCATCCTTTTCCGCCGGGGTGAGCTCCGCGGAGGTGCGGGGCCGCTCGTCGAGATCCTCGACGCGTTCGTCTTCCTCCGCCGGGATGAACAACGGGTCGTACCCGAAGCCCTCGTCGCCGACGGGGGTGCGCACGAGACGCCCCTCCCAGGTGCCCTTCTCCAAAAACTCGTCGCCTTCCGGGGTGACGACCGCGCACACGGACACGAAGCGGGCAGTGCGCCGCCCGTGGGGCACGTGCTCCAACTGCTTGAGCAACAGCTCATTGTTGGCCTCGTCGTCGCCGTGGGTGCCGGACCACCGGGCGGACAGCACCCCCGGCATGCCGCCCAGCTCATCGACGGACAGGCCCGAGTCGTCCGCGAGGGTCACCAGGTGGGTTTCCTTCGCGCCGGCGCGCGCCTTAATGAGCGCATTGTCGGCGAAGGTGCGCCCGTCTTCGACGGGCTCCGGGTAGCCGAGCAAATCCTCGCTGGAGACCAGCTCCACCCCCTCAATGCCCGCCTCCTGCAGGACGCGGTGCAGTTCCTTGAGCTTCTTCGGATTGTGCGTTGCAACATGCAACAACATGGTGGGATTCCCCTTGGGTCACGAACGTGAAAAACAAACTGGGACAACCACGCCCCGCCCGCACCAGGCACAGGCTTATACCGTGCGCGCCGGCGGGCAGGTGGCGCGGGAGAAAAACTTACTCCGCGAGGGCGGCCTGCTGCGCGGCGAACAATTCGGTGCAGCCACGCTCCGCGGCGTCGAGAAGTTCGGTCATCTGGGCGCGGGTGAACGTCCCGGCCTCCCCAGTGCCCTGGACTTCCACGAAGGCCCCATCGGCGGTCATGACGACGTTCATGTCGACTTCCGCGCGGGAATCCTCCTCGTAGGGCAGGTCGAGGCACACGTGGCCGTCGATGAGGCCGACGCTCACGGCGGCCACCGGTTGCTTCAGCGGGTTGCCGGTGAGCACCCCGCGGCGCTTGAGCTCCGCAACAGCATCCGCCAACGCCACATAGGCGCCGGTGATGGCGGCGGTGCGGGTCCCACCGTCGGCCTGCAGCACATCGCAGTCAATCGCGATGGTGTTCTCCCCCAGCTGCCCGAGATCGATCGCGGCCCGCAGGCTGCGGCCCACCAGGCGAGAAATCTCGTGGGTGCGGCCCTTCACCTTGCCCTTCATCGACTCGCGCGGCATGCGCTCGTGGGTGGCGGCCGGCAGCATGGAGTACTCGGCCGTCAGCCAGCCCTCCCCGGACCCCAGCTTGAAGCGCGGGATGCGTTCCTCCACGCTGGCGGTGCACATCACGCGGGTGTTGCCGAACTCCACCAGCACACTGCCAGCCGGGTTCGTGGTGAAGCCGCGGGTGATGCGCACGGGGCGCATCTCGACGGCGGCGCGCCCATCAGCGCGGACAAAAGAAGCGTCAGTCATAACTCTCCATCGTAAACCCCCCACCGCCCCACAGCCGCCCCCACCCGCTGAGACCCCTGCCACCGGGGGCTGGCCCCTTGGGGCAGGCCACACCCGGGGACCACGCCCGGCGCCTACCCCCAGGACGAGAGCCGGGCCCAGACCAGCGGGAGCCGCGCCGCCACAGCATCCCGATGCCGCTGGGGCGGCGCGCGTGGCTAGGGTGTCGGCGACCCCGCGAGGTCGAAGACGTCGCCGGCGCGGCCGATGACGATCTCCCCGTCGAAGGTTTCCCGCGCCCCCCGCAGCGCCTCCTCCGGGTCGGTCCACGGCGGAATGTGCACGAGCACCAGCTTGCGGCAGCCCGCCTCTTGAGCGATGGCGCCGGCCTCCGCGCCGGAGAGGTGCATGTTCTCCGGCTTGCCCTCGCTGGAGTACCCCCAGGTTGCCTCGCAGAGGAACACGTCCGCCCCGCGGGCGGCCTCCACGAGTCGGGGGGTCGGCGCGGTATCGCCCGAGTAGGCCACCACGTGGCCCGACTTCGGGTCCCGCACCCGCAGCGCAAAAGTCTCAATGGGGTGCACCACCCGAAACGGGGTGACCTCCAGGCGGTCGACGAAGGTTTCCTGCCCATCCACCCAGGGGGCGAACGCGAAAGTGTCCGACATGTCATCGACCTCGTCCGGCTCGTCAGCCGACAGCCTTCCCAAGTGGGTGAAGGTGGCCTGGGGGCCGAAGCACAGGTTCCGCCCGTCGGAGGGGCGCTGCGGGTGGTAGCGGCGCCACACGAGCAGGGAGGGGAAGTCGAGGCAGTGATCCGGGTGCAGGTGGGAGAACAACACGTGCACATCGCTCGGGTCGGCGTGGTGCATGAGGTGCGCGAACGTGCCCGGCCCCAGGTCGAGCACCACATCGCTCATGCCGTCGGCGGTGACGACGTACCCGGACGCGGGATTGGAGCGGCGCGGAACGCTGCCTGAACACCCAAGGATCCGTACTTTCATGCGGCTATCGTGCCATGTAGGAAAGCGTCTGCGCTAGCTGACACCGACCCGTATGGCACACCCGACCGCAGCGCGACCACCGTGGGCCACACCACGCCCCCACACCCCCGCAGCCCAAGCCCACGCGGGCCGCCCGCGCGCATCACAGCGCCGCGCCGCGGTTTAGGGGCTGACCTGGCTGACGCTGGTGATGTGGGGGCCTAAGAACCGGGAGGCGAGGCGGGCGAAAACCTCCGGGTCGCCGGTGGACTCGAAGACGCGGGTGGGCGCGGCCGTGGCGGTCTCCGGGTCGACGAGCATGTCCGTCGTCGACAGGATCCGCACCACATCCTTCGCGGTTTCCTCCGCCGAGGACACCAGGGTGACGTGATCCCCCATCGCCAACTGAATCACCCCGCTGAGCAGCGGGTAGTGGGTGCACCCCAACACCAGGGTGTCCACGCCGGCGGCCTGGAGGGGGGCGACGTAGCTTTCCGCCACCCCCAGGATCTGCCGCCCGGAGGTAATGCCCCGCTCCACGAAATCGACGAAGCGGGGGCAGGGCTCGGCGAAGCACTCCACCCCCGGCACCGCATCAAAAAGCTCCTGGTAGGCCCCGGAGTTCACGGTCCCGACCGTGCCAATCACGCCCACCTTGCCGTTGCGGGTCGTCGCCGCCGCGCGGCGCACCGCCGGCAAAATCACCCCGATGACCGGCACGTCGTAGCGCTCCCGGGCATCCCGCAGAAACGCCGCGGTGGCGGTATTGCAGGCGATGACGATCATCTTGCAGCCGCGCCGCACCAACTCGTCGGCAACGTTCTGCGAGTGCTCGCGCACCTGGGAGATCGTCAGCGGCCCATAGGGGCCGTGGGCGGTGTCCCCAATGTAGAGAATCGACTCGTGCGGCAACTGGTCCACCAGGGTGCGCGCCACGGTGAGCCCACCCACGCCCGAGTCGAACACCCCGATGGGGGCCTCCCGACCGGGGGACGCAGCCTGTGCGTGCGTCTCCGGCGTATTACCGCCTGTTGAGCTCCCCATGAACACCATCTCCTACCCACCTTGGTGGCACCCACCCCACGCGCCGCCGCGCGAGGGGATGCGCCGAAAAAAACGTCTCACATCACGCGCACCGCGCGCGGGCCGGAGGCGGCCTCACGCCACGCGTGCGCGCCTTCCACGGTAGTCCCCGTGAAGTACTCAGCGCGCCAACTGCCGCTGGCGGGCATCCTCCCGCGCCCGGGAACTCAACACCCACGCCGCCAGCACCCCCGCCAACGCCCCGCACAGGTGGTACTGCCAACTCACCCCCGGGGTGCTGGGCACCACGCCCCACAACCAGCCGGTATAGCTCAACGCCAGGGCAATGCCTAACGCCAGCTGGCCGAAGCTGCGGGAGAAAAAGCCCCGCACCACCAAGTACGCCAACCACCCGTACAACACCCCGGAGGCACCGATGTGCACGCTCATCGGGCCACCAATGAGCCACACTCCCAGCCCGCTGAGCACGATGATGAGCAGTGTTGCCCACACGAACTCCTTCCGGCCCGACCAGGCGAGCAGGAACGCGAACACGGCCCCCGGCACCGAGTTCGACACCAGGTGCCCCACCGAACCGTGGAGGAAGGGGGCGGTGAAAATATCCGGCAAGCTGGACACGTCCAGGGGGTGCACGCCGAAGCGCAGCGCCTGCTGCCCGGCGAGCACCTGCACCGCGTAGATCACCCACAGCACCACGAGATAGCCGATGGCCACCTGGGCGGCATGCCACGCCCGCGTCGCCGCCGGCACTCGGGGGCGCTGGGTGACCACGGGCGCACCACTCGCGTAGCCGCCGGGGATGGGCTGGGGCATGGACGCCCGCGGCGGGGTCGAATTGTTCCAGGAGGGGTACGTCATGGGCGCAGTCCTTGGGGGCACATCAGGCAAAAACAGACAACACGACACCCGTGCAGGGCCGGCGGCCCCTGCGGTGTCTTGACTTAAGAAACGCGCAGCACCCGCCCGGTGTTCCCGACGACCAAGAAAAAGTCGTGCAGTGGCACCGGGCGGGTGCGGGGGCGCTGTCTTAGTCCAGCAGCAGGTCGGACAGGGCGGTGGTGTCGTGGCCCGTGACCGCGGAAACCACCGCGTCGACGATGGCGGCCTGGACGGTATCCGCGCTCGCCGCACACAGCATCCCGAGGGTCTCCACATCGACGCCGCTGCCGTCGCCGGTGGACAACGCGAACAGGGTGTCCCCGTCGAGCGGGGAATGGGCGGGCCGAATCGCCCGGGCCATGCCGTCGTGGCCCGTGAGCGCCAGGCGGCGCGCCTGCGCCTTCGTCACCGGCGCGTCGGTGGCCACCACGCCAATCGTCGTATTCAGCTTCGTCGCCAAGGACTCCAACGCCGCGTACGCATCCACGTCGACCCGCAGGCGCGGGTCCCCGTAGAGGATCCCGGTGTCGGGGTCGACGACGTGGCCCACGGGGTTGGCAACCACCCCGGCGGCGAGGGTGAACTGCCCCATCGGGGTGTCCACCGTGGCAGAGGCGGTGCCAAAGCCGCCGCGTAGCTTGCCGGCGGTCGCCCCGCAGCCGGCGCCGACACTGCCGCGGGCGGTGGCCGCGGCCGCATCATCCACGGCGGCGAGGGCCGCCCGGGTGGCGGCCGCCCCATCCGCGGCGGTGGGGCGGTGCTGCGGGTCGCCGACCAACAGGTCGAAAATCACCGCGCCCGGCACGATCGGCACGATGGGGCCGGGCCGGTCGGGGCCCAGCACGGGGAACCCGATGCCGGCGCCCTCCAGGTGCTGCATGACACCGTCCGCGGCGGCCAGCCCATAGGCGCTCCCCCCGCTGAGCAGCACCGCATGCACCTGCGCGACCGTGTTGTGCGCCTCCAGCAGGTCGGTCTCCCGGGTACCGGGGCCACCGCCGCGCACATCGACGGCCGCGAACGCGCCCGCCGGGGCCACGACGACGGTGCACCCCGTATCCCCGAGGCTCACATGCCCCACGCCGAGGCCCGGCACCGCCGCCAACCCCCGATCGACACCCCCACTCATCCGAGATCCCCCATCATCGCGTGCAGCAAACTGTCCTGGTTGTAGGCCAACCAGTCGACCAGCATGTCCCGGTCCGCCGCATCGTTCGGCCCCGGCCCGTCCTGCACATCGCTGGACGCCAAGTACAGGCGAATATCGTTGAGCGCCTGCAGCCACCCGTGGGCTTCGTCTTCCGTGAGGGTGACCGTCTCGTCGCCGGCGGGCCCCAACGCCCAAATGACCACGTTGAGGTGCTCCAGCTTCGCCGCGCAAATATCCGTCTCGTGCAGGCTCCGCAGCAGCTGATTATCGCCCTCGTACTCCTCGTCGCCCTCGCGCTCAAAGTCGGGCAGCAGCCGTGCCAGCGACGGATCCTTCGGCGCGTGCTTGTGCCCACTGGGCATGCCGGTGAGCTCCGCGAGCTCATCCTTCGGCGCGGACTGCGCCCGCCGAATCAACGCCTCGCTCACGGCGACCGCCAGGTCCCCGAGCACCTCCCGCTCCATCGGCTCGAACGTGGCCGTGAACTTCGGTGCGCGGCCCAGGCCCCGCTTCTTCTTCCAATCCTTCATGGTGCGCGAACTTACCCCCCTTGTTGCATCGTGGCCCACAGGCCCGCGGTGTGAAGCTTTTTCACATCCGCCTCGACTTTGTCTTTCTCCCCGGAGGACACGACAGCCTTGCCCTCGGTGTGGACTTGCATCATCAACTCGTGGGCGCGCTTCTTGTCGTAGCCGAGCACCGTGTGGAACACGTAGGTGACGTAGCTCATGAGGTTCACCGGGTCGTCCCACACAATGCACAGCCAGGGCAGGTTTTCGGCGGTGGTGACCTCCACCGCCACGTCCTCCACCACCTCGGGGGTGGCCATGGGGGACCCTGCGGCGACAAGCGGCGGGAAGGAACCGGACCGCGGGTGGTGTGCTTGGTATGACATGCCCCCATAGTATGCGCCCGGGCACAGCACGTGGGCACCACCCCGCCCGCCTGCGGGCGCTGTCGCGCACAGCTGCAGCACACGGCACCGGCGGCGGTGTCGACGGCGACGCGGGTGGCCCACGACCGGCGCAGGTGGGGGTTGCTGGCTTAGACTCAGGGGCGTGAAACATCAGCGCTCCACCGCCCTCCTCACCGACAAGTACGAACTGACGATGCTCATGGCCTCCCTGGCCGACGGCACCGCCCACCGACAGTGCACCTTCGAAGTGTTCGCCCGCCGCCTGCCGGGGGAACGCCGCTACGGGGTGGTGGCGGGCACAGCCCGCGTCCTGCGGGCCATTGAGGACTTCGTGTTCACCGAGGACCAGGTCGCCGGCATGGACTTCCTCGACGAACGCACCAAGCAGTTCCTCCTCAACTACCGCTTCAGCGGGCAGGTCGACGGCTACATTGAGGGCGAACTGTATTTCCCCTACTCCCCGATCCTGACGATCCGGGGCACCTTCGCCGAGTGCGTCATCCTGGAGACCGTCATCCTGTCGATCATGAACGCCGACTCGGCGATCGCCTCCGCCGCGGCGCGCATGGTGACCGCGGCGGATGGTCGGCCGATCATTGAGATGGGGTCCCGCCGCACCCACGAATACGCGGCGGTGGCGGCCTCCCGGGCGGCCTACCTGGCGGGCTTCGATGCGACCTCCAACCTGGAGGCGGCGCACCGCTACGGCATTCCCGCCTCCGGGACGGCGGCGCACGCGTGGACGCTGGCGCACGTCAACCCGGACGGCACCCCGAATGAGGAGGCGGCGTTCCGCGCGCAGGTCGACACCCTCGGCACCGACACCATCCTCCTCGTCGACACCTACGACATCACCAAGGGTGTGGAGACTGCCGTGGCGGTCGCCGGCACCGAGCTCGGCGGGGTGCGGATCGACTCCGGTGACCTGGGTGTGCTCACCCGGCAGGTGCGCCGCCAGCTCGACTCCCTCGGCGCGCGGGACACCAAGATTGTGGTGTCCTCCGATCTCGACGAGTTCACCATCGCCGGCCTGCGCGGCGACCCCGTCGACGTGTTCGGCGTCGGCACCTCCGTGGTCACGGGCTCCGGGGTGCCGACCGCAGGCATGGTGTACAAGATCGTTGAGGTCGACGGCAACCCGGTGGCGAAGCGCTCCCGCAACAAAAAGAGCGTCGGCGGCGGCAAGCGGGGCCTGCGGGTGCACCGCTCCACGGGGACGGCGGTGGAGGAAATCGTGCGCCCCTTCGACGCGCCTCAGCCCGACACGGGCCGCTACACCGCCCGGGAACTCACCGTGCCGCTCATGCGCGACGGCCGCATCGTCGACGGCCTGCCGGATCTGCACCAGTCGCGGGAGCACCTCGCGCAGCAGCTGGTGTCCCTGCCGTGGGAGGGCTTGGCGTTGTCCCGCGACGAGCCGGTGCTCGCCACCCGCTTCGTCGGCTTCGACAACTAGGCCCCACCCCACCCTCCGGGCCGAGCGCGCACCACTACACCACTGTGTGCGGGGGTGATATCCCTGGTGGCGGGCCCGGTGGGCCCGGTTATCCACAGGTGCCTGTGGTGGCCCTCGCGTGCGCGCACCCCTCGGGCCTAGACTTTGTGGGCACATGGCACCCCGCCGAGGCCGCAGGCCCCAGCACATCCGGTTGTGGCGGTTGCTCTGTGTGTGTTCCTCCCCCGCTTGCCCAAGGATGGTTTTGTGTCCACCGACAGCCCCCACAGCACCGACTCGCCGACCGCAGCACTGCTCAGCGCCGCCGTCGACAGCCTGGGCGGCGCCCGCCGCGACGGGCAGGTCCGCATGAGTGAGGCCGTCGCCCAGGCGCTCGCCACCGAACGGCACCTCGCCGTGCAGGCCGGCACCGGCACCGGCAAATCGCTGGCCTACCTCGTGCCGGCCGCCGCCCACGCCATCAACACTGGCGTGCCCGTCATCGTATCCACCGCGACGATTGCCCTGCAGCGGCAGCTCGTCGGCCGGGACCTGCCCCGGCTGGCGAAGGCACTGGAGCCCCACCTGCCGCGGCCGCTGAGCTTCGCGATCCTCAAAGGCCGCTCCAACTACGTCTGCCTCAACAAGCTCGCCACCGGGGAGGCCGACGGGGAGGCACTCATCGGGGAAGAGGAACTCTCCGCCGTCGGCCAGGAAGTCCGCCGGCTGTCGGAGTGGGCGCAGGACACCGACACCGGCGACCGCGACGACCTGGAGGAGGGGGTGAGCAACCTGGCGTGGCGGCAATTGTCCGTCACCGCCAACGAATGCCTCGGCGCCAGCCGCTGCCCCCAGGCGGAGGAGTGCTTCGCGGAGGCCGCCCGGCGCGCCGCCCGCGAAGCCGACATTGTGGTCACCAACCACGCCCTCCTCGCCATTGATGCGCTCGCCGACATTGATGTGCTGCCGCAGCACGACGCCGTCATCATCGACGAGGCCCACGAACTCGACGGGCGGATCACCGGGGTCGCCACCAACGAACTCACCGCCAACGCCCTGGTGTTGGCGGCCCGCCGGGCCGCGAAACTGGGTGCCGAGGGCACCGAGGACGGGCTGCTCGGCGTCGCCGAGGACTGGACGGTGCTCATGGAGTCCGCGGACCGCGGCCGGTGGACCCATCTCCCGGAGGACGTAGCCGGCCCCTTGGTGAAACTGCGGGACTCCCTGTGGTCGGTGCGCACCGCCATCCACACCGCCCCCGAGGGGGAGGCCGCGAACGATCCGGAAACCAACGCCGAACGCCACCACCTCTCCCAGCACTTGGTGGAACTCCACGACACGTGCGTGCGGATCCTGGCGGTGTTCGACACCCCCGACCCCGCGCAGCAGACCGATGTGGTGTGGCTCGCCGACGAGCCGCGCCGCGGGGCGGTCATCCGGGTGGCTCCCCTGTCGGTGGCGGGGCTGCTGAAAACCCGCCTGTTTGCCGAATCGACGGTGGTGTTGACCTCGGCGACGCTGACGGTGGGCGGCAACTTCCGGGCGATGGCCGCCTCCTGGGGGCTGCCCGCAGGCTCCTACGATCAGTTGGATGCCGGCACCCCCTTCGACCCGCGGAAATCGGGCATTCTGTACGTGCCCCGGCATCTGCCGGAGCCCGGCCGCGACGGGCTTGCCCCGGAGACCCTCGAGGAGCTCAAAGACCTCATCATGGCGGCCGGTGGGCGCACCCTGGGGCTGTTTTCCTCCCGGCGGGCCGCCGAGCAGGCCACCGAATGGATGCGGCCCCGGCTGCCGATGGATGTGCTGTGCCAGGGGGAGGACTCCACCGCGAACCTCATCGCGAAGTTCGCCGCCAACGAGCACACCTGCCTGTTCGGCACGCTCACCCTGTGGCAGGGGGTGGATGTGCCGGGGAAGAGCTGCAGTCTCGTCGTCATGGACCGCATCCCCTTCCCCCGGCCCGATGATCCGCTGCTGCAGGCCCGGAAGGAGGCCGCCGACGCGGCGGGCCGTAACGGGTTCATGGAGGTCGCCGCCACCCACGCGGCGTTGCTCATGGCCCAGGGGGCCGGCCGGCTGCTGCGCCACGTCGACGACAAGGGTGTCGTGGCGGTGCTGGATACGCGGCTGGCGACGAAACGCTACGGCAGTTTCCTCACCAACAGCATGCCGGCGTTGTGGCCCACCACCGACAAAAAGACCGTCATCGGTGCCCTGCAGCGCCTCGTCGCCCGCTAACCCGACCACTTCACAAGGGGGTTGTTTTCTTCCGTGGCCGTCCACGATCTGCTCCTCGCACACCTCGACACCACCCCGGATGCGCCGGCACTGACCAGCCGGGATGTCACTGTCAGCTACCAGGAGTTGGTGGCCCAGTGTGATGCCACCGCTGCGGGCCTTATCGCCCGGGGTGTGCGCCCCGGGCAGCCGGTCGCCCTGCAGCAGGCCAACGGCATAGGCTTCGTCACCAGCTTCCTAGGTGTCCTGCGCGCCGGCGCGGTGGCGGTGCCGATCCCCGTCTACGCCACCGCGCGCGACCGCGCGGAGCTCCTCCACCGCACCGGCGCGAAGCTGTGCCTCGACGAGGAGGCGGCAGAGCAGCTGCGGCGCACCGCGGTGCCGGCGGTTATCACCTGGCCGAGCGTCGACGAGTCTCAGCTGGCGGTCCTCCCCCAATCCTCCGGGACGACCGGGGTGCCGAAGATCGTGGAACTCACCCACGCCAACATTGTGGCCAACAGCCGCCAATTCGCCGCCGCCGTCCCCATCGCCGCCGCCGACACGGTGCTCAGCACCCTGCCGCTCAGCCACATCTACGGCCTCACCGCCACCCTTTTGGCACCCCTGACGCGCGGCGCGCACGTCGTCACCCAGCCCTTTGAGGCCACGAGTTTCCTCGCCGCCCACGCCCGCCACGGCATCGGTGTGACCTTCATCGCCCCACCCATCGCACCACTGCTGGCACACGCACCTGACAGCGTTACCTTCCCCCAGTTGCACCACATCATCTCCGGGGCGGCGGCTCTACCCGCCGCCAGCGGCCACGCCGTCGAGGCCCGCACCGGGGCAGCAGTCCTCCAGGGCTACGGCATGACGGAAGCCTCCCCCGTCACCCACCTGCGCCGGCTGAGCTCCTCCCCCATGGAATCCATCGGCACCCCCCTGAACGACACGGAGCACGCGATCGTCGACCCGGACAGTGGGGTGCCGCTGCCCGCAGGTGCTGTCGGTGAGCTCGTCGTGCGCGGCCCGCAGGTCATGCGCGGCTACCACCTGGACCCGCAGGCCACCGGGGAGGTGCTGCGCGGCGGGTGGCTGCACACCGGGGACCTGGCGCGCATCCTGCCGGACGGGTCGGTGGTGCTCGCGGGACGCATCAAAGACATCATCACCTCCCACGGGGTGCAGGTCAGCCCCACGAAGGTGGAACACCGCCTCCTGGAGCACCCCGGGGTTGTTGATGTGGCGGTCTTCCGGGGACGCACCACGCGCGGGGAGGAAGCCCCCGCCGCCGCCATCGTCGGCACCGCCACCACCGCGGAGCTCACCCGCTTTGCCCGGGAACACCTCAACCCCTACGAGCGGCCCCGGATCTTCCTCCCCGTCGACGCCATCCCCCGCAGCGCCGCAGGCAAGATCCTGCGCCGTGAGCTCGAAGGACTGCTGGACTAGTCGGTGGCCGGGTCCGCGGGGCGCGCGACGTCCCGGGTGCGGATCGCGGGATTGCCAATGAGTTCGTGGCGCAGATCGTCATCGAACTCGTCGCCCACCGCGGCCGCCATCTCCACCTCGTCGATGGGGGCCATGCCCTGCCAGTAGGCCTCCATCCACATGAGCACCACCACGGGCACCAGCAACGCAAACAACGGCACCACATACAACGCCACCCGGGCCATGAGCACCGCGCCCACCACCACCGCGAGAGTCACCCCCACGAGGCGCACCGTGGCCGCCCGATGGTGGCGGAAAAAACGCAACCCGAAGGCGAAGCTGCGGCCGTCGGCGACCGCGATGGGGGCAAACGCCACCGGCACCGCCGCCAGCAGGCTCACCACCCCGGCACCAATGATGACGCCGGCGACGACGCCGGGTCGCTGCTGCGCGGCGGGCAGCGTGGACTCCCCGAACAGGTGCTGCGACAGCGCCGCCACCGCGAGGGTGCCGACGACGGCGAAGGCGCTGACTGGTAGGCTCGCGGCGAAGGTGCGCGCCCAGTGCGGGGGGCGGGCGGCGCGGCGCTGCGTCCACACCGCGCACACGGTGACGAAGATGGCGACGCCGACGACGAGGAGGACGGCGATGAGTCCGACGAACCCCCAGTTGTCGCAGACCAAGTGCTCGTCGCCAGTGACCACGCAGCTGCGGGTCAGGTTCGCCACCGCCTGGGAGACCAGGGTGCCGAACGTGATGCCGTAGACGAAGCTGAAGGCGACCCACTTGGGCCAACTCATCACAAACGCGGACGCGCCGCGGCCGACACACTGGCCGACCCCGATGCGCGCAAAACCTAAAGCGGGCATGAGAAGAAACTATAGACCTTCCCGCCCCCGCGCGGGGCGGTTTGAGAGACCCACCGGATGAGTGGGTGCGCGCGTGGTGGCCCCGTTAGATGCCGGCGATGATGGAGTCCAGCACCGCCAGCACCCAAATACCTTCGACCATGCCGACGAGTTTCGGGCTCATCGGCTTCGGGCGCCCCTCGTTGAGGTACGGCATGAGCCAGGAGCGTACAGCCACGGCCACCATGACCAGCGCCGGCCAGATGCGGCAGTAGCCGCCAAGCCACAGGCCGATGACCGCCCCTGCGGCGAGGACGTGGTAGCCGATGGACCAGGCCAGCCACCTGCGGTCCCCGCGGTTGCGGATCATCGTCTTGACGAAGAGGATGGTGCCGCACTGGTAGAGGGCCACCACCGCGCAGGCGACCAGCAGGGCCCGCCAGTCGGCGGTGCCGGGCGGCAGCAGCAGCCCACAGGTGGGGATGAGGGCCGCGGACGCCAGGGTGGTGCTCATGCCGCTGGCAACACTCCGGGGCCGTTTGCGGTACGCCTCGTAGACGGCGACGGCGACGAGCGGGGCGAACCAGCACGCAGCCCACAGCACCCGCGGCGCGCCGACGATCACGATGAGGGAGGCCATGGCACTGATCGCGGCGTAGGTCGCCAGCGCGGGGACGAAGGTGCGCTTGCGTTTCGCCGGGACTTTCAGCCACAGGCCGAGGGCGAAGAAGGCGAAATAGCCGGCAAACCAGGCGACGGCGAGCGGGATGTCGAGTAGCTGTGGGCCGGTGATGATGATGCCCAGCAGGATGGGGACAATGACCATGACCCAGGCGCCGTGCTGGTCGGGCACCCATCCGGTGTTCTTGCGGCGTGCCATGCGTGCTCCTTCGATGAGCGTGGACATGTGCGCCACAGGGCGCACAGTTAAAGACGCATGTATTTTACTCCTTTAGTTGGAGTCCGCCGTGCCCCGCCCCGGCACTGCCACCACCGTGTGGGCGCCGGGGGCGACCTCCGTGTAGCCGGCATCGGCGACCACGACCGCCCCAGGGGCGGCACAGAGCGCGAGGAACTCCTCGTGCGGCACCTCCCGCACCGCAAGCAGGAAACCCGCCCGCGCCCACGCGATCGCCACCTCCGGCGGCAACGCTGCCGCAAGCAGCATGCTGCCGTGGCCAACCTGGGCGGCAGCCTTGCCTGCGCTCATGCCGAGGGAGGCGTCGACGGCCACGAGCGGCCAGGCACCATCGACCGCCCCCGGCGCATCCGCCGGCAGGTCGGTGCCCTTGATCTGTAGCCGGGAGATCGCCTGCGGCACCGCCGCCACCCGGCCCGGCATGATGGCCCGGGCTTGCGCCCCACTGGCCCGCGTCACGGTGCAGCCCGGCACGTCCTGGGCGCGCCGCCAGCCGGCCCCACTGGCCCGGCGGGCCACCTTGCGGATTTTCAGCCCGTACCAGCCGGCGAGTGCCGCCTCCATGGGGGATCCGGGCAGGCCCGCCTCCCCCAGCAAGCAGGCGGCCGCCACCGCCTGGGCCGCCGCGGCGAGAATCTCACTGCGCGCCGGCAGCGCGGTCTTCTCCAGGTGCAGCACGATCTGCATCGCCTGGGCGGTGTCATGAGTTTCCTCCTCGCCCCGGGAGACGCGCCCGGCGAGCGCCGCGTGTGCACGCCGCACACGCTCCTCGTCGAAGCCGCAGGTGCAGCCGGGCACAGGAGTAAGGGAGGAACAGGGGTTTGCATCAGGGGCTTCACACACGGTGCACCAGCATACGCAGCCACAGACGACAACACCCGCAGCCCCGGGGAAAAAACCACGGGGACTGCGGGCGGAGAAGGACGGTGTTAGTTCTCGGCTTCGATGCTCGGCTCACGCTCCGGCAGCGGCACGCGCCGGTAGGTGCCGTCGTCGAGATCGGCCTCGTCGATCTCTTCGCGGCTGATACCGAGGATGTAGAGCACCTCGTCGAGGAAGGGGTGGTTGACGGAGGCGTCGGCGACTTCCTTGAGCGCCGGCTTGGCGTTGAAGGCGATGCCGAGGCCCGCCTCGGAGAGCATGTCGATATCGTTCGCCCCGTCACCGACGGCGACGGTCTGGTGCATCTTCAGCCCCGAATCCGCAGCAAACTCGGCCAAGAACTCGGCCTTCGCGGCGCGGTCCACCACCTTGCCGATGACCCGGCCGGTGAGCTTGCCGTCCTTGATCTCCAGGGTGTTGGCGCGGACGTAATCGAGCTCCAGCTCCTCCGCGAGACCCTCCAGCACCTGGATGAAACCGCCAGAGACCACAGCGGCCCGGTAGCCCATCCGCTTGAGGGTTCGGATCGTGGTCCGCGCACCCGGGGTGAGCTCAATCTGGGCGGCCACCTCGTCAATGACGCTCGCATCGAGCCCCTCGAGGGCGGCGACGCGCTCCCGGAGGGATTCCTCAAAGTCGAGCTCGCCGCGCATGGCGCGCTCCGTCACGGCCGCCACTTCGGCCTCCCGGCCGGCATGGGCCGCCAGCATCTCGATGACCTCACCGGTGATGAGGGTGGAGTCGCAGTCGAAGCAAATGAGCCGCTTGCTGCGGCGCAGCAGGCCGGCACGCTCAATGGCGATATCCACCCCAATTTCGCGGGTGAGCGCCGCCAGCGCCTTACGCATGCCAACACCGCCGCCGGGCTTCGGATCGGCGACGGTAATCTTCAGCTCTAGGCCGGTGAGCGGGTAATCCGCGATGCCCCGGATGGTATCAATGTTGGCCCCATAGTCAGCCAAGGTCTGCGCAATGCGGGAAATGTGCCCGGCGGTCACCGGGTCGCCCAGCACCACCACCGCGTGGGTCGACAGCGGGCGGGTGGACGCCAGGTGCTCCTGCAGCTCCACCGAGACGTCCTGCCCGTAGGCCGCCATGGTGATCTCGAGGCCCTCGGTGAGGACCTCCACGCGGTCCTTCTCCAGGCCGACGAGGGCCGCCAGGTTGAGGCGCCCTCGGAACTGGGACTGCTCCACATCGAGAATCTGCACGCGGTGGCTGGCCAGCACGCGGAAGCACGCGGCGGACACGCCCGGCCGGTCGGCGCCGTGCACGGTGATGACGGCGGGGGTGAGCCCCTGTTCGAGGGCGACAGAAATATCGGGAGCAGTTTTGTCAGTCACGCAGCATATTGTGTCATCAACCGGCCAGGACCTGTTAGTTCTGCGGGGTTGACCCCAGGGGTAACCCAGCACCCCACCCCACGGGGCGCAGAGACGCCACTACCCCCAGCACCGTGTGGTGCTGGGGGTAGATGGTGCGTAGTGGTCCGACACCGCGCGGGAGCCGGACCGGAGGCCTTGCAGGAGGCCCACTCACGTCAGCCGCGGGAGTTGCACCCGGCGGCTCCTCCCGGAGATGTCCTCCGGGTGGAGAGGGAAGACTGTTATGCCTTCACCTTGTGGCCGATGTGAGCCTCGGCGCGGAAGCGCTCCACCATGTGCGGGTAGTGCAGCTCGAACGCGGGGCGCTCGGAGCGGATTCGCGGCAGGGAGGTGAAGTTGTGGCGCGGCGGCGGGCAGGAGGTTGCCCACTCGAGGGAGTTGCCGTAGCCCCACGGGTCGTCGACGGTGACGACCTCGCCGTAGCGCCAGGACTTCCACACGTTCCAGATCACCGGGAGGAAGGAGATACCCAGGAGGAAGGAGAAGACCGTGGAAATCTGGTTGAGGGTGGTGAACCCGTCAGAGTCGAGGTAGTCGGCGTAACGACGCGGCATACCCATGTTGCCCAGCCAGTGCTGGACGAGGAAGGTGCCGTGGAAGCCGACGAACATCAGCCAGAAGTGCAGCTTGCCGAGCTTCTCGTCGAGCATGCGGCCGGTCATCTTCGGGAACCAGAAGTACACGCCAGCGAAGGAGGCGAACACGATGGTGCCGAAGAGGGTGTAGTGGAAGTGCGCGACCACGAAGTAGGTGTCGGACACGTGGAAGTCCAGCGGCGGGGAGGCCAGCATGATGCCGGTGAGGCCACCGAAGAGGAAGGTCACGATGAAGCCGAAGGCGAAGATCATCGGGGTCTCCCAGGTGATGTGGCCCTTCCACATGGTGCCCACCCAGTTGAAGAACTTCACGCCGGTCGGCACGGAGATCAGGAAGGTCATGAAGGAGAAGAACGGCAGCAGGATGGCGCCGGTCACGAACATGTGGTGTGCCCACACGGCCATGGACAGGGCGGCAATGGAGATGGTCGCGAAGACCAGGCCTGCGTAGCCGAACATCGGCTTACGGGAGAAGACCGGGAAGATCTCGGAGACGATGCCGAAGAACGGCAGCGCGAGGACGTACACCTCGGGGTGGCCGAAGAACCAGAACAGGTGCTGCCACAGGATGGAGCCACCGTTGGCCGGGTCGTAGATGTGGCCGCCGAGCTTGCGGTCGTAGAGGATACCGAGGGCAGCTGCGGTCAGCATCGGGAAGATCAGCAGCACCAGCAGGGAGGTGATGAAGATGTTCCAGGTGAACACCGGCAGACGGAACATGGTCATGCCCGGTGCGCGGAGGCACACGATGGTGGTGATCATGTTGATGGCGGAGGCGATGGTACCGATACCACCGACACCGACGCCCAGGATCCACATGTCGGAACCGACGTTCGGGGAGTGGATCGCATCGGACAGCGGGGAGTACATGGTCCAGCCGAAGTCAGCAGCACCACCCGGGGTGGCGAAGCCGGACAGCATCATGACACCACCGGCGGTGGTGAACCAGAAGCCCAGGGCGTTCAGACGCGGGAACGCCACGTCGGGGGCGCCGATCTGGAGCGGCATGATGTAGTTGGCGAAGCCCCACACGACGGGGGTGCCATAGAGCAGCAGCATCACGGTGCCGTGCATGGTGAACAGCTGGTTGAACTGCTCGTTGGACAGGAACTGCAGACCCGGGTGGTACAACTCAGCACGGATCAGCAGCGCCATAAAGCCACCGAGGAAGAAGAAGCAGAAGGACATGATGATGTACATGATGCCCAGCGTCTTGTGGTCGGTGGTGGTCAGCATCCGCCAGGCAAAAGTGCCCTTGCGGGCATTGCCTGTCGGCAAAGGCCGGGCCGGCGCGACCTGGTGGTCGCCCTTAGGCGCGACAGCGGTCATAGGTTCCTCCTGACTACGCGGCATCACCCATCGCCATGGGTGATGCGCTTGTGGTGCCTTCTGATCGTATCGGAGGCACACGCGGGTATCTAGCCTTTTCGTTAGATATCGGGGTAAAGGTTACCGGCTTTCCTGGCTGTGATCTAACTGGGAATGGGCTAGATGTGGGCTAACAGCCGGCTTCACACACGCCCCACACCTCCCACTAGTGAGCAAGCACACATGCGTGCGTGTGCGGCGACACAGTGCGAGGGGATCAATCCACCCCACCCATAGCCCCCTTTTGAGTCAACCATAAGTTGCAATGGTGGCCCTCACCCCGCCAGCAGGGGGCATTTCTACTGCTCACGCAGCACTTCGCGCACCGCCCACCACTCCCCCACTCCCCACATGTCGCCCCCGCCCCCTGAGCGCGGACCGCCGCCCCGCCCTACGCGCCCCATACCCCCACGGGTATCGCCGCTGGTTGCGGGGCCAATCCTCACCCATCACTCGACCCCACATCGGCCACACGGGCCACAGGGGGTGCGAGCGCGCCAAGCACCCGCAGACACGCGCACGCCCCCGACTCCAGCGTCACTGGAGCGGGGGCGTGGATGCGGCGACTTAGAAGTCCCAGTCCTCGTCATCGGTCGCCTCGGTCTTGCCGATGACGTAGGAGGAGCCGGAGCCGGAGAAGAAGTCGTGGTTCTCGTCGGCGTTGGGGCTCAGCGCGGACAGGATCGCCGGGGACACGCGGCACTCGTCGGCCGGGAACAGGCCCTCGTAGCCGAGGTTGTTCAGCGCCTTGTTCGCGTTGTAGCGCAGGAAGCGCTTGACGTCCTCGGTCCAGCCGAGCGGGTCGTAGAGATCCTCGGTGTACTGCGCCTCATTGTCGTAGAGGTCGTAGAGCAGGTCAAAGGTCCACTCCTTCTGCTCCTCCCGCTCCTCGGCGGAGATCTTCTCCAGGGCCTTCTGGTACTTGTAGCCGATGTAGTAGCCGTGGACGGCCTCGTCGCGAATGATGAGGCGGATGACGTCGGCGGTGTTGGTCAGCTTGGCGTGCGCGGACCAGTACATCGGCAGGTAGAAGCCGGAGTAGAACAGGAAGGACTCCAGCAGCGTGGACGCCACCTTCCGCTTCAGCGGATCGCCACCCTCGTAGTAATCAAGGATGATCTTGGCCTTCTTCTGCAGGTTCTCGTTTTCCTCAGACCAGCGGAAGGCGTCGTTGATCTCCGGGGTGGAGGCCAGCGTCATGAAGATAGAGGAATAGGACTTCGCGTGCACGGACTCCATGAACGCGATGTTGGTGAGCACCGCTTCCTCGTGGACGGTCTGCGCATCCTGGAGCAGGGAGACTGCGCCGACGGTGCCCTGGATGGTGTCCAGCATGGTCAGACCGGTAAACACCCGCATGGTGGTCTGCTGCTCGAGGGAGTTCAGGGTGTTCCAGGACTTGATGTCGTTGGACAGCGGCACCTTCTCCGGGAGCCAGAAGTTACCGGTCAGACGATCCCAGACCTCAAGGTCCTTGTCGTCGATGATGCTGTTCCAGTTGATGGCCGACACCGGCGCACTGCGATCCTCGGGGTGAAACTCGTGATGCACCGGAGTGATCGCGGCCTTGTCGTTTGCCATGGGCACGTCCTTTAAATCAAGCGGAAGGGGAAAAGAACTACTGTGGTGCGCCTGCCTGCGCCACGAGACAGCGTCGTGGTGTCGGCGGGCTGCGTGTAAGCAGTCGGCGGGCGACTGGGGGAAGTTCCGCGCGTGAAGTTTTTCACCTGCGGCCTCATCCTGCCCCACCCGGTTCCCGCCCCGGGAGTGACTCCGGCGGCGGGCGTGTTCCCCCGAGACTACCGCCCCCGCGCGGCAACACTCACGCAACACCCCTGCCCGCCCCCGGCTGCGGGCGGCACCCACCCCCGGCACCTGCCCGCATGGGGCGGTGCGGTGTTCGCCACACCCCACCGGCCGCGGCGGAACCTGCAGTTCACCCGGTCACTCACCCGGTGTCCGCCCGGGCATGCCGCCCGACCCCACCCCCGCCAGCGTGTCACCCCGGGAGGCGGTGGATGACCCATACAACGTCTGCAAACAATTGCATACGTCACGCCCGGCCCGGCCCCACACCGTCCGGCCCAGCGCAAACGCCATCGGCGGCCGCCTCAGCGGCAGGCGCGCAGGCGTCGCCCTACGTCGCGTAAGGGGCACGATATGGCCCCCCACCCTGGGCGGATACCAACCCGCCTCCGGGGCTCGGCGGCTCCTCACCCGGTGGGGAGTTAGGTTAGTTATTCATACGTGCCCGCGATAGGTCGAGGGCTTAAGGATAGGGAAACTTGGCAGGCGAGCTGGGGAAACGTTCGCTATGCTGGCGGGCATGAAGCTTTCTGCAACCCTTTCCGAGGCATTCAACAAGCAGGTCACCGCTGAGTTCGAGGCCTCCCTCGTCTACCGTCAGCTGTCCTACCTTCTCGACGACCTGGGCCTGGTCGGCATGCGCGACTGGATGAAGCTCCAGGCCGATGAGGAGCTCACCCACGCGCACATGTTCGCGGAGCACATGCTCAACCGCGACGCCGTGCCGCAGATCGGCAACATCGCCGCACCCCAGGTGACCGTCAACAACGCCGTCGACGCCTTCGAGGCATCGCTGGCCCACGAGCGCAAGATCTCCGGCATGATCCGCGATCTCGCCGCCCTGGCCCAGGATGAGCGCGACTTCGACTCCCGCCCGCTGCTCGACTTCTTCCTCGCCGAGCAGATTGAGGAAGAGTCCACCGTCGGCGAGATCCTCGACCGCCTGCGCCTCATCGGCACCGACGGCTCCGGCCTGCTCCGCATCGACGCCGAGCTGGGCTCCCGCCAGGCCGACGCCTAACACAGCGTCACCAGAGAAAAGACCTGGGGTACCCGACGGCACCCCACCACAGATCGTGGGTGGGCGCGCAGGAGGCCGTGAATCTCCTCCCGCACGCACCAACCACCCACGCAGATCAGGCTTTGGCCTGTGATGCACACCCGGACCACCCCTGTTCTCCGACGGGGGTGGTCCTCTTTTCTTCTCCCCCGGCGTTCCGCCCTTACCCGCGGTGACAGTCCCCCACGGCGATGCAACGCCACGGCAGAATACCGGTCGCGCGACACGCTACGGCAGGGGTCACATGTGGGCGCATTGAGGGTGGTCAGGGCGGCACCGCGGGCGCCTTCTCGCTTGTGGGAGCCTCTCCCAATGAGCGGAAAATATATAAGCAAGGTATTATATGAGAATAACGAGGGATAGCGTGCAGGCGGCGTTCCACCGACACCCCGGACAGCAACGACCCCAGCGCGATCCACCCGATCGCCCCACGCCGCAGCATCCCACCCGCGCGAAGGACACTGCGCCGAGACAGCCCCACCACCGCACCCCGACGAGCCGACAACCATCACACTGTCGCTAGCCCCGCGAGCCAGGCCACTGACCGCCCCGACTAGGGGGCATCGCACAAAAATTTTTCCATTATTCGACCACCTGAACCGGGACGCCGTATTACCATAAGCGCAGAACGCATACATTCGTTTTCTTTTTCACGAACGTCTGCGCTGTGCACACGCTCCCCGTGAGCTGCTCACGATGCGCCCGTACCCGTTTCACCCCGCACCACCTGCGGGCGACAGTCGCACCTGAAGGGAGGTAGCCATGGCCGTCATTCACCAAGCAACGAAGCTCGACTACGCGCTCAACCAACTGGGCACGGAGATTGTCTCCGGGGTCCTGCCGGCGGGGGCTACGTTCACCCTCGCGACGATCTGCGAACGCTTCGACATCTCCCGCACCGTGGCCCGCGAGGTCATGCGCGCCCTCGAGCAGCTCAACCTCGTGCGCTCCTCCCGCCGCATCGGGCTCAAAGTCCTCCCCCGCAGCCACTGGTCGGTCTTCGACCAGGCGATCATCGAGTGGCGGCTGCGCACCCCCGGCGAACGGGACCGCCAGCTGAAAAGTCTGACGAGCCTGCGGCTGGCCGTGGAACCCCAAGCCGCCCGCGAGATGGCACTGAGCGCCACCCGGGAGCAGGCGGAAGCCTTGCTCAAACTCGCGGAGCGCATGCACCACCTGGCCGACTCGGGCCGCGGCGGCGGCGTGGATTTCATGAAGGCCGATGTGGAGTTCCACTCCCTCATCCTCACCAGCTGCGGCAACGAAATGTTCGCCGCGCTCGCGCCGACGATCACCACAGTCATTGTGGGCCGCACCGAACTTGGCATCGCCCCCACCGGCCCCTCGGAGACCGTCCTCGCCGGGCACGACGCCCTGGCCCACGCCATCGCCCGCGGCGACGGCGACAGCGCGGAACGTTGCTCCCGGATGCTGCTCGACGAGGTGAAAGCCTCCCTCGACGAGGCCTAAGCACCCAGCACGCGAACACCCCCACGGACAAGCTTTCGTCCGTGGGGGTGTTCGCATCCATGTGTGTGCTTAGAGCATGCAGCTCACACAGCCCTGCACCTCAGTGCCCTCGAGGGCAGTCTGGCGCAGACGGATGTAGTAAATCGTCTTAATACCCTTCCGCCACGCGTAAATCTGGGCGCGGTTGATATCGCGGGTGGTGGCAGTGTCCTTGAAGAACAGCGTCAGCGACAGCCCCTGGTCGACGTACTTCGTCGCCTCCGCATAGGTGTCGATGATGGCCTCGTAGCCGATCTCGTAGGCGTCCTGGTAGAACTCCAGGTTGTCGTTGGTCATGTACGGCGCCGGGTAGTAGACGCGACCAATCTTGCCTTCCTTCCGGATCTCAATCCGGGAGGCGATCGGGTGAATCGAAGAGGTCGAGTTGTTGATGTAGGAGATCGACCCCGTCGGCGGCACCGCCTGCAGGTTGCGGTTGAACATGCCGTAGGTCGCCACATCCTGCTTCAGCTGCGCCCACTCCTCCGCCGTCGGAATGTGGATGGTGGAACGCTGCAGCAGCTCCGCAATGCGCGGGGTGCGCGGCTGGAAATCCGCCGGATCATAGTTGTCGAAGAACTCGCCGCTCGCATACGTGGAGGTCTCAAACCCGTCGAAGCGGTGGCCGCGCTCCTTCGCGATCTCCATGGACGCCTTGATGCACTCGTACATGACCGCAGCGAAGTAGGCGTTGGTGAAGTCCAGGCCCTCTTCCGAGCCGTAGATGATGCCCTCGCGGCCGAAGAAACCGTGGAGGTTCATCTGGCCCAAACCAATCGCGTGCGCGGCGTCGTTACCCTTGCGGATCGACGGCACCGAATCGATGGACGTCTGCTCACTGACAGCCGTCAGGCCACGAATCGCGGTCGCGATGGTGTGGGAGAAGTCCGGGGAATCGAAGGCGGTCGCAATGTTGAGCGAACCCAGGTTGCAGGAAATGTCCTCACCGATGTGGTCGTAGGACAAGTCCGCGTGATACGTCGACGGGGTCGAGACCTGCAGGATCTCGGAGCACAGGTTCGAGTGCGTAATCCGCCCCTCGATGGGGTTCATCTTGTTCACGGTGTCCTCGAACATGATGTACGGATAGCCCGACTCGAACTGAATCTCCGCCAGCGTCTGGAAGAACGCGCGCGCGTTGATCTTCTGCTTCCGGATGCGGGGATCCTCCACCATCTCGTCGTAGTGCTCAGAGATCGGCACATCGGCGAAAGGCTTGCCGTAGATGCGCTCCACGTCGTACGGGGAGAACAAGTACATGTCGTCGTTGCGCTTCGCCAGCTCGAAGGTGATGTCCGGGATCACCACGCCGAGGGAGAGGGTCTTGATGCGGATCTTCTCGTCGGCGTTCTCGCGCTTGGTGTCGAGGAACTTCATGATGTCCGGGTGGTGGGCGTGCAGGTACACCGCGCCCGCGCCCTGCCGGGCACCCAGCTGGTTGGCGTAGGAGAAGGAGTCCTCCAGCAGCTTCATCACCGGGATGACACCCGAGGACTGGTTCTCGATCTTCTTGATCGGCGCGCCCGACTCGCGCAGGTTGCTCAGCAGCAGCGCCACGCCACCGCCCCGCTTCGACAGCTGCAGGGCAGAGTTAATGGCCCGGCCGATGGACTCCATGTTGTCCTCGATACGCAGCAGGAAGCAGCTCACCGGCTCGCCGCGCTGCGCCTTACCGGAGTTGAGGAACGTCGGCGTCGCCGGCTGGAACCGGCCCGACATGATCTCCTCGACGAGATCCTCCGCCAACTGCGTATCGCCCGCCGCCAGCGTCAACGCCACCATGCACACACGGTCCTCGTAGCGCTCCAGGTAGCGACGCCCGTCGAAGGTCTTCAGGGTGTAGGACGTGTAGTACTTGTACGCGCCCAGGAAGGTCGGGAAGCGGAACTTCTTCGCATACGCCTTCTTGAACAGCGACTTGATGAACTCGAACTCGTAGGCCTCGACGACCTCTTTCTCGTAGTAGTTGTTCGAGATCAGGTAGTCGAACTTCTCCTCCAGGTCGTGGAAGAACACGGTGTTCTGGTTCACGTGCTGGAGGAAGAACTGGTTCGCAGCTTCCCGGTCCTTATCGAACTGGATCTGGCCGTTGTCGTCGTACAGGTTCAGCAGCGCGTTGAGCGCGTGGTAGTCCAGCTGCTCAGCTGCGTTCACCGGCTCAGCTACGGTCTTGCCCAAGTCAGTCACAGTGTGGATGTCCCTTATATCAATCAAAGTTTCGCGCGCGGCACCCACCACCACAGGGAGCCGTGGATGGGTGAACGCCGCCCGCGCACGGGCCGCGCACTCGTCGCGCCCCGCGGGCAGTGGGTAGGCGGTTGGCATCCCCCGGGAACAATGAGAACACCCGCCGCGCGATCACGTCGCGCACGGAGTGCATCCCGAGGGCAGGGCCGGTGGGCCCCAGGTTTTTTCTTCGGCGTGCAAGCCAAACCACGCGCCGGAGAACCCTCCCCTGCCCCTCCCCGACCGCGAACGGGGGAAGGTGGTGGGAAGCATCCGGCTCAGGCGCATGGATTCGACGTGCCTCGAACGGGTGCATGTCTCCCCCGGGGCCACCGCGTGTGGGTGCCCCGGGGAAGCAAGAACGTGGGAAAGAAGAGAAAGCAGGACACCAGCAGACGGCTGCGGCGTCTACTGTGTGCAAGGCGGACGGTCGCGGGATCATTCCCCGCAGGTCACACCCACTGTGCCCGCACCCTCGAGGGGCGGGCGGGGCGCAGCCACCAGTATCCCGAAAATCGGGCGGCGGCGCATAACACCCAGGAGCCCGGGTGTACCCGCCGCACTAGGCGGCGCGCAGCCCCAGCGCGTCAGCGTTCGCGAGGATCCCCTCGCGGACGACACGCACGTCCTCGTCGGTGCCGAGGAGCTCGAAGCGGTACACGTAGGGCACGTGACACTTCGCAGCGATCATGTCGCCCGCTTTGCCGAAGTCCGTGCCGAAGTTCGAGTTCCCAGACGCCACGACCGCGCGGATGAGGCTGCGGTTGTGCTCGTTGTTAAGGAAGCGGATGACTTGCGGGGGCACCGGGCGGGAATTGCCGCCGAGGATCGATGCGCCGCCGCCGTAGGTCGGGCAGATCAGCACGTAGGGCTCATCGACGACGAGCTCGGGCTCGGTCCGGCGCATGGGGATGCGCTTCGCCGGCAGCCCCAGCTTCTCCACGAAGCGGTGGGTGTTTCCAGTGGCGCTCGAATAGTAGACGACGAGCATATCGTTCCTTCACTGACGACAATGCGGAGGATGATGCCCGCCGGAGAACGACCGGCGTGACATCGTTGGAATTACACCACGACCCTACGCCCTTTTCTTCGCGCGGCGCATAGGAAAAACATCACAGGCGATCTGCCCAACAGTCGGGAACCGCCCGCGCGGCGACTACCTGCGACAATACGACGCACCAGCAGCCACGAGGAGCGCACCCAACACTTGAAGCGGCGACAATCATCGACCAGTATCGACTTTTAGTTTTTCTTCAGTTTTCGGGTCTAGATATGCAAAAACCGCCCATTTTCCACCCCATTTCCATTGCGTTTCTCACGCAAGAAATGGGGATAGAGAAATCTGGGCGGAAAAGACCACACGCCGCGCGCGCGGTCAACGCACCGTCCTGTTAGGCCACGGCGGCGGCAGCCAGGCCGCGGATCCGCTCGGGGCGGAAGCCGGACCAGTGCTCGTTGTCGACGACCACGACCGGCGCCTGCAGGTACCCGAGAGCCATGACGTACTCGCGAGCCTCGGTGTCGATGCTGATGTCGATCACCTCGTACTCCAGGCCGCTACGGTCCAGAAGCTTCTTGGTCTGGGTGCACTGAACGCAAGCGGGCTTGGAGTAAACAGTGATGGCCATGGCGGTTCCTTCTGACGAGTGCGTGGGGTAAGAACAGGGTCGCGCCGACTCCGGCGAGTATGCGTGGAGTCTGCGACGATGCAACCGCCATAAGGATGCGAAGATGGACCATCCACGACCAATGAAGTCGGGATGTTGCGGTCAATCTTTGCTGCCCCCTGGCGACGGGATAGACACTATACGTAGTGGGTAAATAACGCAACAAGCACCACATATAGTAGTTACATCGAGGATATTCCCAGGACGACCCCCGAGGGCAACACTACATCTAGCGACTGCACGACTGCGCCCACCGACGGCCGAATCGGAGGGCGATCTGCCAGTCACGCCGTTTCTCCTGTTCGCCCTCCCGGACCCACCTGGGAGCGTGGCATAGTTCACAATCAGGCTGTGAACAAGCCCTCTCCCGGCGCTTGACCCGCCAAAGGACGCTCAGCATCGCCGCTGCCTGCAGCTTTTCCGCATCCTCCCAGGAGGCTCTGCGACAGTGCTCTGACGGCGCCCACACACGGCGCATGCGGCGCCATGCATGCGTGCCGGCGGGTGTCGGTCGCCGCGCCCCACAGACGCCGCAGCGCACCCTCTGAACGCCCCCTGCGGGCACGCAGGACCCCACGGACCCCGCCAGGGTGCGAGAGACGCCGCCACGGCGCGAGAGGGCCCCGGACGCGGGCACGCCACCACCCCACCGACCCCGCACAGTTTTTTGGGCGGATTCAAGTGATGGTCGCAACACGTGGGTTTAATCAGACTCTAGCAACTTGGCAAGGACTTCAGCCGGAGT
>NZ_PPDL01000068.1 GCF_002994655.1 Corynebacterium sp. 13CS0277
GGTGGCTGCCGCGAGCCTGGCTCCCCAGGTGCAGGGGGCCGAGTTCTACGGCCATGAGGTCAAGGGGCGGATCCTGGAAGCTTTCCACCGTGTTGGTGGTCATGCCAGGCTCGGAAATGCGACGACGGGAGAGCTGGACTTGGCGGGCGGGGGCAAGTTCCAGGTGTTTGCCAACAATGCGTCGATCTACTGGCACCCGCAGATTGCCAATGGTGTGGCCCACCAGGTTGGTGGGCGAATTCGTGACAAGTGGTCTGAGTTTGGGTGGGAGCAGGGCCGTTATGGGTACCCGATCACGGATGAGCTGACGCCTCCGGATGGGTACGGGCGGTTTAACCACTTTGAGCGCGGGTCGATCTATTGGACGCCGCGGACCGATGCTCATGCCATTGAGGGGCGTATTCGGGATCGGTGGGAGCAGGACGGATGGGAGACTGGCCGTCTGGGGTACCCCACGACTGACGAACTCACGCCTCCGGATGGTGTGGGCCGGTTCAATCACTTTGAGAACGGCTCCATCTATTGGACGCCGTCTACGGGTGCGCACATCGTTGC
>NZ_PPDL01000021.1 GCF_002994655.1 Corynebacterium sp. 13CS0277
CGGGCTGTGGCGTTACGTGTCGACAAGCTCGCGGTGCATTTTGAGTCCACGGTGATCATCGCAGGCATCCGCCAGGCACTGAAGCGACTTTCCTAACACGGCCTAGCAGGCCCCGTCCTTCGCGCAGCGTTCACAACCTCGCGAGGAAGTACAGCTAGAGCAGCGTCTGCTGCTCCTCCCCCGCATGCCCCGGGGCGCCTGCGGGCGCGTCTGCCCCGGCGCGCTGGGTGGTATCCAGGGGTGGACCGTTGGGGTCGATGAGGTGGGGGCCTTGGTGGGCGACGGATCCGACCGCGCGGTCCACGGGACTGATGGTGACTGCGGGCACGTGGGCGCGGGGGACGTCGTCCTCCCCGTCGAGCCAAGCGCGGGCGGCAGGCCCCTCGACGAACAGCGGCATCCGGTGGTGCACGGCCGCCAGTGCCCCTTCCGCGGGGCCGGTGACCATGGTGGTCGACAGTCGTGCGCAGCCGGTGTCGAACAGTGCGGCGGCGAACAGCATCGTGCCCGCCTGGCGGATGAGGTAAGGCTGTTTGTCGTGCCACTCGTAGTAGGCGTTCATGGGGATCAGTGCCCGCTGTTCGCGCCACGCGCCCCGGAAGGTGGGTTTGGTTGCGGCGGTTTCGACCCGGGCGTTGAACGTGGAATAGGTCGGCACGTCTGTCGCCCAGCGGGGGATCAGCCCCCAGCGGGCGGGCACCACCACGAGCTCGTCGGGGTGGGCCGCGCCGGCGTCGTCACCCTGGGGCAGGGTGGCGTGGTATTCGCTCGGGGTGTGGGCGCGCAGGGTGCTGTGCCGGGTGATGATGGGGATGGGGGTGGTCGGCGCGATGTTGTAGCGCTCTGGGGGCATGCCGAAGGGGTAGAGCACCCGGCCTGTGATGTCGAGGAGTGCTGTGGCCATGTCGTCTTCTGTCGCGTACAGCACGAAGCGTCCGCACATCGTGGTCTCCCTTGGCTTGGTCCCGGTGGCCCGCGGCGTGGTGCGGGGGCCGTGTCGTGTGCGCTTGAGCCTACCCAGCCCGCCAGGGGGAAGCGTCCGCAGACGGTGTCGGGGCTGCCAGCGCCGTGTCGTACGGTGCCGGTGGTGCGGCACTGTTCACGGGGGTGTGGATGGCAGCACCCGCTGGCGGGGAGCCTGTGGACCCTGCCACCCCACGAGGGCTGGCGGTGTGAGGGCTCTCCCTTAGGATGGGTGCGTGAGAAATTTTTGGCCCGCTCCCACAGCCGATGCCCCGATCACTGCCCGCGTGCAGGTTCCGGGCTCGAAATCGATGACGAACCGCGCGCTGATCCTGGCCGCACTCGCCGAGTCCCCGTCCCGGATTCGTGGTGCGCTGCGGAGCCGCGACTCGGATCTCATGATGCGGGCACTGCGCGCCATGGGCGTGCGGATCGACACCCGCGTCGAGGAGTCCACCGGCGACGAGGTGATTCATGTGACCCCGGCGCCGCTGGTGGGCGGCCACGTCGATTGCGGTTTGGCGGGCACCGTCATGCGGTTCGTGCCGCCGGTGGCCGCACTGGCCTCCGGGCAGGTGTCCTTCGACGGCGACGAGTACGCCCGTAACCGCCCGATGGGCACCATCCTGACGGCCTTGAAGGACCTGGGCGTGGCGGTGAGCGGCGATAAGTTGCCGTTCACGGTCATCGGGACCGGTCGGGCCCGCGGCGGGGAGGTCACCATCGACGCCTCGGGTTCCTCCCAGTTCGTCTCCGGGTTGCTGCTATCGGCCGCCCGTTTCGACGAGGGCATCACGGTGCGCCACGTCGGCGCCACCCTGCCGTCGCTGCCGCACATCGACATGACGGTGGCGATGCTCCGCGAGGCGGGTGTCCGCGTCGACGTCGATGTGGAGCACTCCACCTGGTCGGTGCACCCGGGCCCCATCGCGGGCCGGGAATGGCTCATCGAACCGGACCTGTCGAATGCGACGCCGTTCCTCGCGGCGGCGATGGTCACCGGGGGCACGGTGACGATGCCCTGGCCCCAGACCACCACCCAGCCGGGGGACGAGTTCCGCCGCATCGCTACCGCGATGGGCGCCACCTGCACTCTCCGCGACACGGGCGATCATGCCGCGGAGCTCACGGTCACTGGCCCCGGTGCCGCGCACCTGTCCCCCATCTCCTGGGACATGGGCGACATTGGCGAACTCACGCCGACCGTGGCGGCCCTGTGCGCCCTGGCGGGCGGGGAATCCCAGCTCACCGGTATTGCGCACCTGCGCGGACACGAAACCGACCGCCTCAAAGCCCTGGCGACGGAGATCACCCGCGTCGGCGGCACTGCCACGGACGAGGCCGACGGGCTGCGCATCACCGGCACGCCCACCCTCACGGGCGCGCAGTGGCTGTCCTACGACGACCACCGCATGGCCACCGCCGGCGCCATCCTCGGGTTGGTGACCCCCGGCATGGAGATCGACAACATCGCCACCACCGCGAAAACCCTGCCCGGGTTCGAGCACATGTGGCAGCGCATGCTCGACGGCGAGGAGCAGTAGCCCCATGGCCCGCGCCCGCAGCTCCTCCCGCTACGTCGACGAAAGCGACATCCGCGTCCGCCCCGGGAAAGGCTCCCGCCCCCGCACGAAAGACCGCCCCACCCACAACGACGCCCAATTCGGCATGGTGGTGTCCAAGGACCGCGGCCGCTGGGGCGTGGTCCTCGACGCCGACGCCGCCGAGATCCTCAACGACGGCAACCACCAGGTCAGCCCCATTGTGTGCATGCGCGCCCGCGAACTGGGCCGCACCCCCATCGTCGTCGGCGACCGGGTCGGCATCGTCGGCGATACCTCGGGCGCGCCGGGCACACTCGCCCGCATCGTGAAACTCGCCGACCGCACCAGCGTGCTGCGGCGCACGGCGGACGACACGGACGCCTACGAGCGCGTCGTCGTCGGCAACGCCGACCAGCTGCTCATCGTGTGCGCGGTGGCGGACCCGCCGCCCCGCACCGGGTTCGTGGAGCGCGCGCTCATCGCCGCCTTCGTGGGGGGCTGCACCCCGATTGTGTGCTTGACGAAGTCGGACCTGGCGGACCCGAGTGCTTTCGCCGCCGAGTTCGCCGACCTGGATGTTCCTGTCGTGGTGTGTGGCACCGAGGACCCCATCACCCCGGTGGAGGACGTCACCCGCGGCAAAGTGACCGCCCTGATTGGGCACTCGGGTGTGGGCAAGTCGACGCTCGTCAACCGCCTGGTGCCGGACGCGGACCGGGCGACGAGTGCGGTCAGCGGTGTCGGCAAGGGCCGGCACACCTCCACCCAGTCGGTGGCGTTGCCGCTGCCGCAGGGCGGCTGGATCATCGACACCCCAGGTATTCGTTCCTTCGGGTTGGCGCACGTCGATGCCGACACCATCGTCGACGTGTTTGATGATCTGCGGGCCGCCGCCGAGGACTGCCCGCGTGGGTGTTCCCACGACGAGCCGGGCTGTGCCCTCGCCGAGTTGGAGGGCACCTCGGGGCGGCGGTTCCAGGCGGTGCTGCGGCTCATTCGGGCGCTGCGGCAGAACGTGGACTGGGAGTAGCCGCCTGCGGGCGGGGACGTTGTCGACACTGGAGGTTGGACGTGGGTTGGTGGATTGGCAGCGGGCATTCCCGCGCGAAGGACGCCACGGGACGCGCACTGGAGGAACGCACCCGCGCCGAGGGGCACCTCGACCGGGAGCCGCACCCCCGCCTCGCCCGCGATCCTGTCACCCCTGGGGTCGTTGGCCCCAGCGGCCCGACCCCGCCGCCCGCGCCACCCGCACCGGAGGCCCCGGGCGGGCGGGCCTGGATCACGGAAACCCCGCTCAACCGGCTGGCCCTGTTCGCGATCATCGCAGGTGTGGTCACCGGGGTGTTGGTGGCGGCGATTAACTGGGCGGTCATCGGCACCGAGAGGCTCGTGTACGGCACCGACCACATCGCTACCCTCGGCCCCGGGGAGACCGTGGCGCCGGCGCGCCTGGCGTGGACGCTCGTCGGGGTGGGGGTGGTCACCGCGGTGGCGTGGTTCCTCCTCGGCCGCTTCGGCCGCCCCACCGTCAGCGTTCCCGGCGCAATGAAGGGGGAACACATGCCCGTGCCGGAAACCCTGGCCAGCGCGTTCCTCCAGGTCATGAGTGTGGCTGCGGGCGCGCCCGTCGGCCGGGAGAACGCACCCCGGCTCCTCGGCGGTTTGGCGGCGGCCGGCATGACGCGCTCCCTGCACATTGATGCCGCCTCCCGGCGGATCCTGGTGGCCTCCGCGGCGGGGGCGGGGCTGGCTGCGTCGTTCCATCTGCCGCTCGCGGGCGCGCTGTTCACCCTGGAGTTGCTGCTGCTGGAGTTCACCACCCGCACGGTGGTGGCGGCGATGGTGTGCTCCGCGACGGCGGTGGCCACGACGAGCCTGTTCGTGCACCACCACCCCATCTACCGGGCGGTCACCCTCTCGGAGCGCCCCGAGGTGCTCCTTGTCGCCATCATTGTGGGTGCCCTCGCCGGCTCGGCGGGCCACTTCTTTGGCCGGGCAGCCCGCAAGGTGGCGGCCCGCCGGGCCCGCGGCACCCAGGTGCTGTGGCAGATGCCGCTGGCGTTCCTCGTCGTCGCCGCCCTCGCGCTCGTGATCCCCGGAGTGTCGGGCAATGGGCGCTACGCGGCGCAGCTGCTGCTGTTTGACGAGATGACGGTGTCGATGATGCTTGTGCTGGGGGTGGCGCGCGCCGCGGTGACGTTGTTGTGCTTCCGCACCGGCGCCGTGGGCGGTACCCTCACCCCGGCGTTCGCGCTGGGGGCACTCATTGGGGCGGCGGTCGGCACGGTGCTGCACCCGTTGTTCCCCACGCTGCCGCTGGGCGCGTTCGCGCTCATGGGGGCGGCGGCGTTTTTGTCGACGACGATGGCGGCACCCATGTTTGGCATGCTCGCGGCCGTGGAGTTCACCGACATGCCCGCCCAGGGCTACCTGGCGATGTTCGTCACCGTCATCGCCGCAGCGCTGGCCACCCGGGCGTGGGCGGTGCTCATCGACAAGGAATCGAAGGCCACGATCTGGGCGCCCACCCAGTGGACGCAGGCCACCTAGCGCCCACGGCCCACGCCACTCCGCCCGGGGGCCACGGCTGCCTGACGCTGATGGCTCCCCGGTGCAGGCGGCTATCTGAGGGACGGGTCCGGGTGTGCCCCTGCGGGACTGGGACGCGCCTCTGCGGGACCGGATGGGAGAAGGCAGTTTAGACCCGGCGGAACGCCGCGCCCAGCAGGTGCCGCACGCCGGCCACCACCCCGGGGCGCAGCTCTTTGAGCATCCGCAGTGCCGGCACCAGGCCCGCCCGGTGCCCCGCCTCGTCCGCACCGACATGCAGGTGGGTTTCGACCTCCGGGGTGAGCGCCCGATTAGAGCGCACCTCCGGGGCGTTGTCACGGCTGGCCGCCAAGAACTTGTTCGGCAGCGTCAGCTTCAGCAGGGTGCGCTGCACCTTGAGCAGCTGCTTCGGGAAGCTGTCGACGTTGTACGGCAGGTCGTACTCCTTGGCGATGGCGCGCACCTCCCGGCTGACTTCCGCCAGCCGGTTCGAGGGCATGTCGGGGAAGAGGTGGTGCTCAATCTGGTAGTTGAGGTTGCCGGAGAGGATCGTGAGGATCGTGCCGCCGTGGAAGTTCGCCGACCCGAGCATCTGCCGCAGGTACCACTCGCCGCGGGTCTCCGTCGCGAACTGCTCCTTGGTGAACGTTTCCGTCTCGTCGGGGAAGTGCCCGCAGAAGATCACCGCATAGGACCAGTAGTTGCGGATGAGGTTGGCGATCATGGTGGCTTTCATGGTGTGGCCGAAGTTCGGGCCACTCAGCGCGGGGAACAGGATGTAGTCCTTGGTGACCTGCCGCTTCGACTTGGCGACTGCCTCCCAGAAACGCGGTGCGGTCGTCGCCCAGTCCTGCTTGCCGCTAAAGAAGCGCCCAAGTTCCACGTCGTAGAACGCCACCGCCCACTGGAACAGGCTCGCCAGCACGAAGTTCGTCACCGGCTGGAAGGCGAAGAACGGCGACCAGCGGCGGTCGCGGGTCACTCGCAGCACGCCGTAGCCGACGTCGTTGTCCATGCCGAGGATGTTGGTGAACTTGTGGTGGACGTAGTTGTGGGAGTGCATCCACTGGGAGCTCGGGCAGGTCATGTCCCACTCCCAGGTGGTGGAGTGGATCTCGGGGTCGTTCATCCAGTCCCACTGGCCGTGGATGACGTTGTGGCCGATCTCCATGTTCTCCAGCACCTTCGACAGGCCCAGCAGGCCCGCCCCCGCCCAGAACAGAGGCTTCTTGTGGCTGAACAGCAGGGCGGCCCGGCCGGCGATTTCGCAGCCGCGCTGGAAGCGGATGAGGTTGTGGATGTAGGCGACGTCGCGCTCGCCGAGGGAGTTTTTCACCCGCTCCTGGATGGCGTCGAAGCGGCGGCCGATCTCTTCGATGTCGGCGTCAGTCAGGTGGCTGTAGGCCTTGATGTTGTCGATGGCCATGGGGTTCTCCTAGGGACGTGGGGGTGGTGAACAGAAATGGGAAAGTAAAGAACGCGGGAAGGGGAAGCTCCCACACGGTGGCGGGGCCTGCACGGCCAGTGCGCGGACTACGCCGCCCCTGGGGTGGCGTGCGCGCTACACGTCGAGGGTGACGTCCCCGTTGGCGACGCACACGCAGGTGCGGACCCGCTCGCCGGGGCCTTTGACGTCACTGGTGCGCAGGTCGGTGACGTGCCCGTGCTGGACTTGCTGGACGCAGGTTTGGCAGATGCCCATGCGGCAGCCGAAGGGCAGCTGGATGCCGGCCTGCTCCCCCGCCTCCAGGAGGGTGGTGGCCCCGTCGACCTGGATGCTGCCGCGGGTGCCGAAGGTGACGAGCCCGCCCTGCGCGTCGCTCGCGCGGTCGAGGGTGAAGCGCTCCGTGTGGAGGCGTGCCCCTGTGCGCTCCGCCCAGGTTTCCAGCGCCTGCAACATGGCCTCCGGCCCGCAGGCGAAGACCTCCCGCTGAGCCGCATCGGGCACGAGGGTGCTGAGATTGTCAGGGGTGATCCGCCCCTGGGTGCCGGTGAGGTGCACGTGGACGCGCACCCCGCGGGCTTCAGCCCGCCGCAGGTCCTCGGCGAAGAGCAGGTCGGCTTCGCTGCGGACCGAGTGCACAAGCACGCAGTCGGTGGGGAAGGTGTGTGCCCCGGGGGCGAGGCGGTCCTCCATGCTGCGGAGCATGCTCACCACCGGGGTGATCCCGGTGCCGGCGGTGAGGAACAGCAGCGCCTCCGGCAGCGGCTCCGGGAGGTGGAAGTCGCCGGCCGGTGCCGCGAGCCGCACCGTCATGCCGGGGTGTGCGCCGCTCACCAAGTGGGTGGAGAGTTTGCCTTTCTCGACGGCGCGGACGGTGATTTCCAGGTGCCCGCTGGCGGGCTGTGGGGCGCAGGTCAACGAATAGCTGCGCCAGGTGTAGCGGCCGTCAATGGGCACCCCGATGCCGATGTATTGGCCGGGATGGAAGTCGACCGGCACGCCCCAGCCGGGTTTGATCCCGAGGGTGACTGTGTCGGGGGTGGCGCGGGTGACGTGCACGATGCGACCGCGGAGTTCCCGGGCGGACCACAGGGGGTTGACCAGCTGGGTGTAGTCGTCGGGCAACAGGGGGGTGGTGAAGCGGCGCAGGATGCGCCTTAAGCGTGAGTGTTCTGCCACGGCAGTCCTTTGTGCGTTGGGTTATCGCCGGGGGCCTGGACGAAGGACTCGGCCCACCACACGAAGCTACGGACCCGTAGCCTACTAGCCCGTAAGTTCACTGTCTAGTGTTGCCCACAAAGCAGTTCTGCTGCCCTCCCCCACCGCTACCCCCGCAACCACAGGCACGCTGCACCCACCTGCCGCCGCCCCGCCCCAGACAGCACAGAACCCCGGTGCCGCAGCGTCTCACGCTCATGGACGTGAGATGCCGGGGCACCGGGGTTAGGGCGGCAGCCGCACTGCCGCGTCACACACCCGCTGATTTAAGGGTTCGTCAGGAAACGCTCGAGGTGGGAGGGCTCCCGATAGGCCATGAAGTTATCCTGCGCGTCCGCCACCGTGTTGGCGGCGTCCTCCTCCCCCAGGTCGGATTCCACGATCGCGGCGACGGCCGCGGCGGTGGCCTCCTCGTTCGCGGCGGGATCAATGTGGATGGAGGCGATGTGCTTCATCGGCACCCGGTCGACCGCCACGGACACCACACTGTCACCCAGCTCCTCGTCGATGGTGCAGGCCGCATCGTCAATGTCGACGCTGACGACAACCCGCCGGTGCGGCTGGTTCTCCACGCCTGCGTGCAGCAGCCGCAGGGAGGCCTCAGCGGCGTCGAGGAAGGCGTAGTACTCCACGTCCTCAAGCTCCAGGCCCTCGAACGCCTCGATGAGCGCCGGGGTCGCAGTGAACCCGTAGCCGCCCACCACCGGGTGGGAGCCTTCGGCGTGCAGCTGCGCCAGGTGATCAAAGGTGGACGGCAGATAGACACGCATGGGGCCTAGTACTCCCCGTCCATGCCGAACATGCCGCAGATCTCCACCACGGCACGATCGAAGTGCTGGTAGAACACGCCCACCAGGCCAGAGTCCACTGCACCGCGCACGTTGAGAATGTTGTCGTCGACGAAGACGCAGTCGTTCATCGGCAGATCCAGGAAACCGGCGGCGATGTCGAAGGCCTTGGTGTCGGGCTTTTCGGCACCAATCTCACCGGACAGGGCCACGGCGTCGACGATGCCGTCGGCCAGCCACTGGCGAATGTCCTCCGCCAGGCGGCCATCGGCCTCCGTGTTGGACAGGATGGCCAGCTGCACGCCGTGGGCCTTGAGCTCCGCGAGCAACGCCTTCCAGCGGCGCACATCCTCATCACTGCCGTCGAGCACGCCGCAGTAGTCCACGATCAGACCGCGCATGACGTGCGCGTCCCTACGAAAATTCATTGTCTTCTCCTCCGCACCATCGACGGGCACCGCGCGTGGCGGCCACCCGGAGGCACCTGTGTTGTCGTCATCGCGCCCCCACATCCACCCGCGCGAAGCACGGGTCGGCGGGGCGCCCCTTCCACGTTTCGTTCTACCAGCCACGGCACAGATGCGCCGCCCACAATTGATAGGCACCGCGGGCAGACATCGCGCACGCCGGGGCGTGGGAACACCGTGACAAAGAAGTTAGCCGACAACCCTCTCCCCTGTCGCCCACCCTCGGTGAGCGCAATCACACAGCACCCCCGGCGGCACACCCCCGCTTGCGCACTCCCACCTCTCAGCGCCAGCGCCCGGGAGGCGCGTTGCGCCTATCCCATGACAGCGCATCCGGCACCGGCCCAACCCGGGCGGACCTGCATCAACGACGGGCAAGGAACCATTTCTCACAGCAGGTGACTCTAGGGAGGTAGACGGCATGCCCACGCCCCCACCGGGCTGCCTTCGACAGTGCGCCCACGGCACGAGGGCGCACTCGCCCCACGCTCCCCAGACCGACCACACCGCGAACCCCCTGGGTGGAAGAGATGCACGGCTCACCCCCGGGAGGATCCCTCCGCGGTGGCGTGCGCGTGCCTGATGTCCTTAGCCCCTTGGTGACCGAAAGTTCCTGTCATGAGTGATGTTGTCCACACCATCGAATCCCCTCCCGCAGCGCGAGCGACCGGCGTGCACCCCGGCGGCGCACGGCCGGCCGTCGCCCCGCAGGGCGTGGCGCTCGTTGCCCTCCCCGACGCGGCCCAGCCCCTCACACCCCCAGAGGCCGGCGCCACCCCGTCACGGGCGCTGGCGCGGGAAACCCTGCGCAGCGCCGCGTCCGCGCCCGCAGTCATCCACGGGCGGCGCGCGATGGCACCACAACCCGCCGGAGCACCTGCCGCCCCATCCCATCAACCGGAGGATGCGGCCCGGCCGCTGGCGGTGGAGGTCTCCAATGCCTCGGTGGTCTACGCACGGGCGCGGGCCATGGCAATGCACCCCTCCCGCAGCGCGGAGGCCACCTCCATCGCACGCCTGCTGCAGCAGGCCCGCACCGCGCAGCAGCCGCCCACGACCCCCGTCCCGGGGCCGCCTGTGCGCGGTGCGGAGGCTTCCCGCGGCACCCCTCCCGGGGCGGCACCCCACGACGACGGGGAGGCAGCCGAGGCGGTCACCGGCGCCGCGCCACTGCGGGCGCCCGACCCACCCCCGCTGTTCCCCACCACGTTCGCCCGCATGCCGGGCTGCCACACCCTCCAAGTGCTCACCCCGGCCCCGCACCAGGACGCCAGCGCGCCTGACCTGAATGCCGGGCAGGACGCGGCCGTCCATGGCCTGGCAGCGGTGGGGTTGGGCCTGCCGGGCACCCTCGCCGCCGACATGGATACCCACTCCACGGTGGCCAGCCTCGTCGAGCACGCTCTCGCCGTCGCCCACGGGCAACGCCCCCTGCGTGACGTGATGACGCCGGAATACTCCCCACAGGTGCGGGTGGAGTGCCGCAACCGGCGGGTCGCCACCGGGCGGGCGGTCGTCGTTCTGGGGGAACTGCGGGTGCTGCACCGGCCCCGCTGGCACTTCGCCACCCCCGCAGCGCGCCTCCGGGTGCGCTACTTAAAGGCCCGGGAGGACGCCCTTCGCGTCGCCTACGATCCGCCCTCGCCGACGGCTGCGGACTTGGCGCGCGAGTACGCCACCGATGCGGCGGGTACCCGCGCAGGCCTGCAGGTGGAGTTCAATGGCACGTTCCGCGCCCGCGGCGCCAAGGGGCTGCTCACGGGCATGTGCGTGCACACCACGAAAGGCTGGCAGCTGTTGCACCTGCGACTGTCCGGTTCCTGAGCCGCCCGGTGGCGCACATGCCGGTGTGGGGCCGTACAAACGCCGCATGCCCCGCCAGGTGTCTCCTGGCGGGGCATGGACGAACAGGCAGGCGCCAGAGGTGGCGGCGCGTGCGCTGCGAAAAGGGTTTAGACCTCTTCAGGGCCGGAGGTGGTCATTTCCTTCGGTCCGTTGTCGATGCCGTAGTCCTTGTCGTCGACGGTGCCGTCGTGGTTGATGTCGGCGGAACCGGCGGCCTGGATCTGCGGGAGGATTTCCGCGCGGGAGGCGAAGAGACGACGGACGGTGTCTTCCTTGATGGCGTCCTTCATGGCGTTGAACATGTCGCCGCCTTCCTTCTGGTACTCGACCAGCGGGTCGCGCTGCGCCATGGCGCGCAGGCCGATGCCCTCCTTGAGGTAGTCCATCTCGTAGAGGTGCTCACGCCACTTCTGGTCGACCACGGACAGAATGACGCGGCGTTCCATGTCGCGCATCTGGGCGGGGCCGGCAATCTGCGAGATGGCGTCGTCGAGCACCTGGTACTGGGCGTGCGCGTCCTTGGTGAGCGCGTCGATGAGGTCGGCTGCGCTCAGGTCGCCGCGGCCGCCGTACTCGGTGCCCTCGACGAGGGACTGCCAGGTCATCGACGGGCCGTAGAGGGCGTTGAGTGCGCGCCACAGTTCGTCGAGGTCCCAGTCCTCCACGTAGCCGTTGGCGGTGGCGGCGGCCACGTAGTCGGTGATGGTCTCGTCGATCATGGACTGCACCTGGTCGGCCACGTCGCGGCCCTCCAGGATTTCGCGGCGCTCACGGTAGATGACCTTGCGCTGCTCGTTCATGACTTCGTCGTACTTCAGGACGTTTTTACGCATCTCGAAGTTCTGGTTCTCCACCTGGCTCTGCGCGCCCTTGATGGAGTTGGTGACCATCTTGGCCTCGATCGGCACGTCGTCCGGCACGTTGAGGCGGTTCATCATGTTCTCCATGCGCTGGCCGACGAAGCGCAGCATGAGCTCGTCGCGCATGGACAGGTAGAAGCGGGTGGTGCCCGGGTCGCCCTGACGGCCGGCACGACCACGCAGCTGGTTGTCGATGCGGCGGGACTCGTGGCGCTCGGTGCCGAGGACGTACAGGCCGCCGGCCTGGCGGACCTGCTCCGCAGCCTCGTCGGACTTCTTGCGCATCTTCTCCAGCTCGCCGAGCCAGGCTGCCTCGTACTCCTCCGGGGTCTCGACGGGGTCGAGGCCGCGGGCACGCAGGTTGATGTCGGCGAGGATGGAGGGGTTACCGCCGAGCACGATGTCGGTACCGCGGCCGGCCATGTTGGTGGACACGGTCACCGCGCCCGGCAGGCCTGCCTGGGCGACGATTTCCGCTTCCTTCTCGTGGTGCTTCGCGTTGAGCACGTGGTGCGGGATGTGGCGGGACTGCAGCAGCTGGGAGAGGTACTCGGAGCGCTCCACGGAGGTGGTGCCGACGAGCACCGGCTGGCCGGCGGCGACACGCTCAGCGATGTCGTCGGCGACGGCGGCGAACTTCGCCTCCTGGGTCTTGTACACCAGGTCGGTGAGGTCCTGGCGCTGGTTGGGGCGGTTCGTCGGGATCGGGATGACGTTGAGCTTGTAGATCTGGTGCAGCTCGCTGGCCTCGGTCTCGGCGGTACCGGTCATGCCGGACAGCTTGTCGTAGAGGCGGAAGTAGTTCTGCAGGGTGATCGTGGCGAGCGTCTGGTTCTCCGCCTTGATCTCCACGCCTTCCTTGGCCTCGATGGCCTGGTGCATGCCCTCGTTGTAGCGGCGGCCCGCCAGCACACGGCCGGTGAACTCGTCGACGATCATCACCTCGCCGTTGCGGATGATGTAGTCCTTGTCCTTGGTGAACAGCTCCTTGGCCTTGATGGCGTTGTTCAGGTAGCTGACCAGCTGGGAGTGCTCAGGCGCGTAGAGGTTGTCGATGCCGAGCTGGTCTTCGACGTACTCGACACCGGCTTCCTTCACACCGACGGTGCGCTTCCGCTCGTCGACTTCGTAGTGGACGTCGCGCTGCATGCGGGGGGCGATCTGCGCGAAGTTGGCGTACCAGGCAGAGGAGCCGTCGGCGGGGCCACTGATGATCAGCGGGGTGCGGGCCTCGTCGATGAGGATGGAGTCCACCTCGTCGACGATGGCGTAGTGGTGGCCACGCTGCACGAGGTCGTTGGTCGACAGCGCCATGTTGTCGCGCAGGTAGTCGAAGCCGAGCTCGTTGTTGGTGCCGTAGGTGATGTCGGCGTTGTAGGCCTTGCGGCGCTGCTCCGGGGTCATATCGGAGAGGATGACGTCGGTCTCGAGGCCGAGGAAGCGGTGCACGCGGCCCATCCACTCGGCGTCACGCTTGGCGAGGTAGTCGTTGACGGTGACGACGTGCACGCCCTTGCCCTCGAGGGCGTTGAGGTAGGCGGGCAGCACACAGGTCAGGGTCTTACCTTCACCGGTGCGCATCTCGGCGACGTTGCCGAAGTGCAGGGCGGCGCCGCCCATGATCTGCACCGGGTAGTGCTTCTGGTTGAGCACGCGCCAGGAGGCTTCGCGGGCGACGGCGAAGGCGTCAAGGAGAATATCGTCGACGGTCTTCCCCGCCGCCAGCTGCTCCTTGAACTCGTCCGTCTTGGCGCGCAGTTCCTCGTCGGAAACATCGGCGTACTTCGGCTCGAGGGCGATCACCTCATCGGCAATCTTCTTCAGGCGCTTGACGGCGCGCCCTTCACCAGCGCGAAGCAGCTTGGAAAGTCCAAACACAGGCAATAATCCTTCAATGTCAGTTCACTCGGCACGTCTCGGCCGCGCCCGAATCACTCATCTGCCACAGCACGCACCGTCCAGGGTGATACGCACCCGGGTGGTGCTGAAGCAGGCGAGAACAACGTGTACTCAAATATTTTTGTCATCCGACGACTCCCGCCCGCGGTGAGCAATCCCACGCGCACCGGGCAGGCCCGCCACCGCACCACCTCGGCAGTGTCGACACGTCCGAGGAAAAGTCTAAGAAGAACCTTAAGGAAGCGGTGGGGTGGCACAGCACCCGGGTGTCGCGCGTGGCGTGCGCTTTTGGGGCGCACGTGCGGCGGCACGCGGGCGGAGTCAGTCTAAGTCGGGACTATTCTACGCGTCTTGAAACGCATCTGATGAATGCAGGGGCACTCGGTGGGCGCTGCTGCCACCCCACAGCACCCCGGCAGACCCGCGGCGCGCACCCGTTGGGGCGAACCTGCGCACATGCGCGCACCCGCCCGGGACGCTGCACGTGTGACGGCGTCGATCCCGGGCGGGCGCGAAAAAAGAAAGGGCGAAGAAGAGAAAGAGGGGAAACGTCTGGAATAACGTCGCCGCTGTGGGGCGGGACGAGCGGGGCAACGCATTCGACCCTGGAGTGCTCGTCCCGTGCACACCGCACGCGAACCCACAGCGCAGGTGTCGTGCGTAGCGGCTCGTGTCAGGCAGCGTCAGCTACCTGGGGTTACTCGCTCTCGGCGAGAACGATGAGACCGTAGTCGTACGCGTGGCGGCGGTAGACAACGCTCGGGCGGCCGGTCTCCTCATCGACGAAGAGGTAGAAGTCGTGGCCCACGAGCTCCATCTCCGACAGGGCGTCATCGACGCTCATCGGGGTGGCGGGGTGCTCCTTGGTGCGCACGATCTGGCCGGGCTGAACATCGTCGACGGTGTCGGCGTAAGGATCAACAGCTTCCTGCTCAGCCTTCGCGTTCGCGGCAGCAGCCTCGGCGGCGAGCTCCACGGCGACCTGGTCCATCGGCTTCGGGGTGCGGTGGCCAGAGCGGCTGATCTTGCGGCGGGCCTTCACCTTCCGCAGGGAGCGCTCCATGCGGCTCAGCGCGGTCTCCAGAGCCGCGTAGAAGGAATCTTCCTTCGCCTCGGCGCGGGCGATGTGGCCCTTGCCGGTCGCGGTGATCTGGATCTTGTCGGAGGAGTCAGCACGGCGCGGGTTGGGCTCGTGCTGCAGCTCGACGTGGAAGAAGGTGAGGGTCGGGTCGAGGCGGGCGATCTTCGCGAGCTTCGTCTGCACGCGCTCAGCGAAGTGGTCGGGCACCTCCACGTTGCGTCCGGTGATGTTGACCTTGATGTCAGCAGGGGTCGTCACGTGACTTACCTCCCGGTACGGGCCACCGCGCGGTAGTGAGTGGGATTACTAACCCCGCAGGCGGTGACGGGAATTACTACACCCTTAGAGTACCTCTGGTCATAACCATCGCGCCGAGCGGTATGGCGTATTTTTTCCATCGCCCCAGCGTGGAGGGTGAAAAAAATTTTTTACCCCCACCGCCCCCGCGCAGCGTTCCCCCAGGTCGCATTCGGACCACCCGATGCCCCCGTGTCGCCGAAGCGCTCAGACCACCACTCATCCACCGCTCACACCCCGCCCACACAGCCGCCGCACGACCGCTCAACCCACCCCACGCACCACCCGCAGGACCACTGAGCGCACTCGGCGCACTCGGCGCACTCGGCGCATGCCGCGTGCGCCCCGCTCCCCCACTGCCCACTCACGTGGAGGCCAGCACGACCGCACCGACCACCTGCACCCCGGCGGCGAGCAGCCGCCCGCAGCTCAGCCGCAGGGTGGCCCCGGTGGTGGCGACGTCGTCGAAGAGCAGCACGGGCGTGTCGTGGGGCAAGTTGTCGCCGATCCGCAGGTGGCTGCTCAGGTTGTCGACGCGGGCCGCCATGCTCAGGCCGACGGAGTCGGCGGCCGCGTCATCCAGCCACAGGCAGGGGTGGACCCGCAGCCCTGCCGCCCGCGCCCAGGCGGTGACGTGGTCTTCGCCGCGGGCGCGCGCCGCGGCCGGCCGGGTGGGTGCCGGCACCACCACGTAGTCGGTGGTCTCAGGCAGTTCACCCCGCGCGGCCAGGTACTCCAGCCCGGCGCGCAGGATGCTGCCCACCTGCGGGTGGAGGTCGTGGCGCCCGTGGTCTTTGGCGGCGAGGATGACTCCCCGGTGGGGGCCGGCGTAGGCGCCGAAGGACCACACGGGGACGAGTGTGTCGAGGCGGGGGTAGACGCGCCCGGGTGGGAGGCTGAGTCGGCGGCGGCAGACTGCACAGAGCCGCAGTCCGGGGACACCGCAGCCGGCGCAGTCACGGGGCAGGAGGATGTCGAGGAAGTGCGTGGGTTCCTCGAGCGGCCGGGCGGGCGCCGGGGTGTGGGCCTGCGGCTGGGTGCGCGGGTGGGTCTCCATGCTGCTGCGGGTGACGTGGTGGAGTCTGTCACCGCCGCCGCGGATCCAGCCGACCGCCTGCCAGGCGTGCAGGCGCGTGCGTGCGCGGAGCGCCTGCACGAGGCCCCGGCCGCGGCGGGGTGTGTGCCCGCCCGCGTGCACCGGGCGTGGGGGTGGTGGGGGCTGTGTCCTCATGCGCCCCAGTCAAGCCCGGGGAGTACCGGCCGCGCACGCCCCTGCGGGGTGGGCCTGTGGAGAACTCCCCTGGTGCGCGTCCGGGTGTGGATACCCCGCCGCGTGCGGCGCGAGCCCCTGCACGGCCCGGCTCCCGCGTGGGCGCGAGCGCGCCGCAGGGCGGTTAGGAGCCGACGATGAGGTAGCCGCCGCTGCCCACGAGGGCCGGGACTTCCCGCCAGAAGGCGGTGGCGCCGGCGTTGACGGGCAGCTGCAGGGTGGCGCGAGCGTCGGTGAGGTACAGCATCGTCGCGCTGGTGGCGACTTCCACGACGGGGGCGGTGATGTTGCCGCTGGGCAGGGGGGTGGCCCCGGAGCCGTCGGGTTCCACCCGCCACACGGGGGAGTCCGGGTCGCTGGTGCCGACGATGAGGGAGCCGTCGCGCATCCAGTCGAGGGAGATGGCGGTGTTACCGATGGCGGGGGCTGCGGGGATCACGTTGACGATGCGGCGTTCCCCCGGTCCGGGGCGGGCGACGGTGCCGAGGTAGACCACCCCGTCGCGGATCATGGCGGCGCGCACCCCGGTGGGGCTGAGCATGAGGTCGCTGATCGGTGTGTCCGCCATCGGGTCGTCGTCGAGGTCGGGCATCTCAACAGCCTGTTGGGTCATGTCGCCGGTGGCGGTGGAGCGGGCGATACGCACGACGTCCCTGCCGTCGGCGACGGTCCACAGGGCGGTGCCGCCGTATTCGAAGGACGGCCGGGTGAGGGTGGCGCCGTCCATGACGACGCTGGGGGCGCCGTCGGTGGGGCCGACGAGCAGCTCGAAGCGGTCGCCCTCCTCACCGGATCCGGGCTCGAGTGCCACGGCGGCCGCCAGGGGCTGCTCCCCGGACACGCTCACCGCGGCGGAGGTGAGCATGCCGGTCGTGAAGGTGGAGTCCACCGTGTTCAGCGGCAGGATGCGGTCCCCCTCCAGTTTGAACAGGTTGCCATCGAGGAGGGTGTAGAGGGGCGCGACGGCCGCCTGCGGGGCCGACGGGTTGTATTCGGCAACGTCGTCGACGTCCATGTCGACGTGGTCGGGGTCGATGGGCGCCCCGTCGAGCTCAATGCGGTAGGGGCCGGTGATCCCACCCTTCGCGAGCGTCCAGATGACCTGGGCGGCGAACTTGTGCCGATCGTCCGGCTTGAGATCGTTGAACCCGGTGAACATGTAGGCGCCGTCACTGATGCCGGTGAACGTGCCCCCGGGCGGCACGACCGTCTCCACCCCGGGTCCCAATAGCCCCGTCGGGCCCTCCATGAGCAGGGAGATCAGTGCGGTGTCGAGCTGCGGCTGGCGGGTGTACACCCACCGGCGGTCCCGGACGAGGAACCTGCCGGTGGAGTCGAAGAAGAACAGGTTCTGGGGGCTGAAATTGTTCTGCAGTTCCGTGCGCTCCAACAGCACCCCCTGCGGGAGGGCGTCGATACGCCACTGGCCGTCAACTTTCACCATATCGATGGTGGCCTCCAGCTCCCCTTCGGCGGGCCGGTACGCGCCACCGGTGCCCAGGCTGCCCACCACGCTGCCGCGGGCGGTGAACGTCACCCGGTTGTTGCCGCGCATCGCAGTGGTGGTGATGTCGATGCGGTCGACGATCGTCGCCCCATCGCCGTCATTCCACGCCTCCGCCATCGCCTGGGTGAGGTAGGCGCGGGCCGCCTGGTGGGAACCCGTCGGCCGGCCCAGTGCCGCGAAGAAGGACCGCAGCAGCAGGTCGGGTTCCTGGCCATCGATCGGGCCGGCATTGTCTTCCTCCGTCGGCACGGCCGGCTCCCAGGAGCGCAGCACCTGGGGACTACCGTCACCCGGCAGGGAGGTGCACGCGGTGAGCACACCACCCCCGGCGAGCATGCCCGCCACCATCACCCACGTTGCGACCTTGCCGGGTCGGGTTCGCCAGCGTGTGTGCATTAGTGCTCCTCCTGCGTCGCATCGTCGATGCCGGCGGCATCCTCGTTCGTGTCCTTCCCAGCCTGCGGCTGAGGGTCCTCGCCTGCCGCGCCAGTGCTCACCTCGGCGGGAGTATCCTCCCAGTCGTCGCCGAGAGCATCCAACAAAGCGTCGGTGATTTCCTCCTCCGCGAACTCGTGGAAGTCATCCACCCCTGCCAAAGGATCCGACCCACCAGCAGCCGCAGGCGCCGCAGGGGTCGCCGCCGCGGCGGGCACCTCAGCCGCGTCGGCCGCATCGGCCGGCACATCAGCCTGCGGGCGTTGCGCCCGGAAACTCCCCGTCGGGGTCGGCCCCGTCCGCGCCACGAAATCACTCAACGAGCGGCTCGCCCCACCGGCGGTCGGGTGCTCCGCAAAATACTCGGCGACGAGCGCCGCCTGCTGCTCCGCAGGGCTGAGCGACTCCACCCCCTCAGCACCACCGGTAGCCACAGCACCAGCATCATCGGCGGCACCGATCTCGGCACCCGGCACCGTCGGCGGAATATAGGCCCCCGCCAACGCCGCCGCCGACGCCACCACATGATCCGCCCAGTCGTCCTCCACCGGCTCCGGGGGCAACAACTCCAGCGGCGAGGTCATAAAGTACTCCCCCGGGGTACGGGGAATCGTCAACCGGAACACACTACCCACCCCCGGCGTCCCCGCCGCGTCAAGAACGCCGCCGTGCAACACCGCATCCTCGTGGGAAATCGCCAACCCCAGGCCCGTGCCGCCCGAGTGCCGCACCCGCGAGGGATCCGCCCGCCAGAAACGGTTAAACACCAAATCCTCCTGGCCCGGCTTCAACCCCACACCATGATCCGTGACCGTGATCGCGATCGCCTCCTCGTTCGCGGCGAACAACACCTCCACGGGACGGGACTCGGAGTGGTCAATCGCGTTCGCCAACAGGTTGCGCAAAATACGCTCAATACGGCGGGAATCAATGGTGGCGTACACCGGCTCATCCGGCAGATCGAACAACACCGGCACCCCCAACTCCGCCGCCAAATGCTGGGTTTGCTGCCACGCCGAGGACACCACGGCACGCACATCCACGCGCTCCTCCGCCAAATCCGCCATACCGGCGTCGTGGCGGGAGATCTCCAACAGGTCCGCCAGCAGCGACTCGAAGCGGTCGAGCTCGCGCACCATGAGCTCGGCGGCGCGCCGGGTCACCGGGTCGAGGTCGTCTTTTTGGTCGGAGATCATGTCGGCCGCCATCCGCACCGTCGTCAGCGGGGTGCGCAGCTCGTGGGACACATCGGAGGTGAACTGGCGCTGCAGGTCGCCGTACTCCTCCAGTTGGCGGATCTGCTTCGACAGCGACTCGGCCATGGCGTTGAAGGATTCCGCCAGGCGCGCCATCTCATCTTCCCCGTCGACGAGCATGCGTTCCCGCAGATGCCCGCCGGCGAAACGTTCCGCGATGCGGGCCGCCGACCGCAGCGGGCCGGTCACCTGCTTGGTGGACAGCCAGGCGATGACGACGAGCAGCAGCACGAGCACCAATCCGCCCGCGGTGAGCAGCCCCCTGGTGAGCGCCATCGTGGCTTCCTCATTGTCGAGGGGGAAGACCAAAAACAGCTCCAGGTTGGAGATGTCGGAATCGGTCGGGGTGCCAATGATGAGCGCCTTGTAGTGGGTGTTATCCGCCCGGGTGACGGTGGTGTACTGGTAGGAGATGTAGCGCCGGTCGACGAACTGCAGCAGTTGCTCGGGGATGACGTAGCCCTCCGGGGAGGTCGTCGCCGCCCCGTCAGCGGTGCGCACCACGAGGACCGGCTCAAACACGGCCGCCGTGTCGCTGGTGGCCTGCGAGCGGCTCGTCAGTGCTGCGCGCGCCGAGTTGAGGCGCACCTGCACCGAGTTCGAGGTATCGGTGGCGGCGACCTGGGCTTCGACGATGACGCGGGCGCGGTCGATTTCCTGGGAGGCGAACGCCAACTTCGAGTCGACGAGACGCTGGGCGACGACACTGATCATCACGAACCCCAGCACCATGATGACCGTGACGGATGCCGCCGCGATGGAGCCAATGACCTTGACCTGGAGGGAGGTGCGCCACGCTTCCGCGGCGCGCTGCCACAGCCCGCTGGTGGCGCGCACCAGCCAGTCCCACATCCGGCCCACCGGCGCCAGCACCCCACCGGGGGCGAAGACGGCCGGCCGGGTGGGCGGCACCCCGTCGACGACGATGTCGACGGTGTCGGTATCCCCGACCGGGCTGCCGAGGATCACCCCGGGCCCGTCGGTCACACTGCGGGTGGGCAGCACCACCGTCGGCGCATCCGCACCGGCGGGCAACGCGTCCGCGCTGGCCATCTCCGTGCCCGACGCATCCGCCGCGGGGGCGGCCGCGAGGGCGGCCGCCGACTGCGCGGCTGTATCAGGGGTCTGCGCGGGGCTGAGCCACCGCGCCCGGGCCCGGCGCGCCACCGCGCCTGCCCGCCCGCGCCGAATATGCACCGAGGGTTTCGCCGCCAGGAACCCGGGCTCCGCCTCAAGCGGGGTGGGCTCCGGGGAGCTCTCCTCCCCTATCGGGGTGGGTGTGGGCGTGCCGCCGGGGGCAGCCCCGCCGCCGCGGGTGGTGTCCCCCTCGTGGGGCTGGTCCTGGTCCGGGGTGGGCGTGCCGTCGTGTGTTGCCACCGTGTTGTCACCACTTTCATTCCATCCGTCACGCACCTGCGGCGTGCGGGCCCGCGCCGGGGTGACGTGTCACCACACCCCGCGTGCGACACCTCCTGCCCGTGGGGTGTGCGTGCTGCCCGTGGCGCGCCGCATGCGAAGTCCGCGGCGGCGGGGCACTGGGCGCGCGCCGCAGGGTTGGCCGTGGAGGGGTTGTTAGGACGCCGAGCCGGTCTTGTAGCCCACGCCGCGCACCGTGAGCACAATCTGCGGGTTTTCCGGATCTTTTTCGATCTTGGCGCGCAGGCGCTGAATGTGCACGTTGACCAGGCGGGTGTCGGAGGAGTGGCGGTAGCCCCACACTTTCTCCAACAGTTCTTCGCGGGTGAGCACCTGCTGCGGCTTGCGGGCGAGCTCCAGGAGGAGTTCGAACTCCAGCGGGGTGAGCTGAATGTCCTGCCCGCCGCGGCGCACGCTGTGCCCGGAGACGTTGATCTCCAGGTCGCCGATGCTCAAGCGATCGGGCAAAGGATCGTCGGTGCGGCGCAGCCGCGCCCGGATGCGGGCGACGAGTTCCTTCGGTTTGAAGGGCTTGTTGACGTAGTCGTCCGCGCCGGATTCGAGACCGAGGACGACGTCGACGGTGTCGGTTTTGGCGGTGAGCATGACGATCGGCACGGAGCTGCGGGTGCGGATGGCGCGGCAGACGTCGATGCCGTTCATGCCGGGCAGCATGAGGTCGAGCAGGATGAGGTCGGGGTTGACGCGCGCGGCCACGTCGACGGCTTCGGCCCCGTCGGCGACGACGACGGTGTCGAAGCCTTCGGCCTGCAGCACGAGGCTCAGCATTTCGGAGATTGCGGGGTCGTCATCGACGACGAGGATGGTGGCGCTCATGGTGTACAAGTCTGGCACATATTGCACCGTCATGGTCGGATTCGTGGCGCACGTGCCTGTGCGGGGCCGCCCCTGCCCAGCAGCGTGTGCACCCCTTTCTTACGCACGCACCCCACCGGGTGCGGCCGCCACGCACGGCCGGCGGCGCGGGGAGCGCGTGGCGGCCGTCGCAGCAGGGGGCTGCCCTATCCCTGCTGTTGCTGCTGGGTGGCGATACGGGCGGCGACCTCACTCGCCAGCTGGTGGACATCCACATCCGTCGGCGCGACGAGCCACGGCCCGTGCCACTGGCTGTCCGCCAGGCGCTGATAGTGGGCGAGGGTGCGCTCCTGGAGTGAGGCGTCGCGCTCGTAGGCGTCGCGGGTGCGGGTGCTGTCGGATTCCTCCCGGCTGCGCGCCCGGCTGCGGGCCACCTCTGCCGGGGTGGCGAGCAGGATCGTCAGGTCCGGGGTGGGAAGAGCGAAGCGGTCAAATTCGAGGTCCGCGACCCAGTCGGCGCCCGCGTCGTCGTTCAGGCGCGCCGAGGTGTAGGCGGCGTTGCTGGCGACGTAGCGGTCGAGCAGCAGGATGCCCTCGGTGTGGGCCTGCAGCTGGGGCAGGGCGGCCTGCCGGTCGAGGGCGAACATCAGCGCCATGCCGTAGATGGAGTCGACGAGGTCGCCGACCTTGCCGTGAAGGGCGTCGGCGGCGAGGTCCGCGAACTGGGTGCCGTAGCGGGGGAACGCCAGCGAGGTGACGTTGCCGGGAAGAGCCTCGGCGAGGGCGCGGACGAGGGTGTTTTTGCCGGCACCGTCGATGCCTTCGATGGCGATGATCATGTCAGTGACACCTCGTCATGAAAGAAGCGAAAAGGACACAGGAAGAGAACACGCAGGCACGCCCGACAGTGCCTGGGCACCGGCTCCACTGCCGGCGAAGCACGCACAGTCGGGCGGGCGGGCGCTTAGTAGCGGTAGTGCTCCGGCTTGTAGGGGCCGGCGACGTCGACGCCGATGTACTCGGCCTGCTCCTTGGTGAGGGTGGTGAGCTTGCCGCCGAGGGCTTCGACGTGGATGCGGGCGACCTTCTCGTCGAGGATCTTCGGCAGGCGGTACACCTTGTTTTCGTAGGCGTCACCGTTGGTGAACAGTTCGATCTGGGCGATCGTCTGGTCGGCGAAGCTGTTGGACATCACGAAGCTGGGGTGGCCGGTGGCGTTGCCGAGGTTGAGCAGGCGGCCTTCCGACAGCACGATGATGGCGGTGCCGTTGGGGAGGATGAACTCGTCGACCTGCGGCTTGATGGTGACGCGCTGCACGTCATCGCGGTGCAGCAGGGAGTGCATGTCGATCTCGTTGTCGAAGTGGCCGATGTTGCCAAGCAGCGCGTGGTCCTTCATCTTGAGCATCTGCTCGAAGGAGATGATGCCCAGGTTGCCGGTGGCGGTGATGACGATGTCGGCGTCGCCGATGGCGTCGTCGACGGTGACGACGGGGAAGCCGTCCATGAGTGCCTGGAGGGCGTTGATGGGGTCGGCCTCCGTGACGGAGACCCGCGCGCCCTGGCCGGCCATGGCCTCCGCGCAGCCCTTGCCGACGTCGCCGTAGCCACAGATGAGGACGTTCTTGCCGCCCATGAGCATGTCGGTGGCGCGGTTGATGCCGTCGATGAGCGAGTGGCGGGTGCCGTACTTGTTGTCGAACTTGCTCTTGGTGACGGCGTCGTTGACGTTCATGGCGGGGAAGGGCAGCACCCCTTCCTCGGCGAAGTGGTAGAGGCGGTGCACGCCGGTGGTGGTTTCCTCGGTGACGCCACGGACGGACTCGGCGATGCGGCCCCAGCGGCCGGGGGAACGCTCCAGCACCTCGCGGAGCATCCCCAGGAAGGCGATGTGCTCGTCGGAGGAGTTCTCGTCGGCCGGCGGCACGACGCCCGCTTCTTCGTATTCGCGGCCGCGGATGACGGCCATGGTGGCGTCGCCACCGTCGTCGAGGATCATGTTCGGCAGGATTTCGTTGCCGTCGGCGTCGGTGCCCCAGGAGAAGATCTGGTCCACGCACCACCAGTACTCGTCGAGGGTCTCCCCCTTCCAGGCGAACACGGGCACGCCCTGGGGATCCTCAGGGGTGCCGGTGCCGCAGACGATGGCGGCGGCGGCTTCGTCCTGGGTGGAGAAGATGTTGCAGGACGCCCAGCGGACCTCAGCGCCGAGGGCGACGAGGGTTTCGATGAGGACGGCGGTCTGCACCGTCATGTGGATGGAGCCCGCGATGCGCGCACCCGCCAGGGGCTGCTCCTCGGCGTACTCGCGGCGCAGTTCCATCAGGCCGGGCATCTCGTGCTCGGCGAGTCGAATCTGGTGGCGGCCAGCCTCGTTGAGGCTCAGGTCGGCAACACGGTAGTCCATGCGGGATTCACGCTCCTGGGGGTGAAGTGACGTCGTCTCCGGCAGACGTCGCACGCGCCACCGCAGGGTGCTCACCCACACGGAGGTGGGCGTGTGTCCTGGTGCCGGTGGCCGCGGGCGGGCCGGTCATGCTTGGCAACCACTCTAGAGCACCACCCGAACTGGCCTGCCCGCACCGGAGCGACAGCACGACGCCCCAGGCCCCCACGGGGAGCCAACAGCGCCCACAGGGAACACACCTGTGATGTTTGCGACAGTGGCCGACAGTGCGGGCTCCCCCGCAATCACCCCCACCACACCGGCGACGGTGGTTGGCGTCACAGAAGGAAATCCGCGTGCGTCCGGTCGCAATTGCGCAGCCAACAACCCGTCCGCGCCAATAGCGACACACAGGCCCAAAAGCCGCGCACACCCCAGCCAGAACCCCTTGCAGACCCCAAAGCCAAGTTCATGGCCCCAAACCTGGCTAATGCAGCATTTTTACAGCAACTAAACCCGGTTGCAGGCAATGGAAGAGGCAGGGAAGAAAAAGTGCAGCCACCCCACCACAACCCCACTTCACAGGCCACACACAGCTTCCCTTCCCGCGCCATCCAGGATGTCCGACATGGTCAAAAAGTGCTGTGAGCTGGGTCGCAAGCGCGCCCGACACAGCAGTCCCCACACCCCAACAGGAGCACCCTTATGTATAAAAATTTGTTGATACTTCTGGGGAGTTTACCCAGTAGCACGTGCGCTACACGCTTGCCGCCGACCGCACCCCAACCTATAGCCGCCGATACGTTTTGCCTCACCCCGACACCTTATCGACACCCATCGAAAAAAGACCTAAAAAGACTCTAAGAAAATAGCCAATTTCCCCCATGGGAAAACGCCAATATCCACGGTGCGGATTTAGCGGCACCCGCAGGACTTTTCACGGCACGGTTTTTTCACTCGCGCAATGGTTTTTTTAAAGACTCTGATAGGTACTACGAAAGCCCCTCGCAAGCGCCCAAAGACCTGATGTCAGACAAGCCGCTCGGGTGATATATCCCCCACCCACCGCACGACCGCAGCCGCGCCCACACCGGCCCCACGGACACGCCCTGGCACCACCCCGCAGCGACCCCCGGCGCCACCTCGGACACCCGCCGTCCAACACGCTCCGGACAGCACAAAACCCGCCCCCGACGCGGGGCGGGTTCAGGCCCACCGCAGCCCAGATGGGCGGCGGCACTTCAGGTAGCGGCAGGCTCGTTAGGAGAGCGCCTCGAGGAGTTCTTCGACCTCGTCAGCATCCGCGCCTGCCTGCAGAACCTCGGTCGCGACCTCGGCGAGCTCCTCGGAAACCTCGCCGTGGTGGCGACGGATGAACGGGTAGCGGTCGGCCACATCGCCGGCACTGTACGGCGCGCCCGCCCAGATGGCAGCAATCGTCGCAGCGCACAGCGCATTGCTGCGATCGTCTTCGCTCGCCCCGGACTGGCGGGCGACCAGCATGCAGATGTCTTCAATAGCCTCGACGATGGCGTCGTCGTCGAGCTCTGCCAACTCGTCGAGGAAGTCGACATTGACGTCGACCGCAAAGATTGTTTGATCCCAGGCGCTCATCGGTGGCACACCCTTTCAGAGTTTCACTATTTTTCTGAGATTTACCTTAAAGGCGTCGCGTGTTAGGGTAGATGAATCCTTTGGCCAAAACTTTGGCCACCCCGGAGCGACGCACAGCATCACGCGGAAGAAGATAACAACCATATATACCCCCTGGGGTATATATGCGCTCTTTTTCCTTGACGTGACAGCAGTCGGCGGGACCTCGTGGTGACACGGCCCCTACTGCTGAAGTGTAGACACTTGCCACGCCCCGCCGCCGAGGATTCCATCCCGGCGGCCGTGAGCTGTGCAGACCTCCCCAGGAGCCCACCACGCACACCGAGAGACGACGCTTACGTTCATCTCTTTTTAGCCGCACTGTCGCCGACTGCAACACAGCTCACGGCCCGTGTGCGTGGGGATCCCGCGTGTGATCAGAAAGGTCACCGCAGGTGTCTGGGACACTGCATGTAAGGAATGTGTGGGGCGCTGAAGCATCGCTTCATCCAGCGCTCCCCCGCCCGCGGCATGTCGCAGATCCCCGCGGTCCTTGCGGCTGTCCTGGGGGTGCGCTCCACTCACGTGTCCACCTTGATCCCCGTTCCCCTTCGACGTCGCCGGTGCGGTCGGGAACCCCCGCCCCGCCGATCACCTGTCCACCCCACCATCACCAGCCCGTGCGGCACTGAATGAAAGAAAGGAGCCTCCGCAGTGAAGATCAACCCCAGCATGCTGACGTTCACCGTCGTGGGCTCCCTCGCGGTGACCAGCGTGGGTTATGGCATTGTCTCCAGCAACCAGGACAACGGTGGCGACAACCAGGGCAACGGCTTCCTCGTGGACGCCATCCCGGGGCTCAACCGCACCCCGGCGCCGGGCAAAACCCCGAACGACGCCCTCGCGGAGCAGCGCAACCGCGCCCGCGAAGCCGTCATGCGCATCGCTCGTCCCACCAGCGACGCCGAGCCCAACCTCGACATGCCGCGCTCCCGCAGCGGCAACTCCACCTCCGGGCGGCACAACAATGCTGGCGCCGGCCAGGCTGCCCAGAACGCCGCGCCGCAGGCCAACGCGCAGCAGGCGGCACAGCCCGCAGGCCCGCGTCCGCAGCGCCCTGTCGCACGCCCCGCATCGCCCGCCGCGCAGCCGACTGGGCAGCAGCCCAGTCAGGTGTCGGTCGTCATGACCACCCCGACTGCGTCGCCGGTGCGCCCCGCGCAGCCGCAGCCGACCGCCCCGGCAAACTCCCGTCCGACTACTGATGACCTCATCATTGCGGACGACGTGCCCCGCCCCTCCCGGCCGGTGCCGACCCGTGCGCCTGCCGACCGGCCTGCCGACAAGCCCTCGCAGCGGCCGTCATCTCCTGCCATTGTGCCGCCAAGCACCCCGCAGGATTCTCCTGCCCCGGTGAGCCCGACCCGGCCGAAGCCGACCACGGCACAGCCCACCCCGGTGAAACCGACGAGCGCTCAGCCCACGCAGGTCAAGCCGACCTCTGCGAAGCCGACGCAGCCGAAGCCGACGTCCGCGAAGCCCACGCAGCCGAAACCCACCGCAGTAAAGCCGACCAGTGCTCAGCCGACTGCGGTGAAGCCCACCTCTGCGAAGCCGACGCAGCCCAAGCCGACGTCCGCTAAACCCACCCAGGTCAAACCGACCAAGCCGAAGCCCACCGCGGTCAAGCCCACCTCGGTTAAGCCGACCAGCGCTCAGCCCACTGCGGTCAAGCCGACTTCTGCGAAGCCGACGAAGCCGAAGCCCACCCAGGTCAAGCCCACGTCCGCTAAGCCGACGCAGCCAAAGCCGACCTCCGTCAAGCCCACCTCTGCGAAGCCGACCAAGCCGAAGCCCACGTCCGTCAAGCCGACCAAGCCGAAGCCGACTTCTGCGAAGCCGAGCACGCCACTGCTGCCGCCCCCGACGTCTGAGCCGGTGGTGGAGCCGCTGCCCGAGGTGACGACGCCGGTCGAGACTCCGGTCATTGATGTGCCTGTGGTGACGTCGAATCCGGTCACCCCGGAGCCGACGACCCCGTTGTTGCCGCCGCCGGTGACCCCGGAGCCCACTCCGGAGGAGTCGACGACGCCCGAGACGACCTCGGTGGATCCGCTTCCGGTGGATCCGACGGAGAAGCCCACCGCGGTGGAGCCCACCCCGGTGGAGCCGACGACGTCGAATGAGCCGGAGCCGCAGCCGACGTCTGTGGAGCCGTCGACCTGGAAGCCGACCCCGGAGCCGCTGCCCGGTACCGGTACTAACACGGGTAGTTCCGGCACTGGTGAGGAGCCGCGCCCCGAGGTCCCTGAGGTCACGATCATCGTGGAGCCCGACGTGCCGGAGGACGAGACTCCGGCGACGACGTCGGAGTATCAGGACCGGACGGCGCCGCCGCTGCCGCACCCGTCGGGCACGCTGTACCCGCAGCCCCCGGAGGTGGACGGGGAGTACCCCTGGCCGTCGACGCTGCCGTTGGATCCGCCGGAGTCAGTGTTGCCGACTCCGCCGGCGACGGAGGAGCCTTCCCCGGAGCCGGGGACCTCGGCCCCGCCAACCCCGGCACCCACGCCGGAACCCACCCCGGAGCCGACTCCGGATCCGGTACCGACGAAGCGCCCGGAGGACCTGTACCACGGGTGCCGGGTGTACTGGACGGTGCTGGAGGATTACTTCATCCACGTGGAGGTGTACTCCCCCGCCGGCGATCTGCTGGAGGATTACCTGTGGCGCGTCGACGAGGTCGACTATGTGCCGATGGTGCCACCGAAGAATGGCTTTGGTCATGGCCTGACGTGGGATGGTTTGTGGACCAACGATGTGCACATCACTGTGCCCTCGGACCAGTTGGACTTGTACCGGCCGTGGCTGGACAAGGCTGAGGCGCATCGTCGTGGTGAGGATGTGTTTGCCCCGCGCCCGGAGGCGTGGGTGGAGCACGATCTGAAGCTGGCGTTGTCGCAGCAGACGGTGGATCCGGGTGTGCCTGGCACCCCGGGCACTGATGCCCCGGGCACGGTTGTCCCCGAGCCAGGGTCCCCGGCGGAGCCTGGGGACGCTGAAGTCCCTGGCACTCCCGAAGTCCCTGAGACCACCACCCCTGAGTTCCCGGATACGGACGCCCCGTCCTCCGGGAATGAGGAACTGCCCGACGAGGTCACCACCGGTGAGCCTGTCGATCCTGAAGCGACCACCCCGGAGGGGACGCACGACTCTGAGGACACCTCGCGGGATGCGGGCGACCGGGATCCGTCGTTCATCTGGATTGGTGGCCCCTCGGAGCCCGAGGGTGGTGTCGTCATCACCATTGATGACGAGGGCACGTGGACTGTCACCCCGGCGGAAGAATTCGAATGGTGGGATCTGGACTCAGGCCTCATCGTGCCTGAGGACGACTACCCGGGTGTGTACTACCCTGACCTGGCCAGTGCGGGCATGGCCCCCGCCGACCCGGATGCCGGCGATGGCGAGGACCAGTGGTGGTCGCTGCCGATCGCGGAGCCGACGTGGATCTGGCCGAACGAGCACACCCCTGGTGCGGACACCACCGATGAGGTCGACGACGTCGAGGACGTCGACGCGGATGCTGCTGCGGAGGACTCCGCGCCCAGCAACGCGGTGGAGGCGCCAGGTATCACGGGCGTGGACCCGGATGCCGATCCCTGGGGTCCCGTCGAGCACCCGGTGGCCGCCGGCGACGACGCGGACTTCGGTCTCGATTTCACGGCCGGTGAGACCACCGCCGCGGAGGAGCCCTCTGACGCCACCGACGCTGGCGTGGTCGACGCCGCCGACGCCGACGTAGATTTTGATGCGGACGAGGACGTCACGCCGGAATAGGCCCCGGTGCCCGCGGGGCGCCTCACATCTGTGAGTACACGCGAACGCCTCCACTTCACTGACCCTGGTTATCCGGGGTGGGTGAGGGATGTGGAGGCGTTCGTCGTCTCTCGCACGCGCCCGCCCACGCCGCCCCCTGTGCAGCTGCTGCTGGGGGCGGCGTGGGCGCGGGGTGTGGTCTTTAAGCGGTGGCGATGAAGAATTCGACGTCGCCGTCGTCGCCGCTGCCGAGGGTGATGGCCGGATCGCTGGCGGGCACCCACAGGGCCGCGGTGGGGGCAATGGTTTCGGTCTGCTCGCCGAGGGTGGCGATGGTGGTGCCGGCGGTGCCCAGCACCACGGCGGGGCCGTCGTGCTCAAAGGTGAGGGTGGCGCCGGCGGGCAGCTGGTAGCGCGCGAGGTGGTACTCGCGGGCCGGGCAGGGGTAGTCGGTGCGGTAGCCGTCCGTGGTGGCCTCCACGCGGGGGTCGGCCAGGGAGGAAAAATCCAGCACCTTGACCAGTTCGGGGACGTCGACATATTTGGCGGTGAGCCCGCCCCGCAGCACGTTGTCGGAGTTCGCCATGATCTCCACCCCCATGCCGTGCATGTAGGCGTGCAGCTGCCCGGCCCCCAGGTAGAGGGCCTCCCCGGGCGCGAGGGTCACCTTGTTGAGCAGCAGCGCCCCCAGCACCCCAATATCGCCGGGGTAGCGTGCCCCAAGGTCAACGACGTTGCGCAGCGCGTCCGCGATCCACTCCTCCTGCTCGGCGGCCGGGCGGGCGAGGTAGGCCTCCGCGCAGCGCAGCACCTCCTCGACGAGCGGCACGCGGATGCTGCTGGGGATGGTGATCCAGGTGGTGAACAGGGCCCGCAGGTTGGCTTCCTCGTGCTCGGCGACGTCGTCAATGACGGTGAGGTGCCGGGCCAACTCCGGGCAGTCGAGTGCCTGGAAGAGTTCCTGGGTGCGGGCCAGGGGCCTAAAGCCGGCGAGCGCGGCGAAGTCAGTGAGGGCGACGATGAGCTCCGGCTTGTGGTTGTCGTCCTTGTAGTTGCGGTTGTTGGCCGCGCACGGAATGCCCTGGGCTTCCTCGGCGGCGAAGCCCGCCTCCGCCTGGGTTTTCGTCGGGTGCGCCTGGAGGCTCAACGGCTCATCGGCGCAGAGGATTTTCAGCAAAAACGGCAGCTGGACGCCGAACTCGTCCCGCACGCGGGCGCCGATGTCGTCTGCGGTGAGTGCCTCGGTCAGGGGCACGCCTCCTAAGGTGCTGGGGCTGCCGGGGTGGGCCCCGTACCAGAGTTCGGCTTCGCGGTCGGCGCTGGCGTCCTCCCCGCGCAGGCCTGCGAGCAGCGTGCGGGATCCCCACGGGTAGGCCCGGATGGAGCCGGTGAGCTGCTGCATGGATCCTCCGCGAATTCTTCTCACATGTCGTGCATTTGTGGCAGGTCCACGGCCCTTCACACACCCGGTTCACCGGGTGCCGAATGCAGTGGACAACAAACGCCTAGGTTAGCACGCATCACCCCCTTGGGCCCCGACGCCCGCGGGCGAGGGTGCCGAAGTTCTCAGCCTTCGTTCAGGCACTCCCCCACCCCACCGTGCCGGACGCAAGACACGCACCCCGCGGCCTGGGGTGTGGCAGCGGGGTGCGTGTCGCAGGTGTGCGTGCGCCTGGAGCGGCGCGCGTGCGCTTATGCGCGGATGATGCCGAGGATCTCCTCGACGAGGGCGTCGACCTCGGCGCGGGTGGGTGCTTCGACGTTGAGACGCAGCAGCGGCTCCGTGTTGGAGGCGCGCACGTTGAACCAGGCGGGCGTGCCGGCAAGCTGCACGGTGACCCCGTCGAGGCGGTCAATGGACTCGGTGCGCTCCGCGAAGGCGTCGAGCACCGCCTGGGTGCGCTCCTGCTGGGCTTCAGCGCTGGCGAGCCGGGAGTTGATTTCCCCGGAGGCCTCGTAGCGGGAGTACTCCGCCATGAGCTCACTCAGCGGGCGGGTGGACTCCCCCAAGGCTGCGAGGACGTGCAGGGCCGCGAGCAGCCCGGAGTCGGCGTTGAAGAACTCGGTGAAGTAGTAGTGGGCGGAGTGCTCCCCGCCGAAGACGGCACCGGTGTCCGCCATGGTGGCCTTGATGAAGGAGTGGCCGACGCGGGTGCGCACCGGGGTGCCACCGTTTTCGGTGATGATGTCGGGCACCGTCTTCGAGGTGATGAGGTTGTGGATGATCGTCGCCCCCGGGTGGGTGGCCAGGTAGCGCTTCGCCACGAGCGCGCAGATCGCCGAGGGCGTGACCGGCTGGCCGAGCTCGTCGACGACGAAGCAGCGGTCGGCGTCGCCGTCGAAGGCAAGCCCGATATCGGCGCCGACCTCCACGGTGAACTTCTGCAGGTCCACAAGGTTGGCGGGCTCCAGGGGGTTGGCTTCGTGGTTGGGGAAGGAGCCGTCGAGTTCGAAGTACAGGGGCTTGAGCTCAATCGGCAGCCCCTCCAGCACGGCAGGCACCGTGAGCCCGGCCATGCCGTTGCCGGCGTCGACGGCGACCGTCACAGGACGCATGCCCTCCAGGGGCACGAGGCTGCGGAGGAACGCACCATAGTCGGCGAGCACATCCACGTCACGGATCTCGCCGGGGGTGACACCCTCGGCGGGGGCGGGGATGCCTTCGACGAGCATGTCGGCGATCGTCGCCAGGCCGGTTTCCTGCCCGATGGGGCGAGCACCCGCCCGGCACATCTTGATGCCGTTGTACTTCGCCGGGTTGTGGGAGGCGGTGAACATCGCGCCCGGGCAGTTGCCCGCCCCGGAGGCGAAGTACAGCTCGTCGGTGCTCGTCAGCCCCAGGAAGTCCACGTCCAAGCCCTGGGCGGCCGCACCGTGAGCAAACGCGCGGGAGAGTTCCGGGGAGCTGTCTCGCATGTCGTGGCCGATGACGATCTTCGTCGCGCCCTCCCCTGCCATGAGCCAGCCGAAGGCCTGGCCGATGTCGCGGAAGAAGTCGGCGTCGAAGCCGGGGCCGACGACGCCGCGCACATCGTAGGCCTTGATGCTGGCGTCCACGTGACTGCGAGAGTGCATGGGGGAAAACTCCTGGGAATCAAACAATAAGGGGGTGGTGGGGCGCACGCGGCACCCGAGCGGTGCTGCGGCTGGGTGGTGCCGCACGGGCACACAGGCGGGTGCCCACGCGCGGAAAAAGACCGGTCACACACCGGCGAAGAAAGAGACGAGCGCGAAGAAAGAAAGGAAGTCAAGGAGCGAAGAAGGAAAAACCTCAGGCGCACAGAGCCCGGGCACCTGCGGATCGAGGAACACCGACCTGGGTCCTTGCGCAGGCGTCTCGCCGCCGACGCTCAGGGCGACGATGCGAGGCGATTGTTGCCTCCACTGTAGGCCGCGACACCCCCACCGGCCTATCCAGCGTGCCCTTCCCCGCAGGCGGGCACACCGCGTGCCACGGCCGGCAGCCGACCGCGGGCACCCACCCGCGGCGCGCGCCGGCACCGGAATGTCCTAGCTGGGCGTGTCCTCGATGGGGTCGGGCACGATGCTCAGGTGGCCGCGGCGGGTCCGCGGGGCAGGCGCCTTCGGCTGCTGGGAGGGGTGGCGGACGGGGCCGTCGTCCAGCAGGTCGCCGGCGTGGCCGCCGACCTCACGGACGGCCTTCGCCAGGGCCGTCAGGTCGTCGTCATCGTCGTGGATGGTGATGTCTTCCACCCGGAGCAGCTCCCAGCCCAGCGGCGCGGTGATGCGGGCCGCGTGGTGTTCGCACAGGTCCCAGGTGTGCGGCTCGCTGGCGGCGGCCAGGGGGCCGACGACGGCGGTGGAATCCGCGTAGGCGTAGGTCAGTGTGGCGACAGCGGGCTTTCCGCATCCGGGGCGGGAACAACGACGAAAGTGACTCACGGTCGCCAAGTCTAGACCTTTACTCAAAGGTTTTCTAGGGGTCCACACCCCCGCGGGGAGGAAAAACTTGCTATCCCCCTTTTCCCCTTCCACCCCGTGACCGTGCCTGCACCACCGGGGCACCACGGGAACGCCCGCCGGCTCGGCCGGGGGTGCCCGGGCGCGTCACACCGCGGCCAGCACCCACGGGGGCTTTAGGGTGTGGGTCATGCACACGAGGGCTTTCCGGAATCGACACGGGCGCGGGCAGCGCGGCATCGTCATGCCGCAGTCAATCCCGCGGTTTCAGTCCCGCAGCGATCGTTTCGACGCCCTCGTCACAAGCGCCTACGCGCCCCTGGCGCACAACTTCGCGGAAGAGCTGGCGCACATGGACATCGCCGTCGACGTCATCCCCCGAATGCGGCTGGTGGCGTCGAACACGATCCTTCCCGACGAGGTGTGCGCGGATGGCCCGGTGCCCTTGGGTCGGGTGATCCCGGCGGGCGTGGATGCGGCGGGCCAGCCGACGCGGCCGCGCATTGTGATTTTCCGCCGCCCGATTGAGGCGCGCGCCGCCACCGACGAGGAGCGGGAAGCGCTCATCCGGCGGGTGTTGGTGTCGCTCGTGGCGACGTATCTCAACGTCGCCCCGCAGGACATTGATCCGGCCTTTGACCTGGAGAGATAAAAAAAATTCCCACCCGGTGCAGGTGGGAATTGTCGAGAAACTGGTGTAGTCCAGATATTTCACGTTCTTCAAGCACTCGCGCCCAGGACGGGCGCGGCGCAAAGTTCTTAGTGCAGCCAGCGAGGGTGTTTTAAGCCTCGTTGATGCGCAGGCGGCGGCGCTCACGTTCGCTGAGTCCGCCCCAGATGCCGAAGCGCTCGTCGTTGGTGAGCGCGAACTCCAGACATTCGTCCCGGACCTGGCAGGCCATGCAGATGCGCTTGGCTTCGCGGGTCGAGCCACCCTTTTCAGGGAAGAAGGCTTCCGGGTCAGTCTGCGCGCACAGGGCTTGTTCCTGCCATTCCCACTCCACCTGCTCAAAGAGCTGGTCGAAGCCGACCTGCGCGGCACCCTCCAGGCTTCGAGGTGCGTCGGGCGCGAATTCCTCCACGAGCGCTCCTTTTCTCCACTAGGTTTCCGACAATGATGGGCATGGGCTGGCGCGCGAGAATCGTGCGCGTGATGCAACCTCACTCTTCCCAAGCAACGGGTGATTGTTGAGGGAAGTTCCCGGCACGCACTCCCCCACCCCTCATCGGGGGTTGGAAGCTGTGATGCGCACCTGCGGTTCGACTCGCCCCCTGTCGCGCGGTGCGTGGGAGGGGTGCGTGAAGACCACGGCGGGGCGGTTACACAGATGTGATTACACACGTAGTAGTAGTGCCCCGTCAACCCTGAGCGGCTTTTCTCAGTCGAAAACCGACATTTCCCCTTGAAGCTGGTCACAGTAGTCACACAAGCCACAATCCACCCCATGCGGGGGTAAAACGCGGGGGTACTACATGTTGTGGTCGCTTGCATAAACGCACCCAGGACCACTCACCACACGGCCCCCGCCGACGGCTCTTCCCCCGCCCAGCGGCGGCAGATATCGGCCGACCTGCAACTACCCCCACAGCACACGCCACGCACACCCGCAACCCCCGCACCGCCGAGTACCTAGCAGCACACCCACCCCCAGCACCAGCACCCACGGATGAGGGCGTGTCGCCCCCACACCCGCGCGCACGCGACTCATACCCCCGCCCGCCACGGACACCCCAGTGTGTAGACATCCCCGCCCCGCAGCAGGTGGCCGGACTAGGGTGGGGTTCATTCCACCCCACCGCGACCGGGCACCGGGAACCCCCTGGTGCACGCGGTGCGACGATGCCGACCATGCCGACGATGACAAGGAGTCCTAGCAATGCCCAAGCTCAACCCACAGCGCCTGGCACTGTTGAGTCTCGGCGTGTTCCTCGGAGCGTGCCTGCTGCTGCTCCTCGTATGGGCTGCCCTTGGCCTTCTGCCCCTGGACGAACCGGCCAAGCTCCTAGTCTTCGCAGTCTTCGGCACCGTCTGCTGCGCCGCGCTGGGCACGGCCCTCGGCCGCGCGCTGCGGCCCTGGCTGCGCGGCGACGACCACAGCGCACACCCCCACTGACTGGCACAGAGTGCGCGCACGGCCGCGGTGCGTCGTGACGTCGTTCCGTCGTGCCCGGCGCATGGCCGCACGCAGGAAGGCGCCCGGACGCATGTGTGCGCGTCCGGGCGCCTGGGGGTGAAAAGTCCTGGCTGCTCTTCGCGCCAGCCCCCAGGGGTGTGCTGGGGGTGGTGGCGTGCTGGGGAGCTTTATTTACGCGTCGGTGCTGAAACGCACGCCGCCGTCGGGCAGCTGCACGCCCGGCCACACACGCATGCCGGCCTGCAGCTCACAGCGGGCACCGATGACAGCGCCCTCACCAATGATGGCGTTGTGGATGCGGGCACCGGCACCAATGTGGGCGCCGTCGGCGATGATCGAGTTGCTCACCACCACACCCGGCTCGATGGTCACGCCGTCGAAGACCACCGTGTCGTCAAGGCGGCAGCCGGCGCCGATCTCCGAACCGCGGCCGACGACCGTGCCGCCGAGCAGCAGCACCCCGTCCTTCACGCCCGCGGACGGGTCGACGAGGTTCTCCCCGGTCCGCCCCCGCAGCAGCGGCGAGGGCGCAATGCCGCGCACGAGATCCGAGGAGCCGCGCACGAAATCGTCCGGGGTGCCCATGTCACGCCAGTAGGCCTGGTCGACATGGCCGTAGACCTTGTAGCCCTCCTCCAGGAGGCGGGGGAAGACATCGCGCTCCACGGAGACGACCTTGTTCGGCGGGATCTGGGCGATGATGTCCCGGTTGAACACGTAGCAGCCCGCGTTGATCTGGTCGGTCGGCGGGTCGTTGGTCTTCTCCAAAAACTCCAGCACCCGGCCGTCCGGACCGGTGGGCACGCACCCAAACGCCCGGGGGTCTGCCACTCGCACCAGGTGCATGGTGACGTCCGCTTGCTTGGCCTCGTGGGTGGCGATGACCTCACCGATATCAGTCCCCCCGAGCACGTCCCCGTTGAACACCACGGCCGTGTCGTAGCGCAGCTTGTCCAAGACGTTGCGGATACCGCCACCGGTGCCCAGGGCGGTCTCTTCGACGACGTAGTCGATGTCCAGGCCAAGGTCCGCACCGTCGCCGAAGTACTCTTCAAACACTTCCGCCTTGAAGGAGGTGCCCAGCACGACGTGGTTGATGCCGGCGGCCTTGATGCGCGCCAACAGGTGCGCCAGGAAGGGGAATCCCGCGGTGGGGAGCATCGGCTTCGGGGTGCCCACCGTCAGGGGGCGCAGCCGGGTGCCCTTGCCGCCGACGAGGATGACGGCGTCGACCTCGCGGGCGGGAACCTCGAGGTTCTTCACCGCCTCGTAGGCCGACTGCGCGTCGGTGTCGGTGTCGTGGCTCAGTGTCATCACGTGGGGTACTCCCATCGAAAACAGGAAAAAAGGGTGTTCCGCCCGGGGGCGCCGGGGCGCGGCAGGCGGGGTGAGGTTGTTCCCGGGTGAGGGAAAAACTCGCCCCACAGCCTAGCCCCCGCACCACCGAACGCGGGGTGTGGCACACCGTGATAGCCACCGCCGCAGTAAGCAGGACCACAACCACCAGCCACGCGCACGCACACAATCACCAGCCACGCGCACGCTTACGGCGTGGCTCATCCCCTTCGGCGGGCACAGGCGTGGCCGGAGAACGTCAAGCGCAGTTTTTGCGGCGGGCGCACCACACCGCCAGCCGGCAGCGCAGCCGCAACCCCACCCACAGGGCCGCCCGCAGCGGCGCCATGAGTACGCCCGCATGCCGGTCGGCTTGGAAGCGGTAGGCGCTTTCGTGGTGGGCTTTGAGCATTCGTTCGCTGACGGCCTCCGTGGAGTGGCCCTTGGTGTGGGTGATCTGCGCCGAGGGGCACAGCACGTTCGCCCAGCCGGCGCGGCCCAAGCGATCGCCCAGGTCCACGTCCTCCATGTACATGAAGTAGCGCTCGTCGAAGCCACCGATCTGTTCGAAGGCTTGGCGGCGCACCAGCAGGCAGGAGCCGGACAGCCAGCCGGCCGCCCGCTCCGAGGCCATGTCGGCGTCATCCTGGTAGGCCTGCGTCCACGGGTTCGACGGCCAGATGCTGGAGAACAGCGCATGCCCGATCCCGTTGCGGACCGTCGGCACGGCCCGCGCCGAGGGGTAAATGCTGCCGTCGGGTTCGACGATGACGGGGCCGGTGCACCCGGCCTCCGGGTGGCGCTCAAGGCAGTCCAGCATCGTGTCGATGCTGCCCGGGGCGAACTCCACATCCGGGTTCGCGATGAGAAGCACCTCCGGGTCCACCTCCCCGAACTGCCCCTCGGCGAGGGCGCGGGCGGCAACGTTGATCGCGGTGCCGTAGCCCAGGTTGCCGCCGGTGCGCAGCAGGTGGACGTGGTCGTAGGCCGCCTCGGTGCGCTCCGGGGAGCCGTCGGTGGAGCCATTGTCGGCCATGACCACGACGACGTCTCGGCCGGTGGCGTGCGGCAGGGACTCGATGAAGCGAGTGAGGTAGTCGCCCGAGGAGTAGGTGACGGTGATGACCGCCAGCGGCGCGGATGCTTGGTTCATAACCCGGCCCAGTGTAGACAAGCATGCACTCGTGGGAGGGCCTGGACACTCGAACTCGCGGCACCTTAACAGCCAGCCCACACCCGCCCCACACCCCCGCCACAGCGAAGCACCGCCGCGCACGCACTGCCCCCGTACAGTGTCGGCACCGGGGACGCCGCCGGGGCTCCTACAGCTGCGGCGGGGTGGTGTCCTCCGCGATGGCCCGCTGCAGCGCATCCCGCCACGACGGCAGCGGCCGATTCCCGCCCGCCCGCCAGGTGTCGGTCCCGAGCACCGCGAAGCTGCCGCGGGGCGCGGCCTGCGCGTAGCGCTCCGCAGGCATGGCGCGCACCACAGTGCCCGGGGCGCCGACGGCGGCGGCGATCGCCGCCGCGAACTCCGCGCGGCCGACCTGCCCTTCGTTGACGAGGTGCACCGTGCCCGGCTGCCGCGCCTGCGCGACGCGCAGCAGCCCAGCCGCCACATCGATCGCGTAGCTGGTGCTCACCACCTGATCCTGCGGGGCGAACGTCACCCCGCCCTGCCGGAACTTCTCAGCCAGGAAGCCGACGAGGTCCTTCCCGGGCTCACCCGCCCCACCGTAGGCCGGGCCGCCGTAGACGAGGCCGGTGCGCACGATGGTGGCCGGGGCATCACCGGCGCGGGCGATATCTTCCGCGCGGGCTTTCATCATCCCGTACACGCTCGCCGGCCCGACCGGTTCGGTGGCCTCGAAGGGGCGGGGCGCACCAGTCGCGTCACGCTGCGGGGCGAGGGGGAAGACGAACACGCTCGACAGCTGGACCACATACGCCCCCAGCTCCGCCGCCACGGCGGCAAGCTCGTGCGCTGCAGTGACGTTGCGGCCGGCGGCGACCTCCGGGTCGGTTTCGATGAGGTCCACCCGGTCATCATCGAGGAGGTTCATCACGACCCGCGGGTGGCCATGCGCGGAGGCGCGCACGGCCGCCACCACCGGGTGGTTCCGCAGCGCCCCCGCGCGGGTGCAGTCCACCGCACCCGCATCGACGGCGTGCCACCGCAGCACCCCCTGGGCGGCGGCGAAAGCCTCATCGCGCAGCAACTGCAGCACAGCCCAGCTCACCGGCCGATCATCGTGGACGACAAGAAGCTCGAATCCATCCGGCTGGACCATGACACACCACTTTCTTGGGACACCAGGGGCGCGCCGCACCCGCGGCGCACGCACACGCAACACAACCCACACTCGGAGACGGGGACAACACACCCCGCCCAACCCACACTCCCACGCGGTCGGTGAGGTGGGCGGGGATTGAGTACCGGCTGCGTGCGGCTTCTAATGTAGTGGACACCCCGGGATGCGCATCACCCACCTGCCGGGCCCACCTGCCAGGGTGCGCGGGTGTCCTGCCAGCCAGCGTCCAGGTTTGCCTACTAGCCTGGGAGGGTCGCACCGGTGGAGCCCCACCGTACACCCCGCGCCACACCCCACAAGGGGCCGCGCGGACAGTCGTGCCTCGGGCCCCACGCCGCGTGTGTGTCCTTCGCTGTGTTCCAGCTATTTTCTTTACTTCCCCCTCTTTCTTCTTTCCCCTGTTTTCTTCTTCCCTCTTCGTCCCTCTTTCTTCTTCATCCCTCCTTCGCTGTCATCCTTTCCCCTCTTCCTTCTTCCTTCCCCTCGTCGTCTCCTACGGAAAGCGTGGATTGACCCACCGTGAGCAACCGGACTACTCGCAGCCCCCGTGAAGTGCAGCCGCCGACGCTACCGCGCCTGTCGGCGCAGGCCGGGCACCCCAGCCTGCGCGTCCTGCTGGCGGCGCTCGCCAGTGTTGTCTTGATGCTCAGCGGCGCCGGTTTCGTCGTCAGCGGCAAGGTGTCGAACTCGGCGGGCGATTTGGCGCTCGGCGGGGGTAAGGGCGCAAAGCCCTGGAAGGCCGCCGATGGTGCCCAGGACATTCTGCTCGTCGGCATCGACTCCCGCTCCGACGCGCAGGGCAAACCCTTGTCCCCGGAGGAGATCGCGATGCTGCGGGCCGGCGACGAGGAGAACGAGAACACGGACACGATCATGCTCATCCGTGTGCCGAACGATGGGTCCTCGGCGACCGCGATTTCCATCCCGCGTGACACCTACATTCACGACGATGTCATGGGCAACATGAAGATCAACGGCGTGTATGGGGCGTACAAGAACGCGAAGAAGGAGTCGCTGTTCGAGTCTGGGGTCACCGACGAGGAGAAGCTGGAGCAGCAGTCCAAGGAGGCGGGCCGCAAAGCACTCATCAGTGCCGTCAGCCAGCTGTCGGGAGTGACAGTCGACCACTACGCCGAGGTCGGCCTGTTGGGCTTCGTGCTGCTGACCAACGCTGTCGGCGGTGTGGAAGTGTGCCTCAACGAGGCGGTCAACGAGCCGCTGTCGGGGGCGAACTTCCCCGCCGGCCGGCAAACCCTCGACGGGCCGGACGCGTTGTCCTTCGTCCGTCAGCGCCACGACCTGCCGCGCGGCGACCTCGACCGGATTGTGCGCCAGCAAGCATTCATGGCCTCCCTGGTGCACAAGGTGCTGTCCGGGGACACCCTGTCGAGCCCGACGAAGCTCAACGGGCTGGCGGATGCGGCGAAGCGTTCGCTGACGATGGACGACGACTGGGACATTGTGGGCCTGGCGACGCAGATGAAGAACCTCACCGGCGGCAATGTGAAGTTCACGACGATCCCGGTGGTCTCCATCGACGGTGTCGGCGACTACGGCGAATCGGTGGTCACCATCGACCGCAACGAGGTGCACTCCTTCTTCCAGACGCTGCTCGGCGACAAAGACGCCCCCGCCAGCGAGTCCGCCGCCCCGAGCGCTGCCGCGCAGCCCGTGGCCGACGTGGACGTGTTCGTGCTCAACGCCAGCGACGTCGACGGCCTGGCCGGCCGGGCGGCCTCTGGGCTCGCGCAGCTCGGCTACCGCATCAGCGAGGTCGGCAACGCCGCCGATGGCCTGTACACCCAGTCGCAGATCGTCGCCCACGACCCCGCCGACCCGGCGGCGAAGGAACTCGCCGCCCGCCTGGGCGGGCTGCCGATCACCACCTCCCCGTCGATGGCGCCGGGTGAAGTCACCGTGGTGGTCACCGAGGATTACGCCGGCCCGACCTCGGAGGAGCCGTACAGCACCAGCCCCGCCGAGGACACCATGGCGGACGCCACCGCCACCCCGGACATCGTCGGCCAGCCGGGCGATGCCGCCGACCCGGATGCCTCCCCCGTCATCGACGCCGGCTCCGACGGCCCGCGCTGCGTGAACTAACACCCCACGCCCCAGGCGCCGGTTTTCTCCCCATCCTCCCCGGTTGCCTCCCCATCCTCCACGCCCCCACCGCACTACTGCGGTGGGGGCGTGTCTCGTAGGAAAGCTTGAATCACAGCATCCTGCGGGTGCACCCGGTGCACGTCCTGCACGCCTGGCGCGCAATGCCTACTGTGGGAGGCATGGAGTTCTTCGCCACCCTGCTCGCACAGGATCCTGCGAGCCCCCGACTCACCGTCTACGACGAGACGAGCGGCGCCCGCCTCGACTTTTCCGCCACGACCTTGAACAACTGGGCGTGCAAGATCGCCAACATGCTCAGCGAGGAGTTCGACCTCGTTTCCGGCGACACCATCGGCATCGCCTTGCCCTCGGGGTGGCAGTCCTGCGTGCTGGCGTGCGGCGCGAACGCGATCGGCGTCGACGTCGCCTACGACACCGCCGAGGATGTGGCCGTGTTGTTTGCGTCCCCGGATCGGGTGCCGGCCGATGCGGACTGCGAGGTCTGTCTCATCACCACGGATCCTTTCGGCCGCGGTGTGGAGGAAACCGGCGGGCAGGTGCCTGACGGGATGGTGGACTTCGGGCCGGTGGTGCGGATGTACGACGACGCCTACGCCGGCCCCAGCCGCACCCTGGAGGAGGTCCTCGCCGACTACCCCGGCGCGGACGCGCTCGCGGACGAAGAATTCCCCTCATCCCCCCGGGTGTTGTCGACGGGTTTCGCCGACGCCGCAGGCTTTGCCCGCTGTGTGCTCAGCCCCTGGGCGGCGGGCGGTTCGGCCATCGTGGTGTTGGGCATGGCCAGCACCCAGCGCCTGGAGGCGATCGCACAGGAGGAAAAAGCCACCACCATCCTGTAGGGCCCGCGGGGGCACACCTCGCGGCCTGGCGATCTGGCGGCCCGGGGTGAGGCCACTCGGGGCGCGGGTTCCCCGCAGCACGGGTGGGATGTGCGCGGGGGATCCTTGCGGGGAGGCGATCTTTCACGGGGACTGTCTGCCACCGCTGGTGGGGGTCGCGGGGGTGGCCTGTGGCGCGGGGTGCTAGATTCGCTAGTCATGGCACGTATCACGTTTGAGGACGTTTCGATCCGCTACCCCGGGGCCGATGCGCCGACGGTCACCGGCCTGAACCTGGACATCGCCGACGGCGAATTCCTGGTGCTGGTGGGGCCCTCCGGCTGCGGAAAGTCGACGTCCCTCCGGGCGCTCGCCGGGCTGGAAAACGTCTCCTCCGGGCGGATCCTCATCGACGGCGAGGACGTCACCGGGCAGGAGCCCGCGGAACGTGACGTGGCGATGGTGTTCCAGAACTACGCCCTCTACCCCCACATGACAGTGGCGAAGAACATGGGCTTTGCGCTCAAGCTCGCGGGCATCGACAAGCACACCATTGACCTCAAGGTGCGGGAGGCGGCCGACATCCTGGGGCTCACGCCCTACCTGGAGCGGCGGCCGAAGGATCTGTCCGGCGGGCAGCGGCAGCGCGTGGCCATGGGGCGGGCGATCGTGCGCAACCCGCGGGTGTTTTTGATGGACGAGCCCCTGTCCAACTTGGATGCGAAGCTGCGCGTGCAAACCCGCACGGAGCTCGCCGCCCTGCAGCGCCGCCTGGGCACCACCACCGTCTATGTCACCCACGACCAGGTGGAGGCGATGACGATGGGCGATCGTGTCGCAGTCCTCAAAGACGGTGTCCTGCAGCAGGTCGCCAGCCCCCGGGAGCTCTACGACCGCCCGGCGAATGCGTTCGTCGCGGGCTTTATTGGCAGCCCGGCGATGAACCTGCTGCGCGCCACCCACCCCTCTGCGGGTGAGGTGATTCTGGGGATCCGCCCCGAGGACGTCGACGTCGCCACCACGGCCCCTGCAGGTGCAGCAGGTGCTCCCGCGGCTGGGAACAGCGCAGAGGTACTGGAGATTGCCGCCACGGTGGATCTCGTGGAGGAACTCGGCGCGGAGAGCTACATCTACGCCCACCGTGCGGATGCCCCGGAGGTCATTCTCACCGCACGCACTCCCCGGGAGGCCACCCCGCAGGTCGGCTCCCAGGTCACGCTGCGCGCCCCGTTTGCCCGCTGCCACTTCTTCGACCCCACCACTGAAGAGCGCATCGAGGTCTAGCGCCCAGGCAACCTCTGGCAACCCCGCCCGCACGCCCCAGACAACCCCCGGCAGCACTGGCCCCTCCTCTCCCCACCCCCGCAGCGATTGTGCCCGGCACGGCGCACGGCGCGGGGGTGGGGTGTTTTTCGGGGTGCGGTGCATCTGGGGGCGTAGGGGTGCGGGGCTGCGCAGGCGCGCGGTGGGGCATCCTTTGTCGCGGGGTCTCGTGGCCGCGCCCGTGGGGTCCCCCGGTGGGGCGTGCCGGGGGCTGGGCGGTACATCCGTCCGTGGTGTGGCGCCGCACCGCGCAGACCACCGCACACCTTGCGCAGGCGTGGCCTGTCGGTGGCGTGCCGATGAACCGGTGTCCGTGGTGCGGGTGACGACACAGTTGCGCTCCCGATACGGGTGGGTGACGCCACAGGGGCGCGTGGGTGACGTGACAGCAGAAAACACTATGCACAATCTCACCCCCTTTTCGGCGCAGTTTTACCCCCAACAGTCACACGGGGTTGCGGTTTTGGGTTTACCATGGTGTGAAGTTCACCGACCCCGGCAGAAGAAAGTGACGTACATGACCGCTCACATCCGCCCCCGTATCCGCCCCGCCGCAGCCTCCCTGGCCGTCCTGGGACTGGCCGGCGCCCTGGCGCTGACTGGCTGCTCCTCCGAGTCGACCGACGCGCCCGCCGCCAACGATGCGGGCACCACCGCCGCTGCGGGCGATGACGCTCGCGGCCCCATCACCTTCGCCATGGGCAAGAACGACACCGACAAGCTCAAGCCCGTCATTGAGGCGTGGAACAAGGAGCACCCGGACGAGAAGGTCACCCTGAAGGAGCTCGCCGGCGAAGCCGACGCGCAGCGCGAAACCCTCGTGCAGTCCCTGCAGGCCAAGAGCGACGACTACGACGTCATGGCGCTCGACGTGGTGTGGACTGCGGACTTCGCCGCCCACCAGTGGATCGCCCCGCTGACTGGCGACCTCGCGGTCGACACCTCCAAGCTGCTGCAGCCGACCGTCGAATCCGCGACCTACCAGGACACCCTGTACGCGGTGCCGCAGAACACCAACGGCCAGCTGCTGTTCCGTAACACCGAGCTCGTCCCCGAGGCGCCGGGCACCTGGCAGGAACTCATCGACTCCTGTGGTGCCGCCAAGGATGCCGGCAAGGAGTGCCTGACCCTGCAGCTCAAGCAGTATGAGGGCCTGACCGTCAACACCGCCGACTTCATGGAGGGCTGGGGCGGCCACGTGCTTGGCACCGACGGCAAGACCCCCGAGGTGGACTCCGCGAACTCCGTCGCCGGCCTCAAAGCCCTGGTCGACGGCTACAACGATGGTGTCATCGCGAAGAACTCCACCGCCACCACCGAGGAGGAAACCAACCTCGCGTTCGTCGGCGGGGAGACCGCGTTCGCCGTGAACTGGCCGTACATGTACACCAACGCGGAGAAGGACGACTCGGCCGTCAAGGGCAAGTTCGCCGTGTCCCCGCTCGTCGGCAAGGACGGCGTGGGCGCGTCCACGCTGGGTGGCTACAACAACGCCATCAACATCAACTCCAAGCACAAGGCGACCGCCCGCGACTTCATCGAGTTCATCATCAACGAGGAGAACCAGACCTCCTTCGCCGATAACTCCTTCCCGCCGGTGCTGGCCTCCATCTACGACGATGCCGCACTGACCGAGAAGTACCCCTACCTGCCGGCGCTGAAGACCTCCCTGGAGAACGCGGTGCCGCGCCCCGTGTCCCCGTTCTACCCGGCGATCTCTAAGGCCATCCAGGACAACGCCTACGCGGCGCTGACCGGCCAGACCGACGTCGAGCAAGCCGCCCAGGACATGAAGTCCGCCATCGAGGCAGCCACCAAGTAACCCCCACCGCGCGCCGCCCGGACCCCGAGTGCGGCCGCACCCGCCCAGCCATCCCGCCCCCGCCCAGGGGTCGCCGGGGTGGCTGGTCGCAGTTTCACACCCCGCAGCGATTGTGCGTGTGTAATACAGTAAAAGCGCCGCATGTCACGCACGGCATCCCTGGGTGCTGTAGGTCTCCTCGAGTGACTTACCCCCGCGTGCCGCTGCCGGCACGAGGCCTGCTGTGCGCGGCATGGTGATGACTGCGTCACCACGTCCCTTGCACCTTGTGTCTTCTTCTCTTCCTCTCTTTTTCTCTCCTTCGTCCCTTATCTTTTTCCTTCTTTCTTTTCTTCCTTCGTTATCCTCGGCGCGCCCACGCGCACAGCTTCCCCCACGCTCCGGCACCGGTGGGGCTGTGAGCGTGGTGCGCGCGCCACGTCGAATCCCACGCCCTCCTGCGTGCCTCCCTCTTCTCCCCCGCCGCGCTCCCTGCGGTGTGCGGCGGTGCGGTGGGACGCACGCGAGATGGGGGTGCGGTTCGCTCGTGGTCTTCCTACGGCGTTAGGCGAGTACTTCACCGTGACCGCACCTCCCACACCCACGACCCCCACCCCGGCCGCTGCGGCGTCAACGCACCCGGATAGTGCCGCAGGTTCCGCGGCCGCTGCGGGCCGCCGCATGCAGCGCACAACCACTCGGCAGGCGCTGCTGCTCATCGCGCCGACGCTCATGGTGCTGACGGTGGTCATCGGGTACCCGATTCTGCGGGCCATCTGGCTGTCCTTCCAGGCGGATAAGGGCCTGGACCCCACGACGGGCATGTTTGTCGACGGCGGTTTCGCCGGCTTCAAGCACTACCTGTACTGGCTGACCCAGGAGTGCACGAGCCCCTCAGGTGCGACGGCACCCTGCCCGCCCGGCGTGCTGGCCACGGACTTCTGGCCGGCGCTGCGCATCACCCTGTTTTTCGCGGTCGTGACCGTCGCCCTGGAGACAGCACTGGGCATGTGGATGGCGACGGTGATGAACCGGGAGTTCCGGGGCCGTGGCCTCCTGCGCGCCGCAGTGCTCATCCCCTGGGCGATTCCGACGGCGGTGACGGCGAAGCTGTGGCAGTTCATCTTCGCGGAGCGCGGCATCATCAACTCCCTGCTGGGGGTGAAGATCGCGTGGACCACCGACCCGTGGGCGGCGCGCACCGCCGTCATCATCGCGGACGTGTGGAAGACCACCCCGTTCATGGCGTTGCTCATCCTCGCGGGCCTGCAGATGATCCCGAAGGAGGTGTACGAGGCGGCCCGGGTCGATGGGGCGAGCCGCTGGCAGATCTTTACCCAGATCACGCTGCCGCTGGTGAAACCTGCGCTCATGGTGGCGGTGCTGTTCCGCACCCTGGATGCGCTGCGCATGTACGACCTGCCGGTCATTTTGATTTCTGCCTCCTCGAATGCGCCGACGGCGACGATCTCCCAGCTCGTGGTCGAGGACATGCGGCAGAACCACTTCAATTCCGCCTCCGCGCTGTCGACGCTGGTGTTCCTGCTGATTTTCGCGGTGGCGTTCATCATGATCCGTTTCCTCGGCGCCGATATTCGCAGCGCGACGCGCTCCACGACGCGTCCCGCCCTCGAGCACACGCCCGCCGTGGTGGCAGCCACACCTGTGGTACTGCCGGAGGGTTTCCGGGCGCCGGCGCCATCCGCCGCCGTAGCGACTGCTGACCGCACCCCGATGGGAGACCACCTGTGAGCCGTGCACGCACCCTCATCCGCACCTACGCCGGGGTGGTGTTCATCCTCGTCTGGGGGTTGAGCCCCTTCTACTGGATGCTGGTCACCGCCCTGCGGAACAAGGACTACACCTTCGACACCACCCCCTGGCCGACGCACGTCACCCTGGAGAACTTCCGCGACGCGCTGGCCACCGATAAGGGCAACGACTTCCTCGGGGCGATTGGCAACTCGCTCATCATCGGCCTAAGTACAACCGCCCTGTCGGTGCTCGTAGGCGTCTTCGCCGCCTATGCGCTCACCAGGCTGAATTTCCGGGGCCGTGGCTTCGTCACGGGCATTGTCCTCGCGGCGAGCATGTTCCCCGGCATTGCGCTGGTGACCCCCCTGTTCCAGCTCTTCGGCGACCTGGGGTGGATCGGCACCTACCAGGCGCTGATTGTGCCGAATATTTCTTTCGCGCTGCCGCTGACGATTTACACGCTCATGAGCTTCTTCAACCAGCTGCCCTGGGAGTTGGAGGAAGCCGCCCGCGTCGACGGGGCGACCCGCGGCCAGGCGTTCCGGCTGGTGCTGCTGCCCTTGGCGGCGCCCGCCCTGTTTACCACGGCGATCCTGGCGTTCATCGCCTCCTGGAACGAGTTCATGCTCGCCAAGCAGTTGAGTAACTTGAGTACGGAGCCCGTCACCGTGGCGATCGCCCGCTTTAGTGGGCCGAGCTCCTTCGAGTTCCCGTACGCCTCCATCATGGCCGCGGGTTCCTTGGTGACGATCCCCCTGGTGATCATGGTGCTGGTCTTCCAGCGTCGCATCGTCGCCGGGCTGACCGCCGGCGGTGTGAAGGCCTAAGAGCAGACTCTGCCGCTGGCGTGGCGGCCGCTCGCCCCGCAGGCGGAGTCACCGCACTCTCCGGGGGTTGTGCCACCCGGTGGCATGCGGCACGGGCCATAATGGAGGGCGTGCACGACAACCCCCAGCCCCACGACCAGCACCCCGCCCCGCACGCCCAGGGCTCCCACGACCCTGCCCCGCAGCGGGCACCTGTGGCGGGGGATTCGCCGACGCGTCAGCGGTTGCAGTGGGACACAATCGTGGGCTTTTTGTCATTCTTCGCCGTCGTCGCCGTCATCCAGGCCGTGATGAACGTGCTGCGCCCCGACCCGAGTCTCGGGCCGGCGCTGCTGGCTCTGGTGTTGGTCGTCGCGGCGGTGAGCGCCTGGCGTTATTCGCGCTCCCGGCGGTAGCGCCGCCACGCCATGCGGGCGGTCGAGTGGACGACCGCCAAGATTTCCCGCCCGTAGAGCACCGGGATGCGCCGCTTCGGGGTGGGCGCGGTGAGGACCTCGACGTCGAGGGAGTGGTGGGCGGCCCACATTTTCACCCGGGGTGCGTGGAAGTCGGAGGTCACCACCAGCCATGGGGGTGTCGCCAGGTGGAGGGAGTTCTCGAGGTTTTCGTTGGTGGATGTGGCCCGGTTGTCTTGGCGGATGTGTTGGGGGTCGACGCCGCGGGCGATGAGCCAGTCGGCCATGATGGGGGCTTCATCCCGCCCGCTGACGACGACAACGCGCCCGTCGAGGGCGTAGGGCAAGGCGGCTTTGAGCCGGCGCTCGAGGGCGGGGCCGGGCCGGTGCCCTTCGGTTTTGCAGCCGAGGATCACCAGCGGCCGCAGGTCCGGCCAGCGCGTCTCCTCCGCGGGCGCGGGCGTAGGGGTGGTGGGGGTGTTTGCCGGGCGGGTGCTCACGGGCGGGATTCTACTGCCCCAGCAGCCGGGCGCGCAGGGCGGCGTCCTTGCGCTCCACGTCGGCGGCCATGCCGGCCTGGTAGTCGACCATCTTCTGCTGCAGCTGCGGGTCACCGGCCCCGAGGATGCGGGCGGCCAGCAGGCCGGCATTCTTCGCCCCACCGATGCTCACCGTGGCGACGGGCACCCCGGCGGGCATCTGCACGATCGACAGCAGGGAGTCCATGCCGTCCAAGTCTTTCAGCGCCCGGGGGATACCGATGACGGGCAGCGGGGTGGCGGCCGCCACCATGCCCGGCAGGTGGGCGGCACCGCCCGCGCAGGCGATGATGCACTTGAGCCCCCGGGTGTGGGCCTGCTCCGCGTAGGCGAGCATGCGCTGGGGCGTGCGGTGCGCGGAGAGCACACCCACTTCGAAGGGGATGCCGAACTCGACGAGGACGTCCGCGGCGGGTTCCACGGTGTCCCAGTCGGAGTCGGATCCCATGATGAGGCCCACGAGGGGGCCGGCGGTGGTGGGGGTGGTGGGTGAGTCAGTCATGGTGGGGTCCTTGCAGCAGTGGTGGGGTCAGAAAGACAACGGGGAAACTGGAAAACAGGGAAAAGAAGGGAAAAGTCGCACACAGGCCACAACGGCCACCAAGGCCACCAAGGCCACTAAGGCCCTGCATTCGTGCACCCGCGCAGCCACCAATCAGTACATCCACGAGTCGCTGAGTCACCGAAGTCGTCACCGACGTCATTGAATCAGTGCATGAGCGGCGCGGGCACACGGGCGTGCAGCGTGCGGGGTGTGGGCGGTGTGGTGCAGGTGGCCTAGTTGGGCCAGCGGCCGTGGGCCAGGTAGTGGGCGGCGGCGAGCGCATCCGCGAGGGTGGCGTCCCGGTCGCTGCCCGTGAGGTTGACGTGCCCCAGTTTGCGGCCCGCCCGGTGCCCCTTGCCGTAGAGGTGGATTTTGGCGTCCGGGTAGGTGCGCCATACGGTCGCCATGCGTTCGGCGAGGGTGTCCTGCCAGTCCTCGCCCGCCCCGAGCACATTCGCCATGACGGCGACGGGGGCGGTCATGTCGGTGGACCCCAGCGGCCAGTTCGCCACGGCCCGCAGGTGCTGCTCAAACTGGGAGGTCACCGAACCATTCTGGGTCCAGTGCCCGGTGTTGTGGGGGCGCATCGCGAGCTCGTTGACGAAGATGCCGTCGGGGGTGTCGAAGAGTTCGACGGCGAGGACACCGGTGACGTCGGTGGCCTCAGCGATGCCGGTGGCGATGGCGGTGACCCGCTCCTCATCGACATCGACAGCCGGGGCCAGCGCCCAGCGGCACACCCCGCCGTCCTGGTTGGTTTCGGCAATATCCCACAGGCGAACCTCGCCGCGGGGGCTGCGGGCCAGCAGGGCGGACAGCTCCCGCAGCAGGGTGACTTTGCGCTCCGCCATGAGCGGGGTGCCGGCGGCGAGTTGTTCCTCCACCAGCCGGATGAGGTCGGCTTCGTCCGCGGGGAACCACACGCCCTTGCCGTCGTAGCCGCCCCGGCGGGCTTTGAGGCACACCGCGCCATCCATGGCGGCGTAGAAGGCGCGCGCATCGTCGACCGAGTCGATGGGGGCAAAGGGCGGCACCGGGGCACCCGCGGCGGCGAGCGCCTGCCGCATGACGAGCTTGTCCTGGGCGTGCACGAGCGCCCGGTCGTGGGGCTGGACGTTGACGCCGTCGGCGATGAGGTGGGCGATGATCTCCCCCGGCACGTGCTCGTGCTCAAAGGTGACGACGTCCGCGCCGTCGACGGCGCGGCGCACATCGGCCTCCACCCGGTAGTCCCCCAGCACCACATCGCCCACGACCTGGGCGGCGGATTCCTCCGCCCCGGAGGCCAGGATGCGGAAACGCAACCCGAGCTCTGTGGCCTCGCTGTGGAGCATGCGGGCGAGTTGCCCGTCACCGATGCACACGATGGTGGGCATCGCCGCCGGCTCATACGCCTGCGGGGTGGAATCAGTGTCACGTGTGGATGCAGTCGGTGCAGGTGTCGTCACGAGTGCCCACTATAGAGCCCGGACGCGACCCTGTGACAAGGCCCCGGTTGCCCCCGCGGGGTGGGGCCGCGCCACAAGGCCGAGGGGCGGGGCCGCAGGCCACCGCCCGCACAGCGGGCGGCACCCGGGAGGCTGTGTTAGTCGCGCAGGTAGGGCACGTGGCCGCGACTGTGAGCGGCGAGGATGTCGAGCGACTCGGCGAAACGCTTCGCCTTCGGCGCTTTCGCGATGACCAGGGGGCGGCGCGCCCCGAGGATGCGGACCTGCACGTCGCTGCCCTGCCGGGCCACCCCGAGAATCTGGTCGAGAGGCACATCCATGACGGCACCAGCGAAGCCGGGGCTGCGGACGAGCAGCCGCCGGTCGGAGACGATGATGCGGCGGCGTTGCTGCTTCCACACGGGGATGACGAGGGCGGTCACCATGAGCACCGCCCACGCCACGAGCAGACCCCGCCGCAGCAGCAGGGCCCCATCATTCGGGGGGAAGGTGGTGCCGTCGAAGGTGTAGCCACCCGCCAGGAGGTAGTTGTCGATGAAACCGACCCCGATCCACACCAGTCCGGTGAGCAGGATGGCCCGCAGCACCAGGTAGCTGTTCCGCAGCAGCGGGGTGGTGAGGTTGACGTAGATGACTTCGCCGGGGACGAGATGTAGCCGGGCCATCGTGTGCTCCTCTCCTGGTGCGGGCGTGGGGTGGGTGCTGTGGCTCAAAAGTCTACTGCGTCCACCACCCGGTGCCACCACCGCAGCGCCCAGCACTGACGTGCCCCGCGCCGCGGTGCCCGACGTGGGCGATGGCCGTTAATTGGCGTAAGTACCGTCGGCTTTGCGCAGGTGGGTAACGTCGCCCGCGGCGAGGGCGTGGAGGTCGCCGCCGGAGTCGCGCACCACGATGTGGCCTGTGTCGTCGACGGTGGTGACGGTGCCGATGAGCTGCGAGTGGTCGGGCAGGTGGACGGAGACATCCAGCCCGATGGAGGAGCACACCGCCCGGTAGTCCGCGAGCACGGAGGTATCGCCTGCGGCCCACTGGGCGAGGCGCTTTTTCACGTACCGCAGGGCGACGATGGCGAATTCGGTGCGGTCGAGGTCGAGGTCGATGCCGTGGGCGGCGGCCGCCAGGTCGAGGGAGGTGGCGTGCGGGACGGGCAGTTCTTCCTCCGTGAGGGAGATGTTGAGCCCGATGCCCATGATGAGACAGGGATGCTCGTCGAGGGCGACGGCCTCGCCGAGGATGCCGCAGAGTTTGCGCCCGTCGACGAGGACGTCGTTGGGCCATTTCAGTTGCGCGTTGAGGGGCGCAAGCTCCTCGAAGGCGCGCAGGGTGTCGATCATGGCCAGGCCGCTGACCAGCGGCAGCAGCCCCAGGTGCGCGAGCGCGGACGCCGGGGGCCGGATGAGCACGCTCATGATGAGCTGGCTGCTGCGGGGCGCTTCCCAGGGGCGGCCGTGGCGGCCGTGTCCGGCGGTCTGTTCCTCTGCGAGCAGCGCCGTCCACTGCGCAGCCCCCTGCCGGCCGAGGCTGGCGAGTTCGGAGTTGGTGGAGCCGATCTGGTCGTAGACGCTCACGGCGGCGTAGTCGCCGCTGAGTACCAGTGCGTTGGTGAGGCGTTCTCGGTTGAGGGGGGCGCGCGAAGTCATGGCCATCACTGTATGCGAAGACTGCCCCCGCCGGGATACCCACCGCCCACCCCGGTGGGCCCCTCCCCCACACTCGCCCGCGCGCTCTGTTCACCGGACTGTTCATCGGGCACAGGCGGCACCACCCAGGCGACAGCGAGTGTCGTGCGTGGATGCCTGCCGGCCCCTCCCAGTGGCCCGGCGCGCCGGTGGGGCGGGCGTGATGGGCGTGTGGCTGGGGTGTCGGGTGGGGCGTTGTGCCTGCTGGGGATGGGTATCACACTGCTGGAGGTGTGCTGGTGACGGAGATCACCCGGATTTGGTTGTGGAAACTAAAGCGGCTCGGGGCTACTATGCAAAACATGACTATTTCCTCACCTTTGCCGCGTGTGGTGGATCCGGCCACCGGCGTCGCCCCGGCACCGGCCACCACCGCCCAGAAAATCGCCGACCTCAAACAGCGCCGCGCGGACGCCTACGCCCCCATGGGCGCGCCGGCACTGGCGAAGGTCCGTGACGCCGGCCGGCTCACCGCCCGGGAGCGGCTCGACTACCTCCTCGACGAGGGCTCCTTCGTGGAACTCGACCAGCTGGCCCGCCACCGCACCCACGCCTTCGGGATGCAGGCCCGCCGCCCCACCGGCGACGGCATCATCACCGGCTGGGGCACCATCGACGGCCGGGAAGTGTGCATCTTCTCCCAGGACGGCACCGTCTTCGGCGGGGCCTTGGGCGAGGTGTACGGGGAGAAAATGATCAAGGTGATGGAGCTCGCCGTCGCCACCGGCCGGCCGCTCATCGGCCTCTACGAGGGTGCGGGTGCCCGCATCCAGGACGGGGCGGTGTCCCTCGACCTCATCGCCCGCACGTTCTTCCACAACGTGCAGGCCTCCGGGGTGGTGCCGCAGATCAGCGTCATCATGGGCGCCTGCGCCGGCGGCAACGCCTACTCGCCGGCACTGACGGACTTCGTCGTCATGGTCGACGGCACTTCGAAGATGTTCGTCACCGGCCCCGACGTCATCCACACCGTCACCGGGGAAACCATCACCCAGGAGGAACTCGGCGGCGCCGGCACCCACCTCACGACCGCCGGGAACTCCCACTACACCGCCGACAGCGACGAGGATGCCCTGGACTGGGTGCACGACCTGTTGGGTTTCCTGCCGGACAACAACCGCAGCCTGCCGCCGCACCTCCCCGCCGACACGGCCGAGGCGGGCGCCGGGGAGGAGGGCTTCACCGCCGACGATCTAAGGCTCGACGGGATCATCCCCGACTCCCCGGCCGTTCCCTACGATGTCCGCGACGTCATCGAGTGCCTCACCGACGACGGCGAGTACCTCGAAATCCAGGCGGAGCGCGCCGACAACGTCGTTACCTGCTTCGGCCGCATCGACGGCCAGTCGGTCGGCTTCGTCGCCAACCAGCCCACCCACTTTGCGGGCTGCCTCGACATCGACGCGAGCGAAAAAGCCGCCCGCTTCGTCCGCACCTGCGACGCCTTCAACATCCCCATCGTCATGCTCGTCGACGTGCCCGGCTTCCTCCCCGGCGCCGGCCAAGAACACGAGGGCATCCTCCGCCGCGGCGCGAAGCTGCTCTACGCCTACGGGGAAGCCACCGTGCCGAAAATCACCGTGACCCTGCGCAAGGCCTATGGCGGCGCCTACTGCGTCATGGGATCCAAGGGGCTCGGCGCCGACGTCAACCTCGCGTGGCCGACCGCCCAGATCGCCGTCATGGGGGCCGCCGGTGCGGTGAAGTTCCTCCATCGCCGGGATATCAGCGCCGCCGAAGCCCGCGGCATGAGCCAGGAGGACCTCGCCGACCTCGTCGCCTCCTTTGAGCGCGAGTACGACGACTACATGCTCACCCCGTACCTCGCGGCCGAGCGGGGGCTCATCGACGCCGTCATCCTGCCCTGCGAAACCCGCAGCCACATCGCCCGCCACCTGCGCCTGCTGCGGGACAAAAACATTCCCCGCCCGGCGCGCAAGCACGGCAACATCCCCCTGTAGCCCACCCCCGCTGAGTGGCGCCCCCGCTGGGTGGCGCCCGAGGGCGAGACCCCACGGGTGGTACCCGCGCCACGGGGGTCCGGGGCGCAAAGAACACAGGGGGACACCGACGCACGGGGAACTGTGGCCACGCCACCGATGTCCGCGGGAGCGGCGATACACTGCTTTCGACCGCACCCCCGGCTGAAAAGAGCACCCACCGTGGCTTTCTGGATCAACCTCGCAGCAATCCTCATCGTGGTGATCTGCGCGGGCCTCCTCATGCGCCCCCACCAAGGGTTCGCGGGGCCGAAGCTCATCCTCCGGGTGCTGGGTGGGCTCGTCATCACCGCGCTGGAGAGCGCCCTGCTGTTGGGGTTCATCACGGTCGCCGTCCTCATCGTGGCCTCCGTGGTGGCCTACATCCGCCCCGAGCCTTTCGAGTCGGAGTTGTTCCGCTTCAGCCCCGCGGAGCTCATGGTGCCCGCGCTCGCCGTGCTGGGGCTCACCGGCACGACGACGGCGTGGATTCACCGCCACCTCGTCACCCGTTTCCCGCGACTGTTGCTCACCCCGGAGGAAACCGACTTCGCGGAGTACATCATCCAGTGGACGACGATCTACCTCACCGTCTACCAGCTGATCTTCCAAACCTTGAGCGATGCCGCCAACGACGTGAAAAACGCCACCGGCGTCCAAGTCATCGTCGACGTGGCGCTGCAGCCCGATAATTTGAACTTAACGATCCTGCCGCTGTTGTTCTGTATTTGGGTGGCGATCGCGATCGAGAAGCTTTACCAGACCTACGGCCTGCCCGGGGAGCAGGATGCGTGGGCCATCCCACACGCCGAGCCCACCGACGACGGGCCTGACGCCCCGGGTACCGGCCCGACCCCGGGAGCATAAGTCCGCCTGCGCCACCGGCCCGCCGGGGCCGAATGCGCCCCGGGAGGGGCGTGTGAGGATGCGGCTGCGAGGTGTGCGCCGGGGCAGTACCAGCGCATCGGGCGGGCTGGCGGAGTGTCACCCGCCCGCAGTAGATGGGGTGATTGGACCGGCGATAGCCTCCCCCATGCACAGTGCACGCCGTGGCCTCTAGACGCCGCCCGCCGCAGGGTGGCACAATCGGTGCCAACACTGACAGCCAAAGGTTGCACCCCACCCCGGCGGGCGTCCCGCCCCACCGCGTGAGGGTGTCTGCCCCTGGTCGCACCCGGTCGCACACCTGCCTCGGGGGCACGTGTCGACTGTTTTTTATTTATTTATTCACTCTGATGTGTGTGGCCCGGCCACCCGCGCGCGCCGCGCGCTCCCCCACCCGCGTGTGGTGTCGTGCCCACCCCGCCGTGCAAGCCCCGGACGATCCCTGGATCATCACTCCCCTTTTTTCAGGGGCGGGACGCCGACGGCGGTAGGCCCCGGAGGGCCGTGGCGCGCCGGCCCCGGTCAGCCGTGGCGGGGGCATGTCGCCCGCCGTTGGCTTTCCACACCATCATCTCTCCCCCTTGTTGTGTGTATGACTTCCCCGCTCCCTTTGGAAAAAATCGTCCAGAAGTACATTCCAATGTACTTCTACGTCACCGCGCTGTTTGTCTTCTTCGACCACCTGCTGGGGAGCACGCGCTTGTTCGCCACGATCGCTGGCATCGCCAGCTTCGTGCTGCCCCTGCAGGGCGAGTCGCTGCTCACCGCGCTGGTGACGGCAGTCATCGCGCATGCCTTAAGTAGGTTAAAACGTGTCGGCTGGTGGATCGCGGTCATCTACCTGTCCTTCGAAGTCTTCGTCGTCGCGGTCGCGTTGGCGAGCTTCGCGGCCAACGCCTATGAGCTGCGCGGCATTGTCTCCACGGTGGATATGGTGCGCATCGTCGTCGCCGGCGCCGTCCAAACGCTGTTCTTGGTGGCGCTGCTACTCAAGAGGAAGCTGTTCCATGCACGCTTGGCGGAGAAGTCCCTGCGGCACACGCTGCTCACCCTGGCGGTGGGTACTGCGGTGACGTGGGTGCTGGCGGTCATCACCGCCATCGTGAGCTACCCGAATTCGACCGAGCGCCCCAGCGCCGGCGAGCTGGTCAACCACTTCCTCACCGGCACCCGGGCGGTCAATCACTGGCCGGACACGGTGGTGGCGATTGGGTTCTCGGCGACGGTGGTCGTGGCGCTCATTGTGCTCATGCGCTCCCAGACGACGATGCAGTTCACCGACTTGAGCAGCGAGCTGGTGTTGCGGAACCTGCTGCGCGCGGGTGACGAGTCGGGGCAGAGCGACTCCCTGGGCTACTTCGCGACCCGCCGCGACAAGGGCTGCGTGTTCGGCCCGGAGCACCGGGCGGCGGTGACGTTCCGCAGCCTGGCGGGCGTGTGCTTGGCCTCCGGGGACCCGGTGGGGCCGAAGGATCACTGGCCGGGCGCGGTCGAGGCGTTCCTGCGGCACGCCGCCGACAAGGGGCTCGCGCCCGCCGTCGTGGGCGCGTCGAAGGAGGGCGCGGAGGCCTATGCCGCCAAGGGGCTCAAAGCGCGCGTCATTGGTGACGAGGCGGTGCTCCTCGTCGACCGTTTCGACATCAACTCACCGAAGCTCAAGGCGGTGCGGCACGCCGTCAACCGGGTCCGCGCCGCCGGCTATGAGGTGCGGGTGCGCCGCCACCGCGACATCCACCCGGAGGAGATGAGCCGGCTGATTGAGCTGGCCGACACCTGGCGCCAAAACGGCGACGACCGCGGGTTCTCCATGGCGCTCAACCGCTTGGGCGATCCCCTCGACGGGGACTGCGTCGTCGTCGAAGCGCTCGACGCCACCGGCCAGCCGCGTGGCCTGCTCAGCTTCGTGCCCTGGGGCCGCCACGGGTTGTCCCTCGACGTCATGCGGCGCGATACCACCCACGCCGAAAACGGCGTCACCGAGTTCATGGTGACCGGGCTCGTGGAGAAATCCCGGGAGCTCGGCGTGCAGCGCATCTCGCTGAACTTTGCCGCCCTCCGCGAGGTCATCGCCGCCGGCGAAGACGTCGGCGCGACCTTCCTGCAGCGGCTCAGCCGCGGCGCCGTGAGTGCGGTGTCCCGCCGCTTCCAGATTGAGCAGCTCTACCGCTCCAACCTCAAGTACGACCCCGAGTGGGTGCCCCGCTACCTGTGCTGGCGGGACACCTCCGACCTGGCGACCATTGGGCTGGCGATCGGTGTCGCCGAAGGGCAAATCTCCCTGCCCTTCGTCAAAGACACCGCCCACGAACAGCCCCTCTACGACGCGGACGACGAACGCATCGCCGAGTTCCTCACCCAGAATCAGGTGGCTCTTGCACCCCGTCGCCTGCCGCAGCAGGTCCGGCAGCGGATGGACGCGCGCCAAGCACTGCTCGACGCAGGCGCGGAGGCCTACCCGGCGCACTTCGACCGCACCAGCACCCTCACCCAGGCCATGGACGCCGCCCCCGGCACGCCCGTCGCCACCGCCGGCCGCATCGTCGGGGTCTCCGACCACGGCGGCGTCATCTTCTTCCGCGTGCAGGACTGGGCAGGCGCAGCCCAAATCATCTGCGAACGCGACACCCTCGGTGCGGCAGAGATGACGCGCCTGCGGCACACGCTCGCGCTCGGAGACCACATTGGGGTCACCGGCACCCGCGGGGCCTCCCGCACCGGCACCCCCTCCATCCTGGCCACCACCGTGGAGTTGACCTCCAAGTCGCTGCGGCCCCTGCCGAACCTCTACCGGGGCATCAGCAACGAGGAAACCAAGGTCCGCCAGCGCTACCTCGACCTCATCGTCAACCAGGATGCCCGCCGCCAGGTCGAGGCCCGCAGCGCCGTCATCCAAGCCCTCCGCGATACCCTCCTCGGGGAGCACTTCCTGGAGGTCGAAACCCCGCTGCTGCAAACCATCCACGGCGGCGCCAACGCCCGCCCCTTCAAAACCCACATCAACGCCTACGACCTCGGCCTGTACCTGCGCATCGCCCCGGAGCTCTACCTCAAACGCCTCATGGTCGGCGGCGTAGACCGCGTCTTCGAAATCGGCCGCAACTTCCGCAACGAAGGCGCCGACGCCACCCACAACCCCGAGTTCACCATGCTGGAGGCCTACCAGGCCTACGGCGACTACACCACCATGCGGGAACTCACCCGCACCCTCATCATCAACGCCGCCCTCGCCGCCAACGGCACCACCCTCGTCCGGGGCCGCGGCCACGACGGCGCGCTCCACGAGGTGGACCTCGCCGCCCCGTGGCGGGTCGTCACCGTCCACCAAGGTATTGCCGAAGCCACCGGCCGCGACATCACCCCCGACACCCCCATCGAGGAGCTGCGGGCACTCGCCGCCGAGCACGACATCCACGTCGACCCGCAGGCCACCCGCGGGGCCATCATCATCGAACTCCACGAAGAACTCGCCGAGAAATACGCCATCGCGCCCACGTTCTTCTGCGACTTCCCCACCGACGTCTCCCCGCTGACCCGGCAGCACCGCGACGACCCCCGCGTGGCAGAAAAATGGGACCTCATCTGCTTTGGCGCGGAAGTGGCAACGGCGTACTCCGAACTCATCGACCCCGTCATCCAACGCCAACGCCTCGTCGAGCAATCCCTCCTCGCGGCCGGTGGCGACCCGGAGGCCATGGAGGTCGACGAAGACTTCCTCCTCGCCCTCGAATACACCATGCCCCCGTCCGGCGGCATGGGCATGGGCGTGGACCGCCTCGTCATGATGCTCACGGAGAAAAACATCCGCGAAACCATCATCTTCCCCCTCGTCAAGCCGCAGCACGGCACCACCCAGGCCAACTAAGCCAGAGGCGGCACCACAGCGCACCACAGCCCCGGCCCTGCACCTCCGCGGGACCGAGGCTGTGGTGCCATTGTCATTCTGGCCACAAACTCTGCGTCAGCCGAGCCATCTTCATACACTCGTGGGCATGGATGACGCGACCCTCACCCAGCTTATTGACGCCACCCGCGACAGCCGACCTACAGGCGACATGCAGCTCGCCGCCCGGGTCAAGCCGATCATCGACCACATGCTCGGCGACGGCATGAGCGTCATCGACCCGGAGGCGAAGATCTGGACGGCTGAGGTCGCCGAGGAGCTGCGCTCCTGCATCGAAGACAACCTCGACTACTCGGACACCGACCAGTGGACGAAATTCAAAGAGCAACTGGACGGCGCGCCCCGAGAGGTCGTGCTGCTCGCAGCCGAGATCGTCTTCCTGCGGGAGCACCCTGTGAAAGATGCAAAGGCGTCGACGAGGCGTCGGCACATCATGCAGGTACTCTCCGTGCTCAGCGATCCACCGGAGTTGCCTGCGATTTACGAAGACTGCTTCACCCACTCTGGAGAACACGGCTTCCGCGCAGGTCAAGGCTATTACAGCTACGCCTATAAAGACGTGGTGTGGGTGGCGAACTTTGTGAAGCGCTACCGGCAGGCCGTCCCCGCCGGGACCCAGCGCCCCGACCCATGGGCCCTCCAGGACATCATGCAGTCCACCACGCCGCTGATTCCTAAAATGCGCAACATGCTGCAGTTCCTCGCCGCCCCAGAGGCCTTTGAATGCATCGCTTCCTCCCGCTTGAAGCATGACATTGCCAACGCTCCGTTATTTGCAAGCTACCTGTCAAAGTGCCACCTCGACACCAACTCACCTCAAGGGCGCGACCAAGCCTTGCTACAGATCCGCGCCGAGCTTTTCAAGGAATTTCAGAACAAATTTCACTTCTGGACCGAGAACATCCAAGAGCTATGGAGGCGGCAGTGTCATACCCTGTAAGCAAAATCTGAGCTTGAGAAGGTCTTGACATGACAACCGCCACCACCACTACCGAGC